>NZ_JAUSUB010000003.1 GCF_030813235.1 Cytobacillus purgationiresistens | reverse complement strand
CTTGTCGGGGCTGGTCGAGCCACTTACGCATTCTGATAGTCCAGCTGCAGTGGCTAGCCCCTCGAGGTCTTAAGTCACAAATGAATTGAAGGGAAGGCACCTTCATTTCATTCGCGCCTTAAGCTTGTCGGGGCTGGTCGAGCCACTTACGCATTCTGAGGAGGAGATTTATATGAGTACTGTTGAGGTTTATAAACCGAAGAATCATGTTCGTTTTGTGACAGCTTCAAGCTTGTTTGATGGTCATGATGCTTCGATTAATATTATGAGACGTATTATTCAAGCGAGTGGTGCGGAGGTCATTCACCTTGGCCATAACCGCTCTGTTGAAGAAGTGGTGAATGCAGCCATTCATGAGGATGTTCAAGGAATTGCCATGTCTTCCTACCAAGGCGGGCATGTGGAGTACTTTAAATATATGTACGATCTATTGAAGGAAAAAGGTGCTTCTCATATCCGAATTTACGGCGGCGGCGGCGGTGTCATTATCCCGAAGGAAATAAAAGAACTTCATGAATATGGAATTGCACGAATCTTTTCGCCGGAAGATGGGCGTAAAAATGGCCTGCAGGGCATGATTAACCAAATGCTTGAGGAATGTGATTTTCCAACATTCACAAGAGAGGTAGAGGATCATGTTGAGAAACTGCCTATTGGTGATATCAATAGCGTTTCAAGACTGATTACGGTTGCAGAGCATCATGTAAGTATGGAGCCAGAGCTTGCAGCTGCGCTTGATCAAGTAATGGATAAAGTCAAAACGTTAGAGAAGAAAGTGCCAGTCGTAGGTATAACTGGGACAGGTGGCGCTGGAAAAAGTTCTTTGACGGATGAGTTAATACGCAGATTCATTCATGATATTCCAGAAAAGAAAGTAGCCATTTTATCAGTTGACCCGACAAAGCAAAAAACGGGTGGCGCATTGCTTGGTGACCGCATCCGTATGAATGCAATCTTTAATCCGCGTGTGTATATGAGGAGTCTGGCGACAAGGCAGTCTAAGAGTGAGCTTTCACTTGCTATAAAGGATGCCATTTCGGTTACAAAGGCAGCCGGATTTGATTTAATCATTGTTGAGACTAGTGGTATCGGTCAAGGGGATGCACAAATTACAGAAATTTGTGATGTCTCGATGTACGTAATGACAAGTGAATTCGGTGCTCCATCTCAGCTTGAAAAAATTGATATGATCGATTATGCGGATTTAATCGTCATTAACAAATTTGAACGCAAAGGCTCTGAGGATGCCAAACGTCAAGTTCAAAAGCAATATCAGCGCAGTCATATGCTGTTTGAAAAAGACCTAGATGAGATGCCTGTATATGGGACGATTGCAAGCCAATTTAATGATCCGGGGACAAATGCTGTATTTGCCAATCTTGTTGCAGCAATCAATAAAAATACGGGCACTGATTGGGTATCAAGCTATGAAAAAAATGCCCATGTAGAAAAGCAAAATGTAATCATTCCTAATGAACAGCGCTATTATCTGCGTGAAGTGTCAGAAACTGTCCGCAATTATCACAAAAAGGCAGAAGAACAAGCAAACCTTGCAAGAAGGCTATTCCAGCTTGAAGGAGCGATTCTTGCTGTAGAGGAGGATCATGCGGATGAAGGTGTACTGCAATCACTCGCAGTGATAAAAGAGAAAACTCGCTCGCAATTGACAGCAGAAACGAAGGGAATACTCGACGGCTGGGAAAGCCTTCAAGAAAAATATTCTGGTGAGCAATTTATAACGAAAATCCGTGATAAGGAAATCGTAACAGAACTAAAAACAAAGAGCCTTTCTGGATTGCTCATTCCAAAAGTCGCTTTGCCAAAGTATAAGGATTACGGCGAATTGATTCGCTGGGTTTATCGTGAGAATGTACCAGGCTCATTCCCTTACACTGCAGGTGTATTTCCGTTTAAACGTGAAGGGGAAGATCCGAAAAGGCAATTTGCTGGGGAAGGGACACCGGAAAGAACCAATCGCCGTTTTCACTATTTATCAAAAGATGATGATGCTAAACGATTAAGTACGGCATTCGATTCTGTTACATTATATGGTGAAGATCCAGATTATCGTCCTGACATATATGGAAAAGTAGGCGAAAGCGGTGTAAGCATTTGTACACAGGAAGATATGAAGAAGCTATACGCAGGATTTGATCTATGTCATCCATCTACTTCAGTATCAATGACTATAAATGGCCCTGCTCCAATCATTCTAGCAATGTTTATGAACACGGCCATTGCCCAGCAGATGAAAGTGAAGGAAGACGAACTAGGACGAAGCTTGACAGACGCAGAAGCTACTGAGGTTAAGAGCTTCACTTTACAAACAGTAAGGGGCACAGTTCAAGCGGATATATTAAAAGAAGATCAGGGGCAAAACACTTGTATTTTCTCAACTGAATTTGCCTTGCGTCTGATGGGCGATATTCAACAATATTTTATTGACCAAAAGGTTCGAAATTATTATTCTGTCTCGATTTCCGGCTATCATATTGCGGAGGCGGGTGCCAATCCAATTTCACAGCTGGCCTTTACGCTGGCAAACGGATTCACCTATGTAGAGTATTATTTGAGCAGAGGGATGAACATTGATGATTTTGCTCCAAATTTATCCTTCTTTTTCTCAAACGGACTTGATCCGGAATATACCGTCCTTGGACGTGTAGCCAGGCGTATTTGGGCAACAGTAATGAGAAGTAAATATGGTGCAAACGAAAGAAGCCAGAAGCTTAAGTATCATATCCAAACATCTGGACGTTCATTGCATGCTCAAGAAATTGACTTCAATGATATTCGGACGACATTGCAGGCGTTAATGGCATTGCAG
The DNA here is from genome assembly GCF_030813235.1 of Cytobacillus purgationiresistens. Lineage (GTDB taxonomy): Bacteria > Bacillota > Bacilli > Bacillales > Cytobacillaceae > Cytobacillus > Cytobacillus purgationiresistens. The sequence goes on along the minus strand of NZ_JAUSUB010000003.1, from coordinate 297,113 downwards.
GATAACTGTAACTCTCTGCATACAAATGCTTACGATGAAGCTATTACAACACCAACAGAAGAATCAGTTCGACGTGCGATGGCCATTCAAATGATTATTACGAAAGAGCATGGCTTAGCGAAAAATGAAAATCCCCTTCAAGGGGCGTTCATTATTGATGAGCTAACAGACTTAGTAGAAGAACAAGTGCTTCAGGAGTTTGAGCGGATCAATGATCGAGGCGGAGTCCTTGGTGCAATGGAAACGCAATATCAGCGTGGGAAAATCCAAGATGAGTCCATGCATTATGAAATGAAAAAGCATACAGGTGAATTACCAATTATCGGTGTAAACACTTACCTGAATCCAAATCCTGCTTCAGAGGAAGACATGGATAATATGGAACTTGCTCGCGCATCCAAGGAAGAGAAAGAAACGCAAATCCGCCATTTGCGTCAGTTCCAGGATGAGCATAAAGATCAAACGTCTGCAGCGTTAACCCGATTGAAGGAAACAGCTGTTAGCGGAGGCAATATATTTGCGGAATTAATGGAAACTGTTAAGGTCGCAAGCTTAGGACAGATCACCAATTCTTTATATGAAGTAGGCGGACAATATCGTCGCAATATGTAATCGTTATATAGGCTTGCAGCTAGTTGCTGCAAGCCTGCATTGCGCTAAGAAAACCAGTATTTTTAAATACTGATTTTATTTCTGCCATTCATTGATATATAATCAAATGGAATTTCCTTTATAATGAAATTTATTATTGAAGTGTGGCTCCATGGATATTGATCGCAGGATGTGAGCAAGGTGAAACTTTTATTTTTCGCGGTGGCAGTGATCGGCTTTTTCATCGGATTTTATTTTCTCTATAAGAGTCAGCTCGGGGCGATTCCTTTCTTTTTATTGTCCCTTTTTTTTATGTGGTTGGCCTTTTTTCAAGTGAAAAAAGCTATGAGAGAAGATAAAGAAGGCTGTAAAAAGTAGGAAAACTTCACATAATAACTAGCATAAACACTAAAAAGTTGTTTATAATGAAGAATATGCATTCTTTTGCCAAAAAGTTTAAGAATGAAGTGACTATTTTTTTGACCATAGGATTTTAAAAAAATTGATTGTATGCACCTGTCATTGATTGCAATCTATTTTTTTTTCGCTAATAAATAGCGTTACATAGGGAAAGGACGTGTTAATCTTGAATTTAAACGGACACACAAAAGCAGAATTAAAAGAAATGTCATTAATAGAGGTTGCTCACGAATTGTTAGTGACCAAAAAGGAACCAATGGCATTCCAAGATATTATGAAAGAACTCACCAAAAGGTTGGATCTTTCTGACGCTGAAGTTAAATCGAAAATTGCACAATTTTATACCGACTTGAATATAGAAGGCCATTTTATTGGACTTGGTGATAATCGTTGGGGACTGCGTGCTTGGTATCCTGTGGAGCAATATGAAGAAGAAGTTGTTTCCGTAATTAAGCCTAAGAAGAAAAAGGCGAAAAAAGTAGTTGCAGATGATTTTGATGAAGAAGAAGACATCGACTATGATGACTTAGATGATTTTGATGAGGATTTAGAAGACGATGATGTGGATGATTTACTGGATGACAGTGATGACGACGATTTGGAAGACGATGATTTAGAAGATGATGAAGATTTAATTGATGAGGATTTAGATGAAGAAGAATTAGATGAAGATGATGATCTTGATGAAGACGAAGAGGATGAGGTTAAATAATAGCCTTGACTTTTTTCTTGGAGCCTTGTAGAATCATTTTTGGGCTCCTTTAACAAGGAACGATCATTTATTGATACGCTAATAGCGCTCCCTTACTTTCGATAGTAAGCGGAGCGCTTTTTATTTTTTTTATGAGTGTGAGTGCAGCGCTTAAGAATATTTAGCTGTTGAACAAAACAATTTTTTTGGTCTTAAACAAAGCGTTTAATGCACAAACTACGTATAGTTAAGGGGGAATTTTCAATGACAAAATATATTTTTGTTACTGGTGGCGTTGTATCGTCATTAGGAAAAGGTATTGTGGCGGCATCATTAGGCCGTCTGTTGAAGAATAGAGGCATGAGTGTAACGATTCAAAAATTTGATCCATACATCAATGTGGACCCAGGTACGATGAGTCCTTATCAGCATGGTGAAGTTTACGTTACAGGCGATGGTGCTGAAACAGATCTTGACTTAGGACATTATGAGCGATTTGTTGATATCAATTTAACAAAATACAGCAGTGTGACAACTGGTAAGATTTATTCAACCGTTCTACGTAAAGAACGCCGTGGTGATTATAATGGCGGTACAGTCCAAGTCATCCCGCATGTAACAAATGAGATTAAAGAAAAGGTCTTCCGTGCAGGTCATGAAACGAATGCGGATGTCGTCATTACTGAAATTGGCGGTACTGTAGGAGATATTGAATCTTTGCCATTCCTTGAGGCGATTCGTCAAATTAAAAGTGATATCGGCCGCGACAATGTAATGTATATTCACTGTACTCTTGTGCCTTATATCAAAGCAGCTGGCGAAATGAAAACAAAGCCAACTCAACATAGTGTGAAGGAATTAAGAAGCTTAGGTATTCAGCCTAACGTCGTTGTGGTACGTACCGAAATGCCTATTTCACAGGAAATGAAGGACAAGCTGGCATTATTTTGTGATATCGATAAAGATGCAGTTATTGAGTGCCGTGATGCAGAAACATTATATACCATTCCGTTGGCTCTTCAAGAGCAAGGGCTGGACCGCATTGTATGTAAAGAAATGAAATTGGATTGTGAAGAAGCGGACATGACAGAATGGAAGCAGCTGGTTGACAAAGTTCTACATCTGACAAAGAAAACAAAGATTGGTCTTGTTGGGAAATATGTTGAGCTGCAAGATGCTTATATTTCCGTAGTAGAAGCATTAAAGCATGCAGGATATGCACACGATGCTGAGGTTGAAGTAAAATGGATTAATTCTGAAAATGTAACGAAAGAAAATGTGAACGAACTGCTTTCTGAAGTGGATGGCATCCTGGTTCCTGGTGGTTTCGGAGATAGGGGAATCGAAGGTAAAATTCTTGCGACTCAGTACGCGCGTGAAAACAAGAAGCCGTTCCTTGGCATATGTCTAGGTATGCAGCTTGCTTCTATTGAGTTTGCAAGAAATGTATTAGGGCTTGATGGAGCGCACTCTGCTGAAATCAACCCTGATACAAAATACCCTATCATTGATCTTTTACCAGAACAGAAGGATATTGAAGATCTTGGTGGTACATTAAGACTTGGCCTGCAAGCATGTAAGTTAGAAGAAGGCACACTTGCTTATGAAGCTTATCAAGATGAAGTCGTATACGAGCGTCATCGCCATCGCTATGAGTTTAATAATCACTTCCGTCAAGATATGGAGAAATTAGGATTCGTCTTCTCTGGAACAAGCCCAGATGGCCGTCTGGTAGAAATCATTGAGCTTAAGGATCACCCTTGGTTTGTTGCATCTCAATTCCATCCGGAGTTCACTTCAAGACCAACGCGTCCACAGCCGTTATTCCGTGACTTTGTTGGCGCATCACTAAAAAATAATGAATAAATGAATGTTAAAAAGACGACTCACTTTCTCATGAGAGATGGTGAAGTCGTCTTTTTTTTATCGGATTGATGCTTTCACGGACTGGAAGAACCTATTAATAATCATTTATGATTTCATCTATGGTGAATTTGATTCCGTGGTAAATGAATAAAGCCGCGATAGAGGATGGATAGCCAAAACGATTTCCTTCATCGTCAGGGAGAAGGCCTTTATTTAATTGCAAATCAATATGCACATCAGCTAGCTGTGACAATTGATATTCACCCTCTACTGATTTGGCACTGATCGATGCAAAAGGAATGAATCGACCTGAAAGGTATTCTGCTAAACGAATAGCTTTTGGATGATTGGACTCTCTTGTAATTATTAAAAACCGATCGGTGTCTGAAATCTCTTCAAATGACTGATCTTCATTCCAAATGGCTGCAGATTGCAGAGGCTCTTGGCCAGCAGTTGCCTCAAAGCTAACTGCGCTCATTTCATCGGCTCCGTATATATATATTTTTCCAGAACCTGCTGCTGCTTGAGCGAGCAGACGGGCGCTATCTTCAATTGCCTCTTCCTCCTTTTCATGCAATTTTTTAAAGAGGCCGAAAAGCTGGGTAGAAAACATTTTTAACAAAATTTGCTCCTCCTTTACTATGTATGTGATTTAATTATATTGAAATAAGAAGCAAAGGTAAAATTAAGATATTTTAAAAAAACAAGGCAGGAAATTACAATTTGAAGTCGAATTTAACAAAAAGGAGTATTGAGTGGTTAAACGGTTGTAAATAGAAGAGATGACAAAGGAATGAGAGGTGCTTTATGAAAGGGAAGATATTAATTGTCGATGACCAATTTGGGATAAGAATTTTACTCAATGAGGTCTTGCAAAAAGAAGGGTACGAAACGTTCCAGGCAGCTAATGGTGTCCAGGCGCTAGATATCGTTTCTAAACATTCTCCAGACCTCGTGCTTCTCGATATGAAAATTCCGGGAATGGATGGAATTGAAATATTAAAGAGAATGAGAGTAGATAATAAAGATATAAGGGTTATTATCATGACCGCTTATGGAGAGCTGGATATGATCCAAGAGGCGAAGGATTTAGGTGCACTAACGCATTTTGCCAAGCCGTTTGATATTGATGATATTAGAGCGGCTGTGAAGAAATATTTGCCGGTTCCTAAATAGTGCAAAAAAAGTTCTTTTTTCATGAGGCCTGTTTTTAAGCAAGAGAAAAAACGACCGAATCATAGCATTTAGCGTTTCATTTTGGTATGATAACAAATGGAATTTCAATGAATCGTAATCGTTTTACTATGTTTAAAAGGGGTACATAATCATAAATAGTAAGGGTTAACCTTTAATAGTAGTGGAGCATTGGTAAAAACGACGATCATGATAAAGGAGGAAGTAACATATGCCTTTAGTATCTATGACAGACATGCTAAAAAAAGCAAACGCAGAAGGCTATGCTGTAGGTCAATTTAATTTAAACAATCTAGAATTCACTCAAGCCATCCTTCAAGCGGCTGAAGAGGAAAAGTCACCTGTTATTCTAGGTGTTTCTGAGGGTGCCGGCCGTTATATGGGCGGTTTTAAAACAGTTGTAAAAATGGTCGAAGGGTTGCTGGAAGATTACAAAGTTACTGTACCGGTAGCCATTCACCTTGATCACGGTTCAAGCTATGATAAGTGTAAAGAAGCGATTGATGCTGGCTTTACATCGGTTATGATTGACGCTTCCCATGATCCTTTCGAAGTGAATATTGAAACGACAACTAAAGTGGTTGAATATGCACATGCAAAGGGTGTCTCTGTCGAAGCAGAGCTTGGAACAGTTGGCGGGCAAGAGGATGATGTCATTGCTGATGGCGTTATCTATGCTGATGCAAAAGAATGCGAAGAGTTAGTGAAGCGTACAGGCATTGATTGCCTGGCTCCAGCACTTGGATCTGTCCATGGTCCATATAAAGGTGAACCTAATCTTGGTTTCACTGAGATGGAGGAAATCAGGGGGCTAACTGGTGTTCCTCTTGTCCTTCATGGAGGTACTGGAATCCCTACAAAGGATATCCAAAAATCCATCTCTCTAGGAACAGCAAAGATTAACGTGAATACAGAAAATCAAATTGCGTCTGCGAAGAGAGTTCGTGAAGTATTAGCAGCAGATGAAAATGTGTATGATCCACGCAAATATTTAGGACCAGCTCGTGAAGCGATTAAAGAAACTGTCGCTGGAAAAATGCGCGAATTCGGTTCTTCAAGTAAAGCATAAGCATAACCAGCATCGGAAACCGTCACAAATTGGGCGGTTTCCGTATTTTTACACGATCAAATATTGGTAATTTTTGGATATCTTATCTTTGCTCTTCGTTTTCCATGCTCGTCCGCTTGACGGGTGTTTCTTTAGCTGTTTCCCATCGAATCAATGGCCACTTGAATGAACTTCTACAATTCTATTCCAAATGATTTACATCATTGTAACAATTTTATTCGCACGTACATGGTGATGCAATATTCGTGTAAACTATAATTAAAAGGTTTTGGCGAAGTGTGGTAAAATATTTCCTAGGTATGGAAGCTTTTTAAAATTGGCAAGACATGTTAACATAAAGATGCTTAATTTTCCAACATAAAGACTACAATGGTAATGAAGCCGAAGAAGGAGAATGCGTTTTTTAGCCTGTGTTTATTTAAATACGGGATTCGGTTGTTTGGTTCAAAACTTAAAGAAATCTATATCGATAGGCTGAATGTACAGAACGATATCTTAACAATAGGACAAGCTTATACGTGCTAAATGAAGAGAAAAGCGGTCATTAGGGCAGCTTTTCTAACGGCTTAGAAGGGAGTTCAAAATGGAAAAGCTTATGATTGCAGGCGGCCATCCTCTAAAGGGAACAGTTAGAATCAGCGGAGCAAAGAACAGTGCTGTGGCACTTATTCCAGCAACAATACTGGCGGATTCGCCTGTAACAATTGAAGGTTTACCTGATATTTCTGATGTTCAAATATTAAAAGGGCTGCTTGAAGAGATTGGTGGAACAGTAGATTTTGCAGATGGGGATATGACTGTCGATCCGTCCTCCATGATCTCCATGCCTTTGCCGAACGGAAAAGTTAAGAAACTTCGCGCTTCCTATTATCTGATGGGTGCCATGCTTGGTAGATTTAACAAAGCAGTGATCGGCTTGCCTGGAGGATGTCACTTAGGACCTCGTCCAATAGACCAGCATATTAAAGGCTTCGAGGCATTAGGTGCCAGTGTTACTAATGAGCAAGGTGCCATATACCTTCGTGCGGAAGAGCTGCGTGGAGCCCGCATTTATTTGGATGTCGTAAGCGTGGGCGCCACGATTAATATCATGCTCGCAGCTGTAAGGGCCAAGGGCCGTACTGTGATTGAGAATGCAGCAAAGGAACCTGAAATCATCGATGTCGCTACATTGCTGACAAATATGGGTGCAAAAATAAAAGGTGCTGGTACGGATGTGATCCGTATTGACGGTGTAGAACATTTACATGGCTGCCAGCATACCATCATTCCTGATAGAATTGAGGCAGGTACATACATGGTTCTGGCTGCATCCTCAGGTGATGGCGTATTAATTGATAATGTCATTCCTCATCATTTAGAATCTCTTATTGCAAAGCTACGAGAAATGGGGATCCAAATCGAAGCCGGAGATGATCAAGTATTTGTCGGTCCTGCAGAGAAAATGAAAGCAGTCGACATCAAAACGCTTGTCTATCCTGGTTTTCCAACTGATTTGCAGCAGCCGTTAACCTCATTGCTAACCGCAGCCGAAGGGACTAGCATGGTGACGGATACAATATATGGTGCCCGCTTTAAACATATTGATGAGCTAAGAAGAATGAATGCCAATATTAAAGTAGAAGGTCGATCAGCCATTATTAATGGTCCGATCACGCTTCAAGGTGCCAAAGTGAAGGCAAGTGACTTAAGAGCTGGTGCAGCGCTTGTGATTGCAGGCCTAATGGCCGAAGGAGTGACTGAAGTAACCGGTCTCGAACATATCGATAGAGGCTACAGTCATTTAGTTGAAAAATTGAATGGACTCGGAGCAACCATTTGGCGTGAAAAACTCTCTGATCAAGAAATAGAGCAGTTGAATAACGCTTAAGGGAAAAACGAGGAACAAATTCAACAAAGACAACACATCAATTTTACTCGAAGTCTTTTAATTTCGAGTTAAAATAGAGCTAAGATTGGGGAGGAACAACTAATGGAAAGAAGTTTATCAATGGAGCTCGTCCGTGTAACAGAGGGTGCGGCACTAGCGTCTGCCCGCTGGATGGGACGCGGCATGAAAGATGAAGCAGATGGAGCAGCAACGTCTGCAATGAGAGACATATTTAATACAGTGCCGATGCAGGGAACGGTTGTAATTGGTGAAGGTGAAATGGATGAAGCACCAATGCTATACATTGGTGAAGAGCTTGGAACGGGCAATGGACCTCTTGTGGATATTGCAGTGGATCCAGTTGAAGGGACAAGCATTGTTGCATCTGGTGGATGGAATGCGCTAGCAGTTCTTGCTGTCGCAGACAAAGGCAACCTTTTAAATGCTCCTGATATGTATATGGATAAAATTGCAGTAGGACCAGAGGCAGTCGGTAAAATTGACATCAATGCACCGATTATTGACAACTTAAGAGCAGTAGCAAAAGCAAAAAATAAAAATATTGAAGATGTTGTTGCAACCGTGTTGAACCGTGAGCGACACGAACATATCATCAGCGAGCTTCGCGCAGCAGGAGCAAGAATTAAATTAATCAATGAAGGTGATGTTGCAGGTGCGATAAACACTGCTTTCGATCATACAGGTGTTGATATTTTATTCGGATCAGGCGGAGCGCCAGAAGGTGTGCTTGCAGCAGTAGCATTAAAATGCCTCGGCGGAGAGCTTCAAGGAAAATTATTGCCGCAAAATGATGCTGAAGTTGAACGCTGCATCAAAATGGGCTTAGACGTAAACAAAGTCCTACTGATGGATGATTTAGTTAAAGGTGATGATGCCATATTTGCCGCAACAGGCATCACTGATGGAGAGCTTTTAAAAGGTGTTCAATTTAAAGGATCTCATGGTTCCACTCATTCTGTAGTTATGCGTGCGAAATCAGGCACGGTTCGTTTCATTGAAGGAAGTCACAGCTTCAAGAAAAAGCCGAACTTAGTTATGGAATAAGAATGGGCAAGGCCGGATTTATTCCGGCCGATAGCCTCAAAAAAAATCAAAACTCCTTCCAACATGACCTTTCATCAAAAAAAGAAAAAAATTACAGTTGCCTAAACTCATAAATAAGAGGTAAAATAAAGATTATTTTATATATTGGAAAGCTAAGCTAAAAAAGTACAGGCGAATATAGCAGATGAAGCTTGGTAAACTATTAGCTGCTCTCCGTGATTTTCCTCCTTATAAATGAAGAAAATTTTTGTACTCTTCAATTACTTCAGGAAACCTCAAAAAATAAAATCTTTCCTTTTTCCAACCATAGTATTTGTTCGCTTTTAAGGTATATTTGCATATGGGGAAAATGATTGAAAATTCTAAAGAGTGGTGTCGAAATGGGATTAAATATTTCTAGTTTAGAAAATATGAAGTTGAAAGAGCTTTATGAGCATGCTCGCGAATATAAAGTTTCTTATTATAGCAAATTATCAAAGAAGGAATTAATTTTTGCCATCTTAAAAGCGAGAGCGGAGCAAGAGGGCTATTTCTTCATGGAAGGCGTTTTGGAAATTATTCAGTCTGAAGGCTTTGGTTTCTTAAGACCGATTAACTATTCACCGAGTTCAGAGGATATTTATATTTCTGCCTCACAAATCCGCCGCTTTGATTTAAGAAACGGTGATAAAGTATCTGGTAAAGTACGTCCGCCGAAAGAAAATGAGCGTTACTTTGGTTTGCTTCAAGTGGAAGCGGTAAATGGCGATGATCCAGAATCGGCAAAGGAACGTGTTCATTTCCCTGGATTAACTCCGCTTTATCCAGATCGTCACATGAATTTGGAAACGTCAACAAAACATATTTCTACGCGCATCATGGATCTGCTCGCTCCAGTCGGCTTCGGTCAGCGTGGTTTAATTGTTGCACCGCCTAAAGCGGGTAAAACGATGTTATTAAAAGAAATTGCCAATAGCATTACAACCAATCATCCCGATGCAGAGCTGATCGTCTTATTAATTGACGAGCGTCCAGAGGAAGTAACGGATATCGAACGTTCTGTCGCTGGCGATGTAGTCAGCTCCACTTTCGATGAAGTGCCTGAGAACCATATTAAAGTCGCAGAGCTTGTATTAGAGCGAGCGATGCGCCTTGTTGAGCATAAGCGGGATGTAGTCATCCTAATGGATAGCATCACAAGACTGGCAAGAGCCTATAACCTGGTCATTCCGCCAAGCGGAAGAACATTATCGGGTGGTATCGACCCAGCTGCCTTCCACCGTCCAAAGCGCTTCTTCGGTGCGGCTCGTAATATTGAAGAGGGTGGAAGCTTAACGATTCTTGCAACTGCACTAGTCGATACAGGCTCTCGCATGGATGACGTTATATATGAAGAATTCAAAGGAACAGGCAACATGGAGCTTCATCTTGACCGTCAACTTGCAGAAAGAAGAATCTTCCCTGCCATTGATATTCGTCGTTCAGGTACACGTAAGGAAGAATTGTTGATTCCTAAGGATCATCTTGATAAACTATGGGCAATTAGAAAATCCATGACAGATTCCCCTGACTTTGTAGAAAAGTTCATGCGTAAGCTAAAGCAAACGAAATCCAATGAGGAATTCTTTGCAAATTTAGCTGAAGAGATGAAGGCAAAGCGCTCACATTAATAATGGAATTAAGTGGAATAAACTAATAAGAAAACCTTTATTGCAAATTACGCTGGTACTTGTTATAATAATTCCAGTATGTTTTTGAAGATTACGGGTAACCGTAACTATATAACTCTGTCTCAGAATGATTCAGGGCGGAAGGAGATGAAAAGAATGAAATCAGGAATTCATCCTAACTATAAAAAAGCAATGGTGAAATGTGCATGCGGCAACGAATTCGAAACAGGTTCTGTTCAACAAGAGATCCGCGTTGAGACTTGCTCTGAGTGCCATCCATTCTATACTGGACGTCAAAAATTCGCTGAAGCTGGCGGACGTGTTGATCGTTTCAACAAAAAATACGGCATGAAGCAGCAATAATTTTAATAACAACCAAAACAGGCAAGTGCAGTTTCTTGCCTGTTTTTTATTTATGGTAAGACCGATTCTGTTTAAGTCCTTGGAGTATTTTGAGGCTTTTAGGCGACCTATGCATGTCGGATAAGAAAAACATTCATGAGACATCCTAAAAGTTAGCTTCAGTATGCATCGGGGATTAAGTCGGTAAGCTAACAACTAGATACCACTTAGATTTATTGGGAAGGAGAGAGGCCGTTCATGTATGTAATGAATCACCATGGATGGGTAGAAGTGATTTGCGGGAGTATGTTTTCTGGCAAGTCCGAAGAGCTAATTCGCCGTGTCCGGAGAGCTCAATTTGCCAAACAGCAAATCGCTGTATTTAAACCACAAATTGATAAACGTTATAGTGAGGAATCAGTCGTTTCTCACAATGGCTCCTCTTTTATTGCCCAGCCTGTTGCACACTCAAGTGAGATTTTTCAATTTATCTCTTCTGATATTGAGGTGATTGCGATTGATGAGGTTCAATTTTTCGATGATGACATTATCCATGTTATTCAAAAACTTGCGAATAACGGTCATCGTGTTATCGCCGCAGGCCTTGATCAAGACTTCCGCGGAGTACCATTTGGAAAAATGCCTGACCTAATGGCCATTGCAGAGCTAGTAACAAAGCTTCAAGCCGTATGTGCGACCTGTGGCTCACCTGCAAGCCGAACGCAAAGGCTGATCAATGGTAAGCCAGCTTCATTTGATGACCCAGTCATTCTAGTTGGAGCATCTGAATCGTATGAGCCTCGCTGTCGCCACCATCATGTAGTAGGAAAATCAGCTGGTCACATACAGGAAGATAAAGTGACGAATACTTAAAGAAAAATCTGCTTGGCTATAGTCATGCAGATTTTTTGTGGTTTTAAAGCTGTAATTCTTCCTGAAAAGATCATTTAAATCCAATGGTTGTCTGCGATTTGGAAATGGTCAACAACATAATGAAAATTAACCCACATATTGGAAAAAACGAATTAAGCAGAAAAACGTCGGAATAATGCTGAAAAACGTCGGAAAAATCATTACTCTCCGAAATAAACGAAAATTCCTGCTGAAATATTTAAACCTTTTATATAATGAGCAAAAACCGATAAATTAAATCCTGCAGATAAATGGTGGAGATAAATTCTTTAAATCAAATACCTCCAACCTAATATAAAACGACCCAAATAAAATATTCTCGCAAAAAACCTCTGCCATATTCCTAAATCCAGCCCGCAAATCAAAAACTAAACACTCACCCTTTTCCTTCAAAAAATTGTCTGTTCTACCTCCTGACTCTTTGGGCAACCTACCAACAGGAGGTGCAATAAATGAAAAAATTGAGTGTTTCCATTCTATTGCTTGCTCTCATGGCTGGGTGTTCTTCATCTCATGAAGCTGAACATGCAGATAGAGATTATAACCTGAACGATGCGAATAGCGTAAAGCTGAGCAGTCCTGCTGGTCATCGTCCGGATGCGACAAAGGAATTTGCCATGTATGAGCAAAACCCGAATCTGCTTAATACGAATGGAGATAAAGTCAGTGAGCGCAGCGATATTGATAAGGCTCGCATTGTCATTAATACCGAAACCGATTACAAACCGGGTGCGGTTTGGATTGACGGAGAGCATTTGCGTGTAACTGCTTATGCGAAGAAAGATTTCAAAACTGACAATGAGCGGGAAAAAGCAGAAGAGAAGCTCCATAAAATACTGCAGGGTGCACTACCAACTTATTATATTGATGTTAAGCTACGCGAAGATCACAATGATTAATGGAAAAAAGACGGCATGAACGCCGTCTTTTATGCTGTCTTATGAACCTACGGTTTGACAGGCAAGGTCGATACATAGCTGTGAAGTGCCATACCAAGCATGACTAAGCCCATGCCAGCTAGAGAAACATTAGAAGGGAAGGCACTGGAAAGAAAGATGACCTCTCCTGCAACCGCAAATAATACTTCCAATGATTGTGTAGCTTCAACCGCACCCAATTTTTGCATATTCCCTTGAACTAAATCTGTCGCTGCAAAAAATAGTACGGTGGCAAAAACGCCGGATAGGAGCGCGACTAATCCGGATTGATAAACTTGCCCAGCGCTTGGTATACCGGATGTTTGCAAGCCTATGGCTGCAAGGATGAACCAAAAGGGCAGACTGGCAATGGTCATACCGAGCACCCTTTGGTAAGCGTCTAAACGGTTATTCGTCACTTCCATCATTTTTCGATTCCCTAACGGATAAGCAATGGAAGCAATAATAATTGGAATGACGCAAAGCAACGTTTCTTTTAAGGATACTTTAGATGCGTGCTCGAATTGCATAATAAACACACCCAATAAAATAATCAAGCTCATCATCAAACCGCGATAAGGAATCTTCCCTTTAATTTGTATGGGACCCTTTTTGGTATGAATCGTCTCATAAAACAGTGGGGCGAGCAAAGATCCGGAAATAATGGTGATCTGCCACGTTCCTGCGATCAGCCAGCCTGGACCATATGCCGCTGCAAAACAGATGGGGGCATAAAACAAACCAAAGCCTACGAAGCTCCATATCAGCCATTTTCGAGGTGCACGTTTCATTTCTGCAAACATTTGCCGTAAATTGCGCCTGCATGCCACGATCACAAGCAGCATTGGAATCATAAATAAGTAACGTAAGGATGCACTCCAAAACCAGCTTCCGCCATCCATTTCCATCGATGAATTTAATATAAATGTAAATGCAAAAAAGAATGCGGCAAAGATGCCTAATATAATTGCCTTCAAGCTTAAAACACCTCGACTTCCATGATGTATAAACTAACTATATTAAATAACTAACTATCCTTCAATCTAAATATCGAAATTTTCAAACATAAACACCGTATGGTTTTGACTGGTGGAAACAGCTATACTATAATTAGACTGTTATAGGTATCAGTGGTATACCTGATTTTTTCGGATAAATAATATAAATGTTTATTGACTGAGTCAATAGGCTTTTAAAAAATAGAGGTGAATGATTGTGTTTGATCGTCTTCAATCAGTTGAGGACCGCTATGAAAGGTTAAATGAGCTTTTAAGCGATCCTGAAATTGTAAATGATCCTAAAAAACTGCGTGACTATTCCAAAGAGCAATCAGATATTCAAGAAACGGTTGATACATATCGCAAATATAAAGATGTGTACGAACAATTTAAAGATGCGAAAGCGATGCTCGAGGATAAATTAGATGCAGACATGCGTGAAATGGTAAAAGAAGAGCTAGGTGAACTTGAAACACAAGTGGAAGAGCTAGAAGGGAAACTAAAGATACTGCTTGTTCCTAAGGACCCCAATGATGATAAAAACGTTATCATGGAAATCCGCGGTGCAGCTGGCGGTGATGAAGCAGCCCTATTCGCTGGAGACCTCTATCGCATGTATAGCCGTTTTGCAGAAATGCAAGGCTGGAAAACAGATGTGATTGAAATGAGTTCTACAGGTGTTGGCGGCTATAAAGAAATCATCTTCATTATTAATGGCAAGGGTGCTTTCTCAAAGCTTAAGTATGAAAATGGTGCACACCGTGTGCAGCGCGTTCCTGAAACGGAATCGGGCGGACGTATTCATACCTCAACAGCGACTGTAGCGGTTCTTCCTGAAGCTGAAGAAGTGGAAATTGAGCTTCATGATAAGGATATCCGCGTTGATACCTTTGCTTCAAGCGGTCCAGGAGGGCAAAGTGTCAACACGACAATGTCCGCCGTCAGGCTTACGCATATACCGACTGGAACGGTTGTTTCATGTCAGGATGAAAAATCGCAAATTAAAAATAAAGATAAAGCCATGAAGGTTTTACGTGCACGTGTATACGATAAGTTTCAACGGGAAGCACAGGCTGAATACGATCAGCAACGTAAATCTGCTGTAGGTACAGGCGATCGCTCTGAGCGTATCCGCACATATAACTTCCCGCAAAACCGTGTAACGGATCATCGCATTGGCTTAACGATTCAGAAGCTTGATCAAATTCTGCAAGGGAAGATTGATGAAGTGATTGATTCGTTAATTCTAGAAGAGCAGTCTGCGAAACTTGAAAGTGCGTCAAATGAGTAATGCAACGGTGAAAGTATATGAAGCCCTTAACTGGGCTTCTTCTTTTTTAAAAAAATATGAGCGTGATGACAATGCGGGTGAGCTATTATTAAGACACTTTTTAAAAATGAACCGCTCGAGCTTTCTGGCGAGCTTGCGCGAAGAATTACCTGCCGGTGTATACGAACAATTCAAACAAGCAGTACAGCAACACGCAGACGGCAAGCCGATTCAATATATTATGGGCTATGAGGAGTTCTACGGCCGTACTTTTCAAGTGAATGAAGATGTCTTGATACCTCGTCCGGAAACAGAAGAGCTTGTTTACGGGATCTTGCAGCGTATTGAGCACAAATTTGCTGGCAAGAAACAGCTTGCTCTTGTTGATGTCGGGACTGGCAGTGGAGCGATTGCTATCACGCTTAAGCTGGAGAGTAATCGCTTAGATGTGACAGCAACAGATATTTATGGACCCACACTTTCGTTAGCTCAGAAAAATGCCGAAGCTTTGCAAGCTGATATCCATTTTATTGAAGGTGACCTGCTGCTGCCGATAATTGATTCGGGAGATAAGTACGATATCGTCATCTCCAATCCCCCTTATATTCCAGCTGAAGATGTGGAATGGATGTCTGAAGTCGTAACGGATCATGAACCCCATCGTGCTTTATTTGCAGGTGCGGACGGTTTAGATTTATATCGTCGATTCATGGTCGAACTTCCACAAGTAGTACAAGAACAAGCGCTTTTAGGATTTGAAGTAGGCGCAGGTCAAGGTGAGGCGGTTGCATCCATGCTTAAACAAGCCTTCCCACATGCAAAGGTAGAAGTAGTGAATGATATCAATGGCAAGGATCGTATGGTTTTTGCCGAGATTGGATAAAGGATGCCTCCAGCCCCTAAGCTGGAGTTTTTTTTTTGTTTTGGCAGAGGAATGAAAATACATCATTTCAGCTCGTAGACAAAGGTTAAAGTAAGCAAACTTCCTTGGATTTGGAGATGTGTCCGCTCGACCCCTGTGGGAGAAGCGAGATAGGTGAAACCCTGCAGGAGCGTAGCGGAAGCGGCCTGGCGCTCGCCCCGCGGAAAGCGCACGGTAAGCTTCGGGAAATCCCCTACCACTCTTTTTCATTAATAGATATGAGTTTATCTACAGTATCGAATGAAAATACATCATTTATTATTCGCCTATTCATAAAGCCAAATCCGGATATTTTTTAAAGTATACATAATACAAAGATACAAGAATGATAGCCTCCTCTCGGTTAATTTTTGCCATACTGAAACTGCTTCTTCAGATTCAGAAGAAGGAATAAGTGAGATTCTTAATGGTTCCAAAAGAACCATCCTCCGCTTTCGTTTCTATTTTTTTAATTTTAATAGTTTAGGAATTTGTCATCCTGACCACAATGATGATAGTGAAGGGATGGTGCAGGAAAGATGAATGCAAAAGTGATTGTGAACTTATATATTTTAATTTTATCGATTGGGACTTTATTTAGTTTATATATTCCACAGACAGAAGTAGTGGCTGATGAGCCGCTTGTCATACCTAGTGAAGCGATTCGGTTAAGAATACTGGCGAACAGCGATTTAGATAAGGATCAGGCAATCAAGCGAAAAGTGAGAGATGAAGTGAATAAACAGATTACAGAATGGGTGTCTGAGTTAACCTCTATTGATGAGGCGAGATCATTAATTCAATCAAAGCTTCCAGAGGTACAAAAGATTGCCGAGAGAGTAGTGAAGGAAGAGGGATCAACTCAAACAGTAAAAACTGATTTTGATAAAGTGGATTTCCCAACAAAGTTGTATGGTCAATTCCTTTATCCAGCTGGAGAGTATGAAGCGATTCTTATTACTCTTGGTGAAGGAGAGGGTGCAAACTGGTGGTGTGTTTTATTTCCGCCTTTATGCTTTCTTGACTTTTCAAACGGTGTTGCTGTAAGTGAAGGCTTTACAGAAGATAAAAAAGAAGATGAGCAGTCGGTCGCAGAGGGTGAAGAAAAAGTAGAGAAGGAAAAAGCAAATGAAGAAGAGGAAGACCCTGTATATACGGGGGAGGAAGATGAAGAAGAAGTAGAAGTAAAATTCTTTCTTGTTGAGCTTTGGGATAAAATCTTTGGTTAAACTTTCATTTCTAGTAGAATTTTTTGTTCTAGTTTTTTTGAAGGATTCATATTCATAGAGTATAAAATTCGATAGAGGTGAAGATGGGTGACGACAAGTACAGTTAGAGTAGCGCAATCAAATGATATTGGTAGATTAATGAGTTTTTTACAAGAAGCAAGTTTAAGTACGGAGGGTGTGGCTGAAGCCATTGATTACTTTATCCTAATGGAGGATGATCAGGGAGAATTGAAAGCAGGTGTAGGGATAGAACCATATGATGATTGTGGACTCCTGCGATCACTTGTAATGAGGGCAGGAACTTCCGAGCATGATCTGCTTTATCTTTTACAACAGATATTTGCTTTAGCGAAAGATAAAGGCTTAACATCTGTATTTTTAGCATCGAATAAACGGAGCACACTTGAATTATTCCTATTGATGGGATTTAAGAAAGCTGAAAAGGCTGACTTACCAACATCTCTTCTACAGTCATCTCATGTTCAGCATGTTTTGACTGTGGATAACTCTTTCTTTTTGCAATTTTCTATCTAAATTGTGGATAGAGCAACAAAGTTATACACAGAAACAGAAGAATTATACACAATTTGTGGATAATCGCTTGAGTTATCCCCCATCTTCTTTTATACTTTCAAAGGTGATTGGTAAAAAAGTAAAGAATATAAAGGATTCTTTTAATCTAAATGACAATTGTAATGAAGGTGGATATATATGAATACAAGTAGATGGTCGGTGGATAAAAATGTGGATAACCTGGAGAGTTACCCACAGATCACTCAAGCATCCCAAAAACTCATGGAGAATGAAGCTGTAGCTTTTCCTACAGAAACGGTATATGGCTTAGGCGGAAATGCGGAAAACGACGAGGCGGTTGGGAAAATTTTTGCGGCAAAAGGACGTCCGGCAGATAATCCATTAATCATTCACATTGCTGAGCGCGGTCAGTTAGCGGCATTTGTAGAGGATATTCCTGCTAAAGCAGAACGCTTAATGGATGCTTTTTGGCCAGGCCCATTAACGTTGGTTTTCAATAAAAGGGATGGGGCATTATCCGATTTAGCTACGGCCGGGTTAGCAACTGTCGGTGTTAGGATGCCAGATCATCCGGTTGCACTGGCTCTGCTAAAGAAAACGAATCTGCCGATAGCAGCACCGAGTGCAAATCGTTCCGGAAAACCAAGTCCTACAACAGCTGCCCATGTCTGGGAAGATTTGAATGGCAGGATAGCTGGAGTGGTTGATGGCGGTCCAACTGGTGTTGGTCTGGAATCGACGGTGTTGGATTGCACAGAGGAGATTCCGACGATCTTGCGACCAGGAGGAATCACAAAGGAGCAGCTTGTCGAAGTCATCGGTGAGGTGAAGATGGACCCGGCCTTACAGGACACAGCACAAGCCCCAAGGTCTCCAGGAATGAAGTATCAGCATTATGCGCCAAATGCGCCGCTCTATTTAGTGGAAGGTTCTAAGGAAGCGATTCAAAAGCTTGTGTCTGAAAAGCGAAACGAGGGCTTAACCGTTGGTGTATTAACAACAGAGGAAAATACAGATTTTTATGATGCGAATGTTGTGATTGCCTGTGGAAGAAGATCGAACTTAGAAACGGTTGCTTCAGGATTGTATGATGCATTGAGACAATTTAATCATGCTGACATTGATATCATCTATGGTGAAGTATTTTCTGCCGAGGGTGTCGGGGCTGCTGTAATGAATAGGTTGGTTAAAGCAGCAGGTCATCGTGTGATTTCAATTTAGGGGTTTTGACGCTGACAATGTATGTCGGCGTTTTTTGCATGGGATGAGGGTATGTGCTGCAGGGAGGGGATCATTTTTTTTGACGTTCGCTTAGCTCTTGTGAAAAATTGCAGCTTTACTGTAGATTTGAAAGCGGAGGGAATAGTAAATGTAATAAAGGAAGAAAGCGCTCGTAAAATCCGGGATTTGTAAGATTCTAAATGACCTTGGACGTGCATATGCTGAAATAGCAAGTCCAAGGAGGCAGATAGGATGTCAGTAATAGTAGGAGAAATACTTACACTAGCGCTAATGGCTTTTGCCCTAGGCATGGACGCCTTTTCGGTTGGTTTAGGTATGGGAATGTACAAGCTGCGATATAAACAAATATTTAAAATAGGTGTGACCATAGGATTATTTCATGTCATGATGCCGTTAGTAGGAATGCTGCTTGGCAGGTTTCTTTCAGATCAGTTTAGTGAAATCTCTGCCTATATTGGTGGAGGGCTGATGATCATCTTAGGATTGCAGATGCTTTGGTCCAGTATGAAAAAGGAAGAAGAGAGCTTAATCACTCCGGTGGGCATGGGCTTACTTTTGTTTGCTTTGAGCGTTAGTCTAGATAGTTTTTCGGTCGGTTTAACCCTAGGCATCTTCGGAGCAAAAACAGCATTGGTTCTCACCCTATTCGGCATCAGCGCCATGCTGCTCACATGGACCGGCCTCCTCATCGGCCGCAAAGTCCAAGGCTGGCTAGGACGCTACAGCGCTTCACTAGGTGGCGGCATCCTCCTAGCGTTCGGAATCAAACTCCTTTTCCTATAGATATAGAAGAATTGTCGAAATATGACGGTGACAGGCACCAAATTACTACAATTGTCGAAATTTGGCGGTGACAGGCACCCTTTTTTTCTATGTGAAATAGGGATTTTGGATTATAATGTAAGGAAAGGAGGGAGCTTTATGGCTCATGTTTTGTTTGTTTGTACGGGGAATACTTGTAGAAGCCCGATGGCGGAGGCTATTTTGAATAGTAGGGGATTTTCTGGAGTGGAAGCTAGGTCGGCGGGGATTTACGCTGCGAATGGCAGTGATGCGTCTGCACATACGAAACAAGTGCTGTTGGAGGAGGGAATAGAAATCAATCATGATTCCTCGATGTTAACGGATGAGCTTGTTGACTGGGCAACGCATATTCTTACAATGACAAATGGTCATAAATCGGCCATATTGCAACAATTTGCAAATGCAAATGGAAAAACATTTACGGTGAAGGAGTACGCGCACGGTCAATTAAATAGAGATATCATCGACCCGTATGGCGGCCCATTAGCATTATATAAACAAACTTTTCTTGAGTTGAACTCAGACATAGAAAAAATTGCAGCAATGATCAAAGATCAACCTCAAAAAGATGACTATTAAACAATTCTCAGGGGGCAAAAATGGAAAAGCGGAAGTTTAAATTTAGTTTACGAAAAAAATTAGTCATACTCATCTCGGTCCTTGCCATCATTACATATTCAATCAGCGCGATATGCATTCAATTTCTCTATCCGCTCATTGAAGCCTACATACCGATACCTATCGTGGCTTTCAACATCTTCATTTTGATGTTAGGTGCATTTTGGTCAGGTGTATTAGCGTTTTTTGCAGCTGGGTTCATTACAAAGCCTTTGCAGAGCCTTGAGCATTCCGCATTAAGAGCAGCGGACGGCAATCTTCAGGAAGAAGTTGTGCTTGCGCAAACAGACGATGAAATTCGTTCTCTTGGAGCAGCGTTTAACCGCATGCTGGACAGCCTAAAGGAGATGGTCCAAAGCATAGATGGTAATGTCAATGCCACGAATGAAAAAGTAATTGCTATATCCAAAGAGTCCTCCATTGCTGCAGATCAGGCAGAAGCCATTTCTGTCACTATCTCAGAAATCTCACATGGTGCTGAAAATTCAGCGGTTTCCACCCAGTCGACAGCTGAATTAGTAGACGAGGTCATCAGAATCGCAGAGGAAGTGCAGGAAAAGGCTAAGGACTCAGAAGATGTTTCTGCTGAGTTAGTTGAAGATCTCATTAATTCGAAAAAAGCGATTCATTCGCTTATTACTGGGATCGAAACGCTGGCATCAGGCAATCAACACTCTCTTGAAACCGTAAAAAGACTAGAAAATAATGCAGCAAGGGTCGGACAAATTATTCAACTTGTCGGTGATATTGCTGCACAAACCAATTTGCTTGCATTAAACGCTTCAATTGAGGCAGCCAGAGCAGGCGAGCATGGCAAAGGGTTTGCTGTTGTAGCGGAAGAAGTGAGGAAACTTGCGGATGAAAGTGCTAAAGCGGTTCAAGGAATCTCAGAGCTCATCAAAAATATTCAAGAAGAAGTGAAAAATGTCGTTAGTCAAATAACACAGCAAGTAGAAACAGCTAATCAAGAGGCGAAGAAAGGGACGGAAACAAATACAGTCATTGAAGAAATGACACAAACCGTTAACCAAATGGCAGTATCTGTGTCCTCGATTACTGACCTTGCTGATCGTCAAATGAAAACGATGCAGGAAACATCTGCCCAATCCCAACAAGTAGCAGCAATTGCAGAGGAAACATCTGCAGGTGCTGAGGAAGTTTCGGCGGCAGCACAACAACAAACCGCTGTCATTGAAAATGTTGATAAATTAGCTACAGAATTAAAAGCGCAAGCAGAAAATCTGAAAAGTAATATCACAAAATTTAAACTATAAGGCATAGCGGGTGGAGTCACTCGCTTTTTTTAGTTAGAATAATGTCTAACTCCTGCGCCTATCAAACTTTAGGTCTCCTCCCTGCGATATGCAGCACCCGTTTGTTTACCGTATTTCCTTTATCTAAAGAATAAGCCCATCTGCGTTTGTACGGCGATGTGTAAGGCACTTCCGTTTTTCTAATAGAAATACATTTTTGAGTAAGGGTAGAATGACTCCCTTTATTCATTTAAACTGGCTTTATAATTTTAATAGTTTGTGTCAAAATAAAGGCATAAAGCAGTCAGTTGAATGGAGGACTTGTAGAAATGAAAGTAGCAATTGCTTCAGATCATGGAGGCATTAATATTCGCGAAGAGCTTAAAGGTTTATTGGAAGAGTTAGGGATTGAGTATGTTGATTTTGGCTGCGAGTGTAATACGTCTGTAGACTATCCTGATTTTGCTTTACCTGTGGCTGAAAAGGTAGCGAATGGTGAATTCGATAAAGCGATTCTAGTTTGTGGTACAGGTATTGGTATGAGCATTGCAGCCAATAAGGTAAAAGGAATCCGCTGTGCGTTAGTGCACGATACATTTAGTGCAAAAGCAACGAGAGAGCATAATGACAGTAATATACTGGCGATGGGTGAAAGAGTCATTGGGCCGGGATTGGCACGAGAAATTGCGAAAATTTGGTTATCCACTGATTTTGAAGGCGGACGCCATGAAAATCGCATAGGAAAAATTAAAAAATATGAAGAAGAACACCAATAAGCGCGTAAATAAGGAGCGACTTAAAGATGGAACAAGTAAGGCAGTGGGAAGAGCAGCTTGATCAAATAATCTCTGAATTCAGCGAACAAGTGCCGTTAGCAAGGAACAAAATTTTTGTTATCGGCTGCAGTACGAGCGAAGTAGCGGGAAGTCGAATTGGAACAGCCGGTACGGAGCAGGTTGCCGAAATGATTTTTACGAGGCTGAAGAAGTTAAGTGAAGCTACTGGCGTTGAACTGGCCTTCCAATGCTGTGAACACTTGAACCGGGCGATCATCATTGAACGTTCAACAGCTGATAGGCAGCAACTAGATGAAGTCAGTGTTGTTCCTATCCGCAAAGCCGGCGGTGCGATGGCAGCGTATGCTTTCAATCACATGACAGACCCGATCGTTGTGGAACATATTAAGGCGGATGCGGGCATTGATATTGGTGATACCTTTATTGGCATGCAGCTAAAACATGTTGCTGTACCTATTCGAACCTCCCTGCAATCACTAGGCTCGGCCCACGTTACGTTGGCAACAACGAGACCAAAGCTCATTGGCGGTGTAAGGGCTGTGTATGAACGAACAGAATAACGACAAAAAACCTTTGCGTAAGGCAGAGGTTTTTTTATTTGAAGAATAGTAGATGAATTTTTGAAAAACTTGTAACATATCTCTCATTCATACGTTGTAATAAGTTGAAGTTTCTTTTTAAATTGCGGGAGAGAGTAAAAGAAGAGTTAAAAACTATACCGACATTAAGTAAATTCGATGCAATTAAGGAATAAGAGGAGCGGTCCTCGATGACCTCACATATTGGAACTGGGACTAACTGGATGACCACAATGTTTTATCGGAAAAAATCCATGTCGGTGCCTGTCACCTGCGCGAAAAACATGTTAGAATAAAATAGAATTTTCGCAATAAAGCTATTCAATATTTAAAATAGTGTGGCAGATATAAAGGGAGGATTATTATGAAGCATTTAGCGCAGCAGGACGAGCAAGTTTTCAATTCGATTCAAGACGAACTAGGACGCCAGAGAAGTAAGATTGAATTAATCGCTTCTGAAAACTTTGTAAGTGAAGCGGTAATGGAAGCACAGGGGTCTGTTCTGACAAATAAATATGCTGAAGGTTATCCAGGTCGCCGTTATTATGGCGGTTGTGAGCATGTCGATGTAGTAGAAGATTTAGCTCGCGATCGTGCCAAGCAAATTTTTGGTGCAGAACATGCCAATGTGCAGCCTCATTCTGGTGCACAAGCCAATATGGCCGTTTATTTCACCATTTTAGAGCAAGGCGATACCGTCCTTGGTATGAATCTTTCCCATGGAGGCCACTTAACACATGGAAGCCCTGTTAACTTCAGTGGTATCCAATATAACTTCGTTGAATATGGTGTTGATGAGAAATCTCATACGATTAACTATGATGATGTTTTAGAAAAAGCACGTGAACATAAGCCGAAATTAATTGTTGCTGGTGCAAGTGCATACCCGCGTGTAATCGACTTTAAAAGATTCCGAGAAATTGCCGATGAAGTGGGCGCATACTTGATGGTTGATATGGCTCATATCGCAGGTTTAGTTGCGGCTGGACTTCATCCAAACCCAGTGCCTTATGCTGACTTTGTAACAACTACAACACATAAAACATTAAGAGGTCCACGTGGAGGCATGATTCTTTGCAAAGAAGAATTTGCGAAGAAAATTGATAAATCAATTTTCCCTGGAATTCAAGGTGGTCCATTAATGCATGTGATTGCGGCAAAAGCGGTAGCATTTGGTGAAGCGCTGCAAGATAGCTTTAAAGATTATGCAAGCAGCATTATTTCAAATGCTAAGCATTTGGCAGAAAGCCTGCAAAGGGAAGGAATCGAAATTGTATCTGGCGGCACAGATAACCACCTTTTACTAGTAGATGTCCGTTCACTAGGCTTAACTGGAAAAGTGGCTGAAAAAGTATTGGACGAGGTCGGAGTGACAGTAAACAAGAACACGATACCATTCGATCCTGAAAGCCCATTTGTAACGAGTGGTATCCGTATCGGTACAGCAGCTGTTACTTCCCGCGGATTTGGAAAAGAAGATATGGAAGAAATTGCATCGATCATTGCTTTTACATTAAAAAATACTGAAGATGAAGCGAAGCTCTCTGAAGCAAGTCAGCGTGTTGAAGAGTTAACAAGCAAATTCATCTTATATCCTGAAAGATAATGTGAAAATCCAGCCCGAAAAAAAGGGGCTGGATTTTTGTTTGACTGCCGAAGTAATTTAAGCGGGAGGTCATTTGAGCTCACGAATTTAACATTGCCCGATGTATCTATTGTGGTACTATATGGAATCCCCTCATTAATAAACAATGTTATTCTGAGAAATACATTTTCCGTATTAATGATTATCAGAGTTGCCCCGCAAGGTTTTTTTCTGTAAAATAGGACGAAGTGTAAAATGAACTTTTTTAGTAGAAGGAGAGATTTTAAAGTGGCAAAGGTATATGTGTTTGATCATCCATTAATCCAACATAAGCTTACATACATCCGTGAAAAAAATACAGGTACGAAGGAATTCCGTGAGCTAGTTGACGAAGTGGCAACATTGATGGCATTCGAAATTACCCGAGATATGTCTTTAGAAGACATCGAAATTGAAACGCCAGTACAAATGACAACTTCAAAAGTACTTTCTGGTAAAAAGATGGGTATCGTCCCAATTCTTCGCGCAGGCATCGGCATGGTAGACGGAATTCTAAAATTAATCCCAGCAGCAAAGGTCGGACATGTGGGTTTATATCGCGATCCAGCGACACTAAAGCCAGTTGAATATTATGCGAAATTCCCTGGTGATATAGAAGAAAGAGACTTCATTGTAGTGGACCCAATGCTTGCAACAGGCGGATCTGCTATTGAAGCAATCAATTCTTTGAAAAAACGCGGCGGCAAAAGCATTAAGTTTATGTGCTTAATCGCAGCTCCAGAAGGCGTAGAAGCTTTAAAAGAAGCACATCCTGATGTAGATATTTATATCGCTGCATTAGACGAAAAGTTAAATGAAAAAGGTTATATCATTCCTGGATTAGGTGATGCGGGAGACCGTCTGTTCGGAACGAAATAAGGAATTTTCTATTATTGAAGATATTAAAAATGGCATCTCAGAAGTGTAGTAAACAGAGTAAACATACGACTGCACTTCTGTCTTCGCCTATCCAAGGCTCGCCATTTTGGCGGGCTTTCTTTAGAAAAATATTTAACTTCAGCGCCTAGTGCCTATCAAACTTCAGGTAACTTCTTCTAAACGATAAGTCAACAACGGTTCGCTCGTGTTTTCTTTTACTTGAAGCCCTCTAGTTTGTACTGTGCCCAGCGCTTTTCTTAAAAAGAGGAGTGTATCCAAATGAATCGGCCTATTAAAGTAATGACCATTTTTGGGACAAGACCAGAAGCGATTAAAATGGCGCCGCTTGTTCTCGAATTGGCTAAGCATCCTAATGATTTTCATTCGATTGTCACAGTCACCGCGCAGCATCGCGAAATGCTTGACCAAGTATTGAATATTTTTAATATCAAACCAGATTTTGATTTAAACATCATGCAGGAACGCCAGACTTTAATTGACGTAACAACGAAGGGGCTAATCGGTCTTGATCAAATTATGAAGGATACGAAGCCAGATATCGTCCTTGTTCATGGAGATACCACCACTTCATTTGTTGCGAGCCTCGCAGCTTTCTATAACCAAATAACGGTTGGCCATGTAGAAGCAGGGTTGCGGACTTGGAATAAGTACTCTCCGTTTCCTGAAGAGATGAATCGCCAGCTGACTGGTGTGATGGCGGATCTTCATTTTTCGCCTACCAATAAAGCAGCTGAAAATCTGTACAATGAAAATAAGCAGGAAGAGCATATTTTTATTACAGGGAATACAGCGATTGATGCATTGAAAACGACGGTGAAAGAGAAATATCATCATGATGTGCTCAATCAAATCGGAGAAGATCGACTCGTATTGTTAACTGCGCACCGCAGAGAAAATCTTGGTGAGCCAATGCGCAATATGTTTAAAGCCATTAAACGTCTAGTGGATGAGCATCAAGATGTTCAGGTCGTTTATCCTGTTCATTTAAACCCTGTTGTTAGGGAAATAGCTGCGGAGATTTTAGGCGGCGATGAACGAATTCATCTCATTGAACCACTTGATGTAATTGACTTTCATAACTTTGCCTCAAGAGCTTATTTAATACTGACTGATTCAGGCGGTGTTCAAGAAGAAGCACCTTCTCTTGGAGTCCCTGTTCTCGTTTTGCGTGATACAACAGAACGACCGGAAGGCATTGAAGCTGGAACATTAAAGCTTGCAGGTGTTGAAGAAGAGAATATTTATAATATGGCTAACACGCTTTTAACAGATGAAGGCGAATATCAGCAAATGGCCAAAGCTGCAAACCCTTATGGGGACGGCAAAGCGTCGATTAGAATTGCTGATGCGATCCGCTACTATTTTAAAAAGATAGACGAACGGCCTACATCATTTTAATAGGGGAGACTGACACTGTCAGTCTCTTTTTTCTATTTACATACCATGCCGATTGTCTTCTTCTCAATTTATTATGAATACTACTTCACAAAAACGAGGACTCTAAACGAAAAAGGGGTGTCCTCATGAAGAAGCTGACTTGTTTACTTTTAATTTTATTAATGATCCAAACCTCAGCCAGTGCACGTGAATTGCAGCTTCCACCACTGCCTGAGGAGTCTCTTGATGCAGAGGAAATTGCGATTGTCATATTGAATGAAAATGAGGATACCCAATCGATGAAGCGAAAGATTCTTCAGGCTGGATTAGAAGTTCGACATACATATAAATATGCGATAAATGGTTTTTCTGTAAAAGGGAAGAAGGGTGACATCGCAAAAATAAACGAGGCGGCTGGCATTTCGTTTATTTCCCGGGTCAATACTTATACAGTTCAATCAGATGATAATATTAAATTGATTGGCGGGCAAGCAATCAGAGGGTATTTTGATGAAGAGAACAAACGCCTGACAGGTAAAGGAGTCACGGTTGGCATCATAGATACGGGAATTGATTATAATCACCCTGACTTACGAAGAAGCTATGGAGGCGGACGAGACTTAGTCGATGGTGATGACGATCCAATGGAAACAAAGAAAGGTCAAAGTACCCTGCATGGCACCCATGTCGCCGGCATCATTGCCGCAAATGGGAAGATTAAAGGTGTTGCACCTGAAGCGACAGTTAGAGCCTATCGCGCATTAGGTCCTGGCGGGAGCGGAACCACAGAGCAAGTGATTGGTGCGATTGAAGAAGCAATCAAAGACAAAGTCGATGTATTGAACCTTTCGCTCGGCAACAATGTTAATGGTCCTGACTTACCCATCAGTATGGCCTTAAATAAGGCGGTGGATCATGGCGTTGTCGCTGTTACTTCTTCGGGGAATTCCGGACCAAATGTATGGACTGTCGGCTCTCCGGGAACTGCGGCAAAGGCAATATCCGTCGGTGCTTCCACTCCAACCATGAATATTCCCTATCTTCAAGGAAATGATTTTCAAGTTCGCTTAAATCCGATTCAAGGGTCCTTGGATTGGGATTTGCATCAATCGTATGAAATCATTGATGGAGGAATAGCAAGAAAAGAGGAACTTAAAAATGCCTCAGGAAAAATCGTCCTTGCTGAGCGAGGAGAGCTTACTTTTACAGAAAAAAGCAAAAATGCGTTTGAAGCAGGAGCGGTCGCACTCGTAATATATAACAACACAAAAGGAAACTTTATGGGTAATCTTGAAAAGGAAATACCCATTCCTATCACCGCTATATCAAAAGAGGACGGGGAGCTGCTGTTAAGACAAATCGAAAAAAGAAAGATCATTGCTCGCACGTATATAATGGAAGAAAAGGATATACTAGCCGATTTTAGTTCACGCGGTCCGGTCACCTCAACTTGGGAAATTAAGCCCGATGTGGTTGCGCCCGGAGTAGCGATTAATAGTACCATTCCTGGCGGTTACCTCCCTCTTCAAGGCACAAGTATGGCAGCACCACATGTGGCAGGGGCAGCAGTACTGTTAAAACAAGCCCATTCGGATTGGGGCCCTGAGAAAATTAAGGCGGCACTCATGAATACTGCAAAGCCAATAGCGAATGAAGAAGGAGTGCTATATCGTGCATATGAACAAGGAGCAGGGCGGATTCAGCTGGAGGAGGCATTGAATAGCCCATCGCTCGTCATGCCTGCTTCACTGCAATTCGGGAAATTCAAGCTGGCGGATCGAATGCATGAGCATAGTACATCTATTATGGTAGAGAATACGAGCAAGGATAGACAAACCTATTCATTTGCGATTCCTCATCAAGAAAAGGGCATTCACTGGCGGTTACCTATTTCCTTCAACTTAAAGCCAGGAGAGAAAAAGAAACTGAAAATCACGATGTCTGCAGATCCTGCAGAACTAAAAGAAAAGATATATGATGGGCGGTTAGCATTACAGGCAAGCTTCGGTGACATCGAGATTCCTTACCTCTACGTATTGGAGGAACCAGATTATCCAAGGGTAATGGGTTTTGGTTTTGGTAAAGGAGATAAGAAAGGAACGTATCGCTATGAAGTGTATTTGCCAGGTGGAGCAGATGAATTTGGTATCGCATTATTTGATTCAGACTCATTAAAATTTGAAGGATTTTTAGATTGGAAGCGCAATCTCGGCAAAGGCCAAATACAGGAAGTGATGCAAGCAGAAGGACTTCCGGAGCCGGGACTTTATATTGCGAAAGTATTTGCGAGGAAAGCCGGTAAAGAGGATTGGCTAGAAACTTACTTAGTGGTTGGACAGAATGGTGAATTAGAAGAGCAATTAAATAGGGGGAGAAATAAGAAAGCTATCATAGAAAAATAATAATTAAAAACAATGCATAATTTGTAGAATATTGCAATAGAAGGTAGAGAACATAATTATGAAGAAAGTGTGAACATCCCAAATTTTAGCCAAATGGCAACGGTTGTTTTTGGCCCAAAACGCATTGACATTGACAAGACCCTATTGTATGCTTACAAAGGGTATAATTGATAGGGTTTTCAAAATATTGTTCATGGCTATTTTCCGCGTCTGATCAAGGAAAAACGTAGGCTTGTTACCTCAGAAAACCTCTTACCGTTCTCTTAAGAGAGGATGCGTTTTTATGCGTCAAAACGACCGCCGCCCATTTAAAGCAATGGCGTTAATGTCCGCGATTCTTTCTCAATTAGTAGGTTCAATCCTTCTCGGGATTTTTGCAGGGAGATGGCTGGATCGGGTGGCAGGAACCGAACCGCTATTTTTAATCGTAGGTTTACTGATGGGATTAGCTGCAGGAGTATATGCCATGCTGCGTTTAGTCCAACATTTCTTTACAGGAGAATAACAACTATGCCGGAAATTAAAACAAGTTTCACCAGACAGCGTAAATACATGTTTTTTCTGTTGTCTATTTATGTTCTCGGCTGGGGCTTTACGTCTTATCAATCTATCTTTCTAGGGCTCATTCTCGGAACCGCTTTAAGTTTATTTAACTTATGGCTTATAGTGCGGAAAACAACGCAGTTCGGAGAAGCGGTCGCAAATGGGAAGAAGGTGCGCTCTCTCGGAACTATGACACGGATGGCGTCTGCCGCATTGGCAATAATCATCACGCTTGAATATCCGGAAGCATTTCACCTCATTAGTGTAGTTTTGGGATTAATGACGTCCTATATAGTCATTATGATAGATTTTTTTCTTCAATCTTTTCATTTACGTAGAAAGCGGGAAGAGAGGTGAAATATTTATGGATCACGGAGCTCCATTGGTAGATTTTATGGGGTTAACTTTTAACTTGTCTAATATTTTAATGATTACAGTGGCTAGTGCCATCGTATTCTTAATTGCTGTAATTTCAACACGCCGTCTGGCAATGAAACCTACAGGAATGCAGAACTTTTTTGAATGGATCATGGACTTTGTTAGAAACATTATTAACAGCAACATGGCATGGAAAGATGGAGGAAGATTTCATGTATTAGGGATTACTCTTATCATGTATGTGTTCGTTTCAAACATGCTAGGTCTTCCATTCGCGATCACCTATGATCATACTCTATGGTGGAAATCACCAACAGCTGATCCAATAGTTACATTAACTTTGGCAGCAATGGTGGTTGGGCTTTCACATTACTATGGTATAAGGGTGAAAGGATTAAAAGAATATGGGAAAGATTTCTTTAGACCAATGTCGTTTTTGTTCCCGTTAAAAATTATTGAGGAATTTGCCAACACATTAACACTAGGTCTTCGTCTTTACGGAAACATTTTTGCCGGAGAGATTCTACTTACATTATTGGCAGGTTCACTTGCTAAAGGGTTTGCAGGCACGCTTGTTGCGGTTATACCAACACTTGCATGGCTTGGTTTCTCACTATTTATCGGTGCTATCCAAGCATTTATTTTCTGTATGTTAACAATGGTTTATATGTCTCACAAAGTGAGTCATGACCATTAATATATACCTGTTCAATACTTGAACAAAACATTTTGTTAAAATAATTTATTTAATATTCTAAGGAGGAAACAAATAATGGGTCTTATAGCAGCAGCAATTGCGGTTGGTTTAGCAGCACTAGGTGCAGGTATCGGTAACGGTCTTATCGTTTCAAAAACAGTTGAAGGTATGGCACGTCAGCCAGAAGCTCGTGGTATGCTTCAAACTACAATGTTCATCGGGGTAGCTTTAGTTGAGGCCGTTCCTATCATCGGCGTAGTTATCGCGTTTATGGTTATCGGTGGCTAATTTTACCGATCGAAATTTTAAAAAATGGCGAAGATCATATTAAGTGGACCTTCGCCTTTCCTTTATGTCTATTATTATTTTTCCGCAAGGATTCTAAATAGGAATGATCCTAAGTGAACGTCTCTTGAAGGGAGTGAATCGAGAGTGTTATTAAACAGTTTTGTTTTAGGCGCAAGCAATGGTTTTAACGGTGGGGATATTTTATTCCAGCTGGCTATGTTTATTATCTTATTAACTTTAATTAAAAAGTTTGCATGGGGTCCTTTAATGGGAATCATGACACAGCGTGAAGAGCATATTGCAAACGAAATCACTGCTGCTGAAGATAGCCGTGTAGAAGCAAAGAAACTATTAGAAGAGCAAAAAGCACTTCTTAAAGATGCACGTACAGAAGCACAAGCTATGATCGAAAGTGCGAAGAAGCAAGGAGAAATCCAGCGTGATGAAATCATTGCTGCATCTCGTGCTGAGTCAGACCGCATGAAAGAATCTGCTAAACTTGAAATCGAGCAGCAAAAAGAACAAGCAGTTACAGCTATTCGTGAACAAGTCGCTTCATTATCTGTCCTAGTTGCTTCTAAAGTGATTGAGAAGGAATTAAGTTCAGCAGATCAAGAAAAGCTAATTAACGAATACATTCAAGAGGCAGGAGAAAAGCGATGACGAGCTCTATAGTAGCAAAGCGCTACGCGTTGGCTCTTTTCCAACTTGCGAATGAGCATCAGCTTCTTGACCAGATGGAAGAAGAGCTTCGTGCAGTGAAAGACGTAGTAAACCATAACTCTGAATTTAAAGCAGTGTTAAAATCTCCGAAACTTCCAATTGAGAAGAAGAAAGAGATTGTGAAGGAAGCATTTGCATCCGTTAACACATATGTATTAAATACATTATTAATCATGATTGAACGCCATCGTGAAGACCATATTTCAGGTGTAGTCGATCATTTTATCAGCCAAGCAAACGAACTAAAAGGTATTGCTGAGGCTACTGTATATTCTGTTCGTCCATTATCGGACGACGAGCGTAAAGAATTGTCTGCATCTTTTGCAGCTAAAGTAGGAAAGAAATCACTTCGAATTGAAAACATTGTTGATACAAATCTACTAGGCGGTCTTAAGCTTCACATCGGAAATAAAATTTTCGACGGCAGCTTGCGCGGCAAACTAGATAGACTTGAACGTCAATTATTAGGCTAAGATTCGTAGATAGGGGTGAAACTCATGAGCATCAAAGCTGAAGAAATCAGTGCGCTGATAAAGAAGCAAATCGAAAACTATCAGGCGGAAATTCAAGTGAGTGATGTTGGTACCGTTATTTCTGTAGGTGATGGTATCGCACGTGTTCATGGACTAGATAGTGCCATGGCGGGTGAGCTTGTTGAATTTTCAAACGGCGTTATGGGTATGGCGCAAAACCTTGAAGAAAATAACGTTGGTATTATCATTTTAGGACCTTTCACTGAAATCAAGGAAGGTGACGAGGTTCGCCGTACAGGGCGCATCATGGAGGTGCCGGTTGGTGAAGAACTAATCGGACGTGTAGTCAATCCTCTAGGACAACCAGTTGATGGTATGGGTCCAATCAATACAACAAAAACTCGTCCTATTGAAGGTGCAGCTCCTGGTGTTATGGATCGTAAATCCGTCCACGAGCCACTTCAAACGGGTATCAAAGCGATTGATGCATTAGTGCCAATCGGGCGCGGACAACGTGAGTTAATCATTGGAGACCGTCAAACTGGTAAAACATCTGTTGCCATCGATACAATCTTGAACCAAAAGGATCAAGACATGGTCTGTATCTATGTTGCAATCGGACAAAAAGAATCGACTGTTCGTAATGCAGTTGAATCACTTCGTAAGCAAGGTGCATTAGATTACACAATCGTTGTAACTGCTTCTGCATCTCAACCAGCTCCATTACTATACCTTGCACCATATGCAGGTGTAACAATGGCCGAAGAATTCATGTACAATGGCAAGCACGTTCTTGTTGTGTATGATGATTTAACAAAACAAGCTTCTGCTTACCGTGAACTTTCACTATTATTACGCCGTCCTCCAGGTCGTGAAGCATATCCAGGGGATGTATTCTACTTGCATAGCCGTTTGTTAGAGCGTGCTGCAAAATTGAGTGATGCAAAAGGTGCTGGTTCAATCACAGCTCTTCCATTCATCGAAACTCAAGCAGGTGACGTTTCTGCTTATATCCCAACAAACGTTATTTCCATTACTGATGGACAGATCTTCTTGCAATCTGATTTATTCTTCTCTGGCGTTCGTCCAGCGATCAATGCAGGTCTCTCTGTATCACGTGTTGGTGGATCAGCTCAAATTAAAGCGATGAAAAAGGTTGCAGGTACACTGCGTCTTGACCTTGCATCATTCCGTGAGTTAGAATCTTTCTCTCAATTCGGTTCTGACTTAGATAAAGCAACACAAGCTAAATTAAACCGTGGTGTACGTACAGTTGAGGTTCTTAAACAAGACCTTAACAAGCCATTAAAAGTAGAAAAGCAAGTAGCCATTCTTTATGCGCTTACTCGCGGCTTCTTAG
The DNA here is from genome assembly GCF_030813235.1 of Cytobacillus purgationiresistens. Taxonomy (GTDB): domain Bacteria; phylum Bacillota; class Bacilli; order Bacillales; family Cytobacillaceae; genus Cytobacillus; species Cytobacillus purgationiresistens. Next base: position 263,538 of record NZ_JAUSUB010000003.1, on the reverse strand, counting down.
ATGATATCCCAGTTCAAGATATCCGCCGTTTCGAAGGCGAGTACCTGACTTGGTTAGACCATAACCGCAAAGAATTATTAGACCATATTGCAACAACAAAAGAACTTCCTGCTGATAATGATATGGTAGCTGCACTTAATGATTTCAAGAAAACATTTGCCGTTTCTGAATAAAAGCAGCAATTGACAGGATGGGATCATGTATCCCCTCCTGCATTTTCATGCATGATCTATACGGGATCTAACGATAAGGAAAGGCTTGTCATTTCTTTTGACTTGTTCAATAAGGACTAATAAGCTGGACACACTTAGTATGAGGGTGGTGAGAACCTGTGGCATCATTACGTGATATAAAAAATCGGATTACTTCTACGAAGAAAACGAGCCAAATCACAAAAGCAATGCAAATGGTATCAGCTGCGAAAATGACCCGTGCAGAAATGAATGCAAAAGCATTTGTTCCTTACATGGAAAAAATTCAAGATGTTACTGCATCCATTGCACTTGGAAGCAGCGATGCGTCGCATCCGATGCTAGTAAGCCGCCCTGTGAAAAAGACTGGTTATGTGGTCATCACATCTGACCGTGGTCTTGCAGGAGCTTATAATAGCAGCATCTTAAGAGCAGTAAACCAAACAATTCAAAAACGCCATAAATCAAATGATGAATTTGTAATTATTGCAGTCGGCCGTACTGCCCTTGATTTTTTCAAAGGCAAAGGAATGAATGTCATTCTTGACATCGTTGGTGTAGCTGATCAGCCTTCGTTTGCGGAAATCAAAGATATCGCCAGCAAAACAGTTGGCATGTTCTCTGATGAAACTTTCGATGAATTATTTATTTATTACAGTCACTATGTCAGCGCGATTCAACAAGATGTTACATCGAAGAAAATTCTTCCGCTTACAGATATCTCTAGCTCTGATAAGCTTGCATCTTATGAGTTTGAACCATCCGCTGAAGAAATTTTAAAAGTATTGCTGCCTCAGTATGCTGAAAGCTTAATCTATGGAGCGTTGCTTGATAGTAAAGCAAGTGAGCATGCTTCGAGGATGACAGCTATGAAGAGTGCAACGGATAACGCGAACGATTTGATTAATTCATTGAGCCTAAGCTACAACCGTGCACGTCAAGCAGCAATTACCCAAGAAATTACAGAAATCGTCGGTGGAGCAGCTGCTTTAGAGTAGGGTGTTCTGTCAGACATTTTAAGATAATTGGAATTAGCACTGACTAATTTCAGGCGAGATTGGCCCGAGCCATCCGCCGAATGGATTTCTTATTAGATAAGAAAGAATTAATTTTTCATTAGAAAAATGTCTAGCTCCAGCGCCTACCCCCTCGATGGTCTAGGGAAGGCCTCCCAGAAAGGTAAAGAACACCTTTTTTGTGAGGCTCGTCTTATGCTTTGAGGGTGATCAAGGCGCTTGCGCTTTTCTTATTAGGAGGGAAAAAGATGAACAAAGGACGCGTTCTTCAAGTTATGGGTCCGGTTGTTGACGTAAAGTTCGAAAGCGGACAGCTTCCTGCAATCTATAACGCATTGACAATTGTAAACCAAGCGCGTAACGAATCTGAAGTTAACATCAACTTAACCCTAGAAGTTGCCCTTCATTTAGGTGATGATACAGTTCGTGCGATTGCAATGTCTACAACAGATGGCTTACAACGTGGTAGTGAAGTAATTGACACTGGTGCAGCAATTTCTGTACCTGTTGGTGATATTACTCTTGGACGTGTATTCAACGTACTAGGAGAAACAATCGACTTGGATCCAGCTATTGCAGCAGATGCTCGCCGTGACGTTATCCACAGAGAGGCACCAACTTTTGAAAAGCTTTCTACAGAAATAGAAATTCTTGAAACTGGAATTAAAGTAGTAGACCTTCTTGCACCTTACATCAAAGGTGGTAAAATCGGTCTATTCGGTGGTGCCGGTGTTGGTAAAACCGTATTAATCCAGGAATTAATCAATAACATCGCTCAAGAGCACGGCGGTATCTCTGTATTCGCTGGTGTAGGTGAGCGTACACGTGAAGGTAATGACCTTTATCATGAAATGACTGATTCTGGCGTTATCAAGAAAACAGCAATGGTATTCGGACAAATGAATGAGCCGCCAGGAGCGCGTATGCGTGTTGCCTTGACTGGTTTGACTATGTCAGAATACTTCCGTGATGAGCAAGGACAAGACGTTCTTTTCTTCATGGATAACATCTTCCGTTTCACACAAGCAGGTTCAGAGGTTTCTGCCCTATTAGGCCGTATGCCATCTGCCGTTGGTTACCAACCAACACTTGCTACAGAAATGGGTAAATTGCAAGAGCGTATCACTTCTACAAATGTAGGATCTGTTACATCTATCCAAGCAATTTACGTACCAGCCGATGACTATACGGATCCGGCTCCAGCAACAACTTTCGCGCATCTTGATGCAACAACTAACCTTGAGCGTAAGCTTTCTGAAATGGGTATCTACCCAGCTGTGGATCCATTAGCATCAACTTCTCGTGCGTTATCACCTGAGGTTGTTGGCGAAGATCACTATAATGTAGCTCGTCAAGTCCAACAAACTCTGCAACGCTACAGAGAATTACAAGATATTATCGCCATCCTAGGTATGGATGAGCTTGGTGACGATGACAAGCTACTAGTAGCGCGTGCACGTCGTATCCAAAACTTCTTATCTCAAAACTTCCACGTGGCTGAACAGTTCACTGGTCAAAAAGGTTCATATGTACCGGTTAAAGAAACAGTTCAAGGTTTCAAAGAAATCCTTGATGGTAAATATGACCACTTACCAGAAGATGCATTCCGTCTAGTAGGACGTATCGAAGAAGTCGTTGAGTCCGCTAAGAAAATGGGCGTAGAGGTTTAATTCTGGACCAGGAGGGTAAAAAATGAAGACGATTAAAGTCAGTGTTGTTACTCCCGATGGCCCGGTGTATGAGGCAGATGTGGAAATGGTAAGTACTAAAGCTGAAAGTGGAGAGCTTGGTATTTTAGCTGGCCATGTTCCTATGGTTGCACCGTTACAAATTGGAGCTGTCCGTCTGAAAAACGGCGATCAAACAGATTTCGTCGCAGTCAACGGTGGCTTCCTCGAAGTACGTCCGGACCAAGTAACGATTTTAGCTCAATCTGCTGAACAAGCGAATGAGATTGATCTTGAGCGTGCAAAGCTTGCAAGAGAGCGTGCAGAACAACGTCTTAACGACCAAAAACGTGACAACGTTGATATCCGTCGTGCTGAACTTGCGCTTCAACGTGCGGTTAACCGTGTAAATGTTTCGGAGAGAAATGTTTAATATAGCATAAAAAACCCCTTGGCATCCTTGCCAAGGGGTTTTTTATGTGGAAAAGTATTTGGAATGCTGGAGGATGTAATATTTAGTTAAGCTCAGTGATTGGATCTGGAATTTAGAGACATTTTCGGAATTGACGGTATAATGAAAAAATTGCTGATATAACCTCAAAATCGTCGATATAATGAAAAAATCGCTGATATAACCTCAAAACCGCCGATATAATGAAAAAATCGCTGATATAACCCTAAAACCGCTGATATAATGAAAAAACCGCTGAAATATCCTTAAAATCGCCGATAAATCCTCAAAAGCCCCTGATCAATCCAAATTACCACAAAAAAATCATCAACAGAACCGCATATCTATAAAAAATTCCTACTCAAAACCTTGAACATAGGAATTTTGAATCTCTTTTAAATAAAATGGATATATCGAGGACAACTAATCATATAATTTAGAGCAGCAGATTTTAAACAGTCTTCCAAAAAAAGGCTGCGTCTTATCGACAGAGAAACATAATAATGCTATAATGAATCCGATTACATTTACAATATTTCGAATATTAATTCTTCTGATAGGGGAGATGATTTTGGACCTTTGGAACGTTTATCAAAATAATTATTTAATTGTTATAGTCTTCCTCTGTTTAGGGATTTTATTGCCGATCATTGCATTGTTTTTGGGCAGACTTCTCCGTCCCTATAAACCAGCCGACAGTAAATATACGACCTATGAAAGCGGGATTGAACCGTTTCATGATTCAAGGGTGCAATTTACTGTGCGCTATTATATTTTTGCCCTCATGTTCGTCATTTTTGACGTTGAGACCGTGTTTCTTTATCCGTGGGCTGTAGTGTATGAAAAACTGGGGATATTCGCTTTAATTGAAATGCTGATTTTTGTGTTTATGCTAGTGATTGGACTCATCTATGCATGGAAGAAGAAGGTGCTAAAATGGAATTGAAATTGGAGAACATTACACAGGAAGAAATGGCAGAGCTGCAACGAAATGTTTTTCTCTCGACGCTGGAGCAATTAAAAGGCTGGGCAAGAAGCAATTCTTTATGGCCGATGACTTTTGGGCTCGCATGCTGTGCGATTGAAATGATGGGTGTCGGCTCATCACATTATGATCTTGACCGCTTTGGTTCCTTTTTCAGAACATCTCCTCGCCAATCAGATGTCATGATTGTCTCAGGAACAGTCACAAAGAAGATGGCACCAGTTGTAAAAAGATTATATGATCAAATGCCTGAACCTAAATGGGTCATTGCAATGGGCTCCTGTGCCACTGCCGGGGGACCGTATGTAAAATCTTATTCAGTCGTTAAAGGTGTTGATCAAGTAGTTCCAGTGGATATATACATACCTGGTTGTCCACCTAATCCAGCCGCTTTAATATACGGAGTGAATAAATTAAAAGAGAAAATCCGTTATGAGGCGAAAACTGGGAAGAAGGTGATTTAATCGATGGACGGGGAAAAAGATCTTGAACAATTGAAAAAGGAGGCCGCCGCAAAAGCGAAGGCCGCCGCACTCGCTAAAAAGAAAGAAAAAGAACAATCCACCACAGAAGAAGTCTCCGCAGAAGAAGAACCAATGGATATAGCCAAACAAAAAGCCGCCGCAGCCGCAAAAGCGAAGGCCGCCGCACTTGCCAAAAAGAAAGAAAAAGAACAAACCACCACAGAAGAGGTCTCCGCAGAAGAAGAACCAATAGATATAGCCAAACAAAAAGCCGCCGCAGCCGCAAAAGCGAAGGCCGCCGCACTCGCCAAAAAGAAAGAAAAAGAACAATCCACCACAGAAGAAGTCTCCGCAGAAGAAGAACCAATAGATATAGCTAAACAAAAAGCCGCCGCAGCCGCTAGGGCAAAGACTGCCGCACTTGCGAAACAATCTGCAGACACTGGTGACGTTGAAAAAGCGAAAGCCATTGCAGCCGCAAAAGCGAAGGCCGCCGCAGCAGCCAAAGCGAAAGCCGCAGCACAAGGAAAGTCAGCTGGAGGAAGTGATGAAAAAGCGAAGGCGATTGCAGTTGCGAAAGCAAAAGCCGCCGCCGCAGCTAAAGCCAAGGGGAAAGCTTCTGGGGCGGACAGCGCGGCTGTATCAGAGGAGGAAAAGAAACCCTCGCCAAACCAGCCTGTACTTGATAAATATATAAAGATAATAGAAGAGCATTTAGGCAAATCTATTTTAGAAGATTCCTATATTAATGAGCTTTCGAAAGATGTTCCGACGCTGGTTGCAAAGCCGGAAGCCTACTTTAGGCTAGCGGAATTTCTGAAATATAATGAGCAGCTGAGCTTTGACTTCCTCTCGGAGCTGCATGGAACAGATTTTGAAACGCATATGGAAATATACACGCATTTATTTTCCTATAAGAATCGTCACTCGTTAGCATTGAAAGTGAAGGTTGCCCGGGAGAATCCGGAGATTGATTCCTTGCAGCCGTTATGGGCTGGCGCCAATTGGCCGGAATGTGAAGCGTATGATTTACTTGGAATTCGCTTTAACGGCCACCCTGATCTTCATCGAATCATGTTAGGTGAAGATTGGATAGGATATCCGCTCCGTAAAGATTATGAACCATATGATGTGGAGGTGTAGCAGGGTGATTAGAACAGAAGAAATGCTATTAAATGTAGGCCCTCAGCATCCAAGCACACATGGTGTTTTTCGCCTTGTCTTAAAAATTGACGGGGAAATCATTACAGAAGCAAGGCCAGTCATTGGCTACTTACATCGAGGAACGGAAAAGCTTGCGGAAGATCTTCAATATACGCAAATTATTCCTTATACAGACAGGATGGATTACTTAGCAGCCATGACGAATAATTATGTGCTCTGCCATGCTGTCGAAACGATGATGGACCTTGAGATCCCGGAACGAGCTGAATATTTGCGCATCATCACAATGGAACTTGGCCGCATTGCAAGTCATCTTGTATGGTGGGGCACGTATCTTCTGGATTTAGGTGCAACGAGTCCATTCCTCTATGCCTTTAGAGAGCGGGAAATGATCATTAACATGCTAAATGAAATATCAGGTGGCCGATTGACCTTTAACTATATGAGAGTTGGCGGTGTGAAATGGGATGCGCCAGAAGGATGGATTGAGAAGGTAAGAGAGTTTATACCATATATGAGGGAACAGCTGAAAGGATATGACCAGCTGGTAACAGGCAATGAAATCTTTATGAATCGTGTGAAAGGAGTCGGCACCTATACGAAGGAAGATGCCCTTAATTATTCATTAAGCGGTGCCAACCTTCGCTGTACAGGTATAAAGTGGGATCTGCGTAAAGAGGAGCCCTATTCCATTTATGATCGGTTTGATTTTGATGTTTGTATCAGGGATGGCGGTGATGCGTGGGCAAGATATCATGTTCGCTTAAGTGAAATTGGAGAATCGTTAAAGATTCTCGAACAAGCTGTCGAGCAATTCCCATCCGAAGGTGCCGTTTTAGGAAAAGTCCCTAAAGTGATCAAACCGCCAAAAGGGGAAGCCTTCGTAAGAATTGAATCACCACGAGGAGAAATCGGCTGCTATATTGCAAGTGAAGGGAAGAAGGAACCCTACCGCTTAAAGTTTAGGAGACCTTCCTTTTATAACCTGCAAATCCTGCCAAAGCTTCTTGTCGGACAGAATATGGCGAATTTAATTGCCATTTTAGGTGCGATTGATATTGTCCTCGGGGAGGTGGATGGCTGATGATGGAAGGGTTATTGGCAGCTGAAGCAAGCTGGCTGAACTTCGGCATCTTCTTTTTACTCGCTGTAGTTTTATTGTTTGTCGTATTAGGATTTGTCACTTATGCCATTTTAGCAGAGCGTAAAGTGATGGGATTTATGCAGCTTCGATACGGGCCCAATCAAGTTGGTGGACGCTTTGGACTGCTGCAAACTGTCGCAGATGTTTTAAAGCTTTTAATAAAGGAAGACACGATTCCAAAGCTTGCTGATCGGCCGCTTTTTATTCTTGCACCAGTCATAGCGTTTACACCGGCGTTTATGGTATTAGCGGTCATTCCATTTACGGATAAATTTTACTTTGCTGATATCGGTGTCGGCCTGCTCTATTACATTGCTATCTCAGGATTAACGACGATAGGGATTGTGACAGGCGGCTGGGCTTCGAATAATAAATATGCACTAATGGGAGGCATGCGTGCAGCCGCACAGATGATTTCCTATGAGATTCCACTCGTCATGTCCGTCATCGGGATCATTTTATTGACTGGGAGTCTCAACTTAAATGATATCGTCGAGGCACAGAAGAATGGCTGGTTTATCATTTGGCAGCCCATTGCCTTCATTGTCTTTTTGATTGCAGCTGTAGCGGAGCTAAACCGGGTGCCGTTTGATTTGCCTGAAGCGGAATCGGAGCTTGTAGCGGGGTTTCATGTTGAATATTCAGGGTTTAGATGGGCATTCTTTATGCTTGCTGAATATGTGTATATGTTTGCCATGGCCTCACTTATTACGGTGATTTTCTTAGGCGGATGGCTGCCGCTGCCGTTTTTAGGTTTTATTCCAGGAGCGGTCTGGTTTGCCCTCAAGTTTACAGTTGTTATCTTTATTCTCATTTGGTTCCGGGTGACGTTCCCGCGTATCCGTGCCGATCAATTGATGGAGTTTGGCTGGAAAGTGCTGCTCCCAGTAGCTTTGGCGAATATCTTTTTAACAGCAATTCTTAAAGAACTGCTTAATATTTTTTAAAAAAAAGGGGTGGAAAAACGATGCTTGGATTAGCGAAAGGCTTAACCTATACCCTGAAAAATTTAACGCGGAAAAAGCTGACCTATGATTATCCTCATGAACCTTTGCCGTTACCTGATCGATTTCGCGGGATTCAAAAGTTCTATCCAGAGAAGTGTATTGTATGTAATCAATGCGCAAATATATGTCCGACAGACTGCATTCAATTGACTGGAAAGAAACACCCTGATCCAAATAAACGGGGAAAAATTATCGAAACGTATGATATTAATTTTGAGATTTGCATCCTTTGCGATTTATGCACTGAGGTTTGTCCAACAGAAGCAGTTATTATGACCAACAACTTTGAGCTGGCAGAATACAGTCGGGATGAGCTGTTTAAAGACTTAGTCTGGTTAGATGAAAACGATGAGAACTTGCGGAAGGTGAATAAAGCATGATTTTTTCAGGCGAGTTTCTTATATTCATGCTTCTTGCCCTCATTGCTGTCATGGGCGGAGTGCTGATGATTAACTTAACGAAAGTTGTCCATATGGTGGTTGCGCTCGTATTCACATTCGTAAGCATTGCCGGCATCTTTGTCCTTCTTTCAGCAGAATTTATTGCCGCTGTCCAAATATTGATATACTCAGGTGCAGTTACGATCATCATGTTATTTGGCATCATGCTCACTCGTCATAATGATGAGAGTGAACCAAAAACAGGACGCCTCCGAAAGATTCTTCTTTTTCTCGGTGTCCTTGGTTTCGGAGTTGTCTTCTATATTGGTGTATATAACGTCGATTTCCCACAGGCTGCTAATACGCTGCATGAAAATAATACGGAGCAAATTGGCATTGCACTTTATTCCAAATATATCATTCCGTTTGAACTCACATCGGTGATATTACTTGTCGCATTAATTGGCGCGATTGTTTTAGCTAAACGAGACGATCAAGAGGAGGCTGATAAGGAGTGAGTACCGTACCAATTTCAGCTTATCTGACATTAGCGCTTGTTCTTTTTTGCATCGGATTATTCGGTGCGCTGACAAAACGCAATACGGTCATCGTGCTGATTTCTATTGAATTAATGTTAAATGCAGTCAATATCAATCTAGTTGCCTTTAGCAAGCTGGGGATGGCTCCTTCGATAGATGGCCAGGTTTTTGCCCTTTTTGCTATTGCAGTTGCTGCTGCTGAGGCAGCTGTTGGACTAGCGATTCTCATTGCGCTTTATCGCAATCGCAAGTCTGTGAATATCGATGAATTTAATACATTGAAAAACTAGTTGTAATCACGTAACAAAGTCATGATACACATGCTAAAGGCCAGTGTGGATTGGTTTTAATAAATACGCTAAAACATAGAGGCGTATTCACTAAAGGGGACCAGTGAAAATGATGGAGAACGCATGGATCATACCGCTATTCCCGCTTTTATCGTTTTTATTCCTTATCGTTTTTGGCAAAAGATTGAGAGCAGTCAGTGCGTATATAGGCATTTTTCTCACCTTTGCCAGTTTTATTATTTCGTTGTTGGTACTCATTGCTCGCTTCGGCTCACCAACATATAAGGCGGAAGGCATTTGGCTGACGATAGGGGATTATCAGTTAACAGCGGGTTATGAAGTGAATCAATTAAATGCACTCATGCTAGTGATTGTCTCACTCGTCAGCTTCCTCGTACATATGTATTCGAAAGGCTATATGCATGGAGATGGGCGAATATCTGTTTTCTATGCTTATTTAGGATTATTTACTTTTGCGATGCTCGGACTCGTTCTTTCACCGAATCTATTGCAAACGTATATTTTTTGGGAGCTTGTTGGTCTAGGTTCCTTCTTATTAATAGGCTTTTATTTTTATAAGGAAGAAGCAAAAGCAGCAGCAAAAAAAGCATTTATTATGACGCGTATTGGAGATGTCGGGCTGTTTATCGGCATGATTCTTTTATTCTGGCAAGTGGGCAGCTTCGAATATGATGAGATTTTTGCAGCCGTATCTGCCGGAATGATTTCCGAACAGATGATCACACTGATCGCTCTGCTTATTTTTATCGGAGCAGTTGGGAAGTCGGGGCAATTCCCGCTCCATACTTGGCTGCCAGATGCAATGGAAGGACCGACGCCGGTATCCGCTTTAATCCATGCAGCGACGATGGTTGCCGCGGGTGTTTACTTAGTTGCTTCCATGTTTCCATTATTTGCAGCCAGTGAAACGGCAATGATGACAATTGCCATCATCGGGGCATTCACGGCTATTTTTGCGGCGAGTATCGGGATTGTGCAAAAAGATATTAAGAGAGTACTAGCTTATTCAACAGTCAGTCAGCTCGGGTTTATGATGCTTGCACTGGGATCGGCTGGTTATGTAGCAGGCGTTTTCCATTTGATGACACATGCCTTTTTTAAAGCGCTGCTTTTTCTCGCAGCCGGAAGTGTCATTCATGCGGTTCATACACAGGATATTGAGAAAATGGGCGGGCTATGGAAAAAGCTCAGGGTGACTGGACCGCTGTTCTTAATCGGTACATTAGCCATTAGCGGTGTACCGTTATTGTCAGGTTTCTTTAGTAAAGATGAAATACTCGTATCAACATGGGTGCATGGCCATACGTTTTTATTCTGGCTAGCTGTGGTGGCTGCCTTTTTCACCGCCTTTTATATGTTTCGGCTGTTCTTTATGGTTTTCACTGGTGAAGCAAGAGGGAAGACCGCAAACGTAAAAGAATCGCCTGGTGTGATGGTTATACCCATGTTGATTTTAGCTGTTCTTGCGATTGGTGCCGGTTATGTGAATACACCATGGTTTGGCACTTTTCTAGGAGATTGGCTGACAGAAGGCAACCAAGCACTCGGGCACGGTCATGTGGAGGGTCCTGCATGGATTATGGTGGTAGCCACAGCAGTATCCCTTTTAGGTATTCTTTTAGCTTGGCTGATGTACGGTAAGAAGACGATTGCAAGAGATTGGTTTTCAGCGGGTGTGCCTACCGTATATGGGATTCTCGCTAACAAATACTATATAGATGAATTTTATAAAATGACTATAGTAAAAGGAACGACAGCCTTTAGTAGAATCCTTCATTTTATTGAAGTGATTGTTGTGGAAGGCATAATGAAGATGGTAGCAGGAATCATTTCTGGACTGTCCAAACTTGGTTCCCGCTTTCAAAGCGGTCAGGTGCAAACATATGGAACGGTTGCCTTTTTAGGATTAGCGATATTAGTTATCTTTTTTGCAGTGACAGGGGGGTACTTAAAATGATGTTTCCTTATTACCTATCATTATTAGTTTTCTCCCCACTCATCGGTATTTTGGTTTTGGTATTTATCCCCAAGGTAAAGGAGCCTTTCATTAAGCTCATTGGTTTTCTGGCAACCTTGCCAGCGCTTATTTTAACGGTCATTGCTTATATTGCCCATCGCAATGGTGCAGAGCTTAGCGAGCTGGCTGAAAAAGTAGGCTGGATGCAGTTTGTTAATCCAGAAATGGCAGGGAAAATTTATTCCATTGATTATGAGCTAGGGGTAGACGGCTTTTCTTTACTCATGTTGATGTTGACCGCACTGCTTTCAACCTTGGCTGCGATTGCTTCCATTCATATTAAAAAAGAATGGAAAGGCTACTTTATGCTGTTTCTTCTGCTTGAAATCGGAATGTTGGGTGTGTTTGCAGCAGAGAATTTAATTCTATTCTTTATCTTCTTTGAGATCACATTGATTCCAACCTTTTTCTTAATTGGAAAGTGGGGCTATTTTGAAAAGGAAAAAGCGGCATTTAAGTTTTTAGTTTATAACGGTTTAGGGTCAGCGATTCTTTTGATTGTCATTATGGTGTTGTATGCGAGGACAGGAACATCCAATATAGAGGCAATTATGTCAATTATGGCGTCTGACAGTGACCATCTTGTCGTATCCGCCGGGACTAAGATGGGCTTGCTTATTGCTCTGGTCGTTGCCTTCGGTGTAAAGCTGCCAATTTTTCCTTTGCATAGCTGGATGGTAGAGGTTCATGTGCAGGCACCGCCATCAATAGTCATGCTGCATGCAGGCATTCTTTTGAAAATTGGTGCGTATGGGTTGATTAAGTTTGGGATGGGTATCTTTCCTGATCAATTTCAATCGCTGGCAGTCTGGCTTGCGGTTTTAGGCGTAATTAATTTATTGTATGGTGCCTTTCTCGCCTTCATACAGACAGACTTCAAGAAGGTGCTTGCCTATTCATCCATCTCTCATATGGGGGTCGTGCTGATAGGTCTTGGTGCACTCAATGCTGCTGGTATCCAGGGTGCGATTTTTCAAGTCGTCTCACATGGATTAATTGCTGCTTTATTATTTCTGCTTGTGAGCATTGTGCATGAGAGGTATGGCACTTCTGATATGGCAAAAATCAGTGGACTCGCAAAAAGTATGCCGATTGCAGCCGGAATTCTTCTTACAGCGGCGCTGGCATCCTTAGGGATACCGGGAATGTCCGGCTTCATCAGTGAATTCATGGCGTTTTTAGGACTATTCAAGGAGATGCCAGTCCTTGCTGCCATCGGTTGCCTCGGGATTATTATGACGGCTGCGTATCTATTAAGAGCGGTTCTTTCAATTACCTTTGGAGAAGCAAAACGTGAAAATACAGAGGTTAACGATGTGGCGCCACTTGAAGCCATACCGGCAGCCATCCTGGTCGGACTAATCGTCCTTATCGGTGTCTACCCCAATATACTAAGCGGGTCGCTCACTTCTACTATTGAAACAATCTTACTGGGGATGGGAGGATGATGAAGGATGGATCTTGAGACATTATTATCATATCACTGGAGTATCATGACACCGGAGTTCATTATCCTTGGATTTGCCACGCTTCTTTCACTGCTTGATTTGTTTATGCCTAGAAAAATAAACCGGAGAATTCTTGGGTGGCTTGCTTTAACAGGAATTCTAGCTGCAACCATTTCCGTGTTTACTTTACTTGGCTCTGCACCTGAATCAATTTTATATGATACATTCAGACTGGATTCCTTTGCGATTGCCTTCAAATTATTGCTGCTGATTGGAGCAGCATTGGTAATGATGTTGGCTGTATCATATGAACCAAGGGAAAGGATCGATGAGTACCGCGGGGAATTTTACTACTTATTCCTGGCAGGCCTGCTAGGGGCATTAATTATGTCCTCCAGCGGAGACCTAATCACTCTGTTTATAGGGTTAGAGTTGCTTTCACTTTCTTCCTATATATTGGCTGGCATAAGGAAAAAGCATCTTCCATCCAATGAATCAGCCATGAAATACGTGATCAATGGCGGCATTTCAACAGCCATTACCTTATTTGGGATGAGTTATGTGTATGGCATTTCAGGTACGACAAATTTAAAGGAAATGGCTGCATTCTTGCCGACAATTACTAATAATCAACATCTATATTTACTTGCATTGGCCTTTTTCATGATTTTGATTGGATTATCCTTTAAGATAGCAGCTGCTCCTTTTCATATGTGGGCACCTGATGTGTACGAAGGCGCACCTTTACCTGTTACTGCATTTTTAAGTGTAGTCTCTAAGACTGCTGGCTTTATTATCATCCTAAGAATCCTGCTATCGATATTCTTTAATGTCCCTGATCAAACAGGCACAACAAGTCTGATGCTAAGTCTGCAGGATTATCTTGCGGTCATTGCCGGGGCAACAATGATCATCGGAAATGTAATTGCTCTCAGACAGAAAAATATCAAGCGGATGTTTGCCTATTCAAGTATCGCTCATGCCGGTTATTTACTAGTCGCAGTAACAGCAATGTCACCGTTCTTGGTCGAAACGACTTGGTTTTACCTTGGTGCCTACCTTTTCATGACACTTGGGGTATTCGCTATTATTCAAATTGTTACAGCAAGTGCAGATTCAGAAAGCATTAATGAATTTGGCGGCTTATATCGCCGGTCACCTTTTCTAGCTGTAAGTATGTCCATTCTGCTGCTATCATTAGCGGGTATACCGGGAACTGCTGGTTTTATCGGTAAACTGAATATCTTTATGGGCGCGCTCGCAACCGATCCTGCGCATTATATTTTAGCAAGTTTACTGATAGCGACAACTGTCATATCGTATATTTATTACTTTGGTGTAATGGTGCAAATATTTTTCAGGCAGGCAGAAAGTACGAAGAAATTTCCCTTATCACCTGTTGTAGGGATTGTCATAATCATATGTGTGGCAGCGACAGTCATTTTAGGGATATTTCCCAACATTGCTTTCGATTTTTTACATGAACAATTTTCATCGTTTAAGGATTTCATTCAATAAAATATGGGTAAAGGAGAGGGAAATGCTTCCCTTTCTTTTTTTTTGCCGTTAAAAGAAAATATAAAAACTAATAATTGCGAAAATGAATTTAAGTGAAACTTATGAGTGATTGAATACGTCAAAGGGAATGAGATGTGTACGCTATCTTTCTCGAATGCAATAGGTTAAAATGAGAATGATGAAGTTTTAGACAATATTAGGAGGGGTCATGTGATAGCTAGTTTCGGTCAGGAAGCATTATTAGGCATCCTATCACATCTTGTTTTTATCGCCATCTCATGGTGGGCGCTCCAAGCTTTAAGAATTGATAAAATAATTAAGTCTAACCATGTGATGCAAGCAAGAGCTTTGTATATTTTGCTATCTATTGTAATCGGTTCAATTGTAAGCAACTTTTTCTTAGATTACCTTCTGTGGTCACAGCAATTGCCTCTTATGTTGCAAAATATAATCTTCCAGTAAATATAGGTCTTCGTACATGTTTTCATTTCATTGGTTTTTAAGTACAATGCATTATGTTGCTGTCTGAAATTGAGAATTCATACATAAGTATGTGAAGAATTTTTCAAAGATGGACATTGTTTTTAAGCTTTCAAAATCCTTGTCTAAAAGTGACGACAATTCCCAAGTATGCGCATCCCTACTTTGGTAACAATGGTACTAAGGGAGGGAGAAAAAAATGAAAAAACATTCATTTTTATTATCCATAATTGGCATTGTCGGAATCTTAATGATTCAATTAGGCAATCATTCGAATGCAGCACAAACTGAGCTTACTCTTTCAGAAATGGCCCAAGTTTTACAGAACGAGAATATTATGATTCAGGGATGGTCGGTCCATGCAAGGGAAAAGGTGGAAGATTTAAAAACCCTTCAAGAGGTTAAAGCATATACTAATGATGTAAAAACCACTTTTGCGCAATGGGATTGGACGGTCAATGAATCGAACGGGCACTTTGAGGCTGTAGCGGTTTTTAATGAGCAGCAAAATATGACAGAATCATTAAAAATTCTTTCAACCCCCACAAACGGCCAAATGCAAACGTATTTGATTTATGAGGCAGAAGGTGCCGGGTTGGAGGAGCAGATACAAGAAGGTTTATACAAAACCATTGAAAGTCGCATATCTGACATTTTTCTGGCGGATCCGACAATTTTTTCTTGTATCAAAGGCGTTTTCAGTGATAAGATGGATGAGTCTATGCCTTATAAAATGAACGAGTTATTAACAGCATTTAATGCGAAAGAGATAGAAGCATTAAAAGAAGAGCATTTTATGTCAACATCAGCGTTTTCGCCGATGTTTACCGAGTCCATACAGTCGAACGGCAAGGATATGAATTTGCAAATTGGTTTAAGAAAAGAAGGGTTGGGCGCTAAGACAACTATTGTTATCGGCACACCCATCATTACGATTGAATATTAATATAGAGAAAATGGACGCGGAGGGGAATACACTTTGGAAAAAATCATCGTCCGCGGCGGAAATCGGTTGAGCGGTACAGTCAAAGTTGAAGGTGCAAAAAATGCTGTTTTACCGGTAATCGCTGCAACATTGTTAGCAAGTGATGGAAAAAGCGTAATTCGTGATGTCCCAACTCTCTCCGATGTATATACAATTAATGAAGTATTACGTTTTTTAAACGCCGAAGTGGGGTTTGACAATAATACAGTAATCGTAAATGCATCTAGAGAGTTAAAGGTAGAAGCGCCTTTTGAGTATGTGCGTAAAATGCGTGCTTCTGTTTTAGTAATGGGTTCACTATTAGCGAGAAATGGAAGAGCAAGAGTAGCGTTGCCAGGTGGCTGTGCAATTGGCTCGCGTCCAATCGATCAGCATCTCAAGGGCTTTGAAGCAATGGGAGCCTCTGTGAAGGTTGGCAATGGCTTTATTGAAGCGGAAGCACCAGAAGGCCGCTTGCATGGAGCAAAAATCTATCTAGATTTCCCTAGCGTAGGTGCAACGGAAAATATCATGATGGCTGCTACACTTGCAAACGGAACAACAGTTATTGAGAACGTAGCAAAAGAACCAGAAATAGTTGATTTAGCTAATTTCTTGAATAAAATGGGTGCAAAAGTCAGCGGAGCTGGAACTGGCACGATCCGCATTGAAGGTGTAGATGTACTGTTTGGTGCAGAGCATCACATCATCCCTGATCGCATTGAAGCGGGCTCTTTCATGGTTGCCGCAGCGATTACTGGCGGAGATGTACTTGTAAAAGGTGCTGTAGCTGAGCATTCAACATCTTTAATTGCAAAGATGGAAGAGATGGGTGTTACCTTTATTGAAGAAGCTGAAGGTATCCGTGTCATCGGTCCGAAGAATCTGAAGGCTGTTGATATTAAAACAATGCCGCATCCAGGCTTCCCAACTGATATGCAATCACAAATGATGGCACTATTACTTCGTGCATCGGGCACAAGTGTCATTACAGAAACTGTTTTTGAAAACCGCTTCATGCATGTGGAAGAATTCCGCCGTATGAATGCAGACATCAAAATCGAAGGACGTTCAGTAATCATGAATGGACCGTCCAATCTTCAAGGGGCTGAAGTTGCTGCAACGGATCTGCGTGCAGCTGCTGCATTGATTTTAACAGGCCTTGTTGCTGATGGAGTCACCCGCGTTACTGAACTAAAGCATCTTGATCGTGGCTATGTAAATTTCCATGAAAAGCTTGCTTCTATCGGTGCAGATATTGAGCGCGTAACTGAAGTTGAAGAAGAAGCAACGAAAGAAAAATTCATATCTGACATGAATGCTTAATTAAAGGCATACCGCAAAAGCAAATCGTCCAATGTGAGGACGAGGAGAATTTGCGGTTTTTTTTATGGGAAGAATTTTGTCATAATCGACGGTGACCAACCATAAGATTGAAGGAGACTGATTGATTATGGAGGCTTAACACATGACAAAATTCAAACCACTCGTCGTAGTTGCATCATTGCTATTTGCCATCACACTATTGATTCCGGCACTCCTTGTCCTGCCATTTTCGGATGAAAAGGCAAGCGGCGTGAAGCCTGTTAAAGAAGAAAAGCCAGACCAAGAAGCAGCAGCACCGCCATCAGTAGAACCTTCGATCGATGTATCTGTATTCAGGATGAGTTCAAAGGCTGTTGAAACCCTTTCATTTGAGGAATACTTAATAGGTGTAGTATCCGCCGAAATGCCGGCAGATTTTGAAAAAGAAGCATTAAAGGCACAGGCGCTTGCGGCAAGAACCTATATCACTAAGCATATTATGGATGACAAGCAAACTGAGCTGCCTGGGGGAGCGATGATTACAGATACAGTAACCCATCAGGTTTATAAGAATAAAACGGAATTAAAAAAGCAGTGGAAGAAAGATTATGATTGGAAGCTTCAAAGAGTCACAGAGGCTGTGCGCGAGACAAGCGGGCAGATCTTAACCTACGATGGCCAGCCAATTACAGCTGCCTTCTTTTCGACAAGTAACGGCTATACAGAAAATGCGGAATTTGTCTGGACCAGTCCGGCCCCTTACTTGGAAAGTGTAGAAAGCCCTTGGGACATCGGCACTCCTAAATTTACGGATGAAAAAGTCATTCCTATTTCAGACTTTGAAAGAAGACTTGGCGTCAAAGTACCGGATGGCGATCAGGTTGGCAGCTTTATCGAAACAACAGCCGGCAACAGAGTCGGGCGAGCTGAAATCAATGGCACGAAGATAAAAGGTGTAGATATAAGAGACAAACTCGGTCTTAAATCAACAGACTTTAATTGGAAGCGTAGCGGGAACGATATCATTATCCAAACAAAAGGATACGGTCACGGTGTAGGCATGAGCCAATACGGCGCGAACGGAATGGCTGAAGAAGGAAAAGACTACAAGGAAATCGTCACTCACTACTATAAAGGTGTAGAGATATCTAAATCCGATACGATGCTGGCGAAGGTAACAGCGAAGAAATAAAGGAAAGAGAGGTGTTCACATGCCTCTCTTTGTTTGTCTTTAAATTTGATTGCGAGACTTTTGGATGGTTAGGTGAAAATTGTTTTTCTTATTACGCGGGGAAAGGGTTTACTAACCAAGAATTTTATGACGCAGAAAATGGTTTACTGCGCTACTTATTCATTTATTTTACCTTGCAGTATTAGGTTTACGATCAAGTTCACAGCCAATCATTATACTCTGAAAAAAGAGCGATCTATTATAACTTCTTAGCAACTCCATCCAAAAGCTCCCCTCGGAAAGAATCTAGCCTCAGTTACCTTCCTTTTAACCACTCTAGTGACGTCCTTAAACCACATTGATGACAAAGTATAGGTGAATTCATCTATTACGTCATACATCGGTGCTCAATTAGTAGAAAGGATGGGAGAATGTACGGTAGTTTAACAAGGTAATTACTAATAGTATATAGAAGAAAGTGATTTCTACTAGATGCAGGGAATCTCTAATCAAGCTGTCAATTGATCAATGTTGGAGAGCTGCTGCTGCATTTGCCAAATAACTGGAATATGATAGCGAAATGCGTAAAATCCACTTTAAAATGGTCTTGCATCGGTCTCTTCAAAAATATTTCACGAAAATATGTATATTTCTTTTTAGATTGCAAAAAATAAACCAAAAAAATTTTTTCGGGAAAGGTATATAATCTCTCTAATCTGTTCACACTGATTGCAGAGGTGATGAAAATGAGAGAGGAAGAAAAAAAGACTTCTCAAGAATCCAGTTTTAAACGCTTCTTTAAAAAGCGTTGGGCATTTCCAGCAATCTACATCGCGAGTGCAGCAATCATTCTTAGTGCGGTTCTATGGTTCCAAAATGGCAACAACAGTGCGATTGACACTAATAATTTTGATGGCAGTGCCACGGATGTACCAGGTAAAGTTGATGAACCTGCACTTGAAGTAAACAGAGCATTGGAAAACTTTGTAATGCCAGTTGAAAAGCCAGATGCTGCTGTGATTCAAAAACCATTTTATGACTATGACGGTGACGAAAAAGAACAAGAGGCTGCATTAGTATTTTACAACAATAGCTTCCATCCGAACACAGGTATTGATATTACAACTAAGGATGGCGAGCCATTTGAAGTACGAGCTTCTTTAAGCGGTACGGTTACGAAAGTGGAAGAAGATTCGCTGTTAGGAAATGTGATTGAAGTTGAGCATGACGAGGGTATTGTCAGTCGATATCAATCTGTTAGTGAGATGAAAGTCAAGGTTGGTGATCGTGTAGAGCAAGGGCAAGCTATTGCGACTGCAGGAAAAAGCATGATCAATGAAGAGGCTGGTGTACATGTCCATTTTGAATTACGTAAAGATGGTACAGCAGTAAATCCAGAATCTTATTTTAATAAGTCATTAGGTGATTTGAAAGAAGTTGATTTAGTAGACGAAGAAGAAAAACTTCCTGCTGATGATGCAACAGAAATCGAAAAAGGCACAGACGAAGACTCTGCACCTAGCGACGAAGACGAAACCGATGCAGGCACAGACACTAATAAAGAAACAAAAACAGAAGACAACTCTTCTGAATCAGCTGACGCTTAATATGAAGAAAAATGGGGGTGCCTGTCACCCCCATTTTTCGACATTTCTCGGGAAATACTCTGCAGAAAAGCAAATGCCACTTAGCATTTTTCTTTCTGCAGAGTATTTCTTTTTTATGAAGTAGAAGCTGATTTTACAGCTTTATATTAAGCTGGTTAAGTGTCTAATTTAATCGGAGAAGGGTGCCGTTTTTGTGAGTGATGATAAACTCTTTGCCCGATAAATTTTGAAATTGAGCTGCTGCCCCATAGGGAACATGCAGTGTGAAAAAATCTCTGTCTGCTTTAAATTCTAATGTGAAGTTGTCAGCAGCACCGATGATCTTGGCTTTTGTTAATGAAACGTCGTCTGAGATGATCAGCTTTTGATTAATAAACACAAAGTCGTTTACAAGGTTGTTTACCTTCTTTAAATCCTCGATAGGTATTTCAAAGCGCTGAGAGATACTCCATAATGTATCACCAGGTGCGACTGTATAAACAGCAGCGTGTTTGAGCCATTTTTCATAGAGCTCTGATGAAGGAATCCCAAGGATTTGACCAGCATATATATGATTGTCCTTCAATTGGTTCAACTTTTTTAACTCATTCACTGATATATCGTGTTTAAGGGCAATGCGATATAAAGTATCTTCTGCCTGTACCATATATGCAGCTTCTATGTTTTTTCCTCCTAAACCAATGGCAAAAGATGCGACAACTGCAATAACGACAGTTAATCCAGCAATTTTTCTTCGCTTTGCCTTTAATCTTCTTTGTCGTGTTTCCATAATTCTTTCTTTCCGTGGCTTCAAAATTCTCTCCATTATGTCCCCTTGCTTTCATTGGATAATTATAGATATATAACCAACATTATCTATATTGATTCTTGATTCAGTTTAATTCACCTCACAAAAAAACAACAATAGGCATTAAAACTCAGGGATATGAGGGTTGATGAGGGTGTCTTTAATCCTTGTTTTAAAAAAGGATAGGCCTAAAAAACCTTGAAGGATGAAAAAAATAGGGGATTTCATGGGGATAAATGCGTAAAAAACAAATTAAACTACGTTTTGATTGCAAACTCCAACTCGAATCCTGTCGAAAAAGAAGGAATAAGACCTATAGATTTTAGTAGTGATTTTTCAAATAAATGAAACTATTTTCATGAGTATTACGGATTAGTTTTAAAATTTCAAGCAAAAAACAGCGATGTAACCTGAATCTTCAAAAAAATAAACAAGATACCTTGTCCCTATTCTGTTTTTTGTGCATATATTCTCAACCAAGCTAATAAACTGTTACAAACCTTACAAAGAGAATGTATGAGGTGGGGTCGTTTTATGAACTAATAGTGAATCATCCTTCGGACATGTTTATATATGACAGTTAGGAAAGTTCTGCTTTCTACCGTACGTTTTTCATTTTTTTGTGCGGAATCTACTATCGGACAAAGTTAAAAGCGAGTTTCATTTCACACTTCTTCACATCCAATTTAGGGAGGGCGAGTAGTGTGCACGATTACATCAAAGAGAGGACTATCAAGATTGGAAAGTATATCGTGGAGACGAGAAAAACAGTTCGCGTAATCGCGAAGGAGTTTGGCGTATCCAAAAGTACAGTCCATAAAGATTTAACAGAAAGACTACCTGAAATTAATCCTGACCTGGCAAATGAAGTAAAGGAAATATTAGATTATCATAAATCAATCCGGCATTTACGCGGGGGAGAAGCAACGAAAATGAAATATAAAAAAGAAGAGCTTGAAGGAGAACCTATAAAATAATTACAGGTGGCGGTGCCTCGCAAAGCCCGACAAGACCTAAGGCAAGGATGAATGAAGGGCGCTTTCCTTCTGTTCATCCGAGACTTAAAACATCGAAGGGCTAGGTGCAAGCAGCTGAACTGGGTTTTCTCTGTAGAAGGAGCGGACAATTATGTTTCTGTAAGGGTAAACATAATTGTTCGTTTTGCTATGTTCCAAAAGGCTTTTTTATAAAGGAATTCGACAAGGATTATATACATAAGACAATAATCCCCAAAATGTCACAATTATTTTGACAAATAGTTACTTAATCTCGGTAGTTGTGCTAAAATATACAATTAGGATAATGAACTTGATTTGCTATAATATCGTGGAAGCAAATGTACATAATGACATCTTTTATTCTGTAAAGAGAGAAGATTTTGCATGTAAGAAATAGCATTGCTGAAACGGAAGGATAAAGCCGTCGTTTGCTCGTAAAACATGAGAGAAATCTCTGGAATGTCTAGCCAAACGATTTGGATTACTTATGCCTTTTTTTAAGTGATGTCGTAAACTATTCATATGCTGGCAAAAGATGTAATCGATTAAGTGCGAGGGGGAACTGAACGAAAATGTTTGCAAGGGATATTGGGATTGATTTAGGGACTGCGAATGTACTGATACACGTTAAGGGACGTGGAATTGTACTAAATGAGCCATCTGTGGTGGCAATTGATAAAAATACAAATAAAGTATTGGCTGTTGGAGAAGAAGCACGCCGTATGGTCGGACGTACGCCTGGAAACATCGTTGCGATTCGTCCGTTAAAAGACGGAGTGATTGCAGATTTTGATGTGACTGAAGCGATGCTTAAGCATTTTATAAATAAATTAAATGTTAAGGGCTTTTTATCAAAGCCGCGCATTTTAATTTGTTGCCCAACAAATGTAACAAGTGTTGAGCAAAAAGCAATTAAAGAAGCAGCTGAAAAAAGCGGCGGCAAAAAAGTTTATTTGGAAGAAGAACCTAAGGTTGCAGCGATTGGCGCCGGTATGGATATTTTTCAACCAAGCGGTAATATGGTAGTAGACATTGGTGGAGGAACAACGGATGTAGCTGTCCTATCAATGGGCGATATCGTTACATCTTCATCCATCAAAATGGCTGGAGACAAGTTTGATAATGAGATCCTTCAGTATATAAAAAAAGAATACAAGCTTCTAATTGGTGAGAGAACAGCTGAAGATATTAAAACATCCATTGCGACAGTTTTCCCAGGATTAAGAAGTGAAAGCTTGGCTATTCGTGGGCGTGATATGGTTTCTGGTTTACCTAGAACGATTACTGTGCACTCTGAAGAAATTGAAGCTGCATTAAGAGAGCCAGTAGATGTAATCGTGCAGGCTGCGAAAAGTGTACTTGAGAGAACACCACCTGAGCTATCTGCAGATATTATTGATCGCGGAGTTATTTTAACAGGCGGTGGAGCTTTGCTGCACGGCATTGATATGCTATTGGCTGAAGAGCTGAAAGTACCTGTTTTAATTGCTGAAAACCCAATGGATTGCGTAGCGATCGGTACAGGAATTATGCTGGATAATATCGATAAGCTGCCTAGGCGCAAATTAAGCTAACTACATACGGCTGACCTATAGAGATACTCTGTTAGGCCGGCCTTTTTTCATAAAAGTATTTAAGTTTCTACCGATATATAACCTATGGAATAAAACCGTTATTTTTCTACTCGTGTTTTATAATGAAAATAAACGTTTGCGATTGAGGGGTGGACGAGTTGTTCAGAGGTTTTTATACGGTCGCATCTGGTATGCTGGCCCAGCAGAGACGGACGGAAATGTTATCAAATAATATGGCCAATGCCAATACACCAGGATTTAAAGCGGACCAGTCTGCGATGAGAAGTTTTCCGGAAATGCTGTTGCAGCGTTTCGATTCAAAATCAATACCAACTGAAAAAGGTTTAAGCCTCCCGAGCAACCGAACAGTGGGCAGCCTTAGTACGGGTGTCTATATGCAGGAAGCGATACCTTCCTTTCTTCAAGGAGATATAAGGGAAACGGGTGTAAACACAGACCTATCATTAATTGATGTCAACATGCCTGATGACGGTTCTGTATTTTTTACCGTGACAGGACCTAATGGTGATGTAAGTTATACAAGGAATGGTAACTTCACTCTTGATGGCAGTGGTTTTTTAACGACGGCGGCAGGTCTATATGTATTAAATGATCAAGGCCAGAGGATTCAGCTTTCAAGTGATGATTTTACTGTGGGAGAAGATGGTATCCTAAACGGTGCAGCAGGAGAGACGGCAAGACTTGGTGTGGCCTATGCGAATGACCCTTTAAGCCTAATTAAAGAGGGGAACGGCCTGTTTAGAACAGAAAATGGAAATGCGCTGCCGAGTGCCTATAATGCAGGCAACATCCAATTTAAAATGCAGCAGGGCTTTGTGGAGCAATCCAATGTCGATACTGGCCGCACGATGACAGAAATGATGTCGGCATACAGAGCATTTGAAGCGAATCAAAAGGTACTTCAAGCTTATGATAAGAGCATGGAAAAAGCCGCAAATGAAATTGGCAGAATTGGTTAATGAGGGTCCCGAAAAAGGGGGAGATTAAATGAATAGAACAATGATTACCGCAACAAATACATTGTCACAGCTGCAAAAGCAAATGGACATTGCCAGTGATAACCTTGCTAATTTAGGTACGACCGGGTTTAAGCGAAAGCAATCGAGCTTCTCTGAACTGCTTGTGCAGCAGTTCAATAATCAGCCCTCCGCGGGTGCTGAAGCAGGAAGATTAACGCCTCTTGGTATAAGACAAGGAGTGGGAGCTCAGCTGGCGCAATCACAAATTGTGATGACCCAAGGAAGTTTAAAATCAACTGATCGCCCGCTGGATTTTGCATTAACCTCTGAGAAACAATACTTTCGCGTGCTTGAACAATCGGACAACGGATCTGCGGTGAGATTTACAAGAGATGGAGCATTTTATTTAACGCCGACAGGGCAAAATGAAAATATGCTTGTAACAAGCGCAGGCCATCCAGTGCTCGATGCTAATAATAATCCGATCACGGTCAGTGCGGATGCCAGCAATTATAAATTAATGGATGATGGCAGCCTTGCCGTGCAATTGAATAATGGTGCAACACAAGAAATTGATTTAGGCATTTCACTTGTGAAGAAACCGCAATTTTTAGAACAAATGGGCGGAAATTTATTAGGGATGCCAAATAATCTAGCGGAGCTAAATGTAACTGCTGATGAAATATATACAGATTTGAATGGTCCATTACGAACCCAAATCGCTGTATCACAGGGAATGCTTGAGCAGTCCAATGTTGATATGTCCAAAGAAATGACTGATATTATTAATCTTCAGCGCTCCTACCAATTCCAATCAAGATCCATTTCCATGGCTGATCAAATGATGGGTTTAATTAATGGGATCCGTTAAAGGGGAAAAGAATAATATGTCACATAACAAGAATAACAAACAAGAAGAAGCACCAACAATGATACAAAAGCAAAACAAAGTAAAAGAAAGAAGCAGGGAAACAGAGGCTAATTCGCATAAGGAGCGCATTCGTATACGCCTCATTCCAATCTGGCTTCGCATCATCATCATCATCGTTTTAATTGCGCTCTGTTTAGTAGGCGGAGCAGCATTCGGCTACAGCGTCCTAGGTGAAGGCAGCGTAAAAGATATTTTCAGCAAAGAAACCTGGACGCACATCATCGACCTAGTCAATAAAGAATAAAAAAAAGGCAGAATACCAATTGGATTCTGCCTTTTTTAATGTCGAAAGATGTCGGTGACTGTCACCGACATCTTTCGACATTCATATGATTATTTGTTCATAGTTAGAAATACTTTGCGCGAGGGCTTTTTTCTAGTACAATATAAATAAATAATACCTATTATTAGTAGGAGGTACTAAAATGTTAGATATCACGCAAATAAAAGAGATCCTTCCACATCGTTACCCATTTTTATTAGTTGATAAGATTTTGGAAGTGCAAGAAGGGCAAAAAGCAATCGGAATTAAAAATGTAAGTGCTAACGAAGAATTCTTTAATGGACATTTCCCTGATTATCCAGTAATGCCAGGCGTCCTTATCGTAGAAGCATTAG
Source organism: Cytobacillus purgationiresistens (assembly GCF_030813235.1). Lineage (GTDB taxonomy): Bacteria > Bacillota > Bacilli > Bacillales > Cytobacillaceae > Cytobacillus > Cytobacillus purgationiresistens. The sequence continues at coordinate 237,821 of NZ_JAUSUB010000003.1, read as the reverse complement.
CTCAAGTGGGTGCAGTCGCTATACTTAAAAAAGAAGAAAATAAAGGAAAAATCGGCTTCTTAGCAGGCATCGACAAATGCCGCTTCAAAAAACAAGTAAAGCCTGGTGATCAATTGCGCCTAGAAGTAGAAATGACACGCATCAAAGGCCCAATCGGCAAAGGCAAAGGCATCGCCACCATTGATGGAGAACTCGTGTGTGAAGCTGAAATCACTTTCGCTTTACAATAATGGGTGCCTGTCACCCTCATATTTCTACAAATTTCGACATTATTAAAAACCGTTAAAACCCCGTATACAGGGTTTTAACGGTTTTTTAGTTTTGATAACTGAGAGGCAAGTAGTGATTTTGTCGAATCTTGTAGGTGACAGGCACCGACAAGCACTAAAAAAGCATCAATTACCCCACGGTATCACCTGACAACAAATAGGAATTAAAACAATAATTTTAAAAAAATAACAATCGAATTACAAAACGTTTACATGATCTATAGGATGTTTAAAATGTTGTACAAAGTGAATGTTATATGTAAATGCTGCAGCATAATGATTGGGAAAAAATTTCATATAGTTTTGTGCAAGTTGTATTGTGATTAGGGGAAGATAACAGGAGACCGAAATGGAAAACGGTCGAAATGGAGAAAAATCATACTTGAAAGGAGTTTTTCTAACATGAAATCAAATCTTTTAAAGTTACTTGGTGCATCTGCGTTATCTGCAATGGTACTTGTAGGTTGTGGTGGTAATGAGGAGCCACCGCCAGAAGATGACGATATGATTGAAGAGCCTAACGATTTGCAGGACAACAATCAAAATCAAGAGGACAATAATCTAAACGACGGCGGCAATGACGTGTTTGATAACGATAAGGATGATATCAACACGGATGACGACGGCATGATTGAAGATGACCAACAAAATAAAGACGATGGTCTTATGAATGACGAAGAAAATGAAAACAGGTAATAAACTTTAATACAAGGACAGGGTTAACCCTGTCCTTGTTCTGTGTTTTCTAAATTGTCTACCCATAGGGTTTCAAACAAAAAGCTATTAACCCAACTTGGCCAATAGCAAGTATTAATACGCTTATTTTTTTGAAGAGCTTAACCGCTGCTTGCTCTTCATTTTATTTTTAAATTCAGTTAACAAATTCTCTCCAGATAGACCTTGAGAAACCAAATCATCGAGTAAGTTTTCGGCATACTCATTCCGCTTACTTCTTAGAGATCCTTCAAGAAGAATGTTTATATGCTGATCAAACTCATTAATGGAAGAGATTCTCGTCATAAAGTGAGCAGGATCATTGTCCTTTTTCGTGATGACTACTTGAAGAGGAAATTCCTGATCCATCTTTTCCAACTTCGAAAAAAACTCAAGAAATTTCTTGTCTAATACAGCCTCTAACAGCCATTTGCTTTTCTCGTCCTCTTTATTAATAATCAGACCGTCTTCAAGGTTCACATCAACAAGCTCTTCCTCATCCCACACGTGCATAGAAACCAGTTTAAACGTCTTCATGCTATTCCCCCCTTTCCTCTGTATAATCGATTACAAAAATTATATCACACGCACATAGGAAAGCGAATTTCCGTCATCACTCTCACTTTGTCGAATTTTATCTGTCGGACAATGTAAAATTGAATTTTTAACGATAGAATCGACTTGAAAATCCAATTTTGCCAAACCTTTTATTAAAATTCCATTAAAACCAAAGCTCTAAAATTGAATTATCAACTTTTTACATCTCTCCATTCAGTCAGTAAGATGGAACAAAGAAAGGAGATGAAAATGTGATAAACCAAGTCACACTTGTGGGCAGACTGACTCGAGATCCTGAATTGAAGAGGACACAAGATGGCAAAGCAGTGACCAATGTGACACTTGCAGTCAACAGGCAATTCAAAAATCAGGACGGTGAAATAGAGGCTGACTTTGTTCAGTGTACCCTCTGGAGAAAGACTGCAGAAAATTTAATACAATACTGTCAAAAGGGCTCTCTTATTGGTATTACCGGACGCATCCAGACCAGATCATATGATAGCAGTGACAAAAAGCGAATCTATGTCACGGAGGTTGTGGCAGAGCAAGTTCGTTTCCTTGAAAAGAAAAGAACGGAGGCATTAGTCCCTGCGCTATCAAGAGAGGAGATGAGACAAGTTGAAGGAGAAAACAGCCGAAGAGAAGGCAATCGAATGCATGCTGGAGAATCTAATCAAAATGCTTGGTAAATCGAATCAGCATATGGATGAACTGCGACTTAGAGTGAATCAATTGGAAATGTGTATCCGTGAATCAGAGGAAATTGCCTGAAAGAACTATTAATGCCCCTAGTTCAATCCTCGTATAATCTTTCTTTGTACCCTTATTAGAAAAAAACAATCACATCCCCTTACTTTTTCCTCATTATTCTTTCCGGTGCAGCGAGCGCCGGATTTTTTTATAACATCACTCTTTCCCGCGTCGAATCAGCATAGTGAGCAGGATAACGATTAGCCTCACCACCTTGATTGAATTAATATCCTTAAAAGTTACATTTATTTACGCTTATTTGCCTAAAGTAATCTGAATATTAAAAATAAACATATAGACCTATGCAAAATTTTGGTAATTGGTTCTTTAGTACTCTAAAACTAAAAAAACCGTTGTGTTACCTTTAAATAGAAATGTTAAAATTCAGAATCGTTAAAGAAGGGGAGTTAGATGGTGAGGAAAAGAAAGATTCTTGTCATATTATTTGCTTTTCTGTTAGTATTCTCAAGTTCTGTATCAGCAGCAGTACCTGATAAGGTAGAGAATACGAAAGGAAAAGAAAATCAAAAAAACGTACAGAAGCTAGAAAAAAGTGAGCTGGACAAGCAGTATAAAGATTCAGATATTGTTCGTGTTATCGTCGAGATGAAGAGTGACCCAGCCATTCTGTATGCCCAAAAGCAAAATAAAGTCTATAAAGAATTACCGGTTGCAAAAAAGAAACAGCTGACTAATGAAAAATTAGCTGAACAGCAAACAGTTAAAAATCAAGTGAAGAAAAATAAAGTAAAATTAATAGAGCATGAAAGCTTTACTACAGTAGTAAATGGTTTCAGTGCAGAGCTCATGTATGGAGATATTGAAAAAGTAAAAGAAGTGAAAAATGTATCTTCCGTACAAGTTGTAAATGAATATGAACGTCCGGAAGAAAAACCGGAAATGGTCTATAGTAAAGAACTTGTACAAGCCCAAGAAGCTTGGAGAGACTATGGCTATAAAGGTGAAGGCATGGTTGTTGGTGTTATTGACACAGGTGCAGACCCAACACACCGTGACATGGTACTTTCTGATGAAACAGAAGTGGATTTGACAGAAAGTAAGATCAATGGTTTTAAGAAGGATAGTGACTTGCCAGGTAAATATTATACAGAGAAAATTCCATATGGCTACAACTACATGGATGAAAATGACATCATTGGTGATGTTGCAGCTGGGGCAAACATGCATGGTATGCACGTTTCAGGAACAGTTGGTGCCAATGGTAACGAAGATGACGGCGGAATTAAGGGTGTAGCCCCTGAAGCACAAATTTTGGCATTGAAAGTATTCGGCAATGATCCTAATTTTGCATCAACATATGGGGACATTTATGTCAAAGCCATTGATGACGCAATTATCCTTGGAGCAGACGTTCTTAATATGAGCTTAGGTTCCACTGCAGGATTTGTATCACCAGAATCATCCGAAAATAAAGCAATCGAAAGAGCAGTTGAAAATGGAATCCTTATGTCGATTTCAGCTGGTAACTCAGCGCACTTAGGAAATGGACATGCGAACCCGCAAGCTGATAATCCAGACTTTGGTGTAGTTGGTTCACCAGGCGTATCCTATGATTCATTGCAAGTGGCATCCCTTGAAAATCATTTCATGGACCTTGACGCTGTTCGTTATGAATTTGGCGGAGAAACAGGAGAATCACCATTCCTATCAGCAGGAAGCTTGCATCCGAATGACGTAGCAACAAAAACATTTGATGTAGCGGATGGGGGCTTAGGTTACCCTGAAGAGCTAGCCGGTGTTTCTGGTAAATACGCTATGGTCAAACGCGGCGGACTTACTTTTATAGAAAAAGCAGTGAATGCGCAAGCAGCAGGAGCTGTTGGTGTTATTATTTACAATAACGCAGACGGTTATGTAAATATGGCATCTGACCCAAGCATCACGATTCCACAATTATTTATGTTGAAAAATGACGGTGACAAAATTGTTGCAGCTATTAAAGCAGGAGAAGACGTCTCTTTCACATTTGAAGGTGAAAAAACAACAGCGCCAAACCCTGAAGGCGGGAAAATGAGTGATTTCACTTCATGGGGAGTAACACCTAACCTCGATTTTAAACCAGAGATCACAGCACCAGGCGGACAAATTTACTCTACATTAGAAAATGGCCAATACGGTATGATGAGTGGTACGTCAATGGCTGCTCCTCACGTATCTGGTGGAGCGGCGCTCGTATTGCAAAGAGTGGACGCGGACTTTAATGAGGTTGGCTTTGACCGTGTAAATACAGCTAAAAATATTATGATGAATACATCAAAACCTGTTGCAGACCAAGGAACAGTCAATAGTTCATTAGGTTGGGAAAATTCATATTCCCCTCGCAGACAAGGTTCTGGCATCATGCAGCTTCATGCAGCTCTTTCTACTCCAGTAGTAGTGACGGAAGCTGAAACAAATGAAGCGAAGGTTGCTTTAAAAGAAGTTGGCGATCAATTTGAGTTCACGCTTAAAGCGGAAAACTTCAGTGATGAAGATGTTACCTATGATGCAGCAGCTAATGTTCAAACAGATTTCGCTGCATACGGCGAATTTGGATGGGCAGTAGATGAACTAGAAGGACAAGAAATCTTAAATGCAGATGTGAAGGTAGAAGGTCAGGATTCTACTGATATTACAGTCCCTGCAAACGGTACAGTTACATTTACGGTTCAAGTGGATGTAAGCAATGCACAAGTGGTAGACCCTAGCGTTACAGGAAACTGGACTACACCAGTCGATATTGATGAAGTATTCCCGAATGGATACTTTGTAGAAGGCTTCGTGACGTTAACAGATACAGCAGATGTACAACCTGAGCTTTCTGTCCCTTATGTAGGATTCAAAGGCAGCTGGGACAAAGCGCCAATTTTAGATGGCTTGAAATATGATGAGCATTCTTTCTATGGTATGGCTGGAGCAGTGCATGAAAATGAAGAAGGCTATTACTATCTAGGATTTGATCCAGTAAATGAAAGCTTTAATGCGGATAAAGTAGCAATTTCACCAAATGGAGATAAGGTTCAGGATACATTAATACCTGCACTTAGCTTCTTGCGTAATGCGAAAAAGGTTGAATACTCCATCACAGATAAGGATGGTAAAAAACTAAGAACATTGCGTACGGAAAATAATATCTCAAAAAATTATTATGATCGTGGAAATAGCAGCCAGTTCAAAATCAATCCAAGTGCAAAGTGGGATGGAAAGATTAAAAATGCTGTAGCTGCGGATGGTCAATATTATTTTGAAGTCAAAACAATCATCGACTTCCCAGGAGCAGAATGGCAGTCAGTTAAAATCCCAGTGAAGGTAGATACAGTTGCACCAGCTGTAGAAGCTGAGCTTGTGGAAGATAATACAGTTTTAGACATCGCTGCTAAAGATAATGAAGGCGGTTCTGGTATCTCCTATTTAGATATTTTAGTAGATGACAAGACTGTACTAACTAAGCCATTAAGTGGCGACACAAAGACATTTACTTTTGAAGAAGAGTTAGAGATCGGTTCATTTGTGAAAGTAGTAGCTTATGACTTTGCAGGTAATACAACAGAAAAGGAAATCGAGGTTAAAGAAGTGAACAAGGATAAAACGATTCCTACTGTTTACTTAACTGAGCCAGCGGCCTTGGAGGTTTACAATACGAATGAAGTCAAAGTAAAAGGAACAATTAAAGAAGAGTCTGGCCTTAAGCAATTCACGATTGCAGGTCAAGAGATTGAACTAACCTACAATAAAGAAAAAGAAGAATATGCCTTTGACACTACACTTCATTTTGAAGACGGAGTTCCAACATTTGAAGTGGTAGCAGTGGATAATGCAAACAATACAGCTAAATTCAAACGAACAATCATGATCGATACAACAGCACCAGATGTGGAAGTCTCAGGTTTGCCTGCAAGCAAGTATGTAGAGCATAATCAAGACAACCCAATCGTCGATGTGAAGGTTGCCGATAACTTTGATGAAATTCGCTTATATTTAGATGGGGATGAAATCTACTATCAAGAATTCGAAGAGCCATTTGAAATGAGAGGCTTTGAACAAGTCATTGAAGATATCGAATTAGAATTAAAAGACGGCCCGAACCAATTCGTCTTCGAAGCAGTTGATTTAGCCGGAAACAAAACAGCTAAAACGATTGAGCTTCACAAACTTAAAGAAGGAGAAACAGCGCCTGATAAAAAAGACACACCAGACAAAGGGAAACCAGTCCCTGACAAGCCAGGTCAAATTGTTAAACCAGAAAACCCAGGTAAAGGCAAAGTAGAAGTACCAACACCTTCACCAACTAACCCAGCGATACCTGGCAAACCAGTCATTGGCGGTAAACTGACATTCTAATCAAACAAAAATCGGGATCTCATTGCGAGGTCCTGGTTTTTTTATGATTTTAGTGTTTAATATTTAACCCCAACTCAACGCCTAAACAAGTGAGAAGGTAGAAAAAAAGAGATAATAATCCTCAACCTAGTGCTTAATCAAGTGAGAAGGTAGAAAAAAAGAGAAAATAACCCCTAACTCAGTGCCTAAACAAATGAGAAGGTAGAAAAAAAGAGAAAATAACGCCCAACTCAGTGTCAAATCAAGTGAGAAGGTAGAAAAAAAGAGAAAATAACGCCCAACACAGCGCCAAATCAAGTGAGAAGGTAGAAAAAGAGAAAATAACGCCCAACTCAGTGCCTAAACAAGTAAGAAGGTAGAAAAAGAGAGAAAATAACCCCTAACTCAGTGCCTAAACAAGTGAGAAGGTAGAAAAAAAGAGAAAATAACCCCCAACACAGCGCCAAATCAAGTGAGAAGGTAGAAAAAAGAGAAAATAACCCCTAACTCAGTACCTAAACAAGTGAGAAGGTAGAAAAAAAGAGAAAATAACCCACAACACAGCCCCAAATCAAGTGAGAAGGTAGAAAAAAGAGATAATAACGCCCAACTCAGTGCCTAAACAAGTGAGAAGGTGGAAAGAAGAGATAATTAACCCCAACTCAGCGCCAAATCAAGTGAGAAGGTAGAAAAAAAGAGAAAATTGAACCCATCTCAGCGCCAAATCAAGTGAGAAGGTAGAAAAAAGAGAAAATAACGCCCAACTCAGTGCCTAAACAAGTGAGAAGGTGGAAAGAAGAGATAATTAACCCCAACTCAGTACCTAATCAAGTAAGAAGGTAGAAAAAAAGAGAAAATAATCCTCAACCTAGTGCCTAATCAAGTGAGAAGGTAGAAAAAAAGAGAAAATAACGCCCAACTCAGTGTCAAATCAAGTGAGAAGGTAGAAAAAAAGAGAAAATAACGCCCAACTCAGTGCCTAAACAAGTAAGAAGGTAGAAAAAGAGAGAAAATAACCCCTAACTCAGTGCCTAAACAAGTGAGAAGGTAGAAAAAAGAGAAAATAACCCCCAACACAGCGCCAAATCAAGTGAGAAGGTAGAAAAAAGAGAAAATAACCCCCAACACAGCGCCAAATCAAGTGAGAAGGTAGAAAAAAGAGAAAATAACCCCTAACTCAACGCCAGATCAAGTAAGAGGTTAGATCCAATCCAAATAAAAATCAATTTATTATCAAAAAAATCCCAATTAGGCATAAAGAACTAGGAGGGAAAATCAAAACCATGTCGAATTTAAAAGGTAAACCAGGAAGGAGGTGAAATTTTTGGATGATAAGTATTTCTATTTTATTGGAAAGAAGAAGAATCTGATGGATATTAATCATCAGCCTAGCTTTTTCGATGCCCTTCATTTAATCAAGCGTCCTGAAACAGCATCCTATCAAAGGCTTCCTCTTAGAAAGAACACTCCGCTTATTCTTCATTACACCAAGGACCACCATTTAAAATCTGTAAATTATAAAATACATCCAACTCGTCAAGCTTTGCTCATTCAAGATATGCAAGAAGGAGATGTTTCAAGTCTGTCATCATGTTTTTTAATCAAGGAAGGGGAGTGTGTTGCCTATGTAACCAATAGGACGAACCAGACTGCAACATTAAATGCAGAAGTGCCTTCCAGCCTTAACACATACTAAAAAAGAAACCTGCACCATCAAGCTGGTAGGACAGATTTCTTTTAAGCAAAACGAATTAAGATAACAGAATCAAATCTCTTAGCTCATCGGTAGATAGCTCTGTAAGCCAACCTTCACTTTGGATGATTTGGTCGTTAAGATGCTGTTTTTGATCCAGCATTGCGTCGATTTTCTCTTCAAGTGTACCTGTACAAATGAGCTTATGCACATGGACAAAACGCTTTTGGCCGATGCGGTAGGCTCTGTCAGTAGCTTGGTTTTCAACAGCGGGATTCCACCAGCGATCATAATGGATAACGTGGTTGGCAGCTGTTAAGTTCAAACCTGTTCCACCTGCTTTGAGTGAAAGAAGAAAAACAGGGAATTCTTGGTTCTGAAAACGCTCAATCATAAGATCGCGCTCGCTTTTTGGTACGCTCCCGTTTAAAAATGGTACATCGAAACCGTACTTTTCCTCCAGCATCGTTTGTATCATCCGACCCATTTCAATGTATTGGGTAAATATTAAGCAGCTTTCATTCTGAGCATGGACAGCGCTGACAAGCTCGTCTAATTTTTCCAGCTTAGTCGACCGTTCAGTGGCAGCCGCTTTAATTGGCTCTTTTAAATAAAGGGCAGGGTGATTGCAAAGCTGCTTTAAACGACTAAGTAGCTGAAGGATAAGACCTTTTCTTTCAAAACCGGTCAATTTTTCAATTTGTGCAAAAGTGTCTTGAACGAGCTGCTCATATAGTGAGGCCTGTTCTGCCGTAAGCGGGCAATATTCCTTTTGCTCCAGTTTGTCTGGAAGATTTAGAGCCACCTCTTCATCCTTTTTCGTACGGCGAAGTAGAAACGGGCGAATAAATGCTTGGAGCTGCTGAACCTTCTCCTTATCATTGTCCTTTTCAATCGGAAGAACAAATCGTTTATGAAATTGACCGAGGCTGCCAAGATAGCCATGATTCGTAAAATCGAAAATCGACCAAAGCTCGGTTAAACGATTTTCCATCGGCGTGCCAGTGAGAGCGATATGATGCTTTCCTTTAAGCTTGCGAACGGCCCTTGATTGCTTCGTTTGCGAATTTTTAATATTTTGGGCTTCATCAATACTGACAGAACTCCACTCAATTTCCTCTAAACTTTCAAGGTCCAGATGTGTCAGGCCATAGGAGGTCAGAACGACATCTGCCCCATTAACTGCAGCCGCTAAAGCTTCATCCTTCAACCGATTCGTTCCATAATGAAGGTGGACATTTAATTCAGGTGAAAACTTTTCCAGTTCCTTTTGCCAGTTGCCAAGTACAGATGTAGGACAAATGATGAGCGCGGGCCCATCTTCACCTTGTTCCCTCACTTTTAATAGATAAGAGATCAGCTGTACGGTTTTACCAAGCCCCATATCATCAGCTAATATCGCACCAAATCCATATTTTCGTAAAAATAATAACCAGCTCATGCCTAGATGCTGATAAGGACGGAGTTCGCCTTGGAAGGTTGGTGGCACCGTTTCCAGCGGAATATCTTTAATATTGCGCAGCTGCTTCACCATTTGCTTCCACTGACGGTTCATCTCGATTTGAATGCGAGCGAAGGCTTTTGGGTTATCGAGGTCATCATTCGCTTCTTCATCTTTAGATAGGAGCTCTTGCTCGATTAAGTCTCTTACATGCAATCCTTCTTTTTCCGCCTTTTTCATCAAATCTTGAATGTGGCGCACAAAGTTGGGATCAAGCTTAATCCAGCGTCCACGTATATAAACAAGCCGGCGCTTTTCTTCCACCATTGTGCGGAACTCATCTTCTGACAGTTCCACTCCGTTCATGGAAAACCGCCAATCATAATCGAGCATAGCTTGTAGGCCGACATAAGATGGGCGATGGCTGCTAGAACCCTTGACCTTCGCTTTTACTTTCATGCTTGCGCTTTGCATCGCTTGCCACCACGATGGAAGAAGAATTTCAACTCCAAGTGCAAGCAATGTTTCGCTTGCCTCTGTGAGGAAGGTCCAAGCTTCGTCCTCGGTAAGGTTGCTGGCCAGTTGATCTTTTTGACCTTCGAGCCACGGGAAGACTTGGATCCATCTCTGGGCTTCTTTTTCGATTGCTTCTTCATGATCGTGCCAAAGGGCAGGGTAGTTAGAATAATCTTTATAGTCAACAAACAGGTCCCGATTGTCTTTTTCTCTTAGAAAAATAGAAAGTTCCCAGCTGCCATCGATATCTTCAGGCTCCTCAAGCTTCAATCCAATGGAAAAAGGCGTCCCATCAGTGATTACACCCATCCATTCCTGCCAGTTTTCTTCATCAAAATAAGCGGCTAATGCACGAGGTGATAAATGCTCACTGCGAAGGGCTTGCAGCTTCTCTCCAAATGCGGCTTTTGCCTGTTTATTCTTACTTAAATAGTCATCAAGTGCATAGTGGAAGAGGTCTTCAATAAATGGCTTGACCGGCTGTTCTCCGATTGACTGTGTCCAGAATGAGGAATGGAATTCATCAAACACATCAGCAGGCAATGCCCAGCGGAATTCTTCCTTTTCCCATGAGGAAAAGTGAGGCATCCATTTTTTATCGTAAATCGATTCTTTAAGAATAGGGGCAGAGGCTAGACAAATCTCTGCCATTTCATCCCACTCCCAATCAATCATGCGATTAAATTGCTCTGTTGCAAACAAAGTAATGAGTGACCAGCTGTCTACTAGAAAGCCATGGAGGTCATTGATGAACTTTTCTTCAATCATGGTTCCATAGAAGCTTTCCGCATGTGAATGGAATAACATCGGCTTCCAAGTGGCTGGCTCGATCATTCGCCCTTGCCCGTTTAAGGCATAGATTAAGAATTGGTCATGCTGAATATGGCTTATTTTAATATGGAGATATCTTGTTTTAAGCATGTATCAGCTTACCCCTTTTGCATTCTTCCTGAAAAGCACGAAGACGTTTTGTTTTTTCTAATAGCTCTTCTAAAAATTGTTCCCATTGCTCAGTCTGTTTAATTTTTTTATAGATCGTTCGCAGCTTTTTCATTTTTCGTACTGCTTGCCGATAATGATCACGGTTTTTCATATTTATATCTTTTTGAATGGAATAATGATAGAGCGGCAGCAATAGGTCTGGTTCATGAGTTTCTATCGCCTTGATCCGGTCTTTAGGTATTTCAGTAATGCCCAGGCCGATGAGTGCTTGTAAATCTGCCCATTTTTCAAATGCTCTAATATCAAATAAAAATTGCTCGTAATCGTTAAAACTGTATGGCAGTGTTTCGTTTAAAGCCTTCTCATACAAGTCCATGCGATTTCTATTTGTACAGAACGAAGAGATAGACTTTATAATGTGCCCTGTAAAGTCCATACAATGGTAATCGTCTTTTTCAGCTTTGAGATAGCTTCTTGTTTTCTGGATTAACATCTCTATATAAGGCTCCGCTCTCTGCCATTCTTTGTTGGTCGTGAAATGACGAACCCAAAATGTAAAATAGGGAGCGATTTTTCCATCTAAATTCGCAAGCAGCTCAAGAGCTAGATGATCTTCTCGCAGCAGGATGTGAAGATGACTTTTTCCGATAAGGATGGGCAGTGGCTGTTCTGTATCTTTAACAGCTAACTCTCCCAGCTTTTGGATTTCTTCCTCGCGCCATTCTTTATGCTTGAAGAAATGAGTCCACATCGAGCGGTAGAGCTCTATTCGTTCATATTCGAGAATAAAATCACCTGTTAACTGTTGGATCGAGCGATCTTTCATTCTTGCAATAAACGTATCAAAGGCAAAGGGAAGGGAATGGACTGCCAATTTTTCCATTACTGCTATAGAGTCATCCAATAAATTCTGGAATAAGTGGAGATAGTAGCGATAAATATCACCTTTGCTATGTCCTAATTCGAGCGCAAGCTCCTCCAGCATTTGAAATGAATGGGTGTAGCAGGTGAGCTGGTAAAGAAGTTTCCATTCTTTCTCCATCGGTGAACTGGCGTTAATCCGTTTAAGGTAAATGGAAAATAATTCTGGGATAACATATGGTTTCGGGTTAGATTTTTGCTGCTGCTGCATTAACTGTTTAAAGCTCTGAGAAAATGATTCAATCCAGCGGTCATAATCAGGCTCCATTTGCGCTTTATCTTTGATCAAGTCTTTAGCCCGCATAAGTCCCCATTCTTTCGCATCCTTTTTTTCCTTGAGCGGTCGGCGCCACTCTTCCATCCATTTTGATACACTGTTCTTCTTGGCTAAGAGATGGAAGAATACAGCTAACTGATGGCGACATAGGGTTTCAGTCGGGCAGGAGCACTTACTGAATGTAAAGAAATCAAAGTTCAAACTCACCTTAGCGGGAGTTACATCCTGAACAACAGCATGAATCGTTGTATCATTGAACTTAACTTGTGAAACAAGCCCCTGTCTAAACAGGATCCAACCCTTCTGCACTAAACGATTCGTCTCATCCACATTCGGATCCAAATCCTCCAGCAACTTCGCAGAAACATCCTCCAACCCCTCCAAAAACCTCTCTGGAATCAACATCTCCATCACACATCCCTCCTCCACAACAACACACAACTTAAGCACATGTCGAAATTTGTAATTTTTTGTAGGTGACAGGCACCCTAATATGCATTCCTTTATTATACCATTTCAAGGAAGGGCGTTGAAAGTGCGAGGTGAAGGTGATCGGAATTTGGACGAAGAGTTTAGTTTAGGGAGTTTAAAGTGTATATAGGGTTTTAATGAGCAGGGAATGAGAAAGGCAGAGATCATGGGTTTAGCCGGGCTGGCTGAGATCTCTGCCTATTTTAATTGTCTGTTTGTTTCTGCAAGAAGGCGGGTCTATAAGGGAATGTGAGTTGGCTTTCGGGATCCTGCTATTTCCACAATGTCTGCCTGAACCGTCTTACCGTGTTTTTAAGCTTAGATAAGCATTTGATACATTTGAGTAATGGGTTTAATCAAAGTGGCAGAGATTACCCATGAAAGAAATACACAAATTCGATCACTAGAATGTATCATTAAATCAATTTTCAAGCAGGACCCTATTTTTCAGACAAAACCGGACCATGAATATGTTCTAACTTATAGTCCTTATGCAGCCATTTGCAATACACTTCCTTTTTTTGATGAATTGTATCTCCAGGGAAAGATTGCGCAAGAGGGAATGGATTAAAGAATTCAGGGTGTTTTAAATAAGGGGAATGATAGTAATGGTAGCTTGACCAACGATAGCGTGCTAGATTTGTCGCCATTTGGGCTTCAACGGGATTTAGATGAATGTAACTGCTCACCTCTAATAATCCATAATCATCATATACCGGTTTACTGAAGAAACGCTTTTCAAATAAATGCCCACTTACTTCATATTTACGATTAAAATAGTCTGTATAACCTTTGTTAATCCGACTCATCACCTTTGAAAGCGGCACATGCGGGGTCCGGATCAGCAGGTGATAATGATTGCTCATCAAGCAATAGCTGCATATTTCCATCTTAGTTAACTCATAAGTGCGCTGCAAAATCTTCAAAAACACAAAATAATCCTGCTCCTCTCTAAATAAATTCATTTGCCAATTCCCGCGATTCCCAACATGATGAAAATGCTCAGGACTCCAGATCCTCTTACTTCTCGCCATGATAAAACCTCCTTTAAAATTCGTGACAGATTTTGTAGGTGCCTGTCACCGTCAAGGTTCGACATTAATTGTCGAAACCTGACGGTGAAAGGCGCCGCAATAGGTTTTTCTTGGTACCTTTAAACTATTCAAAAATATGTTTTATAAGTTACAATATAGGTAGACTAGTAAATTTTGGCTTGGGGGACATTCTTTATGGGCTATCGCGTACCTCTTTTTCGTGGGCTGAGGGAACCTTATATTATTTCACACCAGTTGAGGAAAGAGGAGAGTTTTGTCGGCTTATGGAAGCGCATATTGCTGCTCGTAGCAGTTAGTATGGCTATTATGGGATTTTCGGTTTATTTCGGCATTGGCAGTGAGATCGTGTCGAAGTCTTTAACAGATTTAGCTAGAAGTGATTATGAAGCATATAAGACGCTTTTTGGTGCAGGACAGATCGTATGGGGTTTGATATGGGCGCTGTTAGTAATATTTATCCCGTCCTTATTTTTTTGGACATTAATAGATGTGGAATATCGTAAACTACTATCTGTACAGCTGTTTGTCACCATCATATTTCTGATAGAAAAGGTGGTAAATATCCCGTTTAGTATTTTCCTTGGAGTCGGTACCGAATCGAACATCTTCTCACTGGGAATCATCGTACAATCACTGACATCTATTGAATTGATCATCCATTTTTTTGCGAATATCACACTATTCCAAATATGGGCTGTGATTATCCAGTACATTTACTTTAGGAGATTATCGGAGAAATCACCGCGTTTTCTCCTGTTTACGCTTATTGGTTTTTACCTATTCGTTGCAATGGTTTCATCGCTGCTATCATATATAAAGTTTGAAAATATTATATAAAAAAGAGGGGATTTCATGAAGTGGAAGCTTATTATAGCGCTTGCTATAACCATTTTTCTCACAGTGAATATCGTCCTTATATTTAAGGGCGGAGGCGATATTAGCCGCATCAATTATATAACTAAATGGACATCGGTTCAGGAGCAGGACCTTCTTGAAACGCTGCCCTCCGCCGGTGTTTACATTCCCAAAGAGGAACAGCACATATACTATGATATGAATAATGGCAGATTTGATGGTTTTTTAGTCGAAGAAGGGGATGCAGTTGAACCGGGGGCAGAGCTGTTTGAATACTCTCCAGCTGACATCAATGCCACTAGGGCAACGTTCGAGGCTGAAATTGATCGCCTTAGAAAAGAAATCACAAGTATCGACCAGCATATTTCTGATATGAAAAGTATGCAGACAGGTCTCAGTACTATCCCATCAAGAACGACTAGAACGGCTGCTGATAATGATGATAAAGACAATGAGGCAGCAGCTGCATTCAATACAAATTTATACATCAGCCAATCAATTGAACGCGATATAAAAGATAAAGAATGGGAAAAAAGAAAATTTGAAAACGAGATTGCGAAATATGAGGATCTAAAGCAAACAAGCGATGCTAACCTCATGCAACTAGCTGTCACAAGTGAATTGTCAGGCACGATTCAAGATATAAAGCACGAGCTGACAAATCCGGTCATTACCATTATCTCAAACGAACAGCTCATTGAAGGGAATTTAACTGAGGATGAAGTACAGCAGATTATCCCAGGGATGAAAGTATTCATTACCTATGCAAATAGCAATACCCAAATTAATGGTACTGTTGATAAGGTTTTTACATATCCCAATGAAAAACCAGAGGTGGGCAAGGATAGCACTTATCGGTTCACCGTTCAACTGGATGATCAGCTCGAACAAGCAGATATTCACGGCCAGCACGTCGATCTAAAAATCGTCACTAACGAGGTTGCCCAAGCGTTAACGATTCCAGCAAAAGCTTTGAAAAAGAAGAGTGACAATTATTATAGTTATATTATGGGTGCAGGCGGTCTCTTAGAGAGAAGAAAGGTTGAGCCTGGACTGAAGCTCAAACAAACGCAGGAGGTAGTAACAGGACTTCAGCATGGAGAGCTGGTCGTAATGGAACGTCCGCTTTTTATAAAAGCTAACCAACCATATATTACAAGGATGGCTCCTTCCAAAAACAGCAAATCGAGCTATCAGGAGCTTACTGGTGAAGAAATATTTAAATCCATAGCAAAGGGATTTCTTGCAAGATAAAGGAGGCCGAATTAGGCCTCCTTTTCTATGTTTATTCCAAATCGAAATAATAAACCAAATAGTAAACATATTGCTGTAATACCCCAAGTAATCATAAATACGGTGCTTATCATCATTAAATTTTGCCTGTATATAGTGGACAGCTCATTATATATGATGGAAATATGAGGGAGAGATAGACATGCAAATATAAAAATTAAAAAGCATAATTTCCCTAAAGTTTTACTATAAAGTTTCGAATAGATTAATAGCAGACTCATTAAAAGGAGCAATAGAGTTAAGATAGTAATAATAAGTAGTAAATCCATCGAGAACCCCCCATTAAAATATTAGATGCTTCCACAGCAAAAAGGAATAT
Organism: Cytobacillus purgationiresistens; assembly: GCF_030813235.1. Lineage (GTDB taxonomy): Bacteria > Bacillota > Bacilli > Bacillales > Cytobacillaceae > Cytobacillus > Cytobacillus purgationiresistens. The sequence continues at coordinate 221,427 of NZ_JAUSUB010000003.1, read as the reverse complement.
AAATGCTTCCTTTTTTTGAATAGAGAGAAAGACACCCTCTAAGGTGCCTTAATAAAATCTTTTAAAACCGTCAAAATGTTTCTTCCAATATGAATTATTTAAGTTAGTGATTTCGACCCCATTTGAAGAGGCATGAATAAATTCATTGTTTCCTAAATAAAACCCTAAATGTGAGATCCCAGATTTATATGTGCCTTCAAAGAAAACAAGATCACCTGGCTGCGGGCTGTCCACATAGAAAGTACGGCTATAATAACCCTCAGTGGAAAGGCGGCCAATCTTAGTACCGGATTGATTTAACACATAATAAATGAAACCACTGCAGTCAAATCCAGCTGGGGTAGTGCCTCCCCATGCATATGGAGTACCGAGATGCTTCTTCGCTTCTGTGAAAAGATCCGCTACGCCTGAAGGTGCTTTTACATCCTCAGTCGGAGGATTAGCTGGGCTTGTTCCTGGTGTACTACCGCCGCTTTGATTCCCGCTTGTAACAAGCTTTTGCCCTGCAAATATTAAGTCAGAGCTTAAGTTATTCCATTTTTTTAAATTGCTGATGCTTGTGCTCGTCTTTATGGCGATGCTGCTAAGCGTATCACCAGGCTTAATGACGTATGAACCTGCATTAGAGCCACCACTTGGAGGAGCTGGAGTACCTGATCCATTATTATTATTATTGCTTGTGCTTCCAGATACAGTGAAGACTTGTCCTGGGAAAATAAGGTCGCTTTTCAAGTTATTTATTTCCTTTAACTTGTTTAAGCTGAGGTTATGTTGCCTAGCAATCTTTGATAAAGTATCACCGTTTACAACAGTATATGTACTTTTTGCTTGAGGCTTGCTTGCAGGAGCGGCAGGTTTGTTTGGTGCTGGATTAGCAGATGTGTTCTCCCCAGTAACAACAAGCTTTTGGTTGACTTGAAGAAAATCAGTGTTCAAGCTATTCCACTTCTTCAAATCTGCGACAGTTGTGTTGTATTTCTTAGATAGAGTCCATAAGTTATCGCCTTCTTTGACAGTGTAAGTGTCAGCAGACGCTTGTGCGGCAAAAGTGGAGGAAAGGATAGCTACAGTGGCTATCGATACCATTTGTTTTTTCACGTTTCGTAATCTCTCCTTTTTTTGCTATTTTAAGGTGTATTCTATCATACTATCGGCTAAAGGATTATATTTTTTACATCCTTTGACAAAAAAACAACAAAAAATACAAAAAAGGACGACGAATGACACGGGAAATACGACTCTTTACGACATAATCTGACTCTTGTTTTTTACTATTTTTTCTTTAACAAAATCGATATATTGGCTTTCTTGCATGATGAAAATAAACAATGCTTTTTCTAAAAAAAGAATGGCTTCATCGTATTGTCTTTGCATTTCATAGTTAAAACCGATTTGATAATATAGTTCGCCAAGTAAATATAAATCATCATTCTGCAAGCATGCCTGAATCGCATCCTGGCAGGAGGAAATGGATCGTTCATATTCTTCCAGATGAGTGAGTGTTTTCGCCGAATTATAATGAAGGCGGGTGCGAATAGTAGAGTCTTTCAAATAGAACAGATTATTCAATTGTGTATGAGCGGCTTGATAGATTTCCCAAGCCTCTGTATAGCGTTTTTCTTCTGCATGAAAGATGCCCTTGCTTAGATAAATTTCAATTTCACGCTCCGTCCAAATTTTATCGAAGGTCATGCCAATGGCTTGGTCAATGAATTGAATCGCTTTGTCGAAATCTCGATCATGGTGGTAGGTAGAGATGGCTTTATGCCAAATGAGGAGCTGATAATGATGCTTATTAGCAGTAAATAAAGGGTTTTTCTCCTCAGCCTCTACGATTTCTTGAACTAAAGTATAGTTAATATTTTTCCTAGCAGTCTTCAGGAGAGAAGAAACTTCGCGTACATAATCCATCCTTGGCGACATACTTACATCAAAAAAATAATCGACATCAAGCCCAAGTCGTTGGGAAATGAAATAGAGTGTCGAAGCGAAAGGAATGACATCACCATTTTCAATTTTACTCACCTGTGCTTGAGTACATATTCCGCGAGCCAAGTCAGTCTGAGATAATCCGGCACCTTTACGAAGCTCTTTAATTTTCCTGCCAATTGCTGAAAAATCCATCTCTCCCACTCCTTTCATATTCCTAGAGTTATATTTTTAATAGAAAAAGATCCTTATTGCAAGAAATGATGAAAAATATGGGACCAAATAGTGGATAATCACACTTTCAGCATATAATTGAATGTGATTTAATAATAGTATAGGTCATGGAGTAACTCACCTCTTAAGACCTCTTGTACTTTAAAACCAAATCAATTCTCCATTTTACCGTTTCCAAAAAAAATAAAAGGAAACGGTACTTTTTTAAGTGTTAAATATTGCTTTCTTTCTCTTTGTGTAGTATGATATACCCAAGATAGTCTAGGAGGATAGAATGAATTTTAAGCAACCCAATCCCTCGACGTTATCCAATCCCTATATTGATGTTACAAAAGGCTTATATAAAGGGAGTAGACAAAGGCGAGCAACGAAGAAGACCTCATAACCATAGCCCTTGGTAAGATAACTGCCCTAAATATAAAAAAACAAATAAAAAAGCACCTCCTGGCGGGGAAGCGCTTTCCTAGTAAATATTTTTCAGACTCCATTTTAGTGCTGAGTAGGTAGTCCTTCAGTGCCGTGTTGAGTAGGAAGACCATGCTGAGTAGGTAAACCTTCAGTACCGTGTTGAGTAGGAAGACCATGTTGAGTAGGCAGTCCTTCAGTACCGTGTTGGGTAGGAAGGCCATGTTGAGTAGGTAAACCTTCAGTACCGTGTTGGGTAGGAAGGCCATGTTGAGTAGGTAAACCTTCAGTACCGTGTTGGGTAGGAAGACCATGTTGAGTAGGTAAACCTTCAGTACCGTGTTGAGTAGGAAGGCCATGTTGTGTAGGTAAACCTTCAGTACCGTGTTGGGTAGGAAGACCATGTTGAGTAGGTAAACCTTCAGTACCGTGTTGAGTAGGCAGACCTGACGCACCAGCAAAACTACCAAAAGCTAATACTGAGAAAGCTAAAACTGAAGTAGAAACCAACTTCTTCATAAAAAAGCACTCCTTTCAAATCTAGAAATATATTACAATTAAAATTTTAACACTTTTCTAACAATTTATCCAGCTCTAAACTTACTAATTTGGCAAATTTTTCATCATTTTGTAGTATAAAGACCTCTTTTGCTTTATTGATATACTCAATTCCTTTTTCAATTTCGTCAATCTTTATATAATTTTCCCCAGATTGATAGTAAAATTCCCCAAATAAATATAACAGTTCATTATTAATGCAGTAATTGATACCTAGATTACTATATTTAAGGGATTCATTATATAAATCTCTTCCTGATAATGTTTGCGATAAGCCATAAAGTATGCGAAGTTTTACTTTTGGATCAAGAATATGTGGCAGGGAATCTAGATTATCTAGCGCATCCTCAAATATATTCGTAGCTGCAATAAAATCACTCTCTTCAAATTTAATAATAGCAAGGCTAGTCAGAATCTCGATTTCATGCTCTGATAGATTATTTCTATCAGGATTGGTTAAGTCTATCGCTCTGTATAACAACTGAACTGACTCAGTTAGGTTGTTGTGTAAATAATATTTGCAAATGCCTTCATGCCACAGCATAAACTGCTGTGACGAAATTTGTTTAAAGAGAGGGTTTTCCCGTTCTCTGTCTATGATTTCATAAATCGCTTCATAATCCCGTTCGCGTTTATATTTCTTAATTAATTGAAAGACTGCGGTCACATAATTGAAGGTACTCGAGGAAGCATAGTTAATGAAATAGCTCACCTCGACATTTAGTCGATCGGCAATTTCATATAACTGATCCAAGGTAGGATACTTCTTGCCTTTTTCATATTCTATTAACTCTTCAATTGAACAAATCTCAGTTGCCAATTCCTCCACACTTACCTTTTTAAAAGCACGAAGATCACTAAGGATTTCTCCAAAACTTACAGTTTCAAGGCTCATATCTAAACCTCCTTTACATACTATAATATGATAAATCGTATACATTAATCAATAATTATAAATATTCTGATATAGGCCAAAATAATTAATTTTACATGAATGTTGATTTAGAATCAATAATTTGAATTTTCATTTCCTTTTTAGGGCTAAAAAAATCGTTCTATATAAGGTCAAATGCCCTTTGATTTATTTAGTTTTTTATTATGCCAAATAAAGGTCTTAAAATAGGCTAATTGAATTACAACCACTTATCTGCTAACGCATTTGAAGTGGGGGATTCCTAGGTTATTAAGTAAAATGTGAGCAGCCAATTGTTTTATTAATTAACAACTGATGCCTAATAGTGTTTCATACCCCCCCTAATACCGAATGTGTGCTCGTAAAATAATTATACCGAATTTATTATCTTCTACACATTTTGCATAATTTTTAAAAAACAAAAAGCCATTCATCCCCCACTTATCCTAGGATTGAAGATGGGAGGTATTCTGGCAAAGATGATAAAAGTTGATTGTTTTGTTATAATGTTTTCAGTAAGAATATGGTGTATAAAACCTATTGAACCATTATATCTTGCAAATATAAAAGTGATAGGTGGAAAAAAATATGGAACAAAAACCTTATAAAGTATTATTGTATTACATGTATGTACCAATCGAAAATGGTGAAGAGTTTGCTGAAGAACATTTATCTTTTTGTAAAGAGTTAGATTTAAAGGGCCGAATCCTTATTGCGGATGAAGGCATTAACGGAACCTGCTCAGGTACAGAAGAGCAAACAAATCGATATATGGAAGTTATGAAAAATGATCCGAGGTTCGCTGACATGATTTTTAAAATCGATGATTCAGATGAACATGCCTTCAAGAAGATGAAGGTTCGTTACCGTCCCGAGCTTGTTACACTTCGTCTAGAAGATGACGTGAATCCAAATGAAACAACAGGAAAGTATTTAAGCCCTAATGAATTTTACGAAAGCTTAAATGACGGAGATACTGTTGTGTTAGATGCAAGAAATGATTATGAATATGACCTTGGTCATTTTAGAGGGGCTATTCGTCCTGATATTACGAATTTCCGTGACCTGCCACAATGGGTTCGGGAGAATAAAGAGCTTCTAGGTGAGAAAAAGATTGTTACTTATTGCACAGGCGGAATTCGCTGTGAGAAATTCTCAGGCTGGCTTTTAAAAGAAGGATACAATGATGTTGCCCAACTTCACGGAGGGATCGTTACTTATGGAAAAGATCCTGAGGTACAAGGTGAACTTTGGGATGGACAGCTTTATGTATTTGACGAAAGAATTGCAGTGCCAGTGAATCAAAAAGAGCATGTAGTGGTTGGTAAGGATTACTACTCTGGTGAGCCTTGTGAGCGCTATGTTAACTGCGCAAATCCAGCATGCAACAAAAAGATTCTTTGCTCAGAAGAAAATGAACACAAATACTTGCGCAGCTGCTCAGAAGAATGCCGTACAAACCCGCGCAACCGTTATATCGCACAACACGGCCTTACAGAAGAAGAAGTAGAAGAAAGATTAGCTGTAATATCAAACTAATAACTATATAACCAAAGAGGATGCGTATGCATCCTTTTTTTGCATACCTTAACACTTTATTTCTGGATTTGTGATATATGAGGTGACAAGCAACTGTATAGTGAGTAAAAGGTGAATAATTTAGTAAGCTCTATACATTCCTGATTGATGATAGTCCTAAAACCGAAAAAAACCTTTTCCACCACCTTTAATTGTAAAATAATATCCTAGAATTTACAGGATATCGGGTAAGAGTGCCTGAGTAAATGTCAGGTGGTTATAACACATCATAGTAGAATGATTAAATAACGGAAAAAACCATCAACATTGGCTATAAAGTTGAGACAGTGATTTAAAAAACAAACCGATCAACTAAATTGTCGAAGTTAGTAGAATAATGTAGAAATTTGGAGGTGACAGGTACCGAGATGGCACTCCGAAACCACCGTAATACCACCGAAAAACTGCCAAAAATCCAATGATAAAGGACCAAGTAGTTAATTTGGCTTTATATTCACCATCCTAAAAGAACGACAAATAGTCACAAAACCCGTATCTATCGATGTGGAAATTTGGTGTGGTTCAGTGGTAAAATGGGATGAGGAGGGGGATTCATTGAGAAAAATTATATTTTTTAGTGTTTCTATCTTGTTTCTGGTGGTGTTAAGCGCTTGTAATAAAGAGGTAAAGCCGGAGGATCGGTTTTCGCAATATATCGAACATTGGAATAAGCAGGACTTCGATAAAATGTATCGCCTACTTTCCGCCGAAGCAAAGGAATCGATTAGTAAAGAAGATTACATCGCTCGATATGAGAAGGTTTATAAAGATCTTGAAATTACTGACCTAGTGTTGACATACAAAATAGACGAAGAAAACAAAATAGATAAAAATGAAAAAATAGTAGATTTACCCTTCTCGGCAAAAATGAACAGTGCAGCTGGAGAAATCAAATTCACGCATGAAGCAACATTAGTAAAAGAGGAAATAGATAAAGAAGAGAATTGGTATGTTGACTGGAACTCTACATATATATTCCCGGATTTAGGCCCAAAGGATAAAATCAGCTACTCAAACGTCCCGGCGCAAAGAGGAGAAATCATCGATCGTACGGGAGATGTTCTCGCTTTTAACGGGACAATCTATCAAATTGGAGTTGTGCCGCAGCAAATGGGCGATCAGACGGACAGTGTAGTCCAAGGTTTATCAGACTTGCTGGGGATATCGGTTGATGGAATCAACAAAACCCTGGAAGCGGATTGGGTCCAACCTGAGCATTTCGTTCCCATTAAAAAGGTCTCTCCTGATAATAAGCAATTATTAGAGAAACTATTCGCTCTCCCTGGCGTGCAGAAGCAAGATGTTAAAGGAAGAGTTTATCCAGCAGGGGAAGCAGCAACCCATCTTGTAGGGTACGTTACGCCTATCAATGCGGATGATTTAGAAAAAAATAAAGGCAAAGGCTATTCCAGCAACGATATCATCGGACGCAAAGGGCTTGAAAGTGTCTATGAAGAACAGCTAAGAGGAACAAACGGTGTCAAAATTGGTATCACAAAGGAAGATGGATCAGAAGTAACCCTTGCAGAAAAACCGGTTGAAAACGGTGAAAACGTTCAGTTAACCATCGACCTTACATTGCAAGAGCAATTATACAAAAAGCTGGACGGAAAAGCAGGTACAGCGGCAGCAATCGATCCAGTATCCGGGGCAACTCTCGCGCTTGTCAGCAGCCCAAGCTTTGATCCTAATGAAGCTTCATTAGGATTGACTGAGGGTGAATGGAGAGATTTAGAGAATGATAGCGAGAAACCGCTCATCAATCGTTTCCAGCACACATATGCTCCAGGGTCTGTCATAAAGCCAATTACCGGTTCCATTGCACTCAAAGAAGGAACGTTAACTTTAGATGAAACAAAGAATATCAAAGGCCTAAAATGGGGCAATGGTAATTCTTGGGGCTCTTATAAAGTAACGAGAGTATCAGACCCAGGGAAACCTGTAAACTTTGATCTGGCGATGATGATTTCAGATAATATTTACTTTGCCCAAGCCGCAATGGACTTAGGGAAAGATAAATTCTCAGCAGGATTAAAAGAATTCGGCTTTGAGGAAGACATGCCTTTCGACTTTCCATTGGAGTCCTCGAAAATAGGCGAGCTTGATACGGAGATTCTATTAGCTGATTCAGGCTACGGTCAAGGTCATGTTGAAATGAATATTCTGCACTTAGCCACAGCTTATACGCCATTCATCAACAAAGGTGCAATGATCAAACCGGTTCTTTTGGAAAGTGATGAAAAAGGACAGGTTTGGAAAGACAATGTCATCAGTGAAGATTTGGCGAAAAGCGTAGAGACAGCTATGAATAAAGTCGTTCACGAACAAGGGGGAACTGCCCGAGCTGCAAGAATTGACGACTATCCGCTCGCCGGAAAAACAGGCACAGCTGAGCTGAAATTGAGCGAATCAGAAGAAGGTCAAGAAAATGGTCTCTTCGTTGCCTACAACCCAGAAAACCCAAAACTGCTCATCTCAATGATGATTGAAAGCGTTGAAAAACAAGGCGGTTCTAAAATCGTAGTTGAAAGAGTGAAAGAGACATTTGAAGCCAATAAGGATCGATTTAAATAAAAAATAGGTTTAAATAGCCATTTTTGTAAGGGACTTGTGATTGCAAGTCTCTTTTTATGCCTAAAATCCCAGTCTTTTTATCCTATATAAAATAGCTTTCCAATACAGCAATACATGGATTCTGCATAATCTATTGCGCATTTTTTGTCGTAAAATTTTTATCCGAAAGTACCTATACTTTTACCAGAAATGGGTATATGATTCTCTTAGTTTTAGAATATAAAAGGAAGTTTTACCAAAAAGATACAAAGGGGGATTAATATCAATGAAGAAGTTTTTCCATGTGCTTTTCGCTGTTATGCTGGTTTTCTCTTTTTTTAGTTCATCAGTTTATGCAGTCACAAACGAAGCTACTGATGAGACTGGGCAGACGACAGGAGACGCTGTGAGTACTGGCAGTGAAGAAGTTACAGTTGAGGAGCTAGGAATAGAGTTTGATATTCAATTACTTAAGCCAGAATATGAAGAAAAGGCCATAACGTTAAAATGGAGAACGGTTTCCGAAACAGAACTGACTCTACCCGAAGAGGGACAAGCATTTACCATCAAGAAAAATGAAGAAATCATTCCTATTACTATTAAGCCGCTTGAAATAGAGGAGAATTCTGAGCAATCTAAAGTATACACAATCTATGAATATACTGATGAAGAAGTAACTGAAGGTAAAGAGTATACATACTCAGTCAACCAAGAGAAATTATCAAGCAATCAAGAAATGGTTACAGCAGCTGTTGAAACGACAGATGAAAATACTTCAACAGAAAAACCGGCAAATCCAGAGCAGCCTGCTAATAATCCAGCACCGGCTACAGATGGAGCACAAGCAGCAGATCAGGTGGAAGGCGCTAAGCAGGAAGGATCCAAAGGGGTTACTGCAGAAGATTTCCGTGTGCTCGCTTATCGAGTAACGGATACCTCTGCACAAATCTCTTGGAGTACTTTTGATGCAGACAAATTCGATGTCTATATCGATGGGAACCTGAAAACGACCCTAACAGGGTTTCAAAATAGCTACGATGCAACAGGGCTTGAAGCAGACAAAACTTATAAAATCAAAGTCGATGCTATCAAAGCAGGTAATACCGTTGCCACAAATGAAATTGAAATCAAAACTTCACCTGCACCAAAAGGAAAGCCGATTGAATTCGCTGATGACTATCTTTACCAAGCTGTCCAGGAAGAGCTTGGCTTAAAGCGTGAAATTTACGCAAGTGATATGGAAAAGCTTAAATCACTAGCCACTCCGTGGGTGGGAATTGAATCATTAGAAGGATTGCAGCATGCAGTAAACCTAGAGCACCTTACTGTAAGTTTCAACTTTATCAATGATTTGACGCCAATTAAGGGATTAACGAAGCTGACGTCACTAGATATTAGCGGGATGACGATGAGGGATATGAGTGCACTCAACAGCATAACAAGCCTACAGGAACTCAATGTTTCCCATTCAAATCTGCTTAGCCTGGACTTTCTCAAAGGACTTCCGCAGCTTAAGCAAGTTTACCTATATGGTGAATTGTGGATTTCGGAAAGTGCATCTGCAAAACAATCAATTGCGGACTTAGAGAAGCAAGGCATGAAAGTTTACGTTGATTATGATCAAGACATGAATATCCTTACAGGAGAGGGATTCATCAATGAGTCAAAGATTCAGCTCTTCTGGGATTATTGGGCAGATTATAACTATGAATCCTATCCTGACCAATATGTTGTCTCAATCAATGGAAAAGAAGAGAAGCTTTCTGGTGAAACATTAGATAAAACCTTTACGAATCTAAAAGCAGACACCGAATATAAATTCCAAATAAAAGGCTATGAAAAGAAAAGATTAATCGGTAAAGCATCGCTCACATTAAAAACAGCAAAAGCACCGACTGGTGAAGTCGTAAAATTCAAAGATAAAAACCTTGAAAAAGCAATAAAAGCATCATTGGGATTAGATAGAGAAGTAAGGCTCAGCGATATGGAGAATGCAAAATCATTGGATCTATCTTTCCAAGAGATTAAGAACTTATCAGGCATTGAAAAAGCGAAAAACCTGGAGCAGTTATCTCTATATGGAAATCCGGTTGTAGATTTATCTCCGATTAGCGGTTTAACAAAGCTTGCTTCCTTAGATATTGATGAGACAGGAGTTAAAAACTTAAGTCCTCTCAAATCATTGAAAAATCTTGTAGAGCTTTATGCCTCTTACTTGCAAGTTAAGGATTTTTCACCGCTTAGTGAGCTAACGGCCATTCATTCAATAACTTTAGTAGGTAACAGCATGAATAGATTGCCTAATCTATCCAAATTAAATAACTTAATTATGCTGGATCTTACAGAAAATGGACTATCAAGCTTAAAAGGGATTGAACAAGCGAAAAACCTGCAATATTTATCTTTAGATAGCAATCCAATTACTGATTTCAGTCCGCTGTCTAATCTTCCGCTGTTAGGTGTGTCAGCATCCTATACGAATATGGATAGCTTGAAATGGGCAGGATCAGAGGCATTAACGAGATTGGAAATCCTAATTGTTTCTGGAACAGCTGTATCAGATCTAAGCCCGTTGAAAAATATGAGGCATTTGCAAGCAATCATAGCTGATGAAACACAAATAGAAGAATTGAATGTCTTATTAGATCTGGATTATTTATTCTTAGTATCCATCTTGGATGTGCCTACTTTAGATATATCTGAAGGATCAGAGGCAATGAAAGTAATCCAGGCGCTTGAAGCAAAAGGTGTGTTTGTCCTATATGGCGAACAAACAGAAGAGGAAATGGATTTCTATGTGAGTGACTGGGAGTCTTCCTACGATTCCGTCAATGTCACATGGGCATACGAAGGTGAGGAAACCATTACAGGCTATAATGTCTACCTCGATGAAGAACTTGTAGATACAGTGGATGGATCGGTACACACATATCGCTTTGAAGGATTAGAACCAGGAACTGGTTATGATGTAGAAATTGAAGCCTATACTGACGATGAGGAGTATGTGGGATGGGCGCATGAGTATGTCTTTACATTGAGTGAGGATTTCTACTTCTCAGATATTGAAACAACAACAGATAGCATTCAGACGACATGGGCATACGAAGGTGACGCTGAACTACTTGAATATGATGTATTTTTGGATGGCGAGTACTTGGAATCCGTTGATCCAGAAACGCTGGGCTATCTATACGAAGGACTTGAAGCAGATGAATTATATAAAGTAAGCGTGTTTGCCTACTCGGAAGATGAAGGATATGTTGGATACACATTTGCCAAAGTTATGACAGATGGCAGCGACGATGGTCAAGTTCCACCGCCGCCTGTCAAAAAGCCAGACGATGGTAAAAAACCACCTTCAATCAAAGATGGCATTAAGGACAACTTTGGAACGAAACCAGACAAAAAGCTTCAACCAAAAGACGGAAATAAAAAGACAACAGGAAACAAACTGCCAAACACATCAACCAATATGTATAATCTGCTCGCCATTGGTGTAACAATACTACTTGCTGGTGGATTGCTATTCTTAATATCAAGGAAGAATAGAAGAGTTCAAGGGTAAAAGAAAGAAGCGGATGTAGCTATCCGCTTCTTTTTTATAGCGCAGTAAAAAACTGCTCTGCAAATGCACTCCAAATCTCATGCCCTGTTCATTAGGGTAGTAAGTATCGTCCAAATATTCCTTTATCCCCTCATCATCAGTATTAGGCCAAGCTTTCCAATGATCCAAATAAATCAAACCGATCTCTTCAGCATAGATAAACAAATTATTCTTTAACATAAAAATACCCTAAATCACATTGACTAAATTTTCAAAATAATATATATTTTAAACTATAATATTATCGATAATCTTATGTTTAATAATGAAAGGAGTGAATTCCCATCACATCAACGAAAAAAACAACAGCAATAATAATTGCAGAAGAAATTTCACATAGGATTGGCAAAAGAATCTTGAATCCAGGCGAACGTCTCGTCGAATCTGCGATTGCAGAGGAGTTTAACACGAGTCACTCTCCTGTGAGGGAAGCGCTACTGATGCTGGAAAGAGATCGGTTGGTACAAAGGATTCCTTATCAAGGTGTGATTGTTCGGCGATTTTCAAAGTCGGATATTCATGAGTTGTATGATGTAATTTATCGCTTGGAAGAAATAGCGATGGAAAAAGCGATGGTGAACATCACGGCAGAGGCTGTTGTAAACCTTGAAAATGTTATCCAATCTCAAGAGCAGGCAGTAGTGGAGAAGAATGTTGAGCTTTATTATGATTTGAATGAAGAGTTTCATAACTTAATATTTTTAATCGCTAGAAATAAAGTGTTAAACGAAATGTATTCATCGTTAAGGCGGTCTGCCCGTCCGTTTAGAATGATATCAATGGCGCAAGGAGATAATTTAGAGTCTTCCTTAGCTGAGCATAAGAAGCAGGCAAAAGCTTTAATGGAGAAGGACGTGACATCTGGAAAACGGGCAATCCATGAACAGGAGATTCGTTCGATCGCCTCGTTGGATATTTTATTTCCGGAATGAGCCGAGAAAAGGGGTGAGTGACAACATGATTTCAAAGGGAGCTGAATTAATGAAAAAGGTTGGTTTTGTTGGTGTTGGTAAAATGGGGAGGTACATGGCAGAAAATTTGCTGGATTCAGGGTATGAATTAACTGTGTATGATACAAATTCAGATGCAACAAAACCGCTCAGAGAAAGGGGAGCAGTGATTGCTCACTCTATACAGGAGTTAGGTGTGCAGCATGAAGTTGTCATTACGATGGTGCCTAATTCTTCGATTGTTGAGTCGGTGGTTTTGGGCGATGGTGGTTTGCTTCAATCGATGAAAACAGGCGGGACGATTATCGATATGAGCAGTTCCTATGTGCTTAGTACGAAAGAGCTCGCTCAAAAGGGGAAGGCATTAGGCATCACCTTGATGGATGCACCCGTTTCTGGCGGTATGAAAGGGGCAAAAGAAGGATCGCTGACAATTATGGCGGGGGCTGATAAAAAAGAGGATTTTTTGAAAGCGCTTCCTATACTTAGGAGTATGGGGGAGAAAGTAAATCATGTCGGCTCAACGGGCTCAGGGCATGCGCTTAAAGCAATTAATAATTACCTATCGGCCACTTCTTTATATGCGACGACCGAGGCTATGATGTTAATAAAAAAGTTGGGAATAGATCAAAAGGTAGCACTAGAAACAATTAATAGCAGCTCAGGGCAAAGCTTTTCTACACATTATAAGTTCCCTTCGTTTATTTTGCCGAGAAGCTTTAACTCGGGTTTTTCATTGGATTTATTACTTAAAGACGTAGGGATGGTCACGAATATAGCGAAGGATATGAAGGTGCCCGTGCTTTTAGCTTCCCTTGTTGAACAAATTTATGAAGGTGCCAGCATAAGTGGGGATGCTGAACAAGATCATACCGAGATAATAAAGTTCCTAGAAAGAATGTCAAATGACAGACTTCAAAATAAGGAGGCCTTTACGTGAGTATGATTCCTGATAAAGAAGTGCAAGATAGTCAATCGGCTTCGCAAATTAATTCTACCTCGTAATCTGTCGATACAATTATCGAAAAATTGTCGCTGACGAAGGCGCATTATTTCGTAGTTATTGCAGCCGCTCTTGGCTTTATATGATTACTCATGTACAACAGGAATGAGCAGGATGGCAGCCGATCAATTAGATGGGACTTTCATAGAGATGAAGGGCATTGGGCATTTTCCAATTTCAGAGAACCCGAAGGTATTTTTGCAATACTTTTCTCCTGTCCTAGAGGAGATTTCGAAAAGAGGAGTAGCTGCTTATGAATGACACACCTGCTTATGAGGTGTATGCCATAAAATATGCAACACGTGAAGTAAGATGCAGCGAGCATTTTTATGGTGCAACCGATCCGCATGAAGATTATTCGATGCCGATGGATTACTATATTTGGCTGGTAAAATCCGAGAATCACATACTTGTAGTAGATACTGGATTCAATGAACAGGTTGCAAAGGAGCGAAAGAGAACCTTTTTAAGATGTCCGCTTACTGTATTGCCTAAATTAGGGGTAGAAGTGAATACGGTCTCGCATGTGGCAATTACTCATATGCATTACGATCATTTAGGGAACGCTGAAAAGTTCCAAAATAGCCAATTCATTATTCAAGAATCTGAAATGGCGTTCTGGACTGGGAGGTATGCTTCTAAAAAACAATTTAAGCATCATATCACAACAACTGATGTTATTCATTTAGTTAAAGAAAACTTCAATGGGAAAGTACAGTTTGTAAACGGCAGCAAAGAGGTATTGCCCGGCATTTCCGTCCATAGAGCAGGAGGGCATTCGGCTGGTTTGCAAATAGTCGAAATCTAAACTGAAAAAGGGAAAGTTATTTTAGCATCGGATGTCACACATTTCTATAAAAATATAAAGGATGATCGCCCATTCTCAATCGTTTCCAACTTGCCTGAAATGTTTGATGCCTTTGGTTTAGTCAACTCTTTAGCCACTTCAGATGATCTTGTAATTCCTGGACACGACCCGATGGTAATGGATCTATTTCCAGCTCCAAACGAAGAGTTGACCGGAGTCGTAGTACAAATCGCTTAAATATAGTTTTTATAAATGAGAGGAGAATGATTATGAATAAAGAAAAATTTGAAAAAGGTCTAGAAATCAGAAAAAGTGTATTAGGTTCAGATTATGTGAACAAATCCATTCAAAACGCAGATGACTTCAATAGGCCTATGCAAGAGCTGGTCACTGAATACTGCTGGGGCGAGGTGTGGGCAAGGCCAGGTTTGCCAAAAAAAACAAGAAGTATAATCAATCTGGCCATGATCACTGCTTTAAATAGACCGCACGAGTTAAAACTCCATGTAAGAGGTGCAATAAATAATGGATTAACAAAAGAGGAGATTCAGGAAGTGTTTTTACAGACTGCCATTTATTGCGGTGTACCTGCAGCGATTGACAGCTTTAGATCGGCTAAAGAGGTCTTTGAGGAAATGGAGAATGTTTAATGATTAAAATACCTAAAGCCAGCGTTTGTATAGCTGGCTTTAGGTCATTATGTCTATCTCTTATCATTCAATTCATGATAAGAAGTAACTAGGGGGTATTCCTTATATAATCGAGACGCTGCTTTTTTCAACAACCTCCCCATCAAAAGCCGCCCGATAAATCCCATAAATATCCTCTTCCAATAAAGCCATCGGACTCCGAGCAAGAATCCGTGTCTGCTTAATCGCATCTTTCGTTAATGGAGATAATGCCTCCTCTTCAATATTAAATCCTTTCAAAGAAGAAGGAATGCCAACATCCTCAACCAATCGCTTCAATTCATCTACACATCGGTATGATGCTTCTTCTTGAGAAAGGTTGGTAGAACTGAATCCCATCGCATCGTAGATATCCTTCATGCGCTTTTCGCAGCTTTGGCGAATATAGCCCATTACATATGGAAGCAAGACGGCATTGGAATCTCCGTGTGCGATATGGAATTGGCCGCCGAGTGGGTAAGCTAATGCATGGACACCTGCTACTCCGGCGTTGAAAAAGGCAAGTCCGGCTAAATAGCTTCCATAGCTTAAGTCGATACGGGCTTGTTTGTCATCGCCGTTAGCGACGGCGGTGCGGATGGATTGGCTAATTAATCGAATCGCTTGCAATGCTAAGGCATCGGTCACTGGGCTGGCATTTTTTGAAATATAGGATTCGATGGCATGTGTGAGTGCGTCTACTCCAGTTGCAGCCGTGACTTTTGGCGGCAGCGACATGGTTAAAGCCGGATCAACAATGGCGACATCGGCTAGTAAATAGTCATGAGTAACAACATCTTTTGTTGTCTCTAAAGATAGGACAGAGATGTTTGTGACTTCTGATCCTGTCCCAGATGTAGTTGGAATCAGGATGGAGGGTAGACCCTTTTTTATAATTTGTTTTGTGCCGGTTAAGTTTAAGTAGTCTGCGACATTGCCTTCATGGACAGCAATTGTGCCTGCCAGTTTCGTAAGGTCGAGTGCACTGCCGCCGCCAACGCCAATGACCATATCAAATTGATGATCCCGAGTGTAGGCAACGAGTTTTTCACCAACAGCAAGCGGTGGTTCGGGTACAACTTCTGTGTATACATCGGTTGCATATCCTGCTTCTTCTAATGGTACAGTGACTTTATCGGTTAAGCCGATGTCTTTTAAAAATGGGTCGGTGATGATGAGAATTTTGTTGACATTGAAGCGTCTTACTTCCTCAACAAGATGGGATAGTGAATCCCAGCCTGTATAGCTGATTGGTGCAAATGTGATTTTTTCAGACATGTTGGTCACTCCTAGTTTTTATTCCAGACGATGAGTTTGGTTTCAGTCATTTCGTGGATGGCATATTTTAATCCTTCTTTACCTGTTCCGCTCTCTTTCACTCCGCCGTAGGGCATTTGATCGACTCTGTAGGTTGGAATATCGTTGATCATGACGCCGCCGACTTCCAATTGTTCAGATACTTTGAATGCAGTGTTGATATCATTGGTGAAAATGCCTGCCTGCAGTCCATAGCTGGAATCATTGATGGCTGCGATGCCTTCTTCAATAGAAGAAATACGATTAACGATGACGATAGGTGCAAACACTTCCTGACAGGAAACCTTTGCTGCAGCGTCGACATTAGCTAAAATTGTTGGCTGGAAAATGCCGTCTTCAATTCTGCCTCCAGTTAAAATGACTGCTCCTTTTTCAACCGCCTCGTTAACCCAGTTGAGTGCACGTTCTTGTTCTCCTGGATGTATCATCGCAGATAGATCGGTTGATTCATCCATTGGGCTGCCAATCACTAACTTCTTAGTTGCTTCTGTGAATGTTGAAACAAATGCTTCATATAATTCTTCCATTACATACGCTCTTTGCAGGGATATGCAAACCTGCCCTTGATTGGAGAATGCTCCGGTAACGCATTTTGGAATAATCTCATTCAAATCTACATTTCTATCAATTATTAGCCCGGCATTTGAGCCCAATTCAAGTGCGACTTTTTTCAGTCCAGCTTTATTTCTGATGCCAATGCCGACCCCAGGGCTGCCAGTGAACGTAATCATTTTTACAAGATCACTGTTAACAAATGCGTCTCCGACGGTTTTTCCGCTACCGGTCACTACATTAAAGGCTCCCTTTGGTAGCGCGGTTTGATCGATTAATTCTGCTAAAAATAATGCAGAAAGCGGTGTTTGTGAGGCTGGCTTTAGCACAGTTGGATTGCCGGATGCAATCGCAGGACCAACCTTATGCGCCACTAAGTTTTGCGGGAAGTTGAATGGTGTAATGGCAGCGATGACGCCGATTGGCTGTTCAATGGTATAGCCAAAGCGGTTCGCTCCGTTTTTTGCCGCATCCATTGGAATCATTTCTCCGGTATGGCGCTTTGCTTCTTCAGCTGCAAATTTATAGGTCTCAATCGTGCGGTCAATTTCGCCAAGCGCAAATTTTATTGGTTTGGCTGATTCCATTGAGATGATTTCCGCTGCTTTTTGACGATTTTCGATAAATAACTGTGTAAGCTGTTCCAGAATAGCAGCACGCTCATAAGCAGTTAGTTTGGCCATTTCTTCTTTTTTACTATGTGCCACTGAGATGGCTTCGTTGACTTCTTCTTCTGTTGCCTGCGGAATATATGCAATCACTTCTTTTGTATATGGGGAGAGAAGGTCAGCATAGTTCGCTGAATCCTTCCATTCTCCATTCATGTATATTTGTTTCTTCATTAACTCACCTTCTTATCTTGATTTTGATCTTGTGGTACTGCATCTTTTGTAAAAGTGTTGTCGACTTCACCTTTGAAGAAATCTTTTCCATAGAGCAAGAAGCAAAGGATGATTCCGACGGCGAAAGCCCATGCAGCGCCTTTAATGCAGAGAACAGCACCGATGATGCCGGCAACACCGAGATCCTTCTGGCTGCGTGCTTCAAGCACACCCACTTTTACACTGACATAGCCTTGAACCAATAAGGTCAATGCCATGGCCACACCTAATATGGGTTCTACTAAACTAACAATTGGCAATAGAAGCAGTCCGGTATTTGTACCCCAGCGGAAGGAACCAACTCCGCCATAGAATGAATCCATTGCTTTTCGTCCCTTTTTGAAGCGCTCAACCATCACGACTTGCATTGCTGTCCATGATGGACCGGCCATTGTTACATCAGGACCAAGGATACTCATCACACTATTGCGTATACCGAAGATCCAGTGCGCTCGGCTTGGATTATATTCCACTTTTTCATCAGGACGGCCAGCTTGTGCATCTTCAACCAATACCTTCGTTTGCAACACATCGCCAAATAATACAATATAAGCGGCTAAAACAGTAGGTAAAGCGGTTACAAACATCATAAGCGGCGGCAAGCCTAATCCGAAGACAGTGTATTCATTCCATAATGTAATAAAATCTGGTGATGAGAAACCCCATTCGATTTTTGGCCATGGTGCCTCGCCGAATATTGGCGCAATGAATACGGCCAGTAGGATAACTGGGAAGATGCCCAATTTAGCAATCAGTCCCAAGAAACGGTTGCGATTCTGGAAAGTAATGAAATGTTTTGAGAATAATAGATAGAAGCCAAGACCAATGGCAATTGAAATTGTCCAAGGAAAAGCTTCAAATCTGCCGCCAATTTGGAAAACAGAAATGACTGCGGCAAGACCTGCACCTAAAATTACCCCTGATTTCATAGCGGGCGGAATATAGCGAACCACCTTGGCTGCAAGGCCGGATGCCCCGAGAAACACCGATAAAATACCTAATGTTAACTGGAAGGATATGAGTGCGTGCACTCGTTCAGGACCTTCCGGGAATTGCTGGCAATATAGCATGATCAATGGTATTGCCGGAGTAATCCAGCCTGGTA
This sequence comes from Cytobacillus purgationiresistens, assembly GCF_030813235.1. GTDB lineage: Bacteria > Bacillota > Bacilli > Bacillales > Cytobacillaceae > Cytobacillus > Cytobacillus purgationiresistens. Next base: position 202,369 of record NZ_JAUSUB010000003.1, on the reverse strand, counting down.
CAGCAGGATCACCAAGTAAATGATGCAATAAATAAAAGAGTCCGTTTAATACAACAATGGCTAGTGCAACTTCAAATGGCATGCCGAGCAGTTCCATTAACAGCGGTATAGCAGCCAAATCAACGGCACACATTAATAATCCTTGAATATAATCAGGCAATTCGAAACGATAATGAATAAAGGGTAAGCGAATTTTAAAGGGTCCAGCGGGTATATGCGGAGATTCTTCCCCGTATTTTCGATTCTTCCATTTCATGAACAGTAATCCTCCTAAATTTAAGTGTAAACCCTTACAAGATGGAATTTTTAAAAAACTAACGTCGTTATGAATACGTAACCATTTTGATTATGTATAACCCCGTGACCGTTCAATTCGTTCACGAGGATAGATTATGGGATTGCTCTTCAATGGTTACGTATTCATTTCTTTGCTAAAAAAATTACTGAATTGCCTTTGTTGTATTTCTATTGAATACTTTAACAGATTCAGTGATTTTTACGCAACTATTTTTTTTATTTTCAATCATTTTGATTAATTCGCAAATCGCCAAATAGCCTAAATTCTGCTCGGAAATGCTGCCGACAGTGGTCAGCTGAATCAAGCCATGACTGCTTAAATCGACATTATCAATGCCTATTACACTTACATCTTGCGGTACGATTAAATTTTCTTTAGATGCATCATCAATTAAATTCATTGCTATTGAATCGGTTGCAGCACAAAAAGCAGTAGGGGACTGTTCTAGAGACATCATTCTTTTAAAGGCACTCGTGATATCGTGCTTGGAAGTGTCGGTGTGAATGACATATTCTTCTAGCAATTGATGATGATGATCCTTCATTGCATGCAGGAATCCTTCATAACGATTGTTAAACGTGCTGACCGTTAATGGACCGCCGACCCAGGCAATGCGGGTGTGTCCCAGGTCAAGCATATGCTTGGCTGATAAATAGCCCGCTTCGAAATTATCAATCTCTACAAAATGTTTGTTCATTTTATGCTTGCGGTTGTAAGTAATAAACGGCAGATCCATTCGTTCAAACTTCTCAAAAATCGGATCATCGATGAGAATGCATGACATAATAATGCCGTCCACTTTATTCTCGACCGCAGAGGTATACGCCTCATTCAGCTTCTGGTCATTCACAAATTGAACATTTACCCGGTACCCCTTATCATTCGCATAGTTTACGATCGCTGTTGTCGTATCGACGAAAAAAGGATTATGCAATGGGCCAGACAAAAGTGCAATCGTATTCGTTTTATTCTGCACAAGCGACCGCGCATGGCCATTTGGTATATAGTTTAACTCATCAATGGAAGCCATCACCTTGTCAACCGTAGGCTTCTTAACAAGATCCGGGGTATTCATTACTCGGGAAACAGTCGTCTGTGAAACGCCCGCATGTTTTGCGACATCTTTGGATGATACCAAGGGATTTTTCCTCCTTATGATTTAGTGGTGAGCGGTAATTGTAGATAATAAAAGCAGATTAATTAAATACTTTACTTGAGGGGATAATGACTTAGTTAATTCTATCAGATATTGGAATGGGGGAGAAGTGAAATGAGGGATTCACTCCCTCATTTCTCAATGTTTATGTAAAATCATTCATCTATCTATTAGTCCATTTTCATTTAATGGTTTGCTCATGTTGGTTACTAGCAAATTAGGTTTCATATGATCAGTTAATAATAAAATGATAGGTGTCTGCCAATCCAAAGACTTTGAATTAGCAGCTTATACCCTAAACTCTTAGATTACTTTTTTCTCCTTAGCTTTTTTAAGCCAGTCTGGAAATTCCCCTAGAAGCATTTCATATAATTGTTCGTCAGTTGTGGTTTCTATTTTGTCGATGTGAAAGAAGTTTGCGTTATCGATAAATCTGCCTTCCATCGCATCAAGCTTTTCCAAAATCTCAAAGTTGGAATCGCCAATTCCTACGAACTGCCAAAAAAGTGGTTTATTAGAGGAGGATACGACTGGCTTCTTGATTGTCCTTTTGCATCCGCTATCATTGATAAAGACGATAAAAGCTGGGTCTGCACTGGGTCTTCCACCGTATACTTTTGGATTACATCGTCCATTACTGGAGGCTCGTCATTTCTTCCAAACTTATGAATAAGATCGTTGTTTAAAATATAATCATCTACGTACCCTTCAAAATCTGCTTCTGTTACAGGTTTCAGTCTGGAAAACTCGTTATCATAAACCCATACATCCAGTGAACCGTCATCATCAAACTGGCTTGCAACTGCAAGAATTCTTTCTACTACCTTTTGAACCGTACCATTTTTATATAGGTGGCGCATCGACCCGGAAATATCCAGAACAAGTGCCACTCTTGCTGTTACATTCGTAAGTTTCTTCTTCTCCAGTACGATCCCGGCTGATTTTTTAATAGACTAATTGAGCTCATGCTGCCAGTTCCCCCTTTTAATAAGAATCACTTAAAAATTTAACATATATTCATTTAATTACTTTTTAGAAAAACTGGAGACAGAATTCTGGTGACTGACACCTAGAGCATTAAGAACGATTGCAGGTAATAACTTTATTCGAATATAATAATAAAATTAACATCAATGATTCAGCATTATTAATTATTCTTTAAAGCCAGCCTTGGAGTTAAATCTGCAAGGCTTTAGGCATGCTTAAATATCGTATAATCTGAGCTGCAGTGGAATTAAATAAGGATGAGGGAGTGATGTAATATAATAGAAGTTGCGAAACATACCTCGGCAAGCATAAGAAAAGAATGTTTTTTAAAGTATAATCGTATCATTCATACCTTTTCACCTTCATATTCATATTCTTTTTCAAAAATATCAAAGTTGTATTTGCCGTTTTTTTCTTTTGTAATCTCGTAGCCTTTTTTTGGCCGTAAGTAATGTGTCGTGGGATTGCTGGCATTTTTAGTTGTAATCTTAATTAATTGATCCGCCATCTGCACTTTATTGTTAAATGCCGTTACTTTCAGATCAACCTTGATGGAGTGACCGTTGCTGAAAACTACTTCTGTTTGTCTACCGATTTCGTTCGTTTTAAAAATATGGTTAGGGTTAAACCAGATACAGTCGTCCTTATGAGGTGATTTAATTGGAAACATGCAAATGCCAAGCGTTGGATTTAAAATGATAGGGGGCTTATTTCGTTTGCCAAGAATGGACCTTGCTCCCTTGATCGCACCCTCGAAATTAAAGCCAATTCTGTTTAGAGTAGCATCCAAAACCTGTATAGGCTTTCTTTCAGCAAGAAAGGTCCTGTTTTCTTCCACGACTCTCGTGAATAGGCTCCCATCTGACTGATACTCTCCTAAAATGAATACTGTGTGTCGGTTGACAATATGATCATTCACAATATACAATCCTTCACCCCATTTTCGAATTTGAGCCTTGAATATTTTTCGAATAAGGATATACTAACACGGTTGGTATATCCCATGCTCCAGCAAGAGCGTTTGTCCGGCATGACAATGATCGCTCATGGCGTTAAATATACATCTTCTTCATTCATTCCCCCTATCTATAACCTTCAACCAGTTCACTACGAACTACAAATCCCGTTGAAAAGAAATAGCCACGAATTCATAGTAGGTCAAAAGACTCTAATTCATCATAGCAATAAATTTCGATGAAATGAACCAAATTATGACATAAGTTTTGAAAAATTGATATTTTTTGCTAATTGGTGAATATTTCAGTCAAAGAGAACCACTTTTTCAGACAAATTGAGCATGTCACGGCAAAAGGGAGCACTGCTTACTGTATATGGCCGACACTAGTGCCAAGTTATGATGACAACAAATAGAGTCACCAATTCTGGTACCTGCCCCCCACGATTTTAAAAAAGATGTATATGGTTGTAAGTGAATAACTTTTGGAAAAAACTAAATAATGTTTTTGAATTCTCTTGGCTAATAAACAGGAATCAGAGCGTAAAGTAATGGGTTTTAAGAATTAAAAAATAGTTAACATTCACTCAATATTGAGGACGCTTCCAAAAGTTGCGAAAATTAGTTATGTTGATAATCTACATATTTAATTTATTGAGAGGTACTGTGGGGTGAAGTACAATGAAAGTATTGTATACGGAAGAACTATATACTCAGGGCCAAGAAACCGAAAAGTAGGAATGGATATTCAATCCGTGATTTCATTGGATGACGGCTTAAAAGGCGAAGGGTGACAGGAAACTGGTACCTTACCCCCAGGGCTTTAAAGCATGAAAGTGTGAATTTTGCCATCAAAATGTGACACCTGTGCCGAATTTTTGAGCCACTTGAGACAAATTCTAGTGACACCTCTTCCATCATAAGAGCCACTCTGTCAATGTCAATCGACTAGAAATACAGTGAATGTGTTCAATCTTCTTGACGGTCACATGTTCCTCTTTCCTCAAGACAGTGCTTTTTTTTTATCTGAGGAAATAGCTCCTGTATAAAAGATTACCATATCTTTTATGTGAGAGTTTTTTCTTATATAAAGGATAGTATAAAAGAACCTAAAACAAGATATTCATTGGTCCAATATTGAGCAAACTTCCATATGTTGCTAAAATTATAAAATAACACATATTAGAAGGTTCACAGATTGAGAAGTGATTGAGAGGTGGAGTACATTAAAAGTACTAAATACAGAGGAACTACATTCTGGCATTGAAGAAACGGTAAAGGATATCTCTCGATTAAATAATCAATTAAATCAGATTGAACAAAATATCGAGTCCATTTTGGCTTTGGAAGACAGTCTAAAAGGGGAAGGTGGCCAATCCATTCGCCAGTTTTATCAAGAGGCACATCTACCCTTTTTGGCCTATTTTACGAATACGCTAGAAGACTACGAGCGAACATTGCAGGGCTTGCGCCAAGACCTGCATGGACTAGAACCCTCCTCAACGGGCGTCATCCACCAAGGCTTTATAGAAAATGATGTGGAGCAGGGGCTCCGAAAAGCAGAAAACCTCACTATGAATTTGACAGAGGATGGTAATGCGACGATCCAATCAGTCAGTGATATTGTATCACTGCCAAGGCTCAGCGCCAGTGAGTTCATCAAGCAAGTGAAACAAGCTAGCAATTATGCGGAAAACACCCTGCAAAAGCTACATCTATTAGACCGCAGCCAAACATCGAAGCTGGAAACCGTCGAACAGGATATTCGAACATTAAATCAGACTGTTAATGAAATCAAGGGCCTCTTTCAAACTGGGAAACTAAGCATTTCTCAGTACAAGCCGAGCCAATTGGGCATTCAACTGGGCGGATTAAATATCCCCAACTTCAGCAAGCTTCTAGCATACGGACCAATGCAGGTCACTCACCCAGCACAGACCATGGTCCTAAATACAGAACAATATCGCGTAGCAGGAGCTGAAGTCAAAGACGTAGAAGAAAACCAATCTAAACTGGGCTGGCTCTCAACCGGGCTTGATGTCGTTCCTGGAATCTCAAATCTAAAATCGGGTGTAGAAGCCATCTCCGGCAAAGACTTCATAACCGGCAGGGAAATCGGCAACCTAGAAAGAGCAGCTCTCGTCGCCGCCATTTTTGGAGGCCCGCTCGTCAAAGGAACCACCAAAGTCGTCAAATGGGGAGGCAAACATCTCAGCAATCTCAAAAACTTCGTCAACCCAGACAAAATCAAATCAGCGACCGACAGCGTCTTTCAAGCCGTCACGAAAAGCTTCAACAGCTTAAGAAATACCGCCACCGAACTAGGCAGGAAGATCCGGAACATCCGCATTCCTACACCGCAATTCGTCATGGCGAATGGAGCACATATTCCATCTCCAACACTTGGGGAAAGAGCGCAGAGTGTGAGAGATTCTATTGTGATGATTGCTGGGAAGGTAAAGGATGGGGTTGGTAAGGGTACGGGTGAAGGTGCTGAGCACGTGGGTAGGTTAAAAGGAAAAGAAGTATTACTAAAGGACATCTTGGAAAAAGAAGTATCCTATACAAAACGTGATCGAGAAGAGTTCAAGCAATTGCGAAAGAAATTTAATAGTTCTGAGAGAAAAAACTTTCTACAAGATTTAGCAAGTGATGAGAAAAAAATAAAACAACTATTTGATGCAGGTTTAACAGAAACAGATATTAAAAATCTAAAAAGTGGATTGGTACCAGATGGATATCAGGTTCATCATAAACTACCTTTAGATGATGGAGGAACAAATGATTTCATAAATTTAATCTTAATTAAAAATGACCCATATCATAAGGTTCTTACCAATTCACAAAAGGGTTTAACAAAAGGCATGAAAGTTGGAGATTCAATTAATATTAAATGGCCAATCCCAGAAGGATTTATATATCCAAAAACTAAAAAATAGAGGTGAGAACATGTTTCTAGATTTACTGGCTGATATTGAAAAAATCAAAAACCGAGATGGAAAGTCAATTATGTTACCTGCGAGCAATGAAAATATTCAAACCATAAAAGAATGGATTTCAAGAAACATAAGTGAAAATCCATGGATAAGTGAATACGAAAATTTTTTAAAAAAAGTAAATGGGTTAGAATTTAATGGACTAGTTATCTACAATGCGAAACATGATGATAAAAATAATGGTTTTATTGGAGCAAATGAAATTTGGCGAGATAATGAATGGGATAGTAATTATTTGTTTTTTGGAGATTCAAATATTTCTTGGTATTGCTTGGATATAGACAATTATGTATTCCTCGAACTCGATAAGCCGAGTGGGGATATAGTGGAGGAACATAACAGTTTTGAAGAAATGATCAATGAAGCAATGAAGAGTGTTTTGTAGTACATTAAAGGTTATATTTTAATAGAAAAAAGAATTTACTTAAAAAACCTTGAATGGCTTAATCCATTCGAGTTTTTTTATATTATTAGATAATTTCATATTGGGGTACCGTCAGGGTAGCATCAGGAAAATGCGGATTTACAACGTTAAGGAAATTATATTAAAAAGCCCAATTTCTCAGCATTAAATTGAGAAATTAGGCTTTTCGTTACTCCAGAAAAGCGCCCTTGTATTGAATAAGAATTTTCTTCAAATCGAGACGGATTGGCATATAACGTTTTCGCATTCACGAACCCTGCGAGCCTTAGAACGAAGTTCTTAGGCTTGCAGGGTTGTCGCCTGAATCTGCTTTCCTGCTTCTTCTCCTGGCGACCAAGGGGCTCGGAGAGTCCCGCAGCGTGAATGCTACGTTATGAAAATAAAACGTCCGCTTTCTCTACGTTTTTACTGGATATTGATAAACTGATGGAAGAAGGGCTAACCCCTGTATTTGGTTTAGAAGATGTCGGAGGCTATGGAAGAGCGTTGGCTCAGTTTTTAGCAGAACATGGACAAGTTGTAAAAGAAGTGAATCCAGCGCTTTCATATGCTGAACGAAAAAGCCATATGACCACACAAAAAAGTGACAGTTGGGATGCAGAATGTGTGGCACGAATATTGTTGAACAAACTGAACCATTTACCTGTCGCGAAACCGAATGATTTATATTGGCGATACAACAATTGGTTACTAGAAGAAATGCATTAGTAAAGGTACAATGTGCTTTAAAGAACCAACTGCACATTCAATTGAGCCATCATTATCCAAGCTATAAGAAGTTTTTCTCAGAGGTGGATGGAAAAACAGCACTAGCATTTTGGGAAAGGTACCCTTCACCATCTTGCTTAGAGGGTGTGAGTGTAAAACAATTGACCACCTTTTTATTAGAAGTCAGCAATAATACTTGTTCGGTGAAAAAAGCAAATGAAATATTAAAGCTAGTAAAAGAGGATGGGAATACAACAAAAGAATATCAGGAGACAAGAAACTTTTTGGTAGAAAGTATTGTGCGCCACATTTTATTTGGAAAGCAGGAAATTGGCAATGTGGAAAGCGAATTAAAAGAGTTAATGAGCTTACTAGACTTTCAACTAGATTCCATGCCAGGGATTGACCTTGTGACAGCTTCAGCACTAATAGCTGAGATAGGTGATGTAAGACGCTTTCCAAATGCCAATAAATTAGCACGATTTGCGGGGATTGCGCCTGTTTACTTTGGGTCTGGTGGGAAAGGCAAGGAACAAAAAAGTAAACAGGGAAATCGGGCGCTGCACGCCTTATTTTACAACTTGGCAGTGCAACAAGTGCAAGTAGCAAAAGGGAGTAAGCTACCTCGGAACCCAGTGTTCCATGCTTACTACCAAAGGAAACTAAAAGAAGGCAAAACAAAGGGGCAAGCTTTGGTTTGCATAATGAGAAGGCTTGTGAATATTGTTTACGGCATGATGAAGCATAAGACAGCCTATATATTGCCGATAATAAAGGAAAAAGAAGTAGTTTAATAATGTTTTAGATGGTGAGTTTTTTTATTTTTTGCTTTTAAGATTACAACATAGGGTACGGTAAAACCTAAGTATGTGCCTAAGGATACCAATGGGGAAAAATTAGGCTTACCAAGAAATAAAGATGGAAAAATGGTAAACGGTACTTCTCACATACCGGAATCTATGAATCCACACACTCAAATTGGGATTAAAAAAGGTAGAAAAGGAGAGTATTTTCAAACACTTGAGTGGGGAAGAAATGGGAAGCCGATTCAAAGGACAGACTGGACCGACCATGGGAGAGGGGACCATGTAAACCCACATTCACATCCAGCTATTTTTAAGGATGGATCATGGAGCTTTAAAGAATAATTCTTAGAGGAGTTGAATTATGGAATTAAAAGAACCAGCTTTTATGCTAAAGCTACGTGGTAGTGAATTTTTTAATGAAGAGCTTTCTTGTTTAGGTTGGCAATTTGCAGAAATTTTAATATCCCTTAAGGATTATACAAAAACTCATGAATGGTATATTTTTGATGTATTAGGAACTAGTGAGTCATCTCTTCGCGATTTGTTTCCCAAGAATCCACAGGAACTTTGTATTGTACTATCAACAGATGAATTGATAGATAAAGTGAAAAGAGTAATACAATTTGAGTCAGGAGTATTCATAGCTGTTCAAAAAGGGAAAAAATAAATTGGGATTTCGACCATTTACCCGAAACTGAAGAAAGTGAGGGATTACAACATCCATTAGCAGAAATAGAAATTCGAACTTTTGATTATTCATTTTTTGAGATTTACGGTAATAATATTGAAGTGGAAAAAACAATTTTAAATCATTTTAGGGAATATTAAATTTTAGAATATAGGCTTTATTAACCTTGATTGGCCATATGCCTTTCAAGGTTTTTTATGATTTATTAATGTTATGGTTAAAATTTTCCCTTCTTGAATCAAAAGCTCATGATGGTAAGGCAGACATATTAGATTGGTTGCAGTGACTAAAAAGTAAAACTACCAGACTTACTACTCGATTTATTTTGAACAATAGAATGACAAAGCTCGTAATGCTAAAGATGGTAACCATACAGGCACATAAAGCTAGTGAACAAAAAGAAATTGAGGATTCTTGAGTGTGTCAAAACGAAAATGATTTATTTGAGAATTGAGACCTCATGAAGGTTGTACCATCATGGAGTTCTTTTTAAATACTTGGATTACGTGATTGTAACGAGAATTGGGCGAGATGACATATTACATGGCAGGAGTAGTTGGAAAACAGATTGATTATGTTCAAGATAGCCTAAAGTTAAAATTGCCAGAAAGTTATAAGTGGTTTTTAAATAATTATGGGTCTGGTGGTTTATATGGTGTAGATATTTTAGGAGTGGCTAAGTCTAATATTGCTACTGTTGTTATTGAAACGGAGAGTTATAGGGATTTAGGAATGAGTGAGAATTTAATAGTAATTGAAGATATAGATGAATATGCTTATTGTTTAGATACAAGTAATATGGAGAATAATGAGTGCCCAGTAATAGCTTGGAATAAGCAAGGAGGACTTGATGACTACAATACGGCAGAAAATTTTTATGAGTTTTTATCACAAAGGTTATTGGATGCAAAAGAAGCTTGGGAAGAAGATTTTTAAGATAGATAAATAGAAAGAAATTATAAATGAGATTAAAGAAAATCAAAAACTCTTGATGGTTGTACCATCAAGAGTTTTTATAATGATATTTTGTTTTTGAAAAATTGTACTATAGTTAGGCGAGATTACATTTTATCTACTGAAGTATTGTTATAGGGAACAGGCCAAAAAATTAAGAAATTAAACAGGATTGTTGGTTTAAAGTGGAAATAGTAATTCAGTATTTTATATTGCACTTGATTCCCTATTAGGTAACAGGTGTTTTTCGTTTTTTTATGAGAAATTTATGCTTTGGATAACATGAATGATGCTTTACTGAAATTCATAGCTCATGAAGGTAGTACCGTCATGGAGTATTGATTTTATATTTGGATTTTGTGAGATGTACGATAAACAGGTGAGATGATAAATAAGGGATAACGTGAAAGGATAGGCTTTTGCTACCTGGGCTTACAATCAACCAAGCATCCCCGCTAAGTGAACCAAATCTTTAAAGCAAAGAGGGAAAGTAAGAACTGTCCCTTTGCTTCACAAGGAAGATGTGGATAGAGCAGTTGAGGAGGTTAGAACTGAATAACTCTATACGAATGTGAAAGAGGATGGAAACGCGACGATCCAATCAGTCAGTGATATCCAGTTCTGTATGGATAGGAATAGTTACATGATTTCATAATTTTTTTAAAGATAGTCCATTCCTTACTCAATCAATTTGCATAAAATGCAAATAGATTGTTAAGGAGGTGATTAATTGGGAGAAAAAAAAGGATCAAACTATAAGCACTCTCACGGTTTTGAACCCTTCATTAGTCCAAGCCCTATTACTTCATTTAATCCAGTTCAACGCTTTCCTAAAATAGATAAAACAGCATTTATCAGTCAGTTTTCTAGTGTCATAGGTGATGTTACTATTAGAAACAATGTTTATGTAGCACCTAATGTCAGCATACGGGCGGATGAAGGAACCCCTTTTTATATAGGTTCTAATACAAATATTCAGGACGGAGTAATTTTACATGGTTTATTAAATAAAAGGATTCCGGTTGGGGGAAAAAGGTATTCGGTGTTCATTGGAAATGAAGTAACCATTGCTCATGGTGCTCTTGTCCATGGTCCTTGTTATATCGGAGACAAAGTATTTGTTGGTTTTAATGCGATTGTTTATACCGCAATTGTTGGGAGAGGCGCATTTATTTCGTATAATGCAGTAGTAACAAATGGCGTTCGAATTCCACCTAATAGGTTCGTACCACCTGGAGCTAATATCGATTCTCAAGAAAAAGCGGATGCACTTTTGCCAGTACCAAAGGATAGCATGGAATTTGCACAGGATGTTCAACGAGTCAATCAGGAATTCCCCGCATCTTATCATCTGTTATTTGGGAAACATCGGTGCTCCTGTGGATTAGCCTATGACTAACATAAAATGTGAAATGTATGCTTAGCAATGCGAAGCTGTCCTTAGGGCAGCTTTTTAATTGGTTAGGTTACATAAGTGGATGAGTGCAAAAAATGGAAAGGCTAAAATACAGGTACCTGACCCCCCTACAAAACTCTTCCTCATGTAAAACTATATACCTAGTGTGAAAGTTACAATTATGATCAAAATTGTAAAATATCATCATATATTTTCAATTTTATTATATTATGTATATATTCTATAAAAAGGAGAAATGTAATAATGAAATTTAAAAAGTTATTAGCTATTCCTTTTCTAGCATTGCTTGTGACCTTAGGTGCTTGTGGCCAAGAAGCGACAACTGTTTCAGATGCTGGAAAATCTAACTCGGATGAAAAAACGCAAACAAATGAAAAATCTCTTACATCAGAAGAAGTATTTGATCAAACGATTGCGGCTAGCAATAAGTTGAAAAGTGTATCTGTGAAAGTCGACAATGATCAAGCGATTACCTCTAGTAGTAACTCTGAAACAATGAAGGTTAAATCAACCATCGATATGGATCTTATTCATGACCCAATTGCACTTTATCAAGTGATGTCGCTAGAGGCTCCAGGAGAAGAGCCTGTGAAATCGGAGACTTATTTCACTGATAAAGGATTTTATATGTTTGAGCCAACGGAAAAAATGTGGGTAAAGCTTCCGGAAACCATGTCTGCTGAGATGATAAAAGCAACAGAGGAGCAAGGAGATCCAGCAGCTGAATTGAAAAAGATGCAAGCCTATGTTAAGGAATTTAAGTTTGAGCAAGACGATGCTTCGTATTTCTTAACACTTAGTGCTTCTGGTGATAAATTCAATGATTTAATTCAAGAAGAAATCTCAAAAAGCTTAGGTCAAGATTTAGGGGTAGCGCTTGAAAATATAGATATAAGTGATTTGAATTTTAAATATACAATTGATAAAGAAAGCTTTAATTTAACTGATATGGTCATCAACATGACTATTAAAACGGTTGAAGGTGAAGAGGAAGTAACGATGAAGCAAACGACAAATGCTACATTTAGTAACTATAATGGTGTTGATGAAATTACTATTCCAGAAGACGTCATCAAGACTGCAGAAGAAATAGAGCTTCCATAATAATTAGCTATGCATTCTGGTGCCTGACCTCTAAGGCTTTAAAGCATGAAAGTGTTGAGTTTTTTATAGATGAGGAATGATTAATGTGAGCCACATGGATTTTGTTTTTTAACCGTGTGGCTCTTTTTTTATATTAAAATATTTTCGTAAATTGCAATATTCAATGCACATATGATGAAAATCTGTGAAAGGTTGTAAATTTGGTACCTGACCCTCGCCTCTTTGGACAAGTATCGTTGAAGATGTGGAGGATACTTTTGTAAGCAGCCAAAAACCATCAAGCGTTTAATATGAAAATAACAAAGCTTTATCACTCAAATTAGCCGTAAAAACAGCATATTTATTAGCAAAGACAATAGTTATTGTCCAATGTTATTAGATGATCAGCGTAGTATTACACCAAAAAGGATCATGTAATGGAGCAGTCCCCCATCAAATGATCCCTTTCTATCTAATCTTTAAGATAATAATCTTATTGAAGCCTTTCCTCGATTTCTCTGCAAACTTCATCTGCAGACAATCCGCTTGCCTCGATGATCGGGGAAGGATTTTGAACATCCTGCATTCCCATTACGTTTGAATCTTGTCCTGTCACCACGACTGCTGAATAGCTTTCATTTTGGCCAGCTTCATTATTTAGTTCTACAACATCATATCCCTTTTCTCTAAGAGCATCCGAGACATTAGAAAGAGATTTTTCTACCGCGATTCTTTTTGTCATTATTCACACCTCCTCTAATTGGATATAATTCCATTTTTAAGGGGAATTTATTCCTTGTATGCATTAAATTTTTGAGCAATGAGAGAAGGTATGTGAAGAGGACCAAAAGGGAAAAACGCAAAAAGGTTGATTCAAAGGCTGGTTTAAGTTCTCCAGAGGTAAAAGGACAGGGGACGACAAATAGTGAAACCGGGTCGATGAGTATTTCATCCGCCCGTCAAAAAAGAAATAGTGTAGTCAAATGCAGATACTGAAACAAAATACCCCTTGTATGAATCGGCTTCGACTTCTAAGCCCTTCATACAAGGGGTTTCTGTTTAAAATTGTTTGTGTACTAAATTTATTTTAAATGATAAATCAAACCTTCGCCTTAGCAGTCTCCTCATACATCTCCACAGCCTCATCCACCGACTGTCCTCCATGCACAATACTATGGATCCCTTTAATCATCGCCAATGGATGGTTCGATTGCCATATATTCCGGCCCATATCGACGCCGGCGGCTCCTTGCTGCATGGCGTTGTGGGTGATTTCGAACGCTTGGCGGATCGTATCGAATTTGGGTCCGCCTGCAATGACGACGGGGACAGGGCAGGTGGTTGTTATTTTTTCAAAGTTGTCGCAGTAGTAGGTTTTCACAATGTCGGCGCCAATTTCAGCTAGAATACGGGAAGCGAGGCTGAGGAATTTGGCATCGCGTTTTTCTAATTCCTTTCCTACAGCTGTGATTCCGAGGACAGCTAAGCCATAATCATGCGCTTCTGTTACTGCATTTGCTAGATTGGTTACTGTTTGTGTTTCATTTTCACTTCCTATGAATGTTGAGACCCCGACGCCTACAGCGTTGTAACGAATGGCTTCCTTAATGGGTGTGACAAGATTTTCATTGGATAGGTTGTTTAATACACTGGGACCCCCCGATATTCGGAGAGCAATGGGGGTTGTTATGTCCTCTGGAAAGCTGGATTGAAGGGCTCCACGCGTTAAAAATAATGAGTCGGTATACGGTAATAATTCCTTTACGGTTTCATATGGATTTTCCAATCCAGTGATTGGTCCTAAAAAGTAGCCGTGATCAATGGCCAGCATGACGGTTTTACCATTTGGAATAAGCTTATTAATACGGTTTTGTAATCCCCAAGTCATTAGAATCCCTCCTGTTTTTATAAGGCTCTTTTCTAAAAGATTGTTGTTTTTTCATAGGTTTTGATAAGACAAATTTTTGAAAAAAGTTGATTGGAGCGGAAGGAGGCTCACCGCCCGCCCCGCGGAAAGCGAGCACCCTGAGAAGAAATCAACCACTATTGTAAAAAGCAGCAAAGTATACGAAAACAGCCTTTTATAAACTACCTTGGATTATCAATCGTCACTGAATCTTTTTCCTTTATATGCGGTGACTTAATAAAAACGGCTTTGAAGTTCTTATCGGAATGGTTTACTAGATAATGCGAATCGCCTTGGTGGCACTGAATCATGTCACCTGGTTTTGCAGGTACTTTGACATTATTAATATAGAAGTTTATTTCTCCTTCAAGGATGTAGAAGATTTCTTCGCAAGTAGTATGATAATGGTTTGGGAAGTCTTGATTCGGTTTTAAAACGACGACACCTAAATCGACATTGGGTCCTTTTGTTAAGTATTTCGGTCCATTGTCGCCGAAGCGGTATTCAAAATCATTTTCATTCACTTTTTTCAAATTTGTGCACGCCCTTTCTGCGGTTTTTACACACCAGGTGCTTTCCACATATGTTCAGTCAGTCCTTGGTCAGCCAATTTTAATTGCTCAACATAGACTGAACGCCATTGTCGAAAAATTACCTGGTATTGCTGATGGTTTTCTAAATCTGGCAGATATGTTTTTTCCCACTTTACTACTTTTTGAACAATAGCTTGAATGCTTGAATACAGGCCGGCAGCGACGCCTGCATACATAGCTGTTCCAAGTGCAGCCGTTTCTTTGATAACCGGAACCTTTACAGTGATGCCGAGAACATCTGCTAATATTTGACCCCATAATGCTCCCTTAGAGGCCCCGCTGGTAAAAATGACCTCCTTAGGATAAAATCCGGTTTCTTCTTCAATCATTTTTAAGTTTCCATAGGTGAGGAGGGCGGCATTTTCTTCTAATGCACGAAAAAGCACTTCTTTGCCTGACTTTTCCGGTGAAATACTTAAGTTAATAAAAGAGGGTGAAGCATGACGCCATGAAATATAAATCATGACATCAGAGAAAATCGGTATGACTCCATGAGAACCAACAGGAACAGAATTCGCTTTATCTTCAAGAATGGAATATACATCTTCACCGGATCGAAGCGCTTCTTCTTTTTCCTGTTCGCAAAAGGTATCCCGAAACCAGCGCATGACTAGCCCTGGTGAGAATGCGATTGTTTCAATCTGCCATAAATGAGGCAGTACATGACAGTTGGTACGGATTCGGCCATTTTTAGAAACGAATGGCTGTGAAACATTGACTTCCTGCTGCCAGAAGGACCCGCCAGAAATAACGGTTTGTTCAGGCTGTATGGCTCCGACGCCAATTGAAGCCATTTGAGCGTCACCTCCGCCAGTAACAATCAATGTATGTGGCGACAATTGCACCTCATTTGCAACGCTTTCTTTTACTTTTCCTATGATGGTTCCTGCTTCGTTTACTTGTGGGAATAGATGATCTTTAACACTGCATATTTGCGCAATGGATTTTGAATATTTTCTATCCAGCAGATTTAGCATGCCTGTTGTACAGCCATTAGAGGGATCGATTTGAAGAACTCCGGATAGTTTATAGAGTATCCAATCATTAATCATTGTGATGGTATGAGCCTGTTCATAGAGGTCGGGCTTATGATTCTTCAGCCATAATAATCTAGGCAATGCTCCTAGCGCAAAGGTCTGCCCTGAAAGTTTGTATATACTTTCTTCCAGAC
Organism: Cytobacillus purgationiresistens; assembly: GCF_030813235.1. GTDB lineage: Bacteria > Bacillota > Bacilli > Bacillales > Cytobacillaceae > Cytobacillus > Cytobacillus purgationiresistens. The sequence goes on along the minus strand of NZ_JAUSUB010000003.1, from coordinate 186,227 downwards.
TATCGTCTAATTCTTTTAAGTCTTTCACTTCTTCAGATGCTCTAGCATCAACATTTGAGCATGCCCAAATTTCGTAACCGCTTTTATTATAGAGCACGAAGCCCTCACGCATGCTTGTTGCACTAATTGCCTTTATGCTGGATGGGTGTATATGGTTTTGTTGAATCACTTCTTTCATACATTGCTTGACGAGAGGCCAATTGTTTTCCGTGTCAAAATCCATTGAGCCGGGGTAGAGCGGGTCCACTTTATGCACCCATTCGTGCTGAGCCACTCCAGCCTGTTCGCCGTCTTGATTAAAAAGAACTGCTCGAATACTGCCAGTTCCGCCATCCAATGCTAATACATACTCCATTTAATCACCTCCTAGTTTCATTAAAGCAGCAGCGGTCTCTTCGTCTGTAATCAGAGTCGAGATATATTGACCCTTCAATGCACCGTATATCGCGTTTACCTTTTCCTCACCCCCTGCAACGGCTATGACATTCATTTCCTTCAATTTATTTAAAGAGGCTCCGATTAATCTTTTATGTAAAGGCAGATCGATAATCTTTCCCTCTATATCAAAAAATTGTCCGAGAATATCGCCAACGGCTTGTTGGTTTCTTATATAAGCTAATTCTTTAATCGTTAACTTTTCTTCAATCACAATGGTGGAATCATGTGCCAGACTGCCGATGCCAACGATTACGTGCTTGGCTAGAGAAGCCAGATCTAAAATATCAGCCACAGAGGGTTCAGTTAATAATAATCTAGCCATTTCATCTGTGGAGGCCATAAATGGAGCGGGTATGGCGAATATTTTCCCTTGGAAACCTCCTTCGCTATGATGGTTTCGGTTTTGAAAATAGTGATTAACACCCCCAGTAAGTGTCACAATGGAAATATTTTTTGCTGGATCGATAGATAGCTGGTCAACTGTTTGCAGTGCAGCTTGGCCCCAGCCAATTCCAATAAGGTCGTTCTCAGTGAGGTTGCTTTGTACAGTTTGGGCAGCAGCCTTTGCTAATGACTGTCTGATATCTGCTTTGTTTTTTGGTGCCGGGATAATGTAAGCATCCTTTAGTTGAAAATGACTAACTAATTTTTTTTTGATCTCTAAGCAATTGGCTTCCATTCCATAAATATGAAATTGGATGATTCCTTCTGTTTTTGCTTTTTCTAAGTGACGTACAACTTGATTGCGCGTTAGTCCGAGATAGTCTGCGATTTCATTTTGTGTAAGGTCTTCTTTGTAGTAGTACCAGGCTACTTTTGTCAGCATGCTTTTCGAATACACATCTTGGGCCATGACCATCCTCCATTCAACAAATGTATATGAGCGTTACAAATGATTATTAATTATTTTTTTCCTTCGCTAGAAATTCTTATAGTCAATGAATATTACATTCATGCCAATAATATGATGACTGTGAGGATTAAATCATTTCTTTCAATGATGCAAAAATATAATGAATATCTCGTCAAGTAAGCAAATGTAAATGAAATGTCAATTTGTTTATTTAAAACCGAAATGTAAGCGCTTTAATCAAGGGGGGGAGGGATAAATTGTCTAATTATCTAGTAGAAATTGCAGGGTTGTATAAAAGATTCAATGACAACGAAGTGTTACGCGGGATCGATTTTTCTTTAAAAAAGGGAGAAACCTTTGCGATAGTCGGCGGGAATGGTGCGGGAAAGTCGACAATGATGAAAATCATAACAGGGCTTTATCAGGCTGATCGAGGAACAATGAAAATAAAAGGTCAAGCCTTACACTTTCATCACCCTCAAGAAGCACATCGTCACGGTATTTATTTAGTGCCGCAGGAGCCTCTTATTTTTCCTAATATGTCTGTTGAAGAGAATATCACGATAGGCATGAAGGGGAAGAGAGCAGAATTACGCAAAAAGGTAAACAAAATCATTGATTATCTCGGATGGAATTTAGGTTTGTTCAGGTCCGCCATGACGCTTTCGATTGCTGAACAGCAATTGGTTGAAATCGTTCGCGGACTAGTCAGAGAAGCAGATATCCTCATTTTAGATGAACCGACTTCTACGTTAACCTTTAATGAAATTGAATCATTGTTTACGGCAATCAAACGTTTAAATAAAGATGGTGTCGGAGTTATTTATATCACGCATCGATTTGCTGAAATCTTTCAATTAGCCGATTCTGTAGCGGTGCTAAAGGATGGAGTTGTATCACTAAAGGGCCCAGTTGAGGAATTTGATTATGACAGGCTGCTGGATGGTCTCGTTGATAAACAATCAAAAGGTGAGCGACGCAATATGGTTAACCTCCAGTCCAATATTGAGCGTGTGAAAGATAAAAGGAATCCTATTCTCGTTGTAGACCAGCTGACTGGCCATGGCTTTGAAGAGATCAGCTTTTCCATTTCTCCAGGTGAAGTATTAGGAATTGCCGGAGTAGTAGGAGCAGGACGGACCGAGCTGGCAGAGTCGATTATCGGCATCAATGGTGCTGCTTCGGGAGAGATAGAACTGGATGGTACAGGGATCAGCCGTTTATCTATTAGGCAGCGGATTAATCTTGGCATGTCTTATGTACCCGAAGACCGCCATCAACATGGAATATTCAAGATTGCTTCCATACAGCAAAATACCACATCTGCGATTCTTCATCGGCTAAAAGGATTTTTTCTGCAGAAGAGAAGGGAGATAGAAATCACGGATGAGTACGTTGACCAACTGAAGATTAAGGTGACAAATACAAATCAATTGCTAAGTGAGCTTTCTGGAGGCAATCAGCAAAAAGTTGTACTAGGTAAATACTTAGCGACCAAACCAAAGTTGCTTATTCTCGATGAACCGACCAGGGGGATAGATGCACATGCACGGAGCGATATTTATGACATGATTTCACAGCTGCAGGCGAATGGTTTAGCAGTGCTACTTATTTCCTCAGATTTGGAGGAGATAGTGAAGTTAAGTGGTCGCGTACTGGTGATGCATGAAGGGAAAATGATAGAAGAAATCAACCGGGAGTATATTTCCGTTGATCGGATTACTTCTGCAGCATTTGGCGTTGTAAAAAAATGCGTCATCAAACAGTCAATCAATGAAATATAGAGAAGTATGATCTCGAGCGAGGAGGGATGATGTTGAAGAAACTATTAATAAAATCGATTCAAGTACGGGAGATTTCCATTGTCATTTTATTGATTGCCTTTTTTCTATTAGTTGGCTCCATTAATCAAGAATTCATCAAAATAGATTCAATCACTCTTTTAGTCAGCGGAAGTATTATTCTGCTTGTGATGGCTATTGGTCAATCGTTTGTTTTACTGACCGCAAATATAGATGTTTCTGTTGGATCGATCATGGGAATCTCTGCAGCTGTTTGTGGAAGTCTGCTAGTAAGTGGCCTCAATGTATGGGTGGTTGTCATTACGGTCATGGCTGTAGGTGCATTTATTGGCTTGATCAATGGTTTGGGTGTCTCCTACTTAAGAATCCCCTCCATCATTATGACATTGGGCATGCTGGGCATTGTGCGCGGAGCAATGCTGCTGTATACAGAGGGAATGTGGATTGAAGCTATACCGAACGATTATAAAAGATTATCAAATACTGAGATTTTGTTTTTACCACTGCCCATCTGGATTGGCTTTGTCGTGATGATCATTGCTTACTTATTTTTAACAAAGACGAAAAAAGGCCGCTACTTCTATGCAGTAGGCGACAATGAGGAGGGTGCAAGATTAGTCGGCATCCCTGTTAGGCTGATTAAAGTTCTTGCTTTTATCATCTCAGGCATGTCTGCATCTATTGCAGGTCTCGTCTTTGTCATGAATATAGGATTCGTTCCAAATACTACAGGGTCAGGCATTGAATTAGAAGTCATCGCAGCTGCCGTATTAGGGGGAGTGAGCTTAAGCGGAGGTCTTGGGACGGTAGTTGGAGCAGGACTAGGGGCGGTTTTCTTCACAGTCATTAATCAATCATTAGTTTATATGAAGATTCCAGCGTATTGGAACAGTGCCATTTCCGGCTTTCTTCTATTAATGATTGTTATTGGAGATACAAAATTTCAAAGCTATCTAAAACGGAAATCAAGGCATCATGTTAAGGAGAAGAGCAATGACGGAGGAGAGGAGGTAAGAGCAAGTGATTCGAAAAATAAGGCCATTCCTTAAATGGGAGCTTTTTCTTATCTGCTTCTTTATTGCAGAAATTGTGATTTTCAGCATGATTACACCAGGCTTTTTAGATTTTAACAATCTCATATTTAGTTTAAATGATTTCGTTTATATTGGACTCGCAGCGATTCCGATGACCTTTGTCATTATTACGGGCGGCATTGATGTTTCAGTAGGTTCAGTTATGGGACTTTCCTCTATTACAGTGGGTGTCTTATGGATGAATGGATTGAATGTATGGATTGCTATGTTGATAGCATTGATTATTTGTATTATTGCCGGTTTATTCAATGGCTTACTTGTTGCGTATACAGAGGTTCAGCCAATGGTCATTACATTAGGTACAATGTTTTTATTCTCGGGTATTGCATTAGTGATATCGGGGGGCTCAAGTGCAACTGGGTATGAGGGTATCAGCGGATTTCCTGCGTCCTTTGTTCAATTGGCAAATGGCGAGCTTTTAGGACTTCCCAATTCATTCTGGCTGCTCGTGACTGCTGTCACTTTTTTTAGTCTATTACTTCATCTCACCAAGTATGGAAGACAAGTATATTTAGTAGGCATGAATATAAAGTCTGCAAGGTATAGCGGTATTTCTACGAAGTGGATACTAATTAGTACGTATATGTTAGCTGGATTTGGAGGTGGTATCAGTGGAATCATCCTAACTTCATATTTCAGCTCTGCCAGATCTGACTTAGGTTCCACGGCCATTTTGCCAGTCATCACGGCTGTAGTTTTAGGGGGAACAAGTATACTTGGCGGCAGGGGAACGATTATAGGGACTGCTGTAGCAAGCGTCATAGTTGGCATCATGAATTATGGATTGCAAATGTCTGGATTAACGAGTGAACAAACGACCTTAATTGTTGGTATCATGTTAGTTTTAGCCGTATTTATGCGCCAATCTAACTGGCAATTTATAAAGAAAACTCGCAAACTGGCGAGCCTTGGAAAGGCGAAGACAGATGCGTAGTTGCACTTACACTATCAACTTTAAATTGGCGACCTCGTCGCTTTACATCCATGCTGCCAATTTATAAATTCTGATAGTGTAAAAAAGGTCTTTCATAAAAAGGCTCTTTTCTAAAAGATTGTTGTTTTTTCATAGGTTTTGACAAGACAAACCATTGATGGAAAAGTTGATTGGAGCACCTGGAGAGGAAACCAACCACTATCGCGAAAAGCAACAAAGTATACGAAAACAGCCAATAAAAAAGATCAAAAAGTAGGTAAAGCAACATAAAAAACGAGGGGGATAAATGATATGAAAAAGCGTGTGATCAGTTTATTTATGATCTCAGTTTTATTACTTGCTCTTTTGGTTGCGTGTAATCAAGGAACATCCACTGAACCGGGTGAGAAAGCGGGTCCGGATAAAGCAGATGCAAAACTTGCATTTATCCCTAAGCTGACAGGAGTGGGATTTTTTACAGCGGGAGGTAAAGGTGCTGCAGATATGGGTGAATCACTAGATGTTCAAGTGAAATATGATGGACCGAGTGAAGCCTCTGTTGCTGAGCAGGTGCGCTATATTAATAATTTTGTAAATCAAGGATATAAGGCGATTATGGTGTCATCGACTTCAGTTGATGGGTTAAATCAAGCACTTGACCGGGCAAAAGAAAAAGGAGTAAAGATTTTAACGTGGGATTCTGATGTGAATCCTGAGCATCGTTCTTTTTATATTAACCAGGGAACACCAGAACAATTAGGTCATATGCTTGTTGAGATGGCTGCAGAACAATTGGATGATAAAGCAAAAGTCGCCTTCTTTTATTCCAGTCCAACTGTAACAGATCAAAACCAGTGGGCAGAAGAAGCGAAAGCCTATATTGCAGAAAAACATCCAGGCTGGGAAATTGTCACGACCCAATATGGAGAAAATGATGCCCAAAAATCATTGTCAGTTGGAGAAAGTATATTGAAAACCTACCCTGATATTGATGCTGTAATCGCGCCTGATGCAACGGCATTACCAGCAATGGCACAAGCGGCGGAAAATTTGAAAAAAGGTGGGGAAGTTGTCATAACAGGGTTCTCAACACCTAATGTGATGCGTGAATACGTGAAGCGCGGTACAGTCAATCAATTTGGTTTATGGGATGTAAAGCAGCAGGGAGCCATAGCTGTTTATACTGCATACTTAATGACAGTAGAAGGGAAAGATTTAAAAGTCGGCGATACCTTTGAAGTGCCAGGGATCGGCGAGGTGAAAATTGAGCCTAATAGTATTCAAGGTTATGAGTATGAAGCAGAAGACAGCGGGATTATCTTATTGCCTGAACGCGTCATTTTTACGAAGGATAATATTGATGACTATGATTATTAAGTGTTAATCAACCTATAGATAGTACAGAAATCTTACATCTTGGATTTCTGTACTATTCTTCTTTATATAGAAGCAGGAGGGGTAAATTTGAGTAAGAATGACTTTGAAATAAAGGATGATTTAGAGCTTGCTAAATTGATTAAAAGATCCAGATTACTTCATCAGCAGGTTGTTTTATTTCTTCCCTCCGATTTGGATCAATCCCTATTTTTTGTCGCATACAAAAATAATAATTGATTTAATTTTCTTAATTATGATATTATTCAAATTGAATGTTCGTTATATAAAGAAGTTAACTTTATTATAATGCGTTCTAAAATTACATAGTTATTCTAAGGATCATGAGTAGGTCGTAGTCATTTCAAAATAAATTGTGTTTAGAGGTGGAATCTTTTATGTATTTAGAAGAATTATTTGGGTTAAAGGGTAAAGTGGCGGTTGTAACTGGTGGTGGACGCGGTATCGGGCAGACAGTATCCATTGGGTTGGCTAAAGCTGGCGCAGAAATAGTAATTCTTTGCCGTTCTGGTGCGGAAGAAACAGTAAAAATGATTGAAGACGAGGGTGGGAAAGCTTACTGGATTGCCACCGATGTGACGAAAGAAGAAAGCGTGGATGCTGCTTTTTCAGAAATCCTAAATCGTTCAGGTGCTGTTAATATTGTAATCAACAACTCAGGCATCTGCATGCACCAAAGCACACTTGAAGCAACGGTTGCGGAATTCCGTGAAGTGATTGATGTCAATCTGACTGGCCAGTTCATTGTGGCTCGTGCTGCAGGTAAAGTTATGATTGATCGAGGTATCCGCGGAAGCATTATTAATGTGGCCTCTATGTCCGGCTCGATTGTCAATGTCCCTCAGATACAGTGCTCTTATAACGCCTCTAAGGCAGCGGTTATACATATGACCAAATCACTGGCGGCTGAGTGGGCACAGTATCAGATCCGAGTCAACAGTCTCAGTCCGGGATATGTCGCAACCACAATGTCGATGGATACTTCACAAGAGCTTAAAGATACCTGGATGAAGTTGGTTCCAATGCATCGCATGGCAAATCCTGAGGAACTCATGCCAGCAGTACTTTACTTAGCCTGTGATGCTTCAGGCTATACTTCTGGCAGCGATGTTATAGTCGATGGGGCCTATACTTGTCTATAAAGAGACAGTTTAATAGGCAGGGTGTTCAACCTAAGACGGGTATTGTTGGATAGTGTGTTTTTACTATGTTGCTTGACAAACCTGATGTAAAATGAAAAACACCTCGTTCTTTGGTATAGTGAAATTGCTAAGAAATCACTACAACATAGAAGAGGTGTCCCCTATTTGATAGAACAATAGACTGAAACTATCAAATATCTAAACCACTTGATTCTGTTTTTTCTGAGCTTGAAATCAATAAACATTTGCGACAAGCGGGTTTAAAAAGATCCTTTGGTTTCAGCTGATCATACTTATTCAGTTAGTCTTTTGCTTGATTTTCCAGCATGAAAAACGGGGTGGCCTGATTATAAAGGGGCAAACGGGTAATGGGATAGCCCCTTATAAAAGTTATGATGGTGATAAGGAGAAGATAAATCACCTTCAGATAACTCTTGCAAAATTAAGCATTTGCATGCCCCAAAACCCCATTCGTAGCAGCCATTGCAATGATAACACAGCCCCACATATGTTTATATGCTGTAACCATATCTTCACAGGTGAATGTAATTCTTGTAGGGCTTAGCATCGTTACACTTGGAATGGTGGATGTCATATGTGCTTGTTGTGGTCCTTTGAATTCTATTTCGTAAGTGATAGGTCCGGAAAGTTTTAACGGCTTAATCGTATTTGCTAACTTAAGTGAAACGGCTACTTTTCCTTCAATTTCTTTCCGGACTATTTCTGGGTGAATAAGTTCAGCTGCTAGTCGGTCTCTCGCGTACTTTACAACGACAGACTCTATATCAGGTAAGGTTTTTTTCACTTCTTCTATATATTGGTCATCGCCACTGATGAACAATGCTGGGATATTAAGGCTGCCAGCTACAAAGGCATTCATTTCTGTTTCCCCAATCACCTGGTCATTGATTTTCATTTCTTTTACGCAGATGCCTGCCAATGTATGGCTAATAACAGCGTTAGTAGCACTTTCACGTCCGTGATGGCCGATGAAAATAATGCCGTCAAAAGTATCATCGAGCCCCTCTAATTGACACATAACACGGTTATTACCTGATACTAACCGAGCACGTGGATCTAGTTCTTCAATAATAATATTGGACATGTTTCCATGGCCGTCAGCTACTATGATTTCATCTGCACCACCGTTGAAAGCCCCTCGGATAGCCGCATTGACTTCAGCCGTCATTAATTTACGGAAACGTTGATATTCGCCGTTGTTTACAAGTTGCTGGATCGTTGCTACTCCTGAAATTCCTTCAATATCTGCAGAGATAAATATTTTCATAAGCTAGGACTTCCTTTCGATGTAATAGAAAAAGTAAATCCAAGTGAATGATGTATTAACAAATTAGAGATGCTAAATCTCTCGGATAGTAAGTGAGCATTTCGATTCCGTTTTCTGTTACTAGAACAGTATCTGAATGTCTGAACCCACCTAACCCTTTTACGTAAATACCAGGTTCAACCGTTACGACCATTCCTGGTTTGATTTCAGTATGATCGCCTAAATCGAAAAATGGGGCTTCGTGACCTAGTAAACCAATGTTATGTCCAGTATGGTGTCTGGTTAGCTCTGTGAGTCCATTTTCATTAAAATATTCCTGTACCTTTTCCTCGACTGCGGAGTAAGGTATGCCAGGCTTGATTGCTGAGAAGGCAACTTCCTGCGCTTCATACATATGATTAAAATATTTCTCTTGTTCTTTAGAGTACTCTTCAACGAACATGACTCTCTCAAGTTCGCTTGTATAACCAAATACACTTGCTGCAGCACCAGTTACTAGGGTGTCTCCTTTTGATAATACGATGTTTTGTGTTACGGCATGAGGAAAAGCGGATTCTGGTCCTATTTGTCCTCTGAAAATAGCAAAAGCTGTACTACCGTGTGGCTTGTATTCTTGGCCTAATGTCTCAATCATAGCCATTGTTGCTTCCATCGATGCTTTGCTAGTAATTTCAATTTCACTTAATCCCGCTCTTGTATACTTTTGTAATAGTCGATGTGCAAGATTACCCCAACGACAAGATTCTTTAATAAGTTCAATCTCATTATTAGATTTAACAAATCGCATTTCTTCAATGATTCCTTTTAAAGAAACAAAGTCTTTTACGTCTATTAGCTGATCGATTGAAGGTCCACGATAGCCCATAGAAGATCCGTATCCAATAGAATCGTAGCCAACCGTTTTATTTTCAAATTGATATTCTACTAATAATTCTTTTAATGATTCCATAGGGTGAGTCGTGCCTGGATATTCTTTATAAGAATGAACAGAGTCTACTACACTGTATTCCTCAGCATGTTCACGTTCTAATTCAGGCAAGAATAAATGAAACCTTTGTTGAGAATCTACAAAAAGTCCAATGGGTCTTTCAGTTGGGTGAAAGTGGAAGCCTGTTAAATAAAAGATATCTGTCACTGCAAACAAAACGGCCGATTCACATTTCTTCTTATTTAACTTTTCAATAAATGTTGCTTGCCTATGTTGAAATTCATACTTAGGAATGGTTAATAGCATGGGTTGTTTCCTCCTTAAATTCGGTATATAGGTGGCAGTTTACTGAATGGGAATTGCTGTATTCCGTCGTAATAGGTGCTTGTTTTTTACATATGTCCAAAGCGAATGAGCATCTAGGGTGGAAGGTACAGCCGGAAGGTGGGTTTGCTGGGCTAGGGACATCACCTTTTAATATGATTCTTTCCTTTTTCTCTTTTGGATGCGTAATAGGGACTGCAGATAGCAGTGCTTTTGTATATGGATGCTTAGGGTTAGTAAATAAATCTTCAGTTTTTGCTATTTCTACGATTTTTCCTAAATACATGACTGCTACTCGATCGGTCATATGCTGTATGACGCTTAAATCATGTGAGATAAATAGATATGTTAATTCAAATTCCCTTTGTAATTCAAGCATGAGGTTAATGACTTGTGACTGAACTGAAACATCGAGTGCAGAAACAGGCTCATCTGCAATAATAAAATCCGGTTGAAGAATGACTGCTCGAGCAATGCCTATTCTTTGTCTCTGGCCACCAGAGAATTCATGTGGATAGCGGTCTAAATGATATTCAGATAATCCCACAATCTCCAATATTGATTTAACCTTCTCTAATCTCGTTACATTATCAAATTTTTTATGAACTCTAAGTGGCTCGATAAGAATTTCTCTAACAGTTTTCTTAGGGTTTAAAGACGCATAGGGATCTTGGAATACCATTTGCATGCGATTTCTTAATGTTCTCATTTGTTTATAAGGGAGAGTAGAAATATCATTTCCATCAAAAATAATTTTTCCATCAGTTGGTTCAGTTAATTTTAGTATGGTTCTCCCAGTAGTTGACTTTCCACACCCTGATTCGCCAACTAAGGCAAAAGTTTCACCCTTTTTTATCGTGAAGTTGATATCATCAACAGCCTTAACAGTTATTTTCTCTTTGAAAAGACCTTGCGGGATTTCATAATATTTTTTTAAGTTTTTAACGGATAGCAGTACCTTTTGTTTCATTATGACTCACCTCCTTGTAAGGGGAATCCTGTAGCCAGCATTTACTAATATGGTTTCCAAGGTTAAAGGAGGGAGGTGTTTCATTTAAACAACGGTCAAATACATGGGGGCATCTGTTGGCAAATGCACACCCGACTGTTATTTCTGAAGGTCGTGGAACCTGCCCTTTAATAGAATACAGTTTACTTTTGCGATCATTATTTGATGGTAATGATTGCATCAGCCCTTTTGTATAAGGATGCTTAGGTGAATCAAATAGTTCATTTACCTCAGCTTCTTCAACGACTTCACCTGCATACATAACAACTACTCGGTTGCACATTTCTGCTACAACGCCTAAATCATGAGTAATTAACATTAAACTCATATCACTCTCACCTTTTAGCTTCTTTAGCAGGTCTAAGATTTGTGCTTGTATGGTTACATCCAGTGCAGTTGTTGGTTCATCGGCAATTATTAGTTGAGGCTTGCAAAGCAGTGCAAGGGAAATCATGACCCTTTGCCTCATTCCACCTGAAAGCTGATGTGGATATTCATCAATGATTTGCTCAGCTCTTGGTAGCCCCACTTGTTGTAACATAGAAATGATTTCTTTCCTCGCTTGAGACTTTGACATTTTTTTATGTCTTTTTAATGGCTCTTTTAGTTGGTCTCCGATTGTAAAAACAGGGTTCAGTGAAGTCATTGGCTCTTGGAAAATCATAGAGATGTCATTGCCACGTAGTTTGCGAAATTGCTTTTCAGTTAATTTAGAGAGATTCTGATTGTTAAATAGAATATTACCGGAAGCAATTTCACTCGTTTTATCTGGGAGCAGTCCCATGATTGCAAGCGATGTGACACTCTTTCCACATCCTGATTCCCCAACAATGCCAAGTGTTTCACCTTTGTTAATATGAAAATTAACGCCTCTAATAGGTTGTATCTTTTCTTTTCCATTTTTAAATTGCACACGGAGGTCGTTTATTTCTAAAATTTTTTCTGACACGGGTTAATCCCCCTTCAATTCAGGATCAAGAGTATCTCGAAGCCAGTCACCAAAAAGGTTTACACCAAGTGCGGCAATGATAATCGCAATCCCAGGGAATGTAATGAGCCACCATGAACTAAAGATATAATCTTTCCCTTCATTCAGCATATTACCCCATGCTGGTTCAGGTGGCTGAACACCAAAGCCAAGAAAACTAACAGAAGCCTCGGCAATAATGAATGTACCAATTTGAAGTGATGCTAGGATTATTAGTGGAGTAAACAGATTAGGCAGTATATGTCTAAATAGGATTTCAAATCGTGATACTCCAGTCGCTACACAGGCTGTAATAAATTCTTTTTCACGAAGGGCAAGGACTTCGCTTCGTATCATCCGGGCAAATATAACCCAACCACCAATAGCTAAAGAGATTATAATGTTTCGTAGCCCTCCACCGATAATTGCATTAATGACAAGAACTAAAAGAATGAAAGGGAAGCTTAATTGAACGTCTACAATCCTCATTAAAACTACATCAATCCATCCCCTAAAATAACCTGATATGATGCCAACTATCGTTCCGAATGTCCCAGCTATCACAACGGTTAAAACGCCGATAATAACTGATACCCTTGCTCCAACAATCATTCTAGAAAGAATATCTCTTCCTAATTGATCGGTCCCCAATAAATGACCATCCGTCATTGGAGGGAGAAGCTTTTTGCTAAAGTCTGCATAAAGTGGATCGTGTGGTGTTATCCAGGGACCAAATATACTAATAAATAATAAGCCTATGATAATAATGAACCCGAGTGTGCCTGTCCAGCTTCTAAACAGATTCGCAAAGTAGTTATAAACTCTAGATTCCTTTTTGTTTTTTACTTCTACAGCAGGTTTATTGTGAAGTGCTTTTTCTAAATTTGCTGACACGGGATATCACCTACTTCACTCTAATTTGCGGGTTCACATATGCATACAAGATATCCGCAATAAAATTAATGATGGCATAGATTAAGGCAATGATAAAAACAGCAGCCAATACGATTGGAAAGTCTCTATTCATCAGTGACTGCATTAATAATCTGCCAATGCCAGGCCAGGCAAAAACAACTTCTGTAATGACTGCTCCTCCTAGCAAGGTGCCTAAATCTAATGCAACTAATGTAATGATTGGAATTAATGAGTTTTTTAATGCATACCTCGAAACCAATGGAATGGTGGGGACACCTGAGGCTTTTGCCGTTCTAATATAGTCTTTCCGCAGAATGTCCAGCATTGATGAACGAGTGAAACGAGTGAATCTTGCAATACTATAGGTTGCGAGTGTAATGGTAGGCAGTATTAAATGTACCCATGTTCCACCCCCGCCAGTTGGCAGGATTTTCAATTGTGCAGCAAAGAAGAAAATTAGGATTAAGCCTAGCCAAAAATTTGGAACTGCTTGCCCTAAGACAGTTATTCCTACACCAATTCGATCAAAGATGGAGTTTCTTTTATATGCAGAAAGGACACCTAATGGAATAGCGATAACGAGCGATAAAATTAATGCTGTGATCGCAAGCTGAAAAGTTGCAGGCAGCCGGTCAATAACAAGTTGAAGTGCATCTTCTTGACTTCTAAGTGATTGCCCGAAGTCTCCCTGTACAGCATTAGCCATAAAATCAGTATATTGTTCATGCATTGGCCGGTTAAATCCCAATAACTCTCTATATTCTTCAATTTGTTCTCTAGGTGCATCTGGTGGTAAGAATAAAGCTGTAGGGTCACCAGATAAACGAATGAGAAAGAAGACGGCTGTTAACGCTAAAAAGACGACTAAGATCACTTGTAAAAGCCTTTTTATAATAAAATCAAGCATACCTAGCTCCCCTCTGATTCTAGTAGTTTATATTAGAAAGGCTAAAGGGGGAGGAAGTACTCTCCCTTTTATTTTTCATCGTTTTTATTCCCAGGACATTTCAAACGCCTGGATTTTTTCATCAACACGTGGAGTGAACCCCAAATCTTTGCGAACAGCGTATAAATCTGACTGTTGCCAAAGAGGAACCCAGGCAGCTTTTTCTACTAATTTATGCTGAAGTTCAGCAAATCCATCAAATCGCTCTTGTTTATCGAATAATTGGTTCACTCTATAGATTTCATTTTCTAATTCTTCATCATAGAAACCACTGTATGGTGCTACTTCGGTAAATAGATTTTCAATCGTTGACTGTGCATCAAAGGCTGGTCCCCAACCTAAAATGAACATATCTTTCATTTCTCGGTTTCGTATTTTTTCAAGGTGATTTCCCCACTCATTTGTCTGCACGTTCACTGTAATTCCAATTCTTTGTAGTTGTGAAGCAATCGCTTGAGCAATTTGTGTATCCATTGGATAACGACCATTTGGCGTATCTAATGTGAGTGTTAGCGATTCAGGCTCATAACCAGCTTCTTTTAAAAGTTCTTTCGCTTTTTCTACATCGTAACTATAATTGGCAGTCTCAGTATATTCATTATTAATTTGAGAAAGCGGGCCAGTCATTTTTGTGCCATGGCCATTTAATACAGCCTTTAAAAGTTCATCCACATCAACAGCATGATTGATAGCTTGACGCACTTTTTCATCCTGAAGAGGACCATCATAGAAGTTGTTGAGAGCTAAATAATTAATACGAGAAGAAGCAACTTCTGTAACTCTAGAATTACCATCATTTGTAATGCTATCAACTGAATCAACTGGAATGTTCTTAAATAAATCTACCTCACCGCTAAGAAAGGCGGATAATCTTGCACTGAATTCAGGAATGTAGCGGAATTCAAGTGACTTAATTCTAGGATTACCTTGCCAATACTCATCAAAGGCTTCTAACTTTAAGTAGTTGTCTCTAGACCATTCAACAAATTTATAAGCACCTGTTCCAACTGGCTTTTTAGCTGCTTCATCAAGGCCCACTTCTTCTACATAACCTGGCTCAATCAATAATAGATCCTCAGCGATTCTTTGAATCAAACTAGGGAAGGGCTTAGAAGTAATGATTTCAATTTCAGTTGGTGAGATTACTTTTACCTCTTCAACATCTACCCAACGGGATCTGTAAAATGATTGGTTCGCATCATCTAAAATAAAGTCAATGCTGTACTTAGCAGCTTCAGCATTGAAGTCAGCTCCGTTATGAAATTTAATGCCTTCTTTTAACCGAACCTTCCAAGTGAGTTCATCGACATTTTCCCAGCTTTCAGCTAGAACAGGTACAAAGTCTCCAGTCTCACCATCGCGGTCAATTAATGGATCGTAAATATTTCTTATTTGTGCGTCGGTAACATAGTTCACATCGATATTTGCCATAAGAGTGGCTGCATCTGCTTCATAGGCAACGACTAAGCTGTCTTTCTTTGGTGAGGTTGAATCATTATTATCTCCACTAGGTTCAGTAGAATCTCCTGCAGTTCCAGATGTGCACGCAGAAAGTACGAATAACAAGCTAAACGCTAACAACACAAACATGGCTTTTCTCACTTTCAAAACCCCCTCTAAATATTTTTATATAAAATTTTTTGAATACTTTTCATAGAATCTATTAAATGATCAATTTGATCCTCGGGTATGCCTTCAATCATAGATTCAACATTTATACTTGCCTTATTTGCAAGAGAATTTAGGGTCGATCTTCCTAATTCAGTTAAAAAAATATGCTGCACTCTTCGATCTTCTTGTGAGACTTCTTTAATAGTTAGACCCTCTCGTCCAAAGTGTTTGATTATTCTACTCATATAACTTTTATCAATACCAAAATAATTTGACAGAAAGGCTGCTGTACAATTCTTGCGTGCATGAATTTCAAACAAAATCAAAGCTTCTGTTGCGGAAAAAGGACTTTTATCTGTATACAGGTTGAATATTCCCATTACTCTTGTGTAAAACCTATTGAACTTTTTAATTTCTTGGATATTATTTTCTGACATATTTGAATATTACCTCTTTTTTTAAAATTAAATTAATTTTATGATGAGTAGTGGATTTTGTCAACTATATTTTGCGTGAATTATTATTCTTACTATATTTAATTGTTGTTGTGAGATAAAAATTTAAAATGTAGTTAATAACCTTTCTAAATAAACCACTTAAGAAAAGTTTGGCAGTAAAAAAGAGAGCAAGCTTAAATATCCGGGAGAATAGTAGGGGATAAGGGTATAAAATTATTTGACAGAACCCGATCATGCTAAAGGGCAATTAATCTAAGAAATGTTGCTGCTAAGTCGATAAATTTCAAAAAAATTAAATAGTATCCCGCTCTATTTGCAATTAATATGATTAATTTCGAAAGTAGCGGGTATTTATGTAATCATAGATATATGAATAGTCATTTCTTCTAATGATGACTGCAATAAAAAGATGTTTTATGGATTAGGAGTTTTTATACAATTTATAGTCCCTTTATAGAGACAATCATGTTTTTACCAGAAAG
The DNA here is from genome assembly GCF_030813235.1 of Cytobacillus purgationiresistens. GTDB lineage: Bacteria > Bacillota > Bacilli > Bacillales > Cytobacillaceae > Cytobacillus > Cytobacillus purgationiresistens. Next base: position 169,662 of record NZ_JAUSUB010000003.1, on the reverse strand, counting down.
GAAATAAGAGGGAAGATGAAAAAAATAATATTCGCAAGTCTTATTATCGTCATAATTAGCCTTACGGGACTAATATATTGGAATAACGAAAGGGCTACAGGTTTTGATGTGTGGGATGAAGAGAATATAACTGAGGGAGAAAAGATAGAAAAGGAAAAGATTGAAAGTATTACGCCCAAAGAAGGCAATGAAATTACACTTAAGGATTATCTTCATTATAAAGTTTTAACTGAAGATAAAGCACGTGTCGCAGTGATTGGCAGCAGTGTGGCTAGAGGCAAGGGGGCGAGCCAACCTATGTTTTCATGGTTCAATCAATTGGAAAAACAGATTAAATCAGAGAATGTAACCATTGCAAATGACTTATCTTTTTCCAATTATGCAAAAAGTGGTTATACATTAAATAGACTTCTTGATGAAGGTAATGTGGATGAGATGATTAACGACAATCCAGATTTAATCATTATAGAAACGTCTGTCGTTAATAGCTATGATGAGAATATCAAGATGGAGGATACGATTTCTGCAATCAACCAGACCATTTCGAAAGTAAAAAAGGAATTACCAGATTCGCAGTTTATTTTAATCTCGCCTAATCCATGTTCTGTGGATCAAAAGGGAGAGGTCGAGAATGCTTTGGGGTACACGTACCAAGATTATCGAGAAGAAACCAAATCATATATCGAGTCAAAAGGGTGGAAGTATGTGGACGTATACAAAGGAATGGAGGATAAGATACAAGCCAATGATTTGGAATTAAATGATACATTAGACGATGGCGTACATCCAAATGATCTGGGATACAGATTATGGTTTGAAGTCATGGATGAATATTTTAATAAACAACAAGAATGGTAGACAAAAAACCCCTTGTATGAGCAGTTATGCAATATTCGCTCATACAAGGAATTTATGGTTTAGTCGTTAACCTTAATCAGCTCGCTATCATGCGCAAGCTCGACCCCTTTATTCTCCAAATAATTCAAAGTGGCAGCCCCTAAAACATTAGCCGCAACCAATAACCCCTTTTCATCAATATCAAACTTCGGATGATGATGCGGATATGTTTTTTCACGTCCTGTCAATTCCGCTCCTGTCATAAAGAAGGTCCCTGGAACTTTTTCTAGATAATAAGCAAAGTCCTCTCCGCCCATTTGAGGAGCCAGTTCTACCGTGTTTTTCACTCCTGGCACTGAAGGAGCAAGAGCGGCTACGAATTCAGTTTCGGCTTGGTGATTGACTGTGGCTGGATAGCCTTTTACATAGTTATAAGTGTATTCTGCATCAGCTGCAAGGCAGGTTCCCTCGATAATCCTTCTTATTTCACGATCCATTTTATTGCGTATCTCTTCTTTAAAGGTTCTTACTGTACCAGATAATTGCACGGAATCGGCAATGACATTGAAGGCGTTCTTGGCGTCGAATTCCCCGATGGAGCAAACAGCTGTTTCAAGTGGGTCTACTCTCCGGCTGACGATTTGCTGTAGATTGACAATGAGCTGTGAAGCAATGACAATACTGTCGTTGCTTAAGTGTGGCTGTGCGCCGTGTCCACCTGTTCCTTGTACTTTTATATGGAATCTGTCTGCTGCTGCTAATAATGGTCCAGAGCGGTAGCCAATTTCGCCGACTGGACTTGTTGCCCAGATATGTGTGCCAAAGATGACATCCACTCCATCCAGGCAGCCATCTTCAATCATGGCAATGGCTCCACCTGGCATATATTCCTCTGCATGCTGATGAATAAAGACAATATTGCCTTCGATGTCGTTCTTAAGCTTGTTTAATGCTTTTGCCAGTACAAGCAATGTGGCTGTATGGCCATCATGTCCACAGGCATGCATGACGCCAGGGTTTTTAGATTTATAGGGTACGTCATTCTGTTCATCTATTGGCAGCGCGTCAAAATCTGCTCTCAGTGCAACTGTTTTTCCAGGTTTACCCCCTCGAAGTGTTGCAACAACGCCACGTCCGCCAACTGCAGTTCGGATTTCATGCCCGAGCTTTTCATGATATTCTGCTATATATTTTGGTGTTGTTACTTCTTGGAAGGATAGCTCTGGGTATTGATGCAAATGTCGGCGGATGTCCACCATTTCTGAATAGTCGTTTTCAAGTAAGGCATATAGTTTTTCCAGCATAATAAAATCTCCCTTAGGTTTATTGTGTACTAATGTATTTAAAGAGGAATCTTGGATGTTTGCTTTACGTAAGCTTGCAGGGCCTCTTTTAAAGTATTGATTTCTTCGATCGTATTGTATGGACTCAGACCGACTCTAATCCAGCCTCCGTATTGCTTAACATCAAGGATTTCTGCCAGGTTGGATGCATAGAAGTCACCATCCGTTATGCAAAGGTTATAATATTGGGCCAGCCATTGCGTTACCTCTCTAGAGTCATGATTGTTTATTGTAAAGGCAAAAGTAGAGGTTCTCGGACCTGATGCAGGTCGATATAGACGGAAGCCGGGCTGGGACTGTAAGAATGTCTCGAGATCGGCGGAAAGCAGTTTTTCATATTCATCGATGCGCGCCATCCCGGAAAGGATTTGCTCTCTGCGGCTTTCTCCGTCACCTAGTTTCTGAATAAATTGAATCGCTCCTAAGATGCCGGCGATTCCTTCGTGGTTTTGCGTACCGGTTTCCAGCTTAGAAGGGATGGAATTTGGTGCCGGTTGAAGCTTGTAGAATGTTAACTTTTCAAAAAGTGTAGCTCGGATTGCGGCGATGCCAACATGAGGCCCAAAGAATTTATAAGCAGAACAAAGGAGAATGTCGCATCCTAATTGATGCATATCCATTTTTAAGTGTGGTACAGCATGTACGGCATCGATCACAACTAATGCTTGGTGGGATTTTGCCTTTTCAATGACCTTGTTTACATTCGTGACCGTTCCTGTAACATTAGAGGACATGCCTACAGCAACCAGCTTGGTTTTAGGGGTGATGATTTCATCTAAGTTCTCTAAGTCTAATGAGAGTGTTTCACGATTCAGTTTAATAAATTTAATGATGGCTCCTTTTTCTTTGGCCATGGATAACCAAGGATCAACATTTGCATGATGATCAAGCTCAGTGACAACAATCTCATCACCGTTGTTCACATATTGGGCGAGCGTCCTGGAAAGGGAAAAGGCTAATGTTGTCATATTGGCTCCAAAAGCAACCTCGTTATCCTTGCAGCCTAATAAATCAGCGACCGCCAGCCTGGCTTCAGCTATTAAACAATCGGTATCTCTACTTGTATGAAAGGTACCATGAAGGTTGGCCACTCCATTTCTTAGGTAGCGATACATGTTCTCAATCGCATAATCAACCATTTGTGTGCCGCCTGGTCCGTCAAAATAAACAATCGGCTGCCCGTTATCTTGCCGATTAACAGCAGGGAAATGCTTTCTCACTTCTTCGATAGGGAACTGGTTATTCAACTGATCAACTCCTTAAAGGGCATTGTTCTAGAATCATTCTATGTATCGTTCCTATTATCCTTTTTCCAGATGAATCTTTTTACTTTTATATGATAGGAGGAGGGGGGTTAAACAGTTAATATGAGCAAAATTCACCTTAAAGTGATCTACCTCCAATAGGATTATGGTTGTCGATGATATAATAGATTAGCTAGATCGTTTGTAAAAGATTCACCATGTCTATATATGAAAGTCCAAATATGTTTCTAGAATCATGAATAAATTAAAAAGGAAGTTACCAATGAAAAAGTTTCTCCTCTGGCTACCGGTCGTTATGTGGATGGCGCTCATCTTTTATCTATCTCATCAGCCGGGCACTGCCTCAAGTGAGTTAAGTTCAGGTTTAACCGATATGGTTGTTGGAATTGCTGAAAATATTATTCCAGGTGCGGATATCAATCTTGATTTCTTAGAACATTTTATAAGGAAGAATGCGCATTTCTTTGCCTATTTTCTATTGGGGATATTTGTTCTGAATGCATTGAGAAAAAAATCAGGTATAAAGGTTTCTCATGCAGGATGGGCTCTATTCATATGTACCCTCTACGCAGCCTCGGATGAATTTCATCAGTATTTCATTCCTGGAAGATCAGCAGAAGTGAGAGATGTGTTGCTTGATAGTTCTGGAGCACTTACGGGAATATTATTATTTTTGTTATTTAAGAGAAGAATAAGGGGGAGGTAGCTGTAGGTTCTGTCTATTGCTTCTTCAAATAAACATTAATCAGATTATAAAAGCCTTCCGTTTTATTGCCAAAATTAACAGGCTAATCAAACGGCAGGCTTCTAATTTTGTCGAAATTTGGCGGTGACAGGCACCCAACAATCTTAGCAAGTCTTGTTTCAAAAAGGCATCAAGGGAAAATCCAAGGCTGGTTCATGGCATGTACCTCATTAGGTGGAATCGTTGGACCATACGTAACAGGACTTCTAATTGAAAATTCTGCAAGCTAAGCTGCTGGTTTTCACTATGCATTCCAGCTTTGCGGAATTGCTTTACTCGTTTGTGGTGGGTTAGTCTGGGCGATCGTACGTCCGAATAATGGTAATAATTCTGCTGCAACGAAAATTGCCTAAAGAAATGTATCTGTTTTCAATTGTTATTATAGGCAGTGTTTGAGACGAGGCGATGGCTAACTCAATCTTAAAAAGGAAGATGCATGTTAATTATACAAAGCACCTTCCTTCTATCTGTTATAGGTTTTTATCTCATTAACTTGAATTTATTTATACGGATTCCAGCAATTGCGGAGTTCTTCTCCCCCTAGCAACCTGCTCATACCCAAACCCCATCCCAATCAAATCTCCTTCACTCCACATTCTTCCCCAAAAAGCCAGAGCAAATGGAGATCCATTTTCATAGTAGCCGGCAGGAAGGGTAATTAATGGCAAGCCGCTTATATTGATCTCAGAGATGGTGGATGCGGCAATGTTCTTTTCCTGTAATTCAGGTATTGGTTCAAGTAGGGTCGGATAGACAAATCCATCCAATTGGTGTTCGTCCAGCACATGAATAATGATACGCAATAATTCGTTTTTGACATTGTTGAACTCAGTGAGATCAGGCAGTTCCTTTGAATGAGCAATCGCTTTTTCTACATCCATGCGGTTTAAAAGAGTTCCGAGTGCGTCGCCTTCTGTCCATGGTACTCTTCCTGCGCGCTGAAAAACTTTTTCGATCGTAAGCTCATTGTCTGCTGGATCGAGATTGTTAAAGTATTTCTCCAAATCATAGAAGAAGGATTCCATACCTAGGAAGAACTTTTGTGTTTTCATATACTCAGCCAATCCTGTTCCTGCGAAAGGATCATCGATCAGCTCTGCTCCTTGGCTTTTCAGGACTTTAATTGCCTGATCGTACAGTTTCTTTGTTTCTGCTGTGGGTTCATCGGATTTCCAACCAGGTCCATATAGTCCCAACCGTTTCCCTTTTAAGGGGTTTTCCTTTAGGAATGAAGTGTACCCTCCGTCAGGCACTTTCGCTGAGATTGTTTTATGGTCATCTGCTGAAAATCCGGCAATGACGTCCAGCAAGATAGCAGCATCCCACACCGTCCGGGCGTGTGGTCCGACGACATCTTTTGTGCTACCGGCAAGCGGTGTGATGCCGGTGGAGGGTATTAATCCAAATGAAGGCTTAATTCCAACAAGCGATTGTGCAGCGGCGGGCACTTGAATGGAGCCGGCTGTCTCTTCTGCAATACCGAGGACAGCCATATTGCCGGATACGGCGGTGGCCGTGCCGCTGCTGCTTCCTCCGGGTGTGAGCGAGCGATTGACTGCATTATAGGTTGGTCCATCCCAACTGGTGTTGGCGCTAAAGGCAAAGCTGAACGCAGGAATATTAGTTTTGCCCAAAATGATGGCATCGGCAGCTTTTAATCTCGTAACAATGGGGGCATCCCGTGTTGGTATCAGCTCAATTCCGCCAGCCTTTTTAGCAAGTGGTTCCCAGCCGAAGGTAGTTGGGAAACCCACTGTATCAACTGCTTCCTTGATCACAATGGGCACGCCTGCAAGTTTGCCAAGCTTCTCGTCAGCTTGACGGCGCCGGTCTATCTCTGCTGCTTCTATCAGTACGTTCGGGTTCATGAAAGTAAAGGCATTGTAGACAGGTTCATATCGTTCGATGTGGTCCAGAAAGGATTGGACAACTTCTACTGTTGTAAAGTCACCCTCTCTGTAACCGGCTATGAGTGCCTCTACAGTAATTTCTTCGAAGCGGAATTCCTTGTTTGTACGAATATCGGTAGGATTCTCCATGATAATTCCCCTTTCTTTTAGCTGAAATGAGTAAGTTATTATTCTATTCTATTATGAAAATCACAATTCCTTTATTAAGGTGTTAGATTATTTAACAGTATATTTTGTCAGGAATATTAACACATTGTTTGCATATTAGAAGACCATCCATTTCTTGTTTGGCATTTAATTTTATCTATAAGCAGGGTTCTGTCTAACGAAAATTGAAGATTCAGATAGTTGGTTTTAATAAATTTTGACTCTGCTGCAGACAAGGAGGAGATTTTGTATGTTGATGGAGGGTCTTATAGATAATGAAAATTTGGGGCTAGGACAAGCGGAGTTATTACAGGTAAAGCATTGGATGACACCGAATCCTCATTGTATTAGGATTGGACAAACCTTGCAGGATGCGGGCGAGATGATGAACCGATTGAATGTGGACAGTCTCCCAATCATCGATGAGCAAGATTATCTGGTAGGAATGATTACATTGAGAAAACTGCTTTCCTCTATTTTAAAGGGACAGGATAAAGATACAATCATCAGCCGAATATCGAATCGGAATTACGTTTCTTTAAAACGGGATGATTCTATTTTCAGTGCAGCTGCACTTCCATATAGTCAGATCCCTGTAATAGATGAAGAAGAGAAAGTAATTGGTATTTTAACTGTGAGAGATATCAATGATGGGTATTCCAGGTTCATACATATGCTTAAGCAAAAGGAACATTCTGCTGATGTTTTACAGATCATTTTAGAAAGAGCCTATGAGGGCATTGTCGTTGTAGACAAATTTGGCATGATAATGGAATTTAATGAAGCTTATAGCCGTTTTACGGGTGTCAGTCGAGAGGATGCCATAGGCAGGCATGTAACAGAAGTGATTGATAATACGCATCTTCATTTAACAGTCAAAACCGCAACGCCTGAGCGAGGTGTAATTCAAAGAATTCAATGTCAGGATATGGTCGTTCATCGAATTCCTATTTGGGATAAAGGGGAATTGGTGGGCGCAATCGGGATGCTAATTTTTGAAGGGGTGACTGAGGTTTATAAGCTCTATGAATCCTTGCAGAGGAATTACATGCATGTGGAGAGGAAGGAGCAGCCTTTGACAGTGAAACTGGAGGAGGATAGCCGCATGACACTCGATCAAATTGTAGGGACCAGTCCTGAAATTTCTGAGGTGAAACGGTTGGCAAGACGGTCAGCAAGAACCCTTGCGACTGTGCTGATTACGGGTGAGAGCGGGACGGGGAAGGAAATGTTCGCTAAAAGCATACACCACATAAGCCCGTTTTCTAATGGCCGATTCATTAGTGTGAATTGCGGTGCCATACCCGAGGCGCTTTTTGAGTCGGAGCTGTTTGGATATGAAGAAGGGGCATTTACAGGTGCCAGTAAGGGAGGAAAACAAGGGAAGTTCGAACTCGCTCATAATGGAACGGTTTTTCTCGATGAAGTTGCTGAAATGCCAATCATGATGCAGACGAAATTATTACGTGTTCTTCAAGAAAAAGAAGCGGAAAGGGTTGGCGGTATTCAGAAGTATCGTGTCAATGCGAGAATTATTGCGGCCACAAATCGCAATTTAAAGGAGAGGGTGAGGGAGGGGCTGTTTCGAGAGGATTTATTTTACAGGCTGAATATCATTGAATTATTTGTCCCGCCTTTGCGTGAACGAAGACAAGATATCCCCATATTGCTTTCCTATTATTTAAAAGCTGTTTGTGAAAAATATGATCTGCCAAAGAAGTCGTTCAGCCCCCAAGCGATTGCAGCATTCATTCATTACGAGTGGCAAGGGAATATTCGTGAAATGGTGAATGTGGTTGAAAGGCTGGTCACGCTCGTCGATAGCCAAACAATAGAAGAACATCATTTGCATCGCTTTATCAAAGAAGAGTCTGAAACGCAGCCGGTCACTTATCAGCAGCCATCATTAATGGAAACAGCGAGGGATTTAGGAAGACAAAAAGAAAAAGAGCTCGTTATTCGCGCTCTGCGGGATGCGTTAGGCAATAAGAAAAAAGCGGCTGAGCTTCTTGGCATCCATCGAACAACGCTCTATCAAAAGCTGAAGAAATATAATATACCAGTCTGAAGTTTGTGTAGTGAAATCGCTACACAAACACTACATATGTAGTTGTGAAACTACATACGACTCCGCCTAATTGTTAATTTTACAGTCATTTGTTGTTTGGCATGCTTCTTGCATTTTTAGAGTGAATAGTAAAAAGGAGGGTGCCAAATTGAAGGGGATTGGGATATTTAGAACACCACAAACCATTATTTATGGCCGTGATTCATTTGAGAAGGTGGCAGAGGAAGCAGAATCAAGAGGATCAAAAGCGCTGATCATCAGTGATAAGATTATGAATCAGCTTGGCTACACCGAGAGATGCAAGGATTTTTTGACCGGTAAGAGCATCGAAAGTGAGCTTTATCTAGGAGTGGATTCGGAGCCCACAGATCGATATGTAGATGAGGCATTAACCCTTTTTAAAAGTACGGAGTGTGATCATATCATTTCCATTGGCGGTGGAAGCTGCATTGATACTGCAAAGGCAGTTGCTGTACTTGCTTCGAATGGCGGAGATATTGGTAACTATATGGGTGGAAGGAAAGCAGCCGTTCATGCACCGATTCCGCATATTGCGATCCCGACAACAGCAGGGACTGGTTCAGAAGCAACCGATGTAACAGTCATAACGAATACAGCAAATGATATAAAAATGATGATCAAGCAGCCGGCCTTTATGCCTTCCGTTGCGCTAGTGGATCCTGTATTGACGATTTCTTCGCCAAAACATGTGACTGCGGCGACGGGGATTGATGCTTTAAGCCATGCAGTTGAAGCCTATCTTTCAAAAAAGGCCCATCCGATGACAGATACGGTGGCATTATCCGCCATGAAACTCATTGTAGAAAACATTGAAGCGGCCTATGAAGACGGCAGCAATCTAGATGCTCGCGAAGCAATGTCTTTAGGTTCGATGCAGGCTGGGATGGCGTTCTCTAATGCATCTGTATGTCTCGTTCACGGGATGTCCCGCCCGATTGGTGCGCTATTCCATGTTCCTCACGGCTACTCCAATGCGATGCTTTTGCCAGCGGTATTGGAATTTAGCAAGGAGGCATGTATTGATCGACTTGCTGATCTTGGCAGAATTTTCATATCTGACCATAGCGATCTTACCAATAAAGAAGCGGCTGACTTAGCGGTGTCTGCTGTTAAGAAGTTATGTCTGACACTCAATATCCCGAATCTTAAAGGCTGGGGCATAGATGAAACCGCATTCAATCAGGCGGTAAATAAAATGACCATCGATGCAATCGACAGCGGCAGTCCAGCCAATAGTCCGAGAGTTCCTTCCGCCGAAGAATTAGAGGCGCTTTATCATACTTGCTATCATTATCAGTTCGCGGAAAAAGAAGAAGTACAGTAACTACTAACGGAGAGGGGAAAAGATAAATGTCTGCAATCACTACAACGGTTTTAAGAAATTTTATTAATGGGGAATGGGTAGAGGCCCAAACTGAACAATTCCAGGCGGTGCCGAACCCGGCAACTGGTGAAGAGCTTGCCCAAGTACCGATTTCCACGATGGCAGATGTAGAGTCTGCAGTACAAGCTGCTAAAGAAGCCTTTGAAACATGGAGTCAAACACCCGTGCCAAAGCGTGCACGGATATTATTTAAATATCAGCAATTACTAGTGGATCATTGGGATGAACTAGCTAAATTGATCACACAGGAAAACGGCAAAAGCTTTAAAGAAGCTTATGGTGAGGTACAGCGTGGAATTGAATGTGTTGAATTTGCCGCTGGTGCGCCAACTTTGATGATGGGGAAACAGCTTCCTGATATTGCGACGAACCTTGAATCCGGCATGTATCGTTATCCCGTAGGAGTAGTAGGCGGGATTACACCATTCAACTTTCCAATGATGGTTCCTTGCTGGATGTTTCCGCTCGCCATCGCTTGCGGCAATACATTTATATTGAAGCCTTCAGAAAGAACCCCTATATTAGCTAATCGTTTAGTGGAGCTTTTTAAAGAGGCGGGTCTGCCAGATGGAGTCTTGAATATTGTCCATGGTGCGCATGATGTAGTGAATGGATTGCTTCAGCATCAAGATGTGCCGGCGATTTCTTTTGTCGGCTCACAGCCAGTTGCTGAATATGTCTATAAAACCGGTACCTCACATGGAAAACGAGTGCAGGCGTTAGCCGGAGCGAAGAATCATTCGATCGTGATGCCTGAATCTGATTTAGACAGCGCAGTGAAAGAAATCATTGCAGCCGCCTATGGATCTGCCGGCGAACGATGCATGGCCTGCTCTGTTGTCGTTGCTGTTGGCGATGTCGCTGAACCTCTTATTCAAAAGCTGAATGAATCAGCAAATGCTATCAGTATCGGTAATGGGATGGATGAAAATATTTTCCTCGGACCGGTCATTCGCCAAGAGCATAAAGAACGGACCACGGGTTATATTGAAAGCGGAGAAAAAGAAGGCGCTGTTCTTGTTCGTGACGGACGAAACGATGAAGCCTATCGTGAAGACGGCTACTTCATCGGTCCAACCATCTTTGACAAAGTTACGCCAGCCATGAAAATTTGGAAAGAAGAGATCTTCGCCCCTGTATTATCCATCGTTAGGGTGAAGACGTTAGAAGAGGCGATTAACCTCTCAAACCAATCAGAGTTTGGTAACGGCGCTTGCTTATTTACGAAAAACGGCAGCGATGTCCGCCAATTCAGAGAGAGAATTCAGTCCGGCATGCTCGGAGTAAACATCGGCGTTCCTGCACCCATGGCATTCTTCCCATTCTCAGGCTGGAAAAACTCTTTCTACGGCGATCTTCATGCAAATGGAACAGACGGAGTCGAGTTTTATACGAGAAGAAAAATGCTTACTCAGCGCTGGGATTTTTAAGGATACGGATAGGCTTCGGGAGTCGCTTAGAGACTTCCGGAGTTTTTTTATGTTCAGTTAGTAGAAGGACTCATATCTGAAGTTGTTGGAATATGGGGAAAGCGCTGAGAGAAGGACGGTTTCTCCTCTGAAGTGGTTGAAATCGGGAGAAAGAGCTGAGAAAAAGCTGGATTGATATCTGAGGTGGTTGAAATGCTGAAATAGAGCTGAGAAAAGACAGGATTCTCATCCGAAGCAGTTGAAATCCGGAGAAAGAGCGGAGAGAAAGCTGGATTCGTATCTTAAGCGTTTTAAATCCTGAAATAGAGCTGAAAAAAGACAGGATTCCCATCCGAAGCGGTTGAAATACGGAGAAAGAGCTGAGAAAAAGCTGGATTGATATCTGAGGTGGTTGAAATGCTGAAATAGAGCTGAGAAAAGACAGGATTCTCATCCGAAGCAGTTGAAATCCGGAGAAAGAGCGGAGAGAAAGCTGGATTCGTATCTTAAGCGTTTTAAATCCTGAAATAGAGCTGAAAAAAGACAGGATTCCCATCCGAAGCGGTTGAAATACGGAGAAAGAGCGGAGAGAAAGCTGGATTGGTATCTGAAGTGGTTGAAATGCTGAAATAGAGCTGAGAAAAGACAGGATTCTCATCCGAAGTAGTTAAAATCCGGAGAAAGAGCGAAGAGAAAGCTGGATTGGTATCTGAAGTGGTTGAAATGCTGAAATAGAGCTGAGAAAAGACAGGATTCTCATCCAAAGCAGTTAAAATCTGAGTGAATGATGGGACACGCACCTACCAATAAAGCCTAGAGATTTCAAATAACACGCAGTCTTCTTCGTAAGACTTAACATAAAATCATCAACAGAATGAGTGGCTTCATGCATAATCTAGTTATGCTTCATTATTTTCTTGCACATCCTCAACAAAAAAAGATGCAGCCGGTAATGTGAGTAAAGCTGCGTCTGTGACAGTAAAATAATACAAAAAGGAGGATACGATTGATACGCATCTTTCTTTTTGTGAAAAAATGCTAAATTAATGATAAAAATAACCAGTAAAAATGAAGACTTCAGCATCATACCGAAGTCTTCTCAAGTTTTATTTTTATATCAAGTTCATTGTTATCTCTATATAATCGGTATCGACAATAGATGGTAAGGATTCAGATGCTGGTGAAGAGAATGATAAGACTTGAACGTTTCCTCTTTCATCTATATAATTCTCAAAATCCTTCGCTTGTAAGAAATGGCATGAGAAGTGGCTGCTCGTTTTTTCGACTTGATGATTAAAGTCGCTAGTTAAGCGTTTCCAATTATTCTCTTTGATATCCCATACAGCCATTTCAACCAAATCACCATCGATGCCATTAGCATCTCCCCACCAGTTAATAGTAATAGTCCCGATGTGATCAAATGAATCTGTTCGACTATGATGTGTGCCAGCAGCCTCGAAGGCAGAACTAATATTAAAACGATTAATTCTTTGGGCGATGGTATCTGCATCTTTCGTTAGCACAGATACTTTTTTGCCGTTCTTTACAGACATGACATCATAAGTCCCTGTGAGTGATTCACCTTTAAAATCTTTATACGGATCTCCCAGCGTTTTAAGATTTTTTCTATAAGCTGTATAGTTCGGATTATTAAACCTGCTTTTACTGACTTTCCCTTTAAAATTAAATACGATAGGGGTTTCACCTTTTGTCTCTTTCATTGCACTAATCTTATTTTCTAGTTTCGAAGTATAGCTATTGATATCTTTTAAAATGATATTCATCAATTTTTCTGTGAAATGTTTATAGAAGGATGGATCATAATGTACATAAAACATGCCCCAAGGGTGGTTCTCAACAGATACATAAGTATGCTCTGAGAAGTCTAAAATTTCGACGTCAAAATTCGATGTAACATAATCGTCCAAGGTATCCCATAAATCATTATAATAATCGACATTAATTTTTCTATGCTTTTCAGTTTCACTAATTTTTACTATTTCTCCTGTCTTCTCATCTTTCAAGTCATCAATAAACCTGGCTTTATTTAGGATGACTCGACAGGATGGAAGCTCTTTAGAAAGAAAATCAAAGAATTTGTCTACTGATACTTTCCATTTTTCCAAGTATTCATCGTAATTATTTTGCAGTGACATCGACCTTTTCGTATCTAGTTGAGGATATAAGGTAGTTTGCGAAAAGAGCCATTTCTTATTTGTAATCCAGCTCTCGCCGATTTCCTGTACCCCATAATAAATATCACCGTAGAAGTCTATTATTAGGTATTCCGGATTGGCTTTTTTAATATCATTTAAAAAGCTCTTGTCCAATTCAGTTTTAAAATGCCTTGCATCAAATGGCTTTAGATTATCAATTAGCTCCTCATTGAACTCGAACGCATCTCCAGCTAGAGAGATCATCGACATTTGATTTTGGTGTAAAATACAACTGTAATAATTCTTATAATCAGGGATAAATTGAGAGTTGAATCCATCCCGAGAAACACAACTACCTAGCACAGCTATATTACGCATTTATATATACCTCCGAAGTTTTACGATATGGTTGTTTGAATCCTTGGTATTCCAAGATACAGTCATTTTTTTTACTTAAAATCACGAAGCAATTATAACACATCCTCTTTCTTTCAAATATTAAGTAAATATTAAAGATAATTTACCTTTAAGTAAGAAAATGTAAATCTATATGATAACAATACCCATTATGATTGAAACTAGTGCCTAAAGTACCTCTATAAATATGAAGAGAAAAGTCATTCGATTGTCGAAATTTGGCGGTGACAGGCACCCTACCGCACCTTTTTCTCCCTTAATTCTTTTTACCCACTCTTCTCACTCTACTGATTTCATGCTCAAAGGTATCTTCATAATAAACGATCTTATTTCAAAAAAATTTATTATCCCTAATGAGGGCGTGATCTAGCACTTATTATCTATCTGCATTGATTCTATACCATAGATAATCCGACTCATTTTTCTGGCTATTTTAATAGATAGTTTTAATAAACCTTGATATAACGGCATTTAGGTTGATGTTGTTTTGGTTTATATATTGAAATATATGGAATCGGAAGAAATTTAAAGAAAAACGGAGAATTAACCATTTTATTCTGAATTTTTAGTATATTTTGAGGTTTTTCAATAGAATATCGTTGTTCTATACTTCCTGTAGTGTTTTGTATCAAGAACAGATAGATGAGTAGGAACGAACAACTAAACCAATTGAAGGGGGGGAGGCAGCTTTTCTAGGATAAAAGAATGATAGAGAACCATCCATACCATTAAATTTTTATCCTGAAAATGGTGCACAGCGATGAGATACTCCCCTATGAATGCCAAATATGTAATGAAGGGATCGAGTGATGTTGAAGAAGGCTATAGTCATCACGGTTGCCTTTTGTTTTTTGATGGGATTGACGGCTTTTTTTGCTGAGGCATATTCAAAGTCTAGCTTGTTTGAGTGGGCCAATGCAGAGATGCAAAAGAATAAGGATGTCGTTGGACAAGGGTTAAATCAGGAGGTTGCATTATTAAATGACGATCTCACAGAGAAAACCGCTCAATCAATAGATGAGAAAAATGCAGAACTGTCTGCTTTTCTTCTGACTTCATCCAGTGAGACAAAGGACACGATTAAAAACTATCAAGGCAGCTATCTATATAGATTAGAAGAGAAGAAAAAAGAATTGCTTAATCAAGATTTATCCAGCTATGAGGAAAGGAAGAAGAGACAAATCAATGAAGAAATGGATGCAGATATTGAAGAATATCTTGCAGAACTGTTGGGCCAATAATCTTATAAAAGGGACGATGAGAAGATGACATTGAAAAAGAAGATGGTAGCAGGCGTAGTCGCAGTAGGAATCGTATCAGGAGCAGGTTTTTCATTAGCTAATACAGATGCAGGAGGAGCATTAAAAAATTGGTATGATTCATTATTTAATAATACAAGTGAAGCAGTGTTATCTGAGTCTGATGCAAATTTCGAACAAATTCTAGCGCAACTAAGGGCTGAAAATGAAGTGCTGAAAGAATTAGCTACTTCTCAAATTAATGGTACGAGAGACAGCGTCATTAATACTTCCTCTTTAGCCATCACAAATGCGAAGAATGGACATATTCAATCCTTGGAAGGGGAAAAGGGCGCAATTCTAGAAGCGATGGATTATCAATTCTATAACCTATTCCTTCAAGGGACGTTAGAAATTTATGCAAAAGGAAATGAAATGCAGGCTGCTGCGACTAGTGACTTTGGCAGCCATACAGGGGCAAAAGGGCAAGCGGCAGTGAGTGAAGTAACAACGCAATTAAATGGTGTGAAAGACAATGCAGTCTCGGAATTAGAGGAAGCCATCAGGCAAGCGAAGGCGGAGCTTACAGCTGGAGTTGATAATTATTCAGAAGTTGTGACGAGGAATCTTAGCAATCAAGCGACTTGGAAAGGCGAAGATATCCGTGAAGCCCTGGATGGAATTCTAGCTAAAATGGTAACAGATCAGCAAACGATTATTACTGCAAAAGCTGCAGAGCTTGAGCTAAATGCGAAGCAAAGCTTAGATGATGTGGTAGCTGGAATCGATGATTAATTATCACAAATAAGGGAAAAAGAGGACCTCGTTTCTATGAGGTCCTCCAAGTCCCTATCAATGCAGAATGAAAGGAGAATTCCTATTATGAATCGCAAGAGCACACAACGGAAAAAGAAGCCGATCAAGCTAGTGGCAGGACTGCTTTTTTGCGTGTTGATGGTTAGCAGCAGTGTAAGCATTGCCTTTGCCAATAATGATATCGAGTCGATGTTAACCACATGGTTTGCTTCGAAAAAGGCAGACTCCATTGCCTCTATTGAGAAGGCTGTTGCAACAGAACAAGAGAAGCAAACAATACGCTTAAAGGAAGAAGTTCGTGTGAAAATTGCTGAAGCAGACAAGCAGATTCAGCAGACCACACAGACTGAAATCGACCTCAAAGTCCAAGAGCTGAAGCGTTATACCGATGAGTTAATCAATAGCTATCATCCGGCACAAGAAGGCAATGAAGAGGTAATTAAAGAATTAAACGGCATTATGGAAGCAGCTAAACAGCAAATGGAAGCTGTATCTAAGCCAAAACAAGCGGAATGATAAGGGAGAAGAGAGTGATGTCAGCTATTTTCAATCAAGCAGAAGAATCTCAACCAGAAATCAGTAAAGCAACATCATGGAAAAGCTGGTTTGGCTTTATTTTAAGCATGATTGTTCTGTTCCTCTTTTTTCGGTTCGCCATCTCTGTCACGATTGTAAGCGGAAACTCAATGAATCCAACGATTGAAAACAACGATATTTTAATCTCCAACCAACTATACTTTAACTTAAACAATGGCGATATCATCGTCTTTCATGATCCCCACGGCTATGATGTGATCAAAAGAATCATTGCCTCCCCAAATGATACTGTCGAAATCAAAGACGGCAATGTCCTCGTAAACGATACCCCATTAGAGGAGAACTACATAACTGGTACTGCAAATGATATGGAAAAGATCACTGTTTTAGAAAACAGTTATTTCGTTATTGGTGATAATCGGACGCCTGGAGAAAGTTTAGATAGCAGAAGCCAAGAAGTGGGTCTGATCACTAAAGAGGCAATCAAAGGAGAAATTATGTTTTCTCTTTATCCTATGAATGTAAAGATAGGTCATGAATGAAAAATCTCTCTACTATTCTCCTAAATGGATTGACGAATATATCAATGTTGACTATAATTATTCTAATTTTCATAATATTTAATAAAAAATGAAGGGTTTGGTTTGCTATGGACATTATTGGTGATAGAACGCTGCGGGATTTATTGACCGAGAAGGTGTCCTTGCATAACGAAAAGCTCTTTCTTCTTTTTGAGGATAAAGAAGAAAAGCGGTCAGAATTAACTTATGAGGCGTTTCAAAATCGTACCAATCAACTCAGTCAGGCTCTTCTCTCATTTGGAATTAAGAAGGGTCAGCATGTGACACTGCATCTGCCAAATAGTCTTGATTTTATGGTCTCATGGTTTGCATTAGCGAATATCGGTGCCGTCATGGTGCCAACAAATATCTTGTCACCAAAAGATGAAATGGCCTACATACTTACTCACTCTGAATCGATGCTTCTCATAACAGAAGCAGAATATCTCAATAAGTTCACTGCCATTCGCTCGCAGCTGCCTTTGCTGGAAGATATCTGGCTGGCGCGTTATGAAGGAGAGGAATATGCCGAACAAAGCTTGGCATTTTTAATGGAGAAGGAGTCAGGCGAACTGCCCGAAATATCACTGAAGTCAGATGATGTAGCAGCGATGCTTTACACATCCGGTACGACTTCTAAACCAAAAGGGGTGCAGATTACACACGCGAATTATTTATTTACTGGAGAGGTTATGTCGAAATCGATTCGATTAACACCGGCTGATCGGCAACTGATTGTTCTGCCGCTATTTCATGGCAATGCTCAATACTATTCTGCGATGTCAGCTCTTACGGTTGGTGCCAGCATTGCTATAACAGAGCGGTTCAGTGCTTCTCGATATTTTAAGCAAGCAAAGCGTTTGAGTGCCACAGTAGGCTCTTTGTTTGCAGCGCCAATAAGGATGATTTTAGCTCAGCACTATGATGCGGCTGATCGGGATAATCTTCTAAGGGTCATTTGGTTTGCTCAATCGCTCACTGATGAACAGTTAGATCATTTTGAACAGCAATATGAAGTTCCGTTGCTTCAGCTTTATGGCATGACAGAAACAGTCGGCGTGCCATTAATGAATCCGTTGGATGGAATCAGGATAAATAAAAGCATAGGCAAGCCAACGATCGGTTATGAAGTAAAGGTAATTGATGCAGACGGAAATGAGCAGCCTGCTGGTGTACCTGGTCAAATAATTGTTAAAGGAATGCCGGGTCGAACCTTAATGAAGGCTTATTTTAAAAATAATGAAGCAACAGCAGCGACAATAAAAGGGGGCTGGCTGTATACAGGGGATAATGCAAGAGTTGATGAAGCAGGCTATTTTTATTTTGTTGACCGGATCAAGGATATGATTAAACGGTCAGGAGAGAATGTTGCTGCTAGTGAAGTGGAAAGTGTGCTGGCTGCTCACAAGCTGGTATATGAATCTGCTGTTATCGGGGTTCCAGATGATATCCGTGATGAAGCAATTAAGGCTTATGTCATCTTGCATGACGGCGCCAAAATAACA
This sequence comes from Cytobacillus purgationiresistens, assembly GCF_030813235.1. Taxonomy (GTDB): domain Bacteria; phylum Bacillota; class Bacilli; order Bacillales; family Cytobacillaceae; genus Cytobacillus; species Cytobacillus purgationiresistens. The sequence goes on along the minus strand of NZ_JAUSUB010000003.1, from coordinate 151,304 downwards.
GAAAACGAACTGCTAGTATACTGCAAGGAGCGCCTCGCTTCCTTTAAGGTTCCGGATTCAATCGAAATTCTGGAAGCGTTCCCGCGAACATCAGTAGGAAAAATTCAAAAGCATTTGCTCCGTCAAAAGCATGAAGAAGGTAAGTTGAAATCTACTTAAATACAACTAGCCAAGTGGGGAGACTATGATTATGAAAAAAAGCCGCGTATTGTTTGCGAGTTTATCTGGGTCTGTGATTGAATGGTACGATTTTTATTTATATGGGACAGCAACAGGTCTTGTTTTCTCAACCTTATTCTTCCCCAATGAAAATCCAGCAATCGGCCTGCTCCTTGCCTTTGCCACATTTGGTGTTGGCTATGCAGCTAGGCCAATAGGAAGCATTATTTTTGGTCATTACGGAGATAAGATTGGCAGGAAAGCTGCTTTGATGTTGACGCTCATTGGTATGGGCGGAAGCTCTTTTTTAATCGGGCTCTTACCTACCTTTGAGGCTGTGGGGTTGATTGCGCCAATACTGCTTGTGTTCTTGAGGCTGATTCAAGGGATTGCCCTGGGTGGAGAATGGGGAGGCGCGGTTTTATTAGCAACTGAATATGCACCAAAGGGTCTTAGAGGATTGTATGGCTCTGTTCCCCAGTTAGGTGTTCCGATAGGCTTGGTTGCAGGCTCCTTCAGCTTAACGGTCATCAGTTATTTAACAACAGACGCACAGTTTTTGGCATGGGGCTGGCGGATTCCTTTTCTCTTTAGTGCCGTGCTGATCGTCTTAGCATTATGGATTAGAAGCGGTATAGAGGAAACACCTGCTTTTAAAGAACAGCAGGAGAAGGGAGAGATCGTCAATGTACCGATTGTTGAAACGTTCCGTAACAATGGAAGAAATGTCTTTCATGTCATTGGACTAAAGCTTGGTGATGGGTTCTTTAATGTTTTCCTCATGTCATTCATCCTTGTGTATGCGACAAACTATTTGGGCTATGGCAATGAAAGAGCGTTAACAGCTTTAACGATCGGCTGTGCCACAATGATTTTGACGATTCCCCTCGTTGGTTATTTATCTGATTATATCGGGAGAAAGGTCATATATATGACTGGCGTTGCACTCTTGTTTATTTTAGCGGTACCGTATTATATGCTCATTGGCAATAGCGAGACATGGCTTTTCGTTATGCAGGCGGTCATGCTAGGTGTGCTGTGGGGAGCCATCTTTTCTACGCAGGGTACCTTATTCTCAGAACTATTTCCAGCAAATGTCCGCTATACAGGACTTTCAGTTGGCTATCAGCTTGCTGCAGCCATCGTTGGGTTCGGCCCGATGCTTTGGACAACAATGGCAGAAGCCTTTGGACCTTCACCATGGATATTCGGCGGGTTTATGATGGGCTTCCTAGCTCTGTCCTTCATTCTTTGCCTATTTATTCCTGATACAAGACATGTCTCTACCTATGAAAGTAAGCAAGATCAGACGATGAATATGTAATAGGAATAGAAAAACAGAAATCAAATGAGATTTCTGTTTTTTTACTTATTAGGTAAAATCCATTTCAATATGATACTCCTTCAGCTTTTTGTAGAGACTTACTCTTGATATGCCTAACTTTTTAGCTGCTGCACTTTTGTTACCATGTGTTTGCTGCAGCATATCAGTTATTTTTTCCTTTTCGAAAAGTGCTTTTTCATGCGCTAACCCTTCTTTAGGAATACGTCGGTCCTTTATATAAGGAAAAATCTCGGATAAATTATTGGCATGTACCGTTGGTTGTTCATTAAAGATAATCATTCTTTCAACCACATTTTTAAGTTCTCTTATATTACCTGGCCAATCATAGCTTGTATACATATTGATGGCGCTTGTATGAAGCTTAACCGCTTGCTTTTTATATTTTATAGAGAATTCGTCTGCAAAACTCTGAACTAATAAAGGGATATCATCATTTCTGTCACGTAAAGGCGGAATTTTTAATGTGACCACATTTAATCGATAGTATAGATCCTCACGGAACAGTCCTTTTTGCACCATATCTTCTAAATCACTATTAGTAGCCGCAATAATGCGAATATCGACTTTTTTCGCCTGGCTGCCCCCAATGCGAAATACTTCCCTTTCTTGGAGCACCCTCAAAAGCTTTGCTTGCATATCAAGGGGAAGAATACCGATTTCATCTAAAAATAAAGACCCTTTATGGGCCAGTTCGATTTTTCCTGGTTTGCCTTCCTTATGAGCTCCTGTAAAGGAGCCCCTTTCATATCCAAAAAACTCACTTTCAAAAAGTGCCTCTGGAATTGCACCGCAATTGACTGGGATAAACGGTTCGCTGCTTCTTAAGCTTCCATCATGTATTCCTTGTGAGAAAAGTTCCTTACCTACACCACTTTCCCCTTGTATAAGCACGGTTGCCTCTGTGCTTGCTACCTTTAAAGCAAATTCCTTTGCTTTTTGGATTGCTGGACTTTTCCCTTTTAAATCAGAAAACGGTCCTGTATATTCCATCACTTGGACACTTTGCTTCATTTTTTGCAATTGTGCTGATGTTAAGGTTAATTTTTCGTTTAGTTTCACAATATGGGTTATATCATGATCAATCGAGATGGCACCAATTAATTGATCATGTTGTTCATCTAAGATAGGAGAAGAACTGATAAGGACATGCTTATCCGGCCTCGGCTGATGATAAACGTTAAAGACGGGTTCCTTCGTTTTCAGAATCTGCAGCAGCATTAAATCCTCTTCTTTAAAAAAATCATTAATATAGTTCCCTTTGATTTTTTTAAAAGGAATGCCATAAATTCTCTCAGCATGAGAATTCCAATACTGCACTTGACCAGATGCATCTATAATGGTGATACCATCTGAGCTTGTTTCGATGAGTGTCTGTAAGTAGAGAAGTGCGTGCTTGCCTGAAGGTAGATTCATAGTTGCCTCCCTAAAAGTGAAAAGTTGTATATATTGAATTTACACTATTGTAAACTTTTTGAACAGTTAATTAACAATGATGTAAACTAAATCCTTTTGAAAGCGTGGTTATCTGAGTTGGCACACTCCTTGCATTATTTATAGAAAAGGCAGTTCAAATGGAAGTGAGGGTCAAATTTATGCTATCTCAAAATCAATATATTTCAACAATCGATTCCCATACAATGGGGGAGGCGGCAAGAATTGTTGTTGAAGGGCTTCCTGAAATCCACGGAAAAACAATGATGGAAAAGAAAAAGTACCTTCAAGCGCATATGGACCATATAAGAAAGCTGTTAATTCACGAGCCAAGAGGGCATCTAAATATGTTTGGTGCCATTTTTACAGAGCCATGCAATGAGGGATGTGACCTAGGTCTTTTATTTATGGATAGCGGCGGTTACTTGAATATGTGTGGCCATGGAACGATTGCTTCAGTGACCATTGCGATTAATCAAGGCATGATTGCTCAAAAGGAAAAGGTTATGTTTGATACACCCTCTGGTATTGTCGAATGTCATGTAACCTATGAGAATTGCAAGGTGAAAGATGTTTCATTTATTAATGTACCCGCATTCATATATAAGAAGAATGCGGAGATTGAAGTAAATGGAGTTGGAACTGTGATGGTTGATATTGCTTTTGGCGGAAGCTTCTTTGCTATCGCAGATGCCCGGCAATTTCAGTTATTGCTGAACACAGAAGAAAAGGATAAGCTGACTTCTCTTGGCATGGCTATACGTGAAGGCGTGAATGAGCAATTATCAATACAGCATCCAGAAATTCCGGAAATTAATACGGTTGATTTAGTAGAGTTTAGCTTGCAGAAGGAAAAGAACCATTATAAAAATGTCGTTGTCTTTGGAAATGGGCAGATTGATCGCTCTCCTTGCGGAACAGGGACATGCGCCAAGCTATCCACATTGAATCTTGCGCTGGGAGAATCTATTATTCAAGAAAGCATCATCGGTTCAAAATTTAAAGGAACAATTGTCAACTACTCCAAAGTCGGTGATTACCAAGCAGTGGTGCCAAAAATAACTGGATCAGCATGGATAACAGGTATTCACAAGTTCCTATTAGATGAAACAGATCCTTATAAAGAAGGGTTTTTACTAGCATAATATTTTAAAAAACTGGTGAATGGAGGCATTTGCAATGAATTTAACGAAGGACTTTTTTATCACATTATCTCAAAATAAATTGCTTACTAAAGGGGCAAAGCGATGGGGGCTGCAGCTCGGAGCTCAAACTGTCGTTGCCGGCACGAACATTCCTGAAATGATTAGAAGTGTACAAGAATTGAATAGTCAGGGCATTTCAGCAACCATTGATAATTTAGGAGAATTTGTTTTTGAAAAGTCAGAGGCACTTGAAGCGAAAGAGCAAATACTTCATGTAATCGAAGCCATTCATGAAAATGGTGTGGATGCTCATATCTCATTAAAACCGACACAGCTTGGATTAGATATAGATGCTCATTTTTGTCTTGGAAATTTACGGGAAATTGTTCACGCTGCACATCATTATGATATATTCATTAATTTTGATATGGAGGATTATGGACATTTACAGCCATCGTTCGACCTTATTGATGAGCTTTCAAAGGAATACGATAATATCGGCACAGTCATCCAAGCTTATTTTTATCAATCCGATGAAATCATTGAAAAGTATAAGGATTTTCGATTAAGAATCGTAAAAGGTGCCTATAAGGAGCCTGAAAATTTAGCATATCAGGGAAAAAATGATATCGATAAAAACTATTTAAAATTAATAGAATATCACCTGCTTAATGGAAAGTTTACCTCGATTGCTACACATGATCATCATGTAATTAATCATGTGAAGAAGTTTGTGAGGGAAAATAATATTTCAAATGATAAATTCGAGTTCCAAATGCTATATGGCTTCAGAAAAGACCTGCAATTAAAGCTGGCTAGTGAAGGCTATAATTTCTGTACATATGTACCTTTTGGACATGACTGGTATGGATATTTCATGCGCAGATTGGCTGAGCGTCCACAAAATCTCCAGCTTGTCAGCAAGCAATTATTCAATAAGAAAACAAATACTTTAATAGGTTTGGGAGCAGGTGCTTTCATTCTTGGAAGACTGAGCAAGCAACGGAAAAAGTCAGAGGAATAGGAAGGGAGAGAAGCTAGATGGAAAAAACATTACCGTTTTCACAGGTACTGGCAATAGGGTTCATGCTCTTTGCGATGTTTTTAGGAGCTGGAAATGTCATCTTTGCCCCAATGGTCGGTCAAGAAGCAGGGACGAATGTGTGGATTGCGATGGGCGGTTTTTTAATTACTGGAGTAGGCTTAGTGCTGCTTGCGATTATTGCTTTGACAAGAGGAGGGGGAACGGTTGAAAAATTGGCTGGTAGAGTACATCCTGTTTTTGCTTTAGTCTTTTCCATACTCCTATTCTTAACACTAGGACCGATTTACGTAATTCCGAGGACAACATCCGTTGTTTTTGAAATTGGTGTGAATCCGCTTCTTTCCGAACAAGTAAATGCAGGTTTCATACTTTTGCTATTTTCCTTCACTTTTATCGTATTAACGATTTATCTGTCATGGAATACTACAAAATTCATTGACCGATTAGGAAAATTAATCACCCCAATTTTCGGAATTTTACTTCTTATTTTGATTGCAAAATCTATTTTTACTCCAATGGGAACAATTCGTGAACCACAGGAAAGCTATTTGTCAGATGTTTTCCTCAAAGGTTTCACACAAGGTTACTATACAATGGATGTTTTAGCTGCCTTTGTATTCGGTGGCATATTCATTAAATCAATTAGCTCAGTCGGTATTACATCCAAGAAAGAAGTGTCCAAGCTATTTATTAAATCAGGTGTTATCACCATCATTGGCTTAATTGCTTTACAGCTTTCAATGGCCTGGATCGGTGCATCAAGCGTGGATGCAATTGGCTATCAAGAGAATGGCGGGGCAGTTTTAGCGCAAAGTGCAAAAGCGTTATTCGGTCAATCGGGCATCTACTTGATTGGGCTTGTCATCTTCTTAACAGGAATCACAACAAATGTTGCCTGTCTGGCAGCAGTATCAGAGTACTTTGAACGTATCGTTCCTTCCATTTCATATAAAAAATGGCTGATTATTTTCTCTGCTATCAGCTTAGTAATCACTAACTTTGGTCTAAACACAATCTTAAATCTAGCCTCTCCAATTTTATTATTACTTTATCCATTAGCTATCGCGCTTATTGTACTAATCTTTACAAATAATCTATTCAACGGCATCAAACTATCTATATCGGTACAATGATAGGTGTAGGAATTGTGGCCATTCTTGATGCACTAAAAGATGCAGGAATCGGTACAGAATCATTGAACAATGCTTTGGGATTTATCCCATTATTTGAAAATGGAGCGGGATGGATTGCTACAGGAATCCTTGGTTTTATTGTTAGTTTAATAATTGCAAAATCCAGAAAGGAACCAGGTTCTATTATTAATATGGCTGGGCAGGAAATCAAGAATGTTTGATTTGACGACGGTTACTATCAACTAATTGTTAAACATTATAAGATGGACTTAAAAGCATTTTTCAATCAAACTTTTGATTGAAAAATGCTTTTTAATTTTAAACTACTCCAAGCTACCCAATGAGATTATTATATTTTCCAAAACAATCGCTAGTCTCTCCCTACCATATTCACTATTAAAAAACACATTCCATACTGTTAGAACCATACCTTAGAAAGTTAATAGAAAATACCATATCATTATCAGTTACATTATTTGAGCATTACTCTTATTTCAAAGAAACTACAATTTTGACGTTACATAATAACTAGAAGAAACTTTTTTTAAAAAAATATATGCAGTAACCAATTCTATAAAAATGATTCATTAGGATAAAATGATTATTTATTTTGCAAAATGTGAGTGTGATTAGGCTAAATGATACCTTTTTTAAAATTTTATCACATAAAAGCATTCTGCACTTATAGACATTTATTAGTAAAGAAGTTTAATTCCACTGTTATATAGGTGAAATATTTATATATTAGTATATTAATCGTGTGTTTGTTCGTGAATAAAATATGAGGAGGAAAGTATATGTGGCTCATTGTCAGTTCCTGCGTCATTTTAATTGTGGCAGGGGTTATCGAAAAGCAGAGACATAAGAAAAGACTCGATTCTTTAAAAGTGCGTGTGAATATTAACGGAATCAGAGGGAAGTCGACTGTTACTCGATTAATTACAGGAATATTATTCGAGGCGGGACTTAAAACAGTCGGTAAAACGACTGGGACGGATGCAAGAATGATTTATTGGAACACGCCGGAAGAAAAGCCGATTATTAGAAAACCACAAGGTCCGAATATTGGAGAACAAAAGGAAGTCATCAACGAAGCGGTCGATCTTGGAGCGGAAGCGCTCGTGAGTGAATGTATGGCGGTCAACCCTGACTATCAAATTACATTTCAAGAGGAGCTGCTGCAAGCGAATATTGGTGTCATTGTAAATGTACTTGAAGATCATATGGATGTGATGGGCCCTACATTAGATGAGGTGGCTGAAGCTTTTACAGCAACAATCCCTCATAATGGTTTTTTAATTATAACTGATGATTCATTCCGTACATATTATGAAAAAGTGGCAGAGGAAAGAAATACGAAGGTAATTGTAGCTGATAATAATAAAATATCTGAGGCCTTCCTAAAACAATTTGATTATATGGTCTTTCCAGATAATGCTTCACTTGCCTTGGCAGTTGCAGAAGCGATTGGTATAGATGAGAAGACAGCGATGCAAGGGATGCTGAATGCACCGCCAGATCCTGGGGCTATGCGGATATCACCGATAGGGAATGGTACAACTCCTTCTTATTTTGTGAATGGATTTGCGGCAAATGATGCTTCTTCAACGCTTAATATATGGAAACGAGTACAAGAAGTAGGCTATCCAACAGAGGAGCCGGTTGTGATTATGAATTGTCGGGCCGATCGCGTGGATCGAACAGAACAGTTTGCGCGTGACGTACTGCCTTATATCAATATGAAAACATTAGTATTAATCGGTGAAACAACTGAACCGATTGTTCGAGCTTATCATAATGAGATCATTCCAGCTGAGAATATTAAAAACTTAGAAGGATATTCGACAGAAGCGATTCTCGACGAACTAGAAGAGCAAATGGAAGGCTCAACTTTATATGGTGTAGGAAATATACACGGTGCTGCTGAGCCGCTAATAGAAGCGATGAAAACAATGAAGATAAAGCAACTAGTTAGTTAATAAGGAGCGTTTTGTGAAATGTTTGGTGATGATTTATATATTTCATTAATATTAGGAGTTTTATTGAGTTTATTATTTGCTGAGAAGTTTGGCATCATGCCAGCGGGTCTTGTTGTACCAGGGTATATGGCACTTGTGTTTAACCAGCCGATATTCGTTCTTCTCATATTAATTGTTAGTCTATTAACCTATGTCATTGTAAAATACGGCGTTTCCCGTTTTGTCATTTTATATGGCAGGCGCAAGTTTGCAGCGATGCTGGTCACAGGCATATGTTTGAAGTTGATTTTGGATTATTTCTATCCAGTTCTGCCCTTTGAAATTTATGAATTCAGGGGATTAGGTGTTATTGTCCCAGGACTGATTGCGAATACGATTCAAAAACAAGGAGTTACATTAACCATTGGAAGTACATTACTTTTAAGCGGAGCAACATTTGGAATTATGTATGTGTATTATCTTTTTTAAAATGGGGTGTCATTGATGAATAATCAAACAAATGAGGGGCGAGACTTAACGTTTCACGAAAAGCTCCTCAAATTTTTAAAAAGCCAAAAAAAGCGAATCCATATTCATCTCTTGATTCTTTTCCCTATCCTGCTTATTGTGTTTGTCCTTTCATATACCATTGACACTAGAAAAGTGGCACAAGTTAAGCCGGCAAATGATGCCGTTTTAACTGGTTCTATTGTGGGGGATGTCATGACTGGGAGATATGTCGATGAAATCACAGATAGACATGGATATAATCATTTATTCCGTTATACTCAACCGTTCTTTAACGAGTCAGATTATGTAACAGGAAATTATGAAAACCCAGCAACCGAACGAGAGGTTGAACCACGCGAAGGCAAATCAATCGCCTTAAAAACGGATCATGCGTCCGTGGATGGATTAGCAGGAGCTGGGTTCAATGCTGTTGCGCTTGCAAATAATCATATGATGGATTTTGGTGAACAAGCACTGGCAGATACGTTAGCTGTATTGGATGAGAAAAACATTGATGCAGTCGGTGCGGGGAATAATATAGAAGATGCATCCAATCGGATTTCCTATCAAGAGATTAATGGAAGGACGTTGGCTACACTCAGTTTTTCTGATTTAACAGGAGAGCAGGTCAAGGCGGATCATAACAGTGGAGGAATTCTTGATTTCACTCCAGATACCTTTATTCCCCTTACTGCAGAAGCAAAAGCTAATGCTGACCTGGTCCTTGTCCATGCGCATTGGGGGAATGAATACAATAGCCGGGCGAGTGAACGTCAACAAGAATTAGCTCGGGCATTATCTGATGCTGGAGCGGATATCATTATCGGACATCATCCACATGTCCTTGAAACAGTAGAAGTTTATAATGATTCAGTTATTTTTTATAGTCTCGGCAATTTCATATTTGACCAAGGCTGGACAAGAACGAGAGAAACAGCCCTCGTTCAATTCCATCTGCTTGAATCAGGTGAAACAAGGTTTGAGATTACGCCAATGAAAATACGTGAAGCGACACCAGCTCCATTAAATAATTGGGACAAGCTTGCGGAATGGTCAATCAAACGCCAATTAACTAGAGATCTCAACGTAGATTGGGAGTATAAAGATAATCAGCTTGTATTTACTGTGGATCAGAATTTAGATAATGAAAAAGGGGAATAGTAAGCATGAAAAGCTTGTTTAAAAGATTATTACCTTATATTTTTGTTTTCTCTATTTTTTTTATCGTAGTCGGTGTGAGTCAGACGGACACATTGAGTGAGGATGAAAGAGCGGAAATTAATAGTCAATTATTAAAGATAGAAGTAGAAGAGAGTAATGAAATAGTTAATCATTAATCCTTCAAGAGTGACGCTAGCGCTCTTGTCGAAATAAAGGAGTGCCAATGAAAAAAAAGAATCAATTCATTATTTTCGTATCATTGGTTGTTATCTTTATTGCTGTTTGTGTCAATTGGGCTTTGAAAGAAGAAAGGAATAGTAACTTGGATATACGTTTACAAAATAAAGTATCAGAAGAAGATCGTGAATATGCCGTCAGTGCCAGCCACCCGCTTGCAGTTGAAGTTGGATTAAAGGTGCTCGATGAAGGAGGCAATGCAGTGGATGCAGCAGTAGCTGTTTCTTATGCCCTTGCTGTAGTTGAGCCATATGCCTCAGGTCTTGGCGGTGGCGGTGAGATGCTTGTATATAAAGAGGGAGAAACACCGTTTTTGCAGCAATATCGCGAAATCGCTCCATTATCCTCTAAGAAACTGAAAACAGAGTCAGGGATACCTGGGTTTGTTAAAGGAATGGAGGAAATTCATCAAGCGGAAGGCGATTTGCCTTTTGAATCGATCATGAACCATATTATTCCGCTTGCTGAAGAGGGTATTGAAGTCGATAGTGAATTGGAGTATCGCTTAAAAACGGCATTAAAAAGCAGAATTGATAAAAGCGAGGCGACTCCATTTTTCATAGATGGCCGTCCAATAGAGGAAGGCGACAAGCTCGTACAAAAGGAATTGGCAGAAACGCTAAGGATAATAAGGGATGAAGGCGTTGAGGCCTTTTATCATGGAGCATTGACGGATTCATTTGCAGATCAGCATGTTGAGTTTGAACGCAGTGATTTTGGCAAATATACATCGCAAAGAATGGAAGCCATTAAAGGCGAGTTCATGGGATACGATGTCTGGTCAGCTGCTCCTCCTTTCTCAGGCTTGTCAGTTATACAGACCTTGCAAATGACAGAGGAAGTGCTGGAGGATCGCAAGCTTGATAACGAAGTCGATTTTATTCAAGCGGTTGGCGAGATGTCGAAAATAGCATATGAAGAAAGATTATATAATATTGGCGACTTGGACTATACCGATATCGATATGGATGAATTGACAAGCAAAGAATATTCGAGGCAGCTCTTGAAGGAACATGAACTGAAGGATATTTTCTCAAGCAGCCAGGTGAACGATACAGAGGCTGAAATGAAAGACTATGCCCATACCACACATTTTGTCATTATGGATAAGGACGGCATGACGGTTTCAGCTACCAACTCATTGGGGAATTTCTTCGGGACAGGCGAATATATGAAGGAAGGGTTTTTCCTTAATAATGCGCTGACTAATTATAGTAAGAACAAGAAAAGCCCGAATAGCTTTGAACCAGGCAAGCGCCCGCGCAGTTTCATCTCGCCGACCATTCTAATGAATGAGGATGAAATTATTGGAATAGGATCGCCGGGAGGCAGGCGCATACCGGCTGTCATCACGCAAACGCTTCTCTATCATTTATTATGGGGCGATTCTCTTCAAGAAGCAGTGGAACGTCCACGTTTTTACATGGAGAATAAAGAAATACAAATGGAGTCGAAATTTGAGAAAGATACGTATTCAGGATTGCAGGAAGAGGGCTATAACGTAATCTTGAATCATTCAGCTTCATACTTTGGCAGTGTCCAGGCATTATCATTAAATAAGCATGACTTTTCGATAGATGGGGCGGCTGATCCGAGAAGAATAGGGCTTTGGGAGTCTAAATCGAAAAAGTAATTGAATGTGAGCAGCACCTCAATTGATCGATGAGGGCTGCTTTTTGTATGGAAAGATATAAGATATTTAACTTTGATAAAATGCGCTCAGCCACATAGGACTAAACGCATCGTTTCTTATTGATTCAAGATTGGCAGGAGTTTTCTCTTCAATCTTTCCCTTGCCCCTTGTCGCCACTGTTTAACAGCCGCGATGGAAACATTCTCTAATAAAGCAATCTCTGCAATAGATAAATCAAACAGAAAAGTATAGACCACCCATTTCGATTGTCTTTCTGTCAACGAGTCACAATAAGAGTAAAGCGTCATATGATCCAAGGAGGAATCTGTCGTTTGATCGATTAACATTAACCAAAAATCATCTTTCGCATGAACGTTTCTTTCAATATATTTATTCATCCTTGTCAATTCATTCAGAAGGCGCCCTCGTACGAAGGAATAGGCGTAGCTTATAAACCGATGTCCTTTCCGTTCATCATAGTTTAACCATGCCTCCCATAGTGCAATTAAACCCACTTGATAAAACTCCTCTTCATTCTTATAAATATGAAGGGTGTGCATGATCTTATAAATCATTGCTTCGTACTGCTTTACCAGCTGTTCAAACGTTTCCATAACCTTCCCCTTAAGGAAAGCGCGCTAACCATTTTATTCCCGGGTACCTTTACTCTATTATCTGAGTGATCCTTTCTTCAAATAATGAAAATCTTTAAAAATGAATTGGGTTCGGACAGAATAACAGCGGTTTTGTTAAATCATAGAGGAGAAAATAAGCGATGATGGGGGAAATGAAGAACATTATCATATTTATCATAAAAAAATAGCTAATCAGATCATTAGCTAGAAAAGGATGATATTTAAATTAAACTACCTTCTTCTCTTCTTGCCGCATCTCACACATTTGTCAGTATAGTAACTGTATTTATGCTTTCTTTTTAAAAGGCAAATCAGACCCTTAAAGCTCAAAGAAAGCACCTTCTTCATCCGTGAATTTTTAATAAAACGCTATGTGTGTAATATATTTCTTCTATAATAATACTATGTACCTATCTTTTGTGTAAAAAAGTAATTGAAATGAACTGATTATTAGGTTATGAGAAAATAGACATAAAAAACGGAGGACTAAACCTCCGAATTCTAAGGGCATTTATTTAAGGCTCAAATGCCCCTGCAACGTATCTTGAATACGTGTTCGTTCCTGTTCATCCACGATTAAATACCAGATTCCATCAATCGTTTGGCCGCTTCCTGCGATGGATATTTGCTCAACATGGCTGGATGCCTGTTTATAATTTTGTTGAATATCTTTCATCTCATTAAAAGTTAAATTGGTTCTCACATTTTTTCCGAGTGCATCGAAAATGTTATCAAAGTTGGTGAGTGAATTAAAGCTGATACCTTTTTTAATGACAGCCTGGATAATCTGCCGCTGTCGTTCTTGACGGCCGAAATCACCGTTAGGGTCTTCCTTCCGCATCCTAACAAATGAGAGAGCTTCATCTCCGTCTAATGAATTGATTCCCTGCTTGAATTGATAACCATCTAATGTGAAAGCGATCGAGCTGTTCACATCAACCCCGCCGACTGCATCAACTATATCCTTAAAACCTTCCATATTGACTCTAACGAAATAATCTATGGGAATGTCCAAAAAGTTCTCAACCGTAGCAATGGCCATTTCTTCATTGCCAAAAGCATATGCATGGTTAATCTTATCTTCAAAATCTCTCCCTATGATCTCGGTTCTCGTATCGCGAGGAATGCTTAACATATTGATATTGTTATCATTTGGATTCACTGTTAAAACAATCATTGTATCTGATCGTCCTTTGTCTCCTTCTCGCTCATCAACCCCAAGCAAAAGCACGGAAAACGGCTCTTTCTCTTTTAATGTAATTTGCTCTGCTCTCTTTTCGGACTTTTCACGGTCAATTGGTTGATGCATCGTTTCCATCGTGTTTGTGAAGGACTTATACACAGTAAAAAGGTAACCTCCACTCGCGATAATTACTAACGCCAATAGAATAAATATGACTTTTGGCCAAGTCCGTTTCTTTTTCTTCTCTCTCAATGAGATCCCCCCGCTAACAATTTAAGAAGAATAGGTATGGAAATAATATCTATTCTTATAATAGAACAATCGAATCTATAAATCAAAATATTCTAATAATATATCGGTATATCATATAGGTCCAATTGTACCGATTCATTTGATAGGGTGACAATTTAAGGAAAACACTATATTTAATCATATATAACCACTACTTATATCACCGTATAATATAAAATATTACCAAATATTATTGTATCGAAATACTAGGAAGATACATATTTTACTATAATATTGAATAATATGAATCACTAAATGTAAAATATTTCTTTTAATATAGTAAAAAAAATCATAAAAAAGCTAGAATTTAGTAGAAATATGTATTGTTATAGTTCTGTAAGAATGATTTGGTAATTAATCCAATAGATCCTATATTGTATATCTTTTATACTGCATAGTTCGGTAGAATCGGATTGATAAATTTATAGGTAATAAGTTAGTAAGTCGTTGGATAAGCAAAAAGGCAAACAAACCTGAGTCCAATGAATCACTTCCAATATTGAAAGGGGAAATACGAAAATGGCTAAAAAGAAAGCAATTAAGGTTGCAGCAGCAACAGCGATCGCAGCGTCATCATTTGCTGCAGTAGCACCTGCAGTAACTCAAGCAGCAACACAATCTGAGGCTTCAAAAGCAGTAGAATATGCAAAATGGAAAATGTGGCTTCCATTCAAAGAATTATCAAAAACTGGAGAAAACCCAACAAAAGAACCAGTATGGGCTAGCACAGTTAAGAAATTAATCGACGAAGCTAAAGCTGAAAAAGCAAAAGCTCAAAAAGTTCTTAACGCTTACAAAGGCAGTGACAAGAAAAAATTACAAGACGAATTAAACTACAACGATAAATTCGTAACAAACGCTCAAGAATACATCTACGCTAGATGGGCTGGAGACGACCTTTTAAACAAAAAAGATTGGGATACAGTTGTTGCTGAAGCATTAAAAGGCAGCCTAACTGGCAAATACAAAGATATCAGAGATCTTAACAACCTTTACTTCGATTTCGACAACGATATCTGGGCAGCTAGAAAGCAAATTGACAAGGTATTTGGAGCAGAAAACAAATCCGCTCTTAAAAACTGGTACACTGAGCCAGCTTATAAAGACCATGCAGTACTAGTTAAAGATGCAGCTTGGGCTGTTCACTTCGCAGAAAAAGCTGACTGGTGGTTAAATAACGCTGAAGCTAAGAAAGATCCTAAGCATGTAGAATACGCTGGGGAAAGATTAGCAGAAGCTAAAAGAACCTTGATAAAATGGACGTTCCAGCTGAACTGTCTAAACTTGTTACTGGCTACTATAACGAGATCTTTGCTCAATATGAAGAGCAATTGGTTCCAGTAGTAGAAGCTGTTAATGCAATTAATGCTACTCAAATTGAAATTAAATTCAACAAAGCAATTGATAAAGATACAGTTCTAGAATCAAATGGAGATGTTAAAGTTAACGCGGTATCATTAAGATCTCTAGATGGTCTAGCTGGCGTAACTCTTAAAGGTCAATTTAGTGCTGATGGCAAAACATTAACTGTTACATCATCTGCAGTGCTTGAAAAACGTTATGATATCGAAGTTAAAAACGTTAAAACAACTAAAGGCCAAGCGGTAGAAAAGTTCACAAAATTAATTACTGTTGCAGCTGATACTACTGCACCAACTATTGTTTCTACTACTAAACTTTCAGCAGGTAATGTAAAAGTATCTTTTTCAGAGCCGATTAAATCTTTAGGTAATGTGAGCTATAAATTAGCAAATGGAACTGTAGTAGCTGGTACTGGTAATGGAGTTACACATGATTTTGTAGCTGGAGCTAAAGAAGTAACATTTACACTTGGTTCTGACATTGCAGCAGGCAGAGAAGTAATTGCTACATTTATCGGTGCGCAAGATCAAGCAGGTAACTTATTAACGCCAAACCCTGCAACTGTATCAATGGTTAAAGGAAACCCTGATGGAGTAGCTCCAACGGTTTCTTCTATTACTCAAACGGGTGCAACAACATTTGCAGTTAAGTTCTCTGAGGAACTATCAGAAAAACCAGTAATTGAAATCGATGGTGTTGCGGTAGCGACAGCTAAGATTGCTAAAGATAATAATGATCCAACAGTGTATGTTGTTACTGCAGATGCTGCTCTTGATGGCGTTAAAACAATCGGAGTTAAAAGCATCACTGATTTAAGCGGTGAAAATGGAACTGATATGACAAGAGTTGTAACTTTTGTTAAGGAAACTGCAGCTCCAAAAGCAATTTCTTCTACAGTTGTAACTGATGCCACAAATAAAAAAGAATATTTAGAAATTGCGTTTGATAAAGATGTAAATCTTACTGTTGCAACTGTTGCTATAAGTGGTTCTTATATTAAAGGCTTTGTTACAAATTCAATTGCGGATGGGGACGTAGCTCCAAGTGCTGTGAGTTACAAAACATCTCCAGATAAAAAAGTTGTTCGTGTTGATCTAGCTACATTGCTAGGAGGTAAAAATGTTAAGGGAGCTACTTATTCATTAAACCTTACATTTGCTGGAGTAGCTAGTGCATCTGGTGTTGCTGCTGAAGCAGCTAAAACATCATTCGTTCGTGGAGAAGATGGAACAGCTGCGAATACAGATCTTGTAGGTGTAAGTAATGTAGAACAAGGTGATGATAACAACAAAGTTGAAGTTACATTTGACAAGCCTGTTGATGGTGCATCAGCAACAACTGTAGCTAACTACAGAATTGATGGCGCTGTGGTTGAATCTGTAACATTAAAACCAGTTGCTGGTGGATCTCAAGTTGCAGTTCTTAACTTGAAAGCTAACTCAAATGGATTTACTGGAACTCGTAACATTAACATTGCAAATGTTAAAGCTCTTGGCTCTAATAAAGTAATGGATCCTTATTTCATCAACAATGTTTCGCTTAATGAAAATGTTGCTCCAACAGTAACATCTGCTAAGTTGATTGCAACTGACAAAGTTGTTCTAACTTTCTCTGAAGCTATTACAGATGGCGCAGCTGAAGATTTTGAAGTATTGGTTGGAGGAAAGTCACAAGCACTAGCAGAAAAAATTGATGTAGGTGCTGCAACAGCTACAACTACTGTTACTGTAACTATCGATCAAGCAACTGCTGATAAACTTTCAAAAGGTCTTTCCTTTAAAGCGTTAGATACTCTAGATGTTGTAGATGCTGCTGGAAATAAACTAAGCGTTCCTTCAAACATCTCTATTTCTAACTAATAATTAAGTTTTAATATTTTTAAAGTGAATTATCTAGAAAAGCTTTGTAGAAGAAAAACTCTGCAGAGCTTTTCTTTTTTATTATTATCTCAATTTAGAAGGATTACTACCTATTCAGTTACTAGTTCATTGGGTAAATTATACATTCTTATTTATCTGATCTGAAACTTACTTTACCAATTGAGGTTAAATGAAAGCTCTAAATCTATTTTAGTGATGAGTCCCTTTAATGAACCTAATAGGTTTCGTTAAAAAATAAAATAGGCATTTATACTCAACAACAAACCGTATTATTGAATTAAAAGAACTACTAATCCCTACTTCCAAATGGTAAAATAATATCAATAATAGATATTGATAGAAAATAGGTGGTAACAATTTAGGAAAATAGGTTTATAATATTCTTTTTGTTATACATAGACGGTATGTTCGGTTGTTGGCTTTGTTTTATGGAAATAAGGGGGAAGCAATGAATAAATATCTAAAAAAAGTATTGATGTTTGCTAGTATTTTAGTGATTGGGTTAATTTTTACTGTTAATGGAGAGAATTCGGTACAGGCGAAGGGTGCTCAAACAGCGGTGATCTCTTCCGCTTCATATGCCAATGTATATAAAGGTCCTGGGAAAAATTTTGGTTTGACTGGTCAGAGGGTTGGACAAGGAGAGTTAGTAACGAGCTATGAATCCTCTAACGGATGGATTTATGTCAAAGCAAACAATTCCTCAGGATGGGTATGGGGAGAGTATGTATTAGCATCTTCCGGGTATGGCATCCTATCTAATAGCTGGGCAAACCTATACAAGGGTGCAGGCTCTGCCACTGGAACAAATGGAAGAATAGAGCAGGGAACAACGGTGGTAACCTTTGAGTCCAAAAATGGCTGGAGACATATTTACGCGAATGGGCAAGATTCGTGGGTATGGGGAGAGTTCGTTTCTTCTATTAATGGTGTAGCAACTATTTCTTCTTCTCATGCGAATCTTTATAAGGGTGCTGGTAAGGCATTCGGAACGAAAGGAAGCTTAGCCAAGGGCACTACGGTTGCTTTTTCGGGACTGAAGAACGGCTGGCGTCAAGTATATGTAAACGGTGAAGCTGCATGGGTTTGGGATGAAAATCTAGCAAAATCAAACTTTGCATTATCAGGAGAGGGCAGGATTACTAATCCCTCTCACGTAAATGTGTATCATAGCAGCGGCAAAAACAATGGAATCAAAGGAACGATTAGCAATGGTGAGGCAGTGTTAATGCTTCAAGTGGCTGGAGGATGGACCTATGTGCAATCGCCAAAGCTTGAGGGCTGGATATGGGGCACATACACTGATCATGCAGGTTCAACAGGGAAAATTGGCAATACAACCTTTGCGAATATATATAATGGAGCGGCTGGCAATTCAGGTACAAAAGGCAGAGTATCAGCTGGTGAATCAGTTGCAGTATATGAAAAACAGAATGGCTGGATAAGGATAAAGAGCGGTGATGTGACTGGCTGGATTTGGGGAGAGTTTGTTAATGGCGAATTGATTGCTGAACCGAATTCGAACGGCACTAAACCACTTACTGCTAATGTAAATGTATATAAATCAGCAGGCAAATCACATGGAACAATTGGCTCATTGCCGAAGGATTCAGTGGTTAACTATTATCAGGGCCATAATGGCTGGAGATACATCCAAACAGAGAGCATTCAAGGCTGGGTTTGGGATGAATATATTAATACCTTCTTAACGCTGGATTTATTAAAGCCTTCTAATGTAACAGCGGAAGAAATCAATCGATATATAAAAGACTATGAATCTAGAACAGGCAAGAAAAGTATTATCGCAGGTAAAGGACAAGCCTTTATTAATGCCGGGAATAAATATGGAGTGAATGCCCATTTCCTTGCTGCATTAACAATCCATGAGTCAGCATTTGGAACTTCCAATCTATCATATGGTAAATTTAACCTATTTGGTCTGAAAGCTTTTGATAGTGCACCGTTTGATGCTGCTCTTCGCTTCCAAACAGTCGATGAAGGCATTGAATATGAAGCGGCATACGTTCGATACAGCTATCTTGTTCCGAGTGCACCCTATTACAACGGCGTTCATTTAGGGGATAAGCAATCTGGAATGAACGTTAAGTATTCAACCGATCCATTATGGGGAGAAAAGATTGCCAATCATATGAAAAATATGAGAGCTTTCGATAGCGCCCATTATCAAAAAGTGGAATCGATCAACTCTATTAGCTACTCTATGCCGGACGTACCTGAAAACAAAGATGTCTATCCATCCAATATTCAGGTGACAGCGAAGCAGCAATTAAACCTATATGGAAGTAAAAAAGGCGCAAGAACAGGCAATATTCCTAAAGGGAAATCATTTGAACTAGTAGAAAAGCATAATGATTTCTGGTTGAAGATTAAGTATGAAGGCAAGGATTATTGGACGTTCTTCAGTTTTTCATATTTCAAAGACTATATCCAAGTGCATAACCTTGCGCGTGTAGAAGTAGCCAATAATACGAATACAGATATGAAAAACGAGGCAAAGTCTTCAGCTCAAACGAACGAGAGTCTGACGAACAATAGCTATGTTGAGCTCGTGCTGGATAGTAAAAATAACCCAGTCAGTGATCAAAGCAATAAGTGGTATCAAGTGAAATCTAGCAAAGGCAATACTGGCTGGATTGAACAATCTAAGATTAAAAGAGTATATCACTAACGGGATGAATAGATTAGTTTGATAGACTCTTGTCATTTTACATGCGAATTGAAATAATGAAATTTATGTTTGTACCTATTATGGGATGAGCAGCCATAATATTTCAAGAATTGAAGGGAGAAGGAAGAGTTGAAGAATATTTTAAAAGTAGTGATTGCTACTTTTATTTTAGCCGTTGCTATGCTGACACAGGTACCTAATTCTGGTGTGAAAGCAGCAGCAGCTGAAAAAACGGGAATTGTGACAGTGGATAATGTGAATGTGTATAAAGGTCCAGGGAAAAGCTTTGGTATAACTGGCGGTAAAGTGTTCAAGGGTGAGTTGGTCAAGTATTATCAAACAACTAACGGCTGGACATACGCAGTAAGCGAAAATGATCAAGGATGGATCTGGGGCGAATATGTTCAAGCATCCACAGGAGTGGGCGTACTGAATAACGCCTGGGCTAACCTTTATAAAGGTGCGGGTTCTGGTACTGGAACGCAAGGAAGGATTAATCAGGGCACCAGCGTGGTTATGTTTGAATCGAAAAATGGCTGGAGACATATCCATGCAAATGGTCAAGAATCATGGGTGTGGGGCGATTTTGTTTCTAAAAGTTCTGGTGTAGGGACGATTTCTACTTCTTATGCCAACCTATATAAAGGCGCAGGATCAAAATACGGTACAAAAGGTTCCGTCAACCATGGAACAACAGTAAAATTGGCAGAGCTTAAGAACGGATGGCGCCATGTCTACATGGATGGACAGGAAGCTTGGGTTTGGGATGGAAATATCTCGAAGGGGTCTTATCTGACAGCTTACGAAGGAAAAATTACAAACCCTTCCTATGTAAATGCCTATCAAAGCAATGGCAAGAACAATGGTATAAAGGGCAGAGTGAACAATGGCGAAAAAGTAACTGTATACCAGAACTCAGGCGGCTGGACGTACATACAGGGCAGAAACATCGAAGGCTGGGTTTGGAATACGTATGTCAATCCTATCCATAAGACAGGTACAATTACTAATACGACTTTCGCAAACGTCTATAATAAAGCAAATGGTTCATCAGGTACAAAGGGTAGAATCAACCAAGGTGACACAGTAGCTGTATTTGAACAGCAAAATGGCTGGAAAAAAGTCATGAGCGGTGATACAACTGGTTGGGTGTGGGGCGAATTTGTTCTAAATGAAATGGTTACTCCATCCAATGAGTTTGGTGTAGAAACGACTAGCGCCAATGTAAATGTATATAGAGGACCGGCAAAAAGCTACTCTACAATCGGTTCAATTCCAATGGATTCAGTCGTTTCCATTTATCAGCTTCAAAATGGCTGGAGATATGTCCACGCTGGCTATATTGAAGGCTGGGTATGGGGAGAGTACGTTGATCCACTTGGCGGAATTACGGTTTTCCTAGATCCAGGCCATGGCCAGAATGATCCAGGAGCAATTGGATTTGGATTAAAGGAAAAGGATGCGGTTCTTGATATTGGACTAAAAGCGCGCGCGTTATTTAATAATAAGAGCCCGCTGAATATCATGATGACGAGAAGTGCAGATAGCAGTGAAGTGACCGCGAATGGCAAGGATATTTCTACATCTGACTCTTTGAAGTTGCGTACGGATTATGCCAAAAAGCATAAAAAATCAAATGATGATATCTTTATCAGCCTTCATGCCAATGCATTTAATGGTAATGCAGACGGTGGAGAGTCCTATTATTATTCTTCGTTCTCAGCGAGAGCTGTCAATCCTCACTCGGCAGATAGCAAATTGCTGGCAGAAAGCATTCAAGCTCGTTTAGTAGAGTACATGAAGCTGAAGGATAGAGGCGTGAAAGAAGGCAACTTTGCGGTATTGCGTGAAAATGTCATGCCAGCTACTTTAATAGAAATGGGCTTTATCGACAATAAATCCGATAATGATAAATTAAAGGACGATTATTGGAGAAACCAAGCTGCTAGAGCCGTCTATCAAGGCACGCTTGATTATTACAAGAAAAAAGGCTTTAAAGTAGATTCATACGGTTTATAAGAAAGAGACGAAACTGTCGAGATAACCTCGGCAGTTTTGTATATGTTTTAGACTAGGAGCTTTCCAATGATAGGCTGCTATGTGGAACACACAAGCATATTTTTTATTAAAATTAACGGAATATTCAATTAATGAAAATGAATATATTGATATTTTAGTGGTATACCATCCAGGGATAAAACCTGATATTTTATTAGTAGGGAGAAGAGAATGTTGAAGAATATAATAAAACTGCTGATTGCCACATTTGTTTTAATGATTGTCGTGCTGACACAAGCACCTGATTTGCAAGCAAGTGCAGCCACAGAGGGGAAAACCGGATTAATTACAGTGAACGCAAATGTATATAAAGGTCCGGGAAAAAGCTTTGGTACTGCAAGTAAAGTCGGAAAGGAACAGCTAGTCACATTCTATGAAACTAAGAATGGATGGACATATGTTGTAAGTGAAACTGCGCAGGGCTGGGTCTGGCGAGACTATGTACAATCGTCCCAAGGAGTCGGACTGCTTAATAATTCTTGGGCAAACTTATACCCTAAAGTCGATGTACCAGCTGAAGATAGCAAAATAACACAAGGTACGCCTTTCATTATTTTCGGGGAGAAAAATGGTTGGAGAAATATCTATGTAAATGGAAGATACGCGCAAGTTTGGGGCGAATTCGTTACTAAAAGTTCGGGAATAGGAACAATTTCACCATCCTATGTCAATCTGTATAAAGGGGCAGGAAAGGCCACTGGCGGCAAAGGCACCATTCAAAAAGGTGCAACGGTTAAGCTCGCAGAGTCAAAGAACGGCTGGCGCCATATTTATCTAGATGGACAAGAAGGCTGGGTCTGGGATGAATTCATCTCAAAGGCAGCCTACAACAATGCTTATGAAGGAATCATAACAGCTTCTGACTACGCCAATGTTTATAACACAAATGGAAAAAGCGGCGGAATCAAAGGAAAAGTGCATAGCAATAGTGCACAAGTGATCAAGGTAAGTGTATTCCAGCAAAAAAATGGCTGGTCCTATATGAGGGGAAAACAATTAGGCTCAAACAGCTATATTGAAGGTTGGGTCTGGGGCACATATATCACACCTTCCCATCATACTGGTGTCATTCGCAGCAATCCAGACGCAGCTATCTATAATGAACCAAATGAATCATCAGGGATCAAAGGCAAAGTGAAAAATGGTGCTTTAGTGGCTGCGTACGAATCAAAAAATGGCTGGAAGAAAATAAAGAGCGGTGATACAACTGGCTGGGTTCCAGATGGCAAAGTAGAAAAAAAAAGAAGCGCTCCTACAAATTCAATCGGGGTTGGCGCAGCGAGTGCAAATGTGAATGTGTATGCTGGACCAGCAAAAAGCTATTCAGCTATGGGAACGATTCCTAAAGGAGCAGCTGTGTCTATTTATCAGTTCCAAAATGGCTGGAGGTATGTGCATGCCGGTTATATTGAGGGCTGGGTGTGGGGTGAATATGTTGATCCGCTTGCAGGCGTAACTGTTTTCTTAGATCCAGGTCATGGCCAAAATGATCCAGGAGCAATAGGTTTTGGATTAAAAGAGAAGGATGTTGTTCTTGATATTGGATTAAAGGCGCGCGCTCTATTTATTAGTAAAAGTCCGCTCAATATTATGATGACAAGAAGCGCCGACAGCAGCGAGGTTACTGCAGATGGCAAGGATATTACAACAGCTGTCTCATTAAAATTGCGTACGGATTTTGCAAAGAAGCATCAAAAATCGGATAACGATATTTTTATCAGCCTTCATGCCAACGCATTTAATGGCAGTGCAGAAGGTGGAGAGTCATACTATTATGCAGCAAGAGCGGGCAATCCGCACACTGAAGAAAGCAAGCTACTTGCAGCAAGCATTCAAGAGCGTTTAGTTGAGAATATGACATTAAAAGATAGAGGTATAAAGCCGGGAAATCTGGCTGTATTGCGTGAAAACGTGATGCCGGCTACGTTGATAGAAATGGGCTTTATCGATAATAAAAATGACAATGATAAATTAAAGGACGAATACTGGAGAGACCAAGCTGCAAAAGCGATTTACCAAGGGACATTAGATTATTACAAAGAAAAGGGCTTTAACGTTGACGCGTACGGCCTATAAATACTAGAAAAAGCTGCCTAGGAAATCTTGGCAGCTTTTTTCTTTTTGAGTTGAGGTGTTTTATGGCTTTGATTTAATAGAATTTTTAATTAAATAATCTAATAGAATCTAGTTGTGTCACAACCAAGTTGCTATAATGATGAATAGGGTTATTACAAATACAGGATTTTAAACCTAATATTACTAGAATAGGGAGGAGAGAGAAGAATGAAACAAATCATGAAGCTTTCACTTGCAGTATTTGTTTGCATGCTCATTATTTTGACGCATCAGCCTAGTGATAGAGTTGATGCTGCAGAACAAGGAAAGAACGGGAAAATAACACAGGCAGCGAATATGTATAAAGGACCTGGAAAAAGCTTTGGCGTTCAATCTCAGGTAGATAGTATCTTGGTTACTTACTATCAAACGGTCAACGGGTGGACGTATACAGTTGGAAACAATAGCCAAGGTTGGGTGTGGGGTGAATTTATTCAGCCGGCAGAAGGAGTTGGCATCGTCAGTAACGTTGGAGCGAATGTTTATTCTTATAGCGAAGATTGGTTGGTAGACAACGCACTTAAGCAAAGCTCATCCTTTGTAATGTTTAATGAAGAAAAGGATTGGAGAAACGTTTCTGTAGGTGGAAGGACAGGACGGATTTGGGGAGAGTTTGCCACGAAAAGCTCAGGCATCGGGACGATCAACATCCCTCAAGTCAACCTTTATAATGGTGCAGGAAAGGCAACGGGTATAAAAGGCAGCTTATCTGAAGGCAGGGAAGTAAAACTAACAGAGCTTAAGAATGGCTGGCGTCATATTTATACGGAAGAACAAGAAGGATGGATATGGGATGAATTCATATCAAAAACGCCCTATGGCGCTGTATATGAAGGTATGCTGATTAATCCAATAAGGGCTAATGTCTATCACACTAGCGGAAAAAGCGGTGGAATCAAAGGGCAGATATATAGCCTGGATGAACGAGAGGTTCCTGTACGTGTATTCCAGCATAAAAATGGCTGGAAATATGTGCGGGGAATGCAATCGGGTGGAGGCAGAGGTGTTGAGAGATTTATTGAAGGCTGGGTATGGGGAGAGTATATTACACCATTCAGGTCTTATGATATGATGCTCGGCTTCCCAGATAGGCCAGTTTATGCAGATGCGGATACTGCATCTGAAGAAGTTGGAAAAGTCAAAAATGCGACGCTAATCGGCGCCTACGAAAGACGGAATGGATTTAAAAAAATAAAGAGCGGAGACCTTACTGGCTGGGTACCTGTCGAAAACCTAAAGAGAAATCTTTCAGGTGAGAATGCAGAAGGCGTAGTCACTACCAGCTCCACTGTCAACGTGTATAGAGGACCTGGAAAGAACTATTCAACGATTAGTTCTATACCGAAGGATTCGGATGTGAATTATTATAATCTGCACAATGGCTGGAGATATGTGGATGCAGGTTATACCGAAGGCTGGGTATGGGGAGAATATGTTGATCCGAGCCAGCAGATGACTATATTTATTGATCCAGGTCACGGAGGAACGGACCCAGGCGCATCGGGCTATGGCTTGAAGGAGAAAGACGCTATGCTCAATATCGCATTAAAATTGCAAGCCATGTTTAATAGCAATAGCCCGTATCCTGTCAACATCAAACTGACTAGAAGTACAGACAGCAACGATTTGACAGCGAATGGCAAAAATATTTCTCCTGAAGAATCACTTAGATTGCGAACAGAATTTGCCAAGAATCATCAGAGTACTGATAAAGATGTGTTTATCAGTCTTCACACTTATTCAGGCGAAGGCAAAGAAAGCGGTGGAGAATCAAATTATCCATCTGCTATAGCCGCGCAAACAGCAGATTCGCGTGCAGAGGACAGCAAGCTGCTGGCTGAAAGCATCCATGCGCGATTAATCGAATTTACCCGATTTGAAGATAGAGGAGTCAAAGAAACCGATGATTACGTACTGACGGAAAATGTCATGCCGACTGCCTTGATCCAAATGGGCAATATCGAAAATGAGAAGGATAATCATTATATTAGTGATCAATATGATTTTGGCAGGAAAGAAGCTGCTAGGGCAATATATCAAGGAACAATGGATTATTTAGAGAAAAAAGGCTATGACATGGATAAGTAATTATG
Source organism: Cytobacillus purgationiresistens (assembly GCF_030813235.1). Lineage (GTDB taxonomy): Bacteria > Bacillota > Bacilli > Bacillales > Cytobacillaceae > Cytobacillus > Cytobacillus purgationiresistens. The sequence continues at coordinate 125,241 of NZ_JAUSUB010000003.1, read as the reverse complement.
AATAGGAAAGACTGCCGAATAACATCGGCAGTTTTTTAAAGTAGAAACAGCTCTTGAAAGATGAGTAAGAGTAGGAGAGAATATTTTACTCATTTATATTTACGGAATATTTGATCAATTAGGTTGATAGAATTAGCTGCCTCACGCTATTTAATATAATAGCTGGAAGAATTGTTAAATATTAATATTCTCAAACCTAAGATTCCTATATTAGAAAGGAGAGAGGAACATACATGAAAAATGTAATTAAATTTTCATTTGCAGTATTTATCTTCATGTTGATGCTGTTGCAGCAACAGCCTAGTGATCTTGCAGAGGCGGCTTCTGAAGGGAAAAACGGGATACTTACGCAAACAGCTAATATCTATATGGGTCCTGGAAAAAGCTTTGGCATATCGACAGATATAAGAAAGGATTCATTGGTAACGACTTATCAAACGGTCAACGGCTGGACGTATACAGTCGGTAGTTATAGCCAGGGCTGGGTGTGGGGTGAATTTATTCAGCCGGCAGAAGGAGTTGGCATCGTCAGTAATGTTGGAGCGAACGTTTATACTTATAGCGGGGATTACTTGGCAGACAACGCGCTTAAGCAAAGCTCATCCTTTGTGATGTTTAATGAAGAAAAGGATTGGAGAAACGTTTCCGTAGGTGGAAGGACGGGACGGATTTGGGGAGAGTTTGCCACGAAAAGCCCGGGTATCGGGACGATCAACATCCCTCAAGTCAACCTTTATAATGGTGCAGGAAAGACAACAGGTATAAAAGTCCGCTTATCTGAAGGCAAGGAAGTAAAACTAACAGAGCTTAAAAATGGCTGGCGTCATATTTATACGGAAGATCAAGAAGGGTGGATATGGGATGAATTCATTTCAAAAACTCCCTATACCGCAGTATATGAAGGCATGTTAATTAATCCATTAAAGGCGAATGTATATCACACCAGCGGAAAAAGCGGCGGAATCAAAGGACAGATATATAGTCTGAATGAACGAGAGGTTCCAGTACGCGTTTTCCAGCATAAAAATGGCTGGAAATATGTGAGGGGACTAAATTGGGGAGGTGGCAATGGAGTCGATCGATTTATTGAAGGATGGGTATGGGGAGAGTATATTACACCTGTAGTGTCTTATAATATACCGATGGGCTATCCTGATAGTCCAATATTTGCAGATGCGGACGCTTCATCTGAGATAATTGGAAGCATGAAATTTATAGCTTTAATAGGTGCTTATGAGAAGAGGAATGGATTCAAAAGAGTGAAGAGTGGCGACTTAACGGGCTGGGTGCCTCTTGAAAGCTTAAGCAAGAATTTCTCAGGGGAAGATGCAGAAGGTGTAGTGACCACTCGTTCTAATGTAAATGTGTATAGAGGACCGGGAAAAAGCTATTCAACAATTGGCTCAATACCGAAGGATTCTGATGTTAATTATTACAATCTGCACAATGGCTGGCGCTATGTGGACGCGGGTTATACTCGAGGCTGGGTATGGGGAGAGTATGTAGATCCCAACAAGGCACTGACTATTTTTATAGACCCTGGTCATGGAGGGGCTGATTCAGGAGCTTCCGGGTATGGCTTACAGGAGAAAGATGCTGTATTAAATATTGCGTTAAAAGCGCGAGCGATGATAAATAGATACAGCCCGTATCCTATCAACATCAAACTGACTAGAAGTACAGACAGCAACGATTTGACAGCGAATGGCAAAAATATTTCTCCTGAAGAATCACTTAGATTGCGAACAGAATTTGCCAAGAATCATCAGAGTACTGATAAAGATATATTTATCAGCCTTCACACTTATTCAGGCGATGGCAAAGAAAGTGGCGGAGAATCAAATTATCCATCTGCTTTAGCCGCGCAAACAGCAGATTCGCGTGCAGAGGACAGCAAGCTGCTGGCTGAAAGCATCCATGCGCGTTTAATCGAATTTACCCCATTTGAAGATAGAGGAGTCGAAGGTACCGATGATTACGTACTGACGGAAAATGTCATGCCGGCTGCCTTGATCCAAATGGGAAATATCGAAAATGAGAAGGATAATTATTATATCAGTGATAAATATGATTATGGAAGGAGCCAAGCTGCCAAGGCAATTTATCAAGGAACATTGGATTATTTAGAGAAAAAAGGCTATGACATGGATAAGAAAGAATAATATTTATGGTTTGGACTGCCGAAAATATCTTGGCAGTCTTTTATTATGGTTATTTAACAAAAAATAACTCAATTTAATGAATATAGACCTAAACTACCAGTGGGGTTTTTTTCTAATTAAACAAATAAAAACCTTTCTATGATATAATTTTCCTAGATATTTAATTGTGATAACAGGGGAGAAATAATGATTACAAAGGTGAAAGAGCTGCTGAATAATAGCGCCAAACAAATGAAAAAGTTTTCTAGTTTAATAGATAAAGTGAATGCGATAGAGCTAAAGTATCAGGCCTATTCGGATGAACAATTGCAAAATATGACCATGATGTTTAAAAATCAGCTAAAGAATGGCAAAACCTTAGAAGACATACAAATTGAAGCTTTTGCTGTCGTTAGAGAAGCGGCAAAGAGAGTTTTAGGCATGAGACATTATGATGTTCAATTGCTTGGAGGATTCGTTCTTAACCAGGGTGCGATTGCACAAATGAATACGGGTGAAGGAAAGACCCTTGTTGCGACATTGGCCAGTTATTTGCATGCTTTAGAAGGAAAAGGTGTCCATATCATTACAGCTAATGAATATTTGGCTCGCCGGGACAAGGATCAGATGGGTAAGGTTCATGAGTTTTTGGGTTTGACGGTCTATTGAATATTTCTCTTATGGAAAATAATCAAAAGAAAGCTGCATATGAGGCGGAGATCACATATGGCACTGGAACAGAATTTGGCTTTGATTATTTGCGTGATAACCTAATCAATTTTGAAGGCGAGAAAGTGCAAAGAGAGTTGCATTTTGCCATCGTTGATGAAATAGACAGTATTTTAATAGATGAAGCAAGGACGCCATTAATTATTGCCAATAAATCAAATGAGGGCGCAGATTTATTTCATATCACTTCGCAAATCGTTCGCGAATTTAAAGAAGAAGACGATTACGAGCTTCATTCCGACAGAAAACAGATTATTTGACCGATGTAGGTGCGACTAAGGTTGAAGCTGCCTTTGGCGTTGCAAATCTGTATGAAGCTGGCCATCAGGAATTGCGGCATTATGTGATGCAATCTCTTCGCGCGCATAAAGTGATGAGAAATGATGTCGACTATATTATTAAAGATGGTGAAGTAGTCATCATTGATAACTTTACAGGACGGATGATGGAAGGCAGAACTTTTAGTGAAGGTCTTCATCAGGCGATTGAAGCAAAAGAAGGTCTGGTGATTTCTGAAGAAAACACAACTCAGGCTACGATAACGGTGCAAAACTACTTCAGAATGTACAACATCCTATCAGGAATGACGGAAAGTGCACTGCCATCTAAAAAGGAGTTTGAAGAAACATATAATCTAGATGTAGTGACAATTCCAACGAATAAGCCTGTTCAACGAGTGGATATGGATGATTATGTGTTTGTTGATCAATCTTCCAAAATGAATAAAATTGTTTCTGAAGTCAAGAAGATGAATGATATGGGCAGACCGGTTCTGATTGGCACAACTTCAATTGAGCAATCAGAAACACTGGCTGGGGTGCTTAAGGACAATCATATTAAACATCAGCTTCTGAACGCTAAAACGGAAGAGGGCGAAGCTAATATTATTGCGAAGGCCGGTCAAAAAGGTCAAGTAATGATAGGGACTAATATGGCTGGAAGAGGAACGGATATTACGTTGGGCGAAGGTGTCAAAGAGCTGGGTGGCCTTCATATCATCGGTACTCAAAAGCATGAAAGCAGCCGAATTGACATGCAGCTGAGAGGAAGATCGGGCAGACAAGGCGACCCTGGTTCGTCTCAATTCATCATTTCTATAGAAGATGAGCTCTTTCAGTATTTTGAAGAAGAAGACAAAGAAAAATTTATGAAGAAAATGAAGGTAGATAATGAGGGAGTAATCAGCGCGTCTGATTCTAAAAAGCTGGTTAAGCAGGTTCAGGAAACCGTAGAAAACATGTACCATTCCAGCAGAAACCATCTATTAAAACTTGACTCGGTGCTTGATCAACAAAGCAGAGTGATTTATTCGATGAGGGATCGCATTATTGCCCTTCCATATAATGAAGCATTAACTGAAGCAGCTGAATATCTGTATAATTATTTAAAAACAGCCATTTCTGATTTGAATGCTCATGAAGAGCCAAACACAGCTGCTTTTATAGAAGAGCTTTCACCTCTATTTGCAAATAAGAAGTGGGTGCAGGAAAAATTCGAAGGCATGGATGTAAAAGACATAGAAGAATTAGTCTTTAAGGAATCCGGTTCGCTGAAAGATAGGATTTTGAATATTGAAGAGTACCATCTATCAGAAGGGCGTCTTAAAAATCTATTCTTGGAACAAATCGATCAGAATTGGATTCAATATCTGGATAAAATGGGCTTGATCAGAGATGGTATCCAATTAAGAAGCTATGGTCAAGAAGACCCTTATCAAATTTTTGAAAAAGAAGCGCTGGAAAGCTTTAAAAACTTAATCGTAACCATTGAATATTACACAGTACAGCAATTGATTGAGCTAATTGAAAATAAATAACAGCAGATAGGGGATTAGCATTTCCATGGGATTATTCAGAAGTAAGAAAAAAACTGTTTCTATAGATGAGAAGGATCATATTGTTGCGAGCAATTCTGATGTTGCCGTTTCAGATGGAGTTAAGACTAGCTTAGTTTTTCATGAGCATTTCCAAATAAATAATCAAGATAAATATGTTTACCAATTCCATCATCAAAAACTTCCAGAATTAAAGCCTTGGGCAAATCTCTATTTCTGGAGTGAAGCTTGAGGAAGTGAATGGTCATTTATTTGTGAAGGCATTTTTACGAAATACATTAGATCAACCGATTAGATTTGAAAAGATGGACCTGGTCCTTATAACTGAAAAGAATCAGCCTTTTGCCCGCAAAACTTTTGATATATTCGAACTGATTGAAGTCCCAGCAATGTCAAGTGTACCTTGGAAATTCCTATTTACCGAAGATGATCGTCTGGGTGTTGAATTGCCAGCCAATGACCAATGGAGAATTGCCTTTGAGATGGTTGAAGAGCCTGATAATGGGCATCGATTAGAGCTGGAACCAATCTGGGAGGAAAGACTCTCGGAACAGGATAAGAAGAATCTTGAAGCGACAGTAATGGGTCTCCGGGAATTGAAGAAGGATGAGCTTAATTTCACTGGCTTGAATATGAAGTTTATTGAACCGAATAAAGCAGCGGTGACAGTTCTTATTCGAAATGGTTATGAAAAGGCTCTAAACATTGAAACACTTCCATTAATGGTAGTGGATGCTAATGAAAAAACGATATGTGAAGGTGCTTTTAAATTGGAAGACTTCAGCGTAAATCCGAATACGAGCAAGCCTTGGTCATTTATTTTTAATGAAGTACATATGAAGAATGCGAACCCGGATTTAAGCAGATGGAAAGTGATTGTAAAACAATAAATGTTTCTTATAAAAAGACCCTCTTTTATTAAGTGGGTCTATTTTAGTCTGTCATCTGGTTTCCTGATCAAAAAAATAAAGCAGGGGAAACAGTTTATTTTCTAATAAAAAAAAAGTCCCGCTACGACTGATAGCGGGTACACAAATCAACTGAAATCCGGCCAGTTTTTTTGTTGCTCATCATTCTCAATTTTATCTAGGGTGCGATATTTAAAAGGGAGGAGTTCATCTTTTTTTTTGGAATTGATTCTTTAGCGATTTCAAAGGGGATTAGGTCATAATGGTCTGCTTGATCAGCGATGAGGTAGGCGCCAATTATTTGGCCTTTTTGCTTCATATCTAAAGTTAAAAAGGCTGGATAAAAGGTATTGTCATTGGCTTTTAAAATCGTCTTAGCTGTTACAATTCCTTCTTCTTCAACCTCTATGGAATCATTACTCGTATTTTCAAGGTCTTTAATGCCCACCCTTGCCTTTTATAACCGCCAATTACCTTGATCGGATGATTGGATGTGTTTTCTAAAAGGTCATCTTTTTGTTGATTTTTGTTCATTATTATGTAAAACTCCCTCCGAAAAAAATCTTCTAGTTTCCCTTCAATTAGTCTATATCTTTTGGCGTAAATAGGAAACTCTCAAAAGTTTTTTAAATGGTAACACATTCCCTTATTTTTATCAATTTTTAGTATCTTCATTAAATTTAGACTATGAAAAACAATATAACAAGATTAAAAAAAGACTAAAAAAATGTTTATAAATAGAAATTAATATGTCATAAGTCTGTGTTTTTGTGTTTTTGATTGAAAGAATCACTTTAGCGAAGAAATGAATTATGGTATATTGTTCTTTGAGGCAATAGGAGTTAAAGCCTAAACGGATAAAATAATATTTTTTTGAGAAATTAAGTAATATGGACAGTTAGGAACATACTCTTTTATTTAAACTTGCTTATATTGATGAAGAACATATAAAATGAGTTCAGGTTAAACCTATAATTTCTAGGAGGGAATATTTTGCAAAAAGTAAAAAAAGCGATTATCCCAGCTGCGGGGTTAGGAACAAGATTCTTGCCGGCGACTAAAGCAATGCCTAAGGAAATGCTTCCAATTGTAGATAAGCCTACAATCCAATATATAGTAGAAGAAGCGATTAATTCTGGAATTGAAGATATTATTATTGTTACTGGAAAAGGAAAAAGAGCCATAGAGGATCATTTTGACTTTGCGATAGAGTTAGAGGATAACTTGGTTAAAAAGGAAAAATACGACTTATTGGAACAAGTAAGACGTTCTTCTCAAGTAGATATTCATTATATTAGACAAAAGGAGCCAAAAGGACTTGGACATGCCATTTGGTGTGCGCGAAAGTTCATTGGTAATGAGCCATTTGCTGTTTTGTTAGGTGATGATATTGTTGAGGCTGAAACACCGTGCTTAAAACAACTGATGGACTTATATGACCAAGTAGATGGTTCGGTTATAGGTGTGCAACAAGTGGCTAAAGAAGAAACAAACCGCTATGGAATCATCGATCCAGCAAACCAAGATGGCAGATTATACGAAGTAAGAAATTTCGTTGAAAAACCAGCAGTTGAGGATGCTCCATCAAATGTGGCTATTATGGGCCGCTATGTACTGACTCCTGAAATCTTTGACATATTAGAAAACCAAGAGACTGGTTCAGGTGGAGAAATACAGCTTACTGACGCGATTCAAAAGCTTAATGGCATGCAGAAGGTGTATGCTTATGACTTTGAAGGAACGCGTTACGATGTCGGTGAAAAATTCGGTTTTATTAAAACAACGATTGACATGGCATTAAGCCGTAAAGAATTACGTGGAGATTTAATGGAGTACCTTCAACAAGTAGTGAGCAAGGAAATGGAGATTACTTCAAAAAAATAACACGCCCTGAATGATAGATGAAAAGAAAAGACTGTCAATGAACTGGCAGTCTTTTCTTTATTATGAGCGGATGAATGAATGATAATTCATTGACTTTGCATGAATCTTTATTTTCTTGAAGCGGTGCAGCCGGCCGAATCCTTTTGGCTTTATGAATATTAATGCATATAAAAACGAAGTATATTCTTTAATAAATAAGATGTGCGTTTACCAAAGAAAGATTTTATTGTATTCTATAAAAGGATTAATAGACTAATTTCTACAATTATTTTTAAAAAATAGATTACCTTGAATAAACGATAAATATAATGGAATGAAGGTGAGAGTATGATATTAGTTGTTGGTGGGGCGGGATACATTGGTTCTCATATCGTGAAGGAGCTGGTGAATCAAGACCGTAAAGTAATGGTGCTGGACAACTTATCAACTGGGAATCGAAAAGCGGTGGATGAAAAGGCCATTTTTGTTGAAGGGGATTTAAGCGATCGTTCGGTTTTGCGCGATATTTTCGGACAATATGATATTCAAGCTGTTATGCATTTTGCAGCAAATAGCTTAGTCGGTGAATCGGTTATTGATCCTTATAAATATTACGAAAATAATGTGGGCAAAACCATTGTGTTATTGGAAGAAATGAAGCTAGCAAATGTGAATAACTTTGTCTTTTCTTCCACAGCTGCCACTTATGGTATCCCGGATACGGATATTCTTAAAGAAGATAATGTAACAGCACCAATTAATCCTTATGGCCGATCTAAGCTTATGGTTGAGAATATTTTAGAAGATGCTTTTCAAGCCTATGGTTTAAATTATGTTACAATGCGCTACTTCAATGCAGCTGGTGCATATGAAAATGCTGAAATTGGTGAAGCGCACGATCCGGAAACACATTTAATTCCTATCATCTTAGGGCATCTGCTTGGGGAAAGAGAAACGATTTCCGTATTTGGTACAGATTATGAAACGAAAGATGGTACTTGTGTAAGAGATTATATTCATGTCAGTGATCTAGCGTCTGCACATATTCTTGCAGTGGATGCACTTATAAATAAACAAGTAGATCATAGAGTGTACAACCTTGGAAATGGTGAGGGTTATACAGTGAAAGAAATTATCCTTACATGTGAAGAAGTTACAGGCGTAAAGGCTAAAGTGGTAGAAGGCGAAAGAAGAGCAGGGGATCCTGCAACCTTAGTCGCATCATCTGCAAAAATTAGTCGTGAATTAGGCTGGTCTCCGAAATATGACTTACAGCAAATTATTTCGAGCGCATGGAACTGGCATAGAAATCGCTCATATTAATTCAAATCTTACTATCAAAGGAAAGGGATGTTCTATGTTAGAAGTAATGCCTAAGGTGAGTGTCATTGTACCTGTGTACAATGTGGAAAGATATTTAGAAGAATGTCTGGACTCATTAGTATCTCAAACATTAACTGAAATAGAAGTAATCATGGTAAACGACGGCTCTACAGACTCCAGTGGTAAAATTATGGACGAATACGCAGCGGAGTATCCGAATTTCAAAGCATACCATAAAGCAAACGGCGGCTTAGGACATGCGCGAAATTACGGTGTGCCATTTGCTAGTGGAGAATATCTGGTTTTTATTGATTCAGATGATTATGTCACTAGGAATGCCTACCGTAAAATGTACGAAACTGCGCTTGAAACGGGATCGGATATCGTCATTGGTAATGTTAAAAGGTTTAATTCTACAAAGGAATTTGCTTCAGGGCTGCATAAAAAAGTATTTAAAGAAACGATTTTAAATACTCATATCACCAAAAATCCTGAGCTACTTTATGATACGACAGCGTGGAATAAATTATTTAAAAAATCTTTCTGGGACAAGCATCAATTTAAATTTCCTGAAGGGATTTTATACGAGGATCTTCCCGTTACAATTCCTGCACACTTTTTATCATCCTCTACAGATGTATTAGAAGATGTTATTTACTTTTGGCGAGCGCGTGATGGCGGAGATAAGTCAATTACACAGCAAAGAAATGTGTTGGTTAACTTTACTGATCGCTTAAAAGTATTAAGGATGGTTGACGCATTTTTTGATAAGAGGGATATTCAGGATGAGCTTCGTGCGAATAAGGATTATAAGGCTCTAAGTTTGGACATTCTTCTTTACTTAAATGAATTAGATAAAGTGGATGACACATTTATGGATGTGTTCTTTGACGAGGTTTCAGCCTATTTAGAGGATGTATCTCCTCAAACAATAGACAGATTAAATGCGATTGATCGTTTGAAATACCATTTTATCAAGCAAGGAAATAAAGAAAAGTTACTGGAAATTCTTCATTTCCAAAAAACTAAAATGAAGAATATAAAGGTGATTAAAAAAGGCTCTGATTATTATGGAGATTATCCTTATCGTGCCGAGCTCCCTGAAGAGCTATATAAAATGACTGACGAGCTCCAGCCTGTAATGAAAATAGAATCAGTTCTGTGGCAAGACAGCAAACTGATCGTGAATGGTTATAATTATATCAGCAAGGTAGACATGAAGAAAAAAGGCTTAGTCAGCCTTAATGCATACCTATTAAATCCAGAAACAATGGAAAAGGTAGAAGTACCTGCTGAAATGGCTATGCGAAAAGATATTACCTTTAAAAAGGGGATTCGCATTAGTAAAAGAAGACCTTTAAAAAGATTATATAATTATGACTGGTCTGGCTATGAAGTAGAAATAGATTTCACAGACCCTAAGGTCATAGGGTTAGGCAAAGGCCGTCTAGAACTGTGGTTTACTTTAAAAGTAGATAATATCGAACGTGAATTCAGAGCAGGTAACCCTGTTGCCGGGAAGAAACCAAGACCTTCATACAATACAGGTCTAGGTCAAAGGATTTTCCCTAAATATAATCGTGCCTGGAATTTTGTCATTCAAGCAGATGTGCTATCTTCAGTTATCGATGAAGTTGCTACTAAAGGTAATTTATTAACCATAAAAGGTCAGTCGGTCTATGATTTAGCTGAGATTCAATTCGTCCTGGTCAATTATTCTAAAGGTGAAAAGAAATATTACCCTCTCTCGTCTTCATCTGTGAAGAAGCAAGGTATTGATTTAGTAGCGAATGAATTTGAAGTAACTGTTCCAATCGACTCTTTATATGATGAGGAAAGCAGGAATGAATGGATCAGTTATATTGAATTTGAAGAAGAGCTCATGCCATTGACGGTTCCGAATTATATCGAGAAAAGCAGCACACCATACGGTCAACGAGAGTTTCATATTCAAGCGAGTCCAGCAGGTAACTTAGCCCTGAACTTTAGACAAATTGCGCCTTATTTGGAAGAAACGCGTTTCATTGACAATCAGCTTTATTTAAAAACAAAAATAAACCAAAGCTTTTTTGGTGGTTTAGAGAAAATTGATGAAGTGAGATTGTATTTAAAGCACGCTTCAAATGGCAATGAATATGTCATACCATATAAAACGTATGATGATGAAGCAAGCTCCAACCGTTTCTTCGAAGGAAACGTAAACCTTCTTAGTGATACCGGCATTGCTTTGTTCGAAGTGGGTACATGGAGAGCTTATATGGAAATCTCAGGTTTCTGGGATGAAGAATTCCAAGTAATAAAGAAACGCGTGATGGTAGACAAAAGCAGATATGACTTTGAAGAAAATATTGCATCTGGCATTAAATTGGTTCCTTTTAGAACCACACATGACGGATTTTCGATTAAGTCAGTACTTCATTGGGATTGGATTGAACGGGGTCCAAGGAGACAAGAGATTATAAGAAAAGTTCTTTATCCTTTAATGAGATTGCTGCCAATGAATAAGAAGACTGTAGTTTTCGAAAGCTTCTGGAATAAATCGTATAGTGATAACCCGCGAGCGATTTATGAAGAGATGGAACAAAGCGGAATGGATTACAATTACGTATGGTTCTTCAATAATGAAAACACGGAAGTCAATGGTAGAGCCAAATCTATTCGGAAGAATTCCTGGAAGTACTATTACTATTTAGCAACTGCAAAGTACTTTGTTAATAACGTAAACTTCCCTGATTTCTATGAGAAGCGCAATGGAGCAGTCGAGGTGCAAACCCTTCACGGCACACCGCTTAAAACAATGGGAATCGATGTCCCTGGTGAAGTGGATACTGAAGCAAAAATGAATAATCTTTTGCGTAGATGCGGACGCTGGGATTATTTAATCTCAACAAGCGATTACGTAACAGATTTGACTAGGCGCTGCTTTGTATATAAAAATGAAATGCTCGAAGTAGGCTTCCCTAGAAATGATAAGCTGTTTAGAGAAGATAATGCAGACCGAATCACTCAGTTGAAAGTTGAGCTGGGTATTCCTTTAGATAAGAAAATTGTTCTGTATGCACCTACATGGAGAGTCAAGAAAAACTTTAAATTAGAGCTTGACTTGCAAAGAATGCAAGAGGAATTAAGAGAAGATTATGTCGTCTTGCTTAGACTCCACTATCTTGTTGGTAATTCAATTGATGTCTCTCTATTTAAAGGGTTTGCGTATAACTTCTCAACCTATAGTGATATTCAGGACTTATACTTGGTATCTGATGCATTAATCACAGATTATTCTTCTGTCATGTTCGACTATGCCATCTTAAATCGTCCGATGATATTCTTTACTTATGATTTAGAGCTATATCGCGATCAGCTGAGAGGAATGTATATTGATTTCGAAAAAGAAGCACCAGGTCCTTTGGATAGAACTACTGAGGATATTATCGAATCAATTAAAGGCTTGAATCAGCATCAAGAAAAATATGACGAAAAAATGGACAAGTTTAGACAAACCTATTGTCAGTTCGACGATGGTCAGGCAAGTAAAAATGTAATCAAACAAGTATTTAAATAAAATAGATCTCATTAGAAAAGGTAATCTCGCCTAAGGCGGATTACCTTTTTAATGTTTCACTGCCAATAAAAGAGGGTATATACTAGGTGGATTTAATCTTTGAAAAATAGTATAATAGTCTAAAATTGTTGAAATTTGTAGATATGGATTTGAACTTCCATTTATTATCAATATATGATGATTCCTTGAATGTACAGCTAAAAACCTATAAAATGAATTTTAGTTATACTTATAAAGTATTGTATAAAGGTTGAAAAGGATTTGTTACTAGTCTGTAATCAAAATTAGTTATGATAGAATATAAGAGTTTATTTATTTAATAATATAGAAAATGAAAAAAACATCACTCGTTGTTGATTATTTTCAGGAGGAGATATAGAATGCGTAAAGTTATTACTTATGGAACATTTGATTTACTCCACTGGGGTCATATTAATATTTTAAAGAGAGCTAAAGAACTTGGTGACTATGTAATTGTCGCGATCTCATCAGATGAATTTAATGAACTTAAAAATAAAAAAGCTTATCATAGCTTTGAAAACCGTAAAATGATTCTTGAGTCTATTAGATATGTGGATGAAGTCATTGCCGAGGAAAAATGGGAACAAAAAATTGATGATGTAATTAAGCATGATGTAGATGTATTTGTCATGGGAGATGATTGGGAAGGCAAGTTTGACTTCCTTAAAGATTACTGCGAAGTAGTATATCTTCCAAGAACTGTAGGTATATCAACATCTAAGATAAAAAAGGACCTTTTAAAAGTTAATAATGGCTAGAGAGTGTATCATAACGATTTACTTATTTGTTTTTAAGATCCTATTTAATATCTTTAAGCTGTTTCCGCTAAAGAATAAGACAACGTTTGTCGTATCCTTTGGGGACAATAGCTTGTACGTATATAAAGAGCTAAGAAAAAAAGAATATAGCGGTGATATAGTCTTTTTAAACAGTAAAGGTGTTAAATTCAAGGGATCTGATAAGGAAAACGTAAAGATATACCATTTTGAGACGTATCATGTATTTGATACGTTTTTCTCAATTTATCACCTTGCCACATCAAAGCATATTTTGATCGACAACTATTATGGCTTCCTTTCAACAGTAAAGTTTAAAGAGGGAGTAGTTTGCACACAATTGTGGCATGCGGCTGGAGCTATAAAAAAATTCGGCTTATTAGACCCTTCCAGTGAAACACGGTCAAAAAGGGCAAATAAACGGTTTCTAAAGGTGTACAATCAATTTGATAAAATAGTGGTTGGCTCTGACCAATTAGCCCAGATTTACTATGAAGCATTTGCTGCGTCAAAAGAGAGAATACTAAAAACAGGCATTCCTCGTACTGATTTATTATATGACCAAGCTAAAGGTGAAAAGAAAATGAATAAAATCATGAAGAAGTTTCCGGCATTGGAGAATAAGAAAATTATTCTGTATGCGCCGACTTATCGTGAATCAGACCTGCACTCCTTTGAATTGCACTTAGATATTTCCTTGATGGTGGAGCATTTGGGGGAGGAGTATGTCCTATTGCTGAAGCTTCACCCTGCTGTAAAAGGTCAGTATACGTTGCCCGAGCATTTGTCAGACTCTGTCATTGATTGCAGCGGTCTTTTTAAAGTCAATGACTTGCTTTTTGTAAGCGATTATTTGATAACTGATTATTCCTCTATTCCATTTGAATATGCGATTTTAGAAAAGCCAATGATCTTTTTCCCTTATGATATTGAATCATATGAAAAGGAAAGAGGGTTTTGGCAGGATTATACAGAATTTGTTCCAGGTCCAGTCGCATTTCATACGCAGGAAATCATTGATATTCTTCTTAATCAATCGTTTGATTATGAGGAAATCAGGAAATTTAAAGAAGAGTGGAATGAATATTCACAAGGCAAATCAAGTGAGAATTTAGTTAATACATTGTTCTTTAATGAAGACTAGGAGTACAAGTATGAACTTAGTGAGAAAATTGAAAAAGCATCCTATTATACATTTGATTTATAAGTGGTTGTTTATCTTTGTTGGCAAGTTGCCAGTAAATAAAAACCTGATTATATTTGAAAGCTTCTTAGGTAAGCAATATAGCTGTAACCCTCGTGCCATTTATGAATATATAGAGGCTCATCATCCAGAGTTCGAATTATATTGGAGTGTTGACCCGCATTATATAAAGGAATTTCAAGATGAAAATATTCCATACATTAAACGCTTCTCAGTTTCTTGGTTATTCATGCTGGCGCGGGCAAGATATTGGGTAACAAATAGCCGTATGCCCGTGTGGATTCCGAAGCCCAAGCATACTACCTATTTGCAAACGTGGCACGGCACTCCTTTGAAAAAGCTGGCTTTCGATTTGGACGAAATACAAATGGCAGGGACAGATACAGCTAAATATAAAAAAGAGTTTTATATTGAATCAAGAAATTGGGATTACTTAATATCGCCTAATCAATACTCAACAGAAATATTTAAGTCAGCTTTTAAGTATGACAAGGAAATGATTGAGTCTGGTTACCCAAGAAATGATATTCTACATGCAAATAATTTAGAAAACGTTTCTAATGATTTGAAAATGAAATATAATATCCCGTTGGATAAGAAGGTCATCCTTTATGCTCCTACGTGGCGAGATAATCAATTTCATGCTGTCGGCAAGTATAAATTCGATATGCAATTGGATTTGCAGAAGCTTCGTGAAGCCATCGGTGATGAGTATGTAATCATTTTAAGAATGCATTACCTCGTTGCAGAGAATTTTGATTTAAGCTCGTTTGAAGGTTTTGTTTATGATTTCTCACTGCATGGTGATATAAGAGAGCTTTATCTTATGTCAGACTTACTCATTACTGATTATTCCTCTGTCTTTTTTGACTTCGCAAATTTAAGGAGACCAATCATATTCTTTGTGTATGATATCGATTCATACAGAGATGATTTAAGAGGGTTTTACTTTGATCTGCAAGAAAAAGCGCCAGGTCCACTAGTGAAAACAACAGACGAGATCATTGACGCGATTAATTCAATAAATGATAGTGAGCATCGACCGTCCTATGAAGCATTCTATCAGGATTTTTGCTATCTTGAAGATAGTCAATCGACACGAAGAGTGGTAGAAAAGGTATTTCGGTTAAAGGAATGAAAAAAGCCTTAGCGAAAGCTAAGGTTTTTACATGCTAGAAAGTATCAATGAGACGCAAATGTTGGATTGAAATATTTTTATCCTCTTGAAGAAAGCTAGAAGTCCTTTATTCACCGGTTGGGTAATTTTGGATAATTAAAACAAGAGTGCATATGAACGAGAAGAGATTGAACTATATTTTGCATCAATAATAAGGTCTAAAGTTGTGTCACCAATCACTATTACGTATAATTATCATTGTAGTTTATGATGATAAATGATTTGGGTAATAACTGAATACAGATTTGATTTCGGGAAGGAATTTATAATCTATGAGCTCTATGTTTAAAGTCATAAAAGAACAGATTGAAAGCTTTTATTTAATCAGACGACTTTCATTATATGAATTAAAAAGTACAAATAATAATAATTACTTAGGAATGATGTGGGAGCTGCTCAATCCCGGAATACAGATTGCTATATACTGGTTTGTATTTGGTTACGGTATTAGAGAGGGTAGAGATATAGATGGAGTCCCGTTTTTTCAATGGATGCTTGCAGGGATTGTTGTTTGGTTCTTTATTAATCCTTCGATTTCTCAAGGTTCAAAATCGATTTATACAAGAATACGAATGATATCAAAAATGAGCTTTCCGATGAGTGTCATACCAACTTATGTGATTTTCTCAAAGCTATATCCGCATATGGTATTAGTCGTTATCTCAACTGCTATTTTACATTTTACTGGTTATCCGATTAGTATTTATTTTATACAAATACCTTATTTCTTATTTGGCACAATCGCATTGCTGCTCGCCATTTCATTGATCACATCAACTTTATCGACGATTGTGAGAGATGTCCAGCAAATTGTACAAGCAATATTAAGAATCATGATCTATCTTCTACCCATACTTTGGGTCACATTTAGCTTGCCGGAATGGGTGCAATCTGTGATGAAAGTTAATCCGTTGTTCTACCTAGTGGAAGGGTATCGCCATGCATTGCTTGGGCAAGGCTGGTATATCATATCGGATCCCTACTATACACTCTACTTTTGGCTGATTGTATTCATCCTATTCTGGATAGGTTCAGCATTGCATGTGAAATTTAGAAAGCATTTTATTGATTTCTTATAATGGAAGTGATGATGTGTCAAAATCTGTCATTGTTAAAAACGTGACTAAAAAATATAAATTATATAATAAAACATCAGAAAAGCTGCTTGATATTCTTTTGCCAAAGAGTTATGGAGAAGATTTCTACGCTTTGAGAAATATCAGCTTTGAAGCTGAAGAAGGCGATATTATAGGTTTTGTAGGTGTAAATGGATCAGGAAAATCCACACTTTCCAATGTGATCGCTGGAGTTGTGCCGCAAACAGGTGGTACGGTTGATATAAAAGGCAATGCTTCATTAATTGCAGTGTCGGCAGGGCTGAATAATCAGCTGACAGGCAGGGAAAACATTGAATTAAAATGCTTGATGCTCGGCTTTAGCAAAAAGGAAATTAGAGGCTTAGAACCAGATATTATTGAATTTGCAGAGCTGGATAAATTTATTGATCAACCGGTGAAATCATACTCCAGCGGGATGAAATCGCGTTTGGGATTTTCTATATCCGTGCATACAGATCCCGATGTCCTTATCATTGATGAAGCACTTTCTGTAGGTGACAAAGCCTTTGCTGAAAAATGCTTGGATAAAATGAATGAATTCAAGGCGAGAGGTAAAACGATGTTCTTTATTAGTCACTCGATTGGACAAATGAAGCAATTCTGTGAAAAAGCAATTTGGCTTGAATTTGGACAAGTAAGAATGTCTGGTGATATTAAAGAAGTCATACCTGAATACGAAAAGTTCTTAAATGAATATAAAGCGATGACAAATGAAGAGAAGAAGAATTTCAGAGAAAAAGCTATGCAACAGCAAAGTGAGTCCACTGTGACATCCTGATAAAAAGAAAGGGAGAAGCCGGCTTAACGGCTTCTCCCTTTTATTTATACTCAATCTTTAAATACTGTTTGAACAGCCTTTTCGGTGGCATGTCCTTTTTCCCAGCCGCAAAACTTATTATAAAAGCGTGCGTATTTATCTTCGTATTGTCTTTCAACTTCTTCTATATTGCTGATGGCAGAAATAATTTCTTCCGTAGATTTTAACAGAGGACCAGGTACCTCTTCCTCCATATCAATATAAAATCCGCGCAAGGTATCGCGATACTTTTCAAGGTCATAAGTGTAGAACAGAATCGGCCTTTTTAAATTAGAGTAATCGAAAAAGACAGAGGAGTAGTCCGTAATTAATATATCAGATATTAAATAAAGCTCAGCAATATCATCGTATTTGGATAGATTATAAGCAAAATCTTCGACTCCGGTTGTTTCTATATGATCGGCGATAAAGTAATGCATCCGAAGCAAGATGACATACTCATCACCCAATTCGTTTTTCATTTTTTCGAGGTCAAGCATTAACTTGAATTTATATTTACCTGGTGCATAAAAGTCATCGTCTCTCCATGTTGGCGCATAAAGAATGACTTTCTTATCTGCTGGGATATTCAATTTTTCTTTGACTTTCTTTGCGTTTGTTTCCTTAATGTTAGAATGAAGCATATCATTTCTTGGATAACCGAATTCGAGCATCTGCTTGTCAAACTTAAAGGCTCTTTTAAAGATATCGCTGGAATATTGATTAGCAGATATTAAGTAGTCCCATCTTCTCGATTGCTCAAAAAAGTGACCCTTGTATTTTGGATTAGCAGAATAAACTTCATTCATATCGAATACGAGCTTTTTTAATGGAGTGCCATGCCAGGTTTGTAAGTAAACATTTCCTTCCCTCTTATTGAGATGAAGGGGGATTCTGGAGTTACTTACCCAGTATTTTGATGTCGCTAAATAATAATAATATTGCAGGCTAAAACGCTTGACCTGCTTGGCGTTCCCAGGAATTTCTCTCTTTTTATTAAATATCCAAATAAACTGATAGTCTGGATTGTTTTCAAGCATATATTCATATATGTTCTTTGGACTATCAGAATAATTTTTTCCAAGAAAGCTTTCAAATACGATGCTCTTTTCTTTCAATGGCAGTCTTGTGAAAACCTTTTTATATAAAAAGGTTTTTAGCTTTGTTCGTCCAGAAAGTGCTGTTTTTATATCTTTTAAAAGGATTTCCGTTTCTGTTTGTTGAATGAACTTCTTATAGTTCTCATTTTTCAAGGACTTCCATTGGGCTTTCACAAATGAATTCAACTTTTGTTTAGGCTGAGTACTGCTTTTTTGCACAGCAGCTGAAATTAAAGGCAAAGTGGCCTGGTCTTGATAAAACAGATGATGCTTTAGCTTATAGTATGACAACAAATGATCATCTAAAAACATGTTAATTTGATCGCTGTTTTTATAGTTGTCCTTTAGGAAAAGGTAGACCGTTAAAAAATCAACTGCTTTTTTATTTGCGTCTAATTGGACTAAGGCAGGGTTTGAAATCGGATCATTTCGGACCCTTTTGCTATAGCTTGCCTCTTTTATCATTGGTGTTTCAGTTACGTTCAGATGATGCATCATATCGACAATAAAGGGAAGGTCTGCATAACAAGTGACTTCCTCTGAGAACTTGATTTGATGGCTTTTAATGAAGTCTAATTTTATTAAACGATTTAGTGCTGATATATTGTCAAAGCTCTTTTCAAGTGTCTGGTTTACCCGTGTAGCTTCCGGTTTGATGTCCGTGGATTCAACTTTAGTGGTTGTAAGGATGGTTGATCCGGATATCATGTCATGGTCATTAATGTGATTCACTAATAACTCGAGCGTATGAGGAGGTAAATAATCGTCGCTATCGAGAAAATAGATATAATCATGTGAAGCCTTTTCTACGCCAAGATTACGTGCAAACCCAACACCTTTATTTTCATTTATGTGTAATGGAAGGATTCTAGCATCCTCCTGTGATAATTGTTCAATTAGTTCTGTACATGATTCTTCTGAACCGTCATTGATTAACATTAATTCCAAATGATTATAGGTTTGATTCATTACAGAATAGACGGATTCCTGAAGAAATTCTGCTGTATTGTAAACAGGCATGATGACCGTTATTTTCTTCATATCTTTCTCCTTTTGAATTATTCCTTTCAATTTTATTATTTTATCATGTTTTTTATAGAAAGAAAGGTTAGCATAATGTTTGGTTAACAATGTATGATGAATAATGGCAGATAAGAAAAAATCTGCATATTTACATAAAAAAGTAAATATTTTATCATAAAAGAAGATCTTTCAAAAAACACCGTGAAGAGGTATAAAGATGAAAATATCCCATTCCGCTTTTAGTCAATTGAATCATGTTTTTTTGCTGTTTATTTTACTGCAGCCATTATTGGATTTATTTACGTCATTGTCATTGAGGCTGATTGGAAATGATTTAACGTTTGGTTTGCTTATCCGCGTGCTGTTTTTAGGGGCAGCAGGTTTATATTTAGTGCTCGTTCGTAATCAGGAGCAAAAGAAAAATCTTATTTATTTCACCCTAGTGGTAGTCCTATTCCTTTTGAATATAGTAATCAATTATACTTCAAAGCCTATATTTTTGCCGATGGAGGAAGGTAAGTTTTTAATCAAGATCATCTATTTCAATGTGGCATTATGTTTATATTATGTACTGTTTACCACAACAGACAAATCACTTTGGAGAGAGAGTGCCCTGCGTTATGTAGCATACGCGGTGTTCTTGATTGGTGCCTTGATGACTGCCGCTGGTTTGACTGGTACAGGGTTTGCCAGCTACGAAGGCGGCAAAATGGGGCATGTTGGCTGGTTTTATGCAGGAAATGAGATTGGGGCCATCATGGCCATTGGTATCCCTGTTTGCTTGCTGCTGGCAATCAAGAAGTCGAAATGGTATTGGCTACTGCTATTATGTGTCGGTTATGGATTGTTGGCTCTCGGTACCAAGGTAGGTTTAGGTGCTATCGTTATTACGTTACTGATAGGACTGGTTTTCACTGTTCTGCACGTATGGCGATTCGGCAAAGCAAGCACCAATGATCTTCCTAAGTCTAGAATCGTGATTTTGGCCGTCCTTCTAGTAGGTACGATTTTAATTACCCCATTCACACCTCTTGCTCATAATATGAATATGCATTTATCATGGCTTGGCATCAATTATGAAGAAGAAGAGGTAATTGAGGCGCCGGTGGTGACAGAGGAACAGGTGCAAAATATCGTTTATAGTGGCAGGGAAAAGTATTGGGAGGATTATCAAGCGTATTTTTCCGAGGCTCCTCTTTCACAAAAGCTGTTTGGGATGGGCTATGCTGGGAACTATAATGAAGAAGCAAAAATGATTGAAATGGACTTTCATGATATCTTTTATTCATTAGGTATTATTGGATCAGTTCTATACTTTGGTCCATTTTTGTATATGGTTTATCAGTTAGTCAGAACGTTAATTAAACGGTTTTCGTTTTATCTTGATATCGAAAATGCTTTAGTTTCAGCCGGTATTCTACTGGGGCTTGGCATCTCATTTACTGCAGGTCATGTATTAACAGCACCGGGTGTTAGTTTATATTTGGCTGTGCTGGTTGCATTTTTAGCAGCAAAGGCAAAGAGAGAGTTAGAATCATAAAACAGGAAGAAGGCTAATGATGGATAGAAGGGGCTTTATCAAGTGTGTTTTGTGGACTTTTGCGATGGCAGCCATGGCGGTTATGGTGGTTGAATCTATCCATAGAGGAAGTCTGTTTGCGATGTTTGGCTGGGTTGCCCGCTATCCGACTCAAGCTTTCTATCTATTTAGCCTTTTTTTATTTGGCTTCGGGGTCCTTTTTGTCATGAAACAGAGAGGATTCTTTGTTGGTACAAGCTTCGTACTGATATTATTTTCAGTCTTGGCATTTGCCAGTTATACAAAGGAGCGGCTGCGTGGCGACCCGCTGTTACCGATTGATCTGCTTATGGTCGGTGAAGCAAAGAATATGCTGCAGTTCTTTTCAGCGATGTCTTGGTGGACATGGCTTTTTGCTGTTGCAGGAGTCATTTTGGCCATGGGTGTATTGATCTTCATTTTTAGGAGTTTGGGTAAAGGCCGAAGAACAAAATGGCACTATATTATACCGGCAATCTCGTTTTTTCTCCTCTTATTGCTCATTTTAGTCGACTTTTCACATGGGAATCACCCTGCAAGTGAAAAAGAAAATTATCATGAGAATGGAGTGGTTGTCAGTTTTATAAGAAACATATCAGGGGTGAAGTCAGAACCCCCTGAAGGATATTCTGAAGACGGCTTTGCAAGCTTATTAAAAGAATGGCAGCCAACAGAGGCTGCCTCTAATCGAAAGCCTCATATTATTATGGTGATGAGTGAGGCGTTTTGGGATCCGACAGTCATGAGTCAGGTTGAATATAATCAAGATCCACTGCCAAACTTCCATGGGCTGGCTGATCAATATTCTTCTGGCATGCTTCATGTGCCTGTTTATGGGGGCTCAACAGCCAATACGGAATTTGAGGTGTTAACGGGCATGAGTCAGCAGTTTCTTCCCGCAGGAGCTATTGCTTATAAAAGCCATATAAGCAAGCCTTTGCCTGCATTGCCGCAGCTATTGAAAATGCAGGGTTATGAAACAAGCGTTTACCATACCTATCACAATTGGTTTTATGAGCGAAATACTGCCTATCGCTGGCTTGGCTTTGACCATTTCGTCAGTCTTGAATTTTTCCCGAATCCAGTGCAGGACATGATGTATTATCGCGATAATGAAATCACCGATGAAATTCTTAAAAAAGTAAAGGGTAGTGAAGACCCGCAATTTATTTATGCGATAACGATGCAGAATCATGGTCCTTATCGAACAGATGCGAAGAAGTTCTATGCCACGATGGAGGCACAGCGCAAAGAAGGCGCATTGACTGCAGATGCGAAAAATATCTTAGAGTTCTATGCGGATAATCTTGTGGAGGTAGATAAGGAGCTGAAGCGGCTTGTAACAGAGCTTGCGGAGATGGGCGAGGATAGTATTGTTGTTTTCTTTGGCGACCATTTACCACTATTGGGTGATGATTATCAGGTATATAAAGAAGCAGGCTATTTTCAATCTGATCAGGAATATGATGACTATATGAAAATGTATTCAACACCGCTCCTAGTGTGGGACCCTCTTCAGAATGAAAAAGAGGAGCTGCAAATGAGCAGTCCATTTCTAGGTGCTTATCTTTTGGAGAAGGCTGGCTTGCAGGGCTACTATTTAACGGATTATTTGAATGAATTGAGGAAGAAAGATCAATCTTTGCTGTTAAGGACTGATTTTGAAAAGTTTGGAGGGCTCACAACAGACGAACGGGAAACCTATGAGTTGCTGCAATATGATTTATTATCTGGCGGGAGACAAGGTCTTGCATTAGCAGACCTGCAGCTGGCTGAAAACAAGCAGTATCGGCTGGGCTTGGGTGATCCGCAGATCGATCAAGTTGAACGGACGGTATATAAGGGAAGGCAGGCATTATTGCTAAAGGGCAGTTATTTTACGACCAGTTCACAGGTTTATATTAATAATCAAGCGGCCGATTATACATTTATTAATGAAAATGAGATGGTTGCTTTTGTACCGGATAAGGAAGCTGTGAAGAAGGTGCAGCTGAAGATATACGACAGTGAAGATACGCGCCTGGCTGAAAGCAACGAATATAAAGTGGAATAAAATAAAATCCCAAGCGCTCACTGCGCTTGGGATTTTATCATTTCCTCAACCCTCTGCCATCTTGCATCCCAGGAATTTTCTTTCCCCACTGACTGTCTCTGAGAGATTTTCTCCGAAGCGTTCATGATCTCAGGATCTTCAATCAGCCCTCTCATCACTTTAACGAGCTCGTCCGCATCTGTAACGATGTCAATGACGTCCTTATAGTGAACGACTTCAGGAAGTGGTGTGGATATAACGGGCTTGCCTGCAGATAAATATTCGTACATCTTAATCGGATTCACGCTTTTCGTCAGCTTATTCATGCGAAACGGGATTAAGCAGGCATCAAACGATTGAATATAATTTGGCAGATTCTTATATGGTTTACTCCCTAAGAAGTGAACATTTTTCAATGACTTGAAATGATCTATGGATGTATCAACTGGACCTATCATCACAAATGAGCAATCGGCAAGTTTCCTGGCTGCTTCAGCTATCAGGTCTAAATCGATCCAATCGCTAACTCCGCCGACGAAACCGATGATTGGTTTAGGGATATTTGCGATGTCATGAGGTGTGAGCAGGGTCTCAGTTTGAACCCTTGCAAAATGCTCATATTCCGCCCCATTTTGCACAAGGTGAAAATCGGATGCCCATTCTTGTCGATCCTCTAATAATTGGCGAGCAGTGGCAAAACAGACATGCGCTTTTTCCATGAGCTCCTGCTCCATTGCACTGACGAGTTTGGGATCAATCAGACCAGTGAAAGCAGCATGGTCATCAACGCAGTCATAATAAATACGCGAAAATGAAATGTGCTTAGTCATATCGATGGAGTTTGGCAAGAATGAATAAAGTTCAGCCTGCTGGGCGCCAATTTGTTTCATTGCCTTTTTAACTTCCTTGGCAATCCATCTTTGATTGAGCCGATTCACCATGCGGATTTTATTGCCGAATGGCAAGATGGGCGGCGGACTTAATACGTATAAGTGTTTATCGATTTGCTGGAGCCCGTTTTTCCACCGACGCCAGTTTTGTACGAGCTGTTTGTTCTTGAGCGGCCCGAGCAAGCTGACTGGCGGTTCAATATAAATGACGGTGTGTCCGGATCCGGCAGCCCGTCTCATAAAGTGGTGCGGGCGATGCTGAACGCCTTCCCAATCACCAGCTGAGGTGGTAATCATGACATTATCCATGTTTCTTCCTCCGAATTTTGGATGAAATGAAGGTGGTTAACCATTGCATTTCAGGTATTTTTAATATTGATGCACCGATGGCTGTGAAAGTAAATGCTATGGCTGATGATAATAGAAATGAAAGGATCGGATGGATGCCTTCAAATAATGATTTTGCCATAAACAGAAGGGCATATCCAATAACGAATAGCAGCAGTAGCCTTCCGATACTCCAAAGGAAATTGGTCATTTCCTGTTTTTCTATTTCAGCTTTTTTCGGTAAATACATAAACAAAAAGATCGTTTGCAAGCCCATTGCGATTGAGGTGGCTAAAGCAATGCCGCCTACGCCCAAATAGGGGGATAGTATAATGCTTAAAATAATATTCACTACTATTGACGCGATACTTGCATACATGGTTACCTTTGTTGCCTGAATCGCAATGAAGCAGCGATTGAGAAACTCTTTTAGCGCGATAAATATCATGCCGAATGTATAGAAGAAGAAAGCGGTTGTTGTCAGGAGTGAAGCATCATCATCAAAAGCACCCCGCTTGTAAGCAAGGTCAACCAGTGTTTGACTCTCCACAAGCATGACAATGGTGATAGGAATGCCAATAAGAGCAATTACACTTAATCCTTGAAATACATGCCGTACAAAATGCTTGCTCTTTTCCGCTGCTGCATCGACAATAGATGGGAAAAGAACGGTTATGAATGAAAGCAGTACGATGCTTAAAGGCAGAAACATTAATTTATTCGCATAGTTTAATGCGGAGACGCTTCCCGCTTGCAATCCGGAAGCAATCATCCGATCTACGACTGCATTCAATTGATACGCAATCGATGCAATAATAATGGGTGAGAGCGCTAAAAAAGTATTTTTAAATAATTTTTTATGAGCCTTAAAGTTGAAATTAAGTTTAAGCACTTTGTATTTTCTGATAAAAGGATATTGGACGAAAAATTGACTGATTGCCCCTAATAAAGTGGCAACGGCAATTCCATAAATACCGTAAAAGTTAGTTAAAAAAATAATAGCAAATATAATTAATAAATTTTGCGGAATTGCACCAAATGCAGGAGGTGCAAATGTCTTCTCATATTCCAGTATGCCAGTTGTGACCGCAGATAAAACATAGAAACAAAAGCTTGGCAGCATAATCATTGTTAACATATTTGTCAGCTGCAGCTGCTCGTCACTGAAGCCAGGAGCCATCAGTTTAGTAATGAATGGTGTTAGAAAAAAACATATGACGGTAATGACCACAGCACCAATCAGGAACAGGGTCGATAACACACTAATGATCTCGCTTGCTTCCTCTTTACCTTTTTTCTTCGCTTCTGCATAGAGCGGTACCATTCCGGTTGTAATTGCCATGCCTACCGCTGTAAAAAGAAGAACAGGGATAATCGAGGCAACAAAATAAGCATCTGAAGTGATCGATGTCCCAAAATAAGACGCCATCAGAAGCTCGCGGCCAAACCCTAATATCTTACTCACAATGGCAATTAGTGTAATTGTACCTGCTGCTTTTAAAACGTAATTTTTCATAAAACGCTCCAGATTCTCTTTTAGGATACACTATTATATAATAGGTCCTTCTATTCAAAATTACCAATTTTTAATTCAATTTTATGTAAAAACATGGTATTGTAAATCTGGACAAGATAAAACGAGGTTGAAATAATGAATAAACACGTGGAAATATTAGATATATCTTTTATCAATACAAGTTTTAGTGATATGGAGGAGAAAATTGCCAACCATATAAACAAAGGGGAAAAATCTTTTGTTGTCACAGCCAATCCGGAAATTGTCATGCATGCAAAGGAAGATGCGGATTATAAAGGATACGTTCAATCGGCAGATTATGTCGTTCCTGATGGGAATGGTATTTTGCTCGCTGCGAATATGCTTAAGCAGCCATTAAAGGAAAGAATTACAGGCTACGACTTGACCATTTCGCTTTTACAAAAGGCAAATGCTAAAGGGTGGAATGTATATCTGCTTGGTGGAAGGGAAGAAGTAAATAAAAGAGCAGCTGATCGGATGAAGGCAGATTACCCTTTAATGAATTTAGTCGGCAGGCATGATGGCTATTTTGATTGGAATGATTCTGTGCTTAAAGAGGAAATCGCCTCTTTAAATCCTGACCTGATTCTAGTTGCACTCGGTTTTCCGCGTCAGGAAAAATGGATAGCCGAGAACATTGCTTCTTTTTCAAAAGGGGTGTTCATTGGTGTCGGCGGGAGTATTGATGTAATTGCAGGAGAAGTAAAAAGGGCACCACAATTTTGGCAAAGGCTTAAGCTGGAGTGGTTTTACCGTTTGTTGAAGCAGCCATCACGCTGGAAAAGGATGATGGCCTTGCCAAAGTTTGTCATCGAGGTAATGAAAACAAAGTAAAAAAATAATTGCAGTTGCTTGCAACCTTTCATGACGGTGCACCGTCTAATATTATGACAATACAAAGGATGGGTTACCATGAAGGTGCTTCATTTAAATGCTGGAAACGAAACAGGTGGAGGGATGTTCCATATTTTGGATCTATTGGAGACCCTTGACCCAACCACATTTATTTTAGGAGTTTTTGAATCTGGTCCGATGTTTGAAGAAGCAGTAAAACGGGGAATTAAAGTACATCTATTTCAAACAAAAAGACGTTGGGATTTTTCAGTTGTTTATAAAATCATTGATTTTATTAAGGAAGAAAAAGTGACCATGCTCCATACTCACGGGGCAAGGGCCAATTGTTTTGGTTATTTCTTGAAGCAAAAGCATCGGGAGTGCTCTTGGATCACAACTGTTCACAGTAACCCCCACGACGATTTTTTACAAAAAGGTTTAAAAGGCCGATTTTTTACGCAGCTTCACCTTTGGGCGTTAAAGCGACCGGATTACTATTTTGCCATTTCTAACCGTTTTAAGGATATGTTGGTTTCGCAAGGCGTTCAGGAGAATAAAGTCACCACCATTTTTAATGGCATTGATTTTTCAAAAAGAGAGCCGTCTACGATAGTAAAAAGAAGTGATCTGAATTTGTCTGAGAAGGATTTTGTAATTGCAATGGTTGCGAGGTTGACTCCAGTTAAAGGTCATACGACAGCGTTAATGGCGTTAAAGGAAATTGTCACAGACTATCCGCATGTAAAACTTTTATTGATTGGCGATGGCTTCTTGGAATGGGAGCTGAAAAAGCGGGTCGAAGAGCTGGAATTGACAGATCAAGTGTCCTTTCTAGGTTATCGGAAGGATGTAGATGCACTTTTGCAAATCTCTGATCTTAAGCTTCTTACTTCATATAGTGAAAGCTTTCCCCTTGTGTTGCTTGAAGCAGCGAGAGCGAAAAATGCGATTATCACCACCGATGTAGGCGGGGTAAGGGACCTCATCCCTTCCCAGGAATTTGGCTGGGTAATCCCTGTTAAGGATCATTTCGCACTGACGGTCGCTTTAGTGGAAGCGATTGAGCAACAGGCCACTGGAGAGTTGGCTGAAAAAGGTGAACGCTTATATGAGCGCGCTTCCGCCTTATTCACAGTCGAGCATTTTCGTGAAAATGTGATAAAAGCTTACAAAAAATGGGTGTGAAATATTACAGTTTTTGTCGAAAAAGATACAAACGTAATAGCAGCTTGTGTGATATAATGGGGACATTATGTATACGTACGTGTAAAATTTTTTTGTAAAATATGCCTGATTCCGTGTGTGAGAAAGGGGCATTCTATTCATAGGGAGGGTCTTTATGATTTATTTGACCTTAATATTATGTTTTATATGCTCCGTTCTTCTAACACCGTTAGTGAAAAAGCTAGCCTTCAAAGTAGGAGCAACCGATAAGCCTAACAATAGGAAAGTTCATGAAAAGGTCATGCCTCGTTTAGGCGGATTAGCGATCTATTTGAGCTTTCTTATAGGGATATTAATTTTTCAGCCAAGCCAAGATCATCACTGGCCAATTATGGTTGGTGGCCTCATTATCATTGTTCTTGGTATGCTCGATGACATTTTTGATCTCCCGGCAAAATTAAAGTTTGTAGTCCAGATTGCTGCGGCGCTTGTTGTTGTCCTTTGGGGCGGGGTTCAGGTAGACTTCATCAATAGTCCATTTGGTGAAGGCGAGATCAACTTTGGTTATTTTACGATCCCGATTACTATTTTATGGATTGTTGGTGTGACAAACGCGATTAACCTCATTGATGGTCTTGATGGCCTTGCAGCCGGTGTTTCATCGATCGCCCTATTTACGATTGCGGGAATGGCCGTATTCATGGGTAATACGTATGTCATTGCCGTCGCATCATTGCTGCTCGTTGCTACTCTGGGATTTTTAATTTTTAATTTTCACCCAGCTAAGATATTTATGGGGGATACCGGGGCGCTTTTTCTAGGTTATATGATTGCAGTGCTCGCTTTATTAGGCTTTAAGAACGTTACGATGATTTCCTTTATCATCCCTGTTCTGATCCTCGGTGTGCCGCTCTCTGATACGTTCTTTGCAATATTCAGACGAATCTTAAATAAACAACCGATTTCAGCACCGGATAAGTCGCATCTGCATCATTGTTTATTAAATGCAGGCTTTACACATAGACAAACAGTATTGCTCATTTATGCAATTGCGGCAAGTTTCGGTTTGGTCGCGATCATCTTTTCTCAAGCCAAAATATGGGGCGCGCTCTTACTGATTGGTGTCGTTCTCCTCCTGCTTGAGCTTTTCGCAGAAATCATCGGTTTGCTCGGAAAAGATTATCAGCCGCTATTGAAACGGTTGAAAGGTAAAGGGAATACCTAGGAAGCTAACAATTTTTGTTGGCTTCTTTTTTTGCGAATCTTTAAGATTAGTAGGGAAATTGAGAGAATAAAAGGATGCAAAGATTGTATATAGAAAAAGAAAAGCACGCTCTGTTGAGTGTGCTTTTCTTTACTTTTAATATTCAGTATTAGGCTCTTCTACTTGTGCCTCGTCCTGATAATTTTCACTTTGGCCAACATTGGTTGTGCCGAGCTCTAGATGTCTTTTTAACTCATTACTTACTCCACTTAGGCTCACTTCATCTATTTGATAGTAGTAGACATTATTACCATTAGCATTTGGTAAATAGAGGTCCTGACCGTCAATATTCAAGTTTTCGATATTGAGAGATGTTCCTGCGGATGCATAGTCGATAAATGCTTTCATTTGATCGAAGGAAAGATCGGTCTCCATATTGTTTCCTACCGCTTCGATTACATTCCCATATTTGGAAACGGATCCGAATGAAGCAGCTCTTTTCACTATGGCTTTGATGATTTCCTGCTGCCTTTTGCCACGGAATACATCGCTGTCCATTTTACGCGTTCTGGCCAAGGCTAATGCTTCTTCACCATCTAATGTTTGGTAGCCAGCTTCAAGATTAATAGCGTTAGGTACATCATTTGAATCTTGTTCAGAAAATGCGTAAGGCACTTCAATATCGATGCCGTCTAATGCATCAATAATTTCGATAAATGCATCAAAATTAACTTTTACATAGAAGTCAATGGGCATGTCCAGCATTTCTTCAACAGTCTCAATCGTTGTGATAGGACCACCATTTGCATGCGCATGTGTGATTTTATCCTGGTAGCCTAGTTTTGGGATATGAACGTATGAATCTCTCGGGATGCTTAAAAGCTTAATAGACTTTGCTTTTTTGTTAAAAGTCGCGACCATAAGTGCATCTGAACGGGATGATGTGCTAAAGCCCCTTTTACTGCTGTCATCGACTCCGATAATGAGTAATGAGATATTATCAATGTCTGGTTGGACAGCTGTTGTTCTTTTTGACTCGCGGTCCAGCGGGTTATAAGAACCGTTCATGGCTGTTTCGGCTTTATTAAATAAATAAGCGCCATATGCAGTAGCACTGAGTAAGAGGACCATCATCGGTAATAAAATCCAAGTAAATATTCTTCTTCTCTTTTTTGATTTGCGCTTTTGTTTAGTCATAGTACGTCTATCATGAGACATCAGATTTCTCCTTTTAATATTGTGAATGTTGAACATCGTTTCGTTAACATAGTTAATATTTATTTTACAATTTATTAGAGCATTCGTAAAATGTAATCTATTTTTTTGTCGATTCTAGGTAGAGTGTGTCGCCTTGGCTAATGGTGGCTTGTCCGTTTGTCAGTTCTACCATCCATTCACTAAATGTATCTGATTCATCTTCTTTTGTATAGGTCTCAATTTCAACGAGATCAGAATAGTGGATATCCTTAATCGTGTAGACGGAAGAGCGAAGTTCATTTTCGAGCTTTCCAAGAAAGGTGTAATCAACTTTCGTATGCATCACTCGCATTAATTGTCGTTCTACAATACCTGTTGTGCGAATCCCTTCGGAAGTGGCTTTTCCATATGCGCGAATAAGACCCCCGGCACCTAACTTGATGCCGCCGAAATACCTTGTAATCACCACAACCGTATCTTTTAATTGCTTCTTCTTTAATACTTCGAGGATGGGTACTCCTGCTGTCCCACTGGGCTCCCCGTCATCATTTGCTTTTTGGATGTGATCATTCTCGCCAATGAGATAGGCAGAGCAGTTATGCGTCGCGTCCCAGTTCTGCTTTTTCATCTTTTGAATGAAGGCTTGGGCCTCTTCTTCCGTCTCCGCTCTGGAAACATAGGCGATGAATCTGGATCTCTGGATGTTGATTTCATGTTCTCCGTAACCTTGTACTGTTAAGTAATGGGGCAGCAACAATACCGCTCCTCTCTTTATTTTTCTGCTTCTTTCATTATAATTCGACATTTATCGGAACAACATCATTATTAACAGTTTGTAAAGAAACTTTAATATTGTCGTATATTTCACATGTTATAATGGGTATTACTCATGAAAATGACCTTTTTCGATGGAAACCAAGATTTTTTTTAATATAAAAATAGGATATAAGACACTGAAGGAGATTTCAAGTCTAAGACTATTTATCGAATTTTAGCGTGATTGGTATATTTTTCTGCAATGGAACATAGTATAACAGCTCTTTTCAAGGTAAAATAAGGAATAGCAGCTAAAGGGGTTTTTCCCTTGGAGGAATGCGAATGAGTATAAAAAAGTTTGATACAAAAGCGCTTGATTTGATTGTTGGAAAAATGATTGAGACAGTAGGAACAAGCAAAAATGAAATCTTTCGTATTGGTGAACAATGCCGCAAAGACTATGAGACGCTGACGGAGGAATTAAAAGACGTCAAGCATATGGTCATTAAAGTCATCGATGAAGGAGATCGCCTGGAGGGTCAAACACGATTTGCCAGGAAGCGCCTATCTGAAGTCAGTATGCATTTTAAGGATTACACTGAGGCCCAAGTTCGAGACGCGTATGAGAAGGCGCATCAGCTGCAAATGGATTTGTCGATGAACAGACAATTAGAAAAGCAGCTGAGGGATCGTCGGGACGATATCGAAAGACGTCTTGTTGGGGTAAGTGATACGATTGAACGAGCAGAGCATCTCATTTCTCAAATTACCGTCGTTATGAATTATTTGATGAGCGACATTAAACAAATGGGAGAAATGCTGGAAGATGCGAAGATGAAGCAGGAATTTGGCTTAAAAATCATCGAAGCGCAGGAAGAAGAGCGTAAACGACTGTCCCGTGAAATTCATGATGGCCCCGCTCAAATGATGGCAAATGTCATGATGCGTTCCGATTTAATTGAACGTGTATATAAAGAGCGTGGTACAGAAGATGCCATTACGGAAATTAAGAACTTGAAGAAAATGGTTAGAAGTGCACTGTATGAAGTACGGAGAATCATTTATGATTTGCGCCCGATGGCTCTTGATGATTTAGGCTTGGTTCCGACACTAAAGAAATACCTGCAAACAACCGAAGAATATCATAAGCGGACAAAAATTGAATTTAATAATATAGGTAAGGAAGTTAGGCTGCCTAGCCAATATGAAGTTGCGCTGTTCCGTCTCATACAAGAAGCTGTTCAAAATGCAATCAAGCATGCAGAGTCTAGTGAAATTATGGTAAAGTTAGAAATTAACAGGATGAGGGTGGCTGTTGTCATAAAAGATGATGGCAAAGGCTTTAATATTAATGAAAAGAAGGCCCAATCATTCGGTATCATCGGTATGAGAGAAAGAGTAGAACTTCTTGAAGGACAGCTTTCCATTGATTCAAAGATTGGAAAAGGGACGATTGTGATTATCCAAATACCACTTAATTTTTAACAAGTTCCTGTAAAGAGCCCATTGGCGGCTGTTCCTACATCATGATAAACATAATGCAGCAGAGTAGAAAGAGAGAATAATTAACCGGAGATTTGGGAGGCGAAGTACTTGAATACAAAGATTGTCATAATTGATGACCACCAATTGTTTAGAGAAGGGGTTAAACGAATTTTAGATTTTGAAAAGTCCTTTGAAGTAGTTGCTGAAGGTGACGATGGCAGTGAAGCAATCGGCATCGTTGAGGAACATCAGCCAGATGTCATTATTATGGATATTAATATGCCAACTACAAACGGCGTGGAAGCAACTCGCCTGCTAGTTGAAAAATATCCAGACTCAAAAGTTATCATCCTATCTATCCATGATGATGAAAACTATGTAACACATGCATTAAAAACAGGTGCAAGCGGGTATCTATTAAAAGAAATGGATGCAGATGCGCTAGTTGAAGCAGTTAAAGTTGTAGCTGATGGCGGATCATACCTGCATCCGAAAGTTACACATAATCTTGTAAACGAATATCGTCGTTTGGCTTCAGAAGGGACAGGTACTACGGGTGCTTACGGACAAGTAGAAATCCGTCGCCCACTACACCTTCTTACACGCCGTGAATGTGAAGTCCTTCAGCTTCTAGCTGACGGAAAGAGCAACCGCGGAATCGGTGAAGCTTTATATATCAGTGAAAAAACCGTTAAAAACCATGTAAGTAATATCCTGCAAAAAATGAACGTCAACGACCGTACACAAGCCGTCGTCGTCGCAATCAAAAATGGCTGGGTTGAAGTACGCTAACACAGGTCAAACCCATAAACATGCAGTGAACCTGAATATATAGCACGCACAGAACACATTGGTGTACTGTGCGTGTTTTTTTTGTGGTGGAAGAGATGTCGAAATGGTTATGGGTGCCTGTCACCTCCATATTTCGACAAAGTTTTGCAAAGTGACACCTTTGGGTGTTATAATCTAATTATACTTTTAAAGTTCAATCATTTGAGGAGGTATGGTTATGGAAATTCAAGAAATTCGCAAGTCGGTTATACTGAATGCTCCAATTGAAAAAGTGTGGAAAGCGGTGGCGACATCGGAGGGGATTGCGGCTTGGTGGATGCCCAATACATTTGAACCTATTGTGGGCAAAGAGTTTATTCTTCATGCAGGTCATTTTGGTGACTCACCTTGCAAAGTGACTGACATTGAGCCAATGAAGCTTGTTAGCTTTAGTTGGGGAAAAGATTGGCAACTAACTTTTGAATTAATCGAGCTTGAAGCATCGAAAACACAATTCACATTGATTCATGCAGGTTGGGATGAATCCAAAGTGACGGAGTTTGGCAAGCCTCATTCTGTCATACGTGGAATTATGAATGGTGGATGGGAAGGCATCGTCAAAGGGCAGCTAGTGAAGTATGTAGAGGCATAGAATGGGGATTCCAGCTGCAACCAAGCATGATGTTTTTCATGCCATCGCAGATCCAACTCGCCGTAAAATGTTAAAACTGCTTGCTGATCAAGAAATGCCGATTGCTGCAATCACAGATAATTTCCCAATCACACGAACTGCTGTTAACAAACATCTTCATGTTCTTTTTGATGCAGGTCTCGTTAGCAGTCAAAAGGTGGGGAGAGAAACTCGGTACAAACTCCTGCCAGAACCACTTGTAGAAATAAAAGACTGGCTAACCTTCTTCGAAACCTATTGGGACGATAAACTGGCTGCGCTTAAGAGCTTTGTGGAAGATGACTAATTGGAGGTGCCTGTCACCTCCAAATTTCGACAAAATTCGAGGATGTTGTGGTTCATATTTTGGATAATTAAGGTAATGTGCCGGATTGTGTGTGGTTTTCGTCGGATTCTCATTCGGATTTGTCGGATTAAGTTACAGGCTCGCCGAATTATTTGCCTTTTTCGCCGGATTAATAAAAAAACTTCCGGATTCCCTCAATCCACCCTCTTAATAGAAGGAATTAACAAATTAAAAGTCGAACTAAACGTTAATATATTTAAGGAGGGAAGATGATTGATTGCAAAAGAACGGACAATTCCTATAAAAGTAGTAAAAATGGAGGTGCTTTTAAAGAGAATTGCTCAGAATCATCCTAAAAGACATCTAATCAAAGAAGAACTATTAAAAAGAAGAGCTGGACATAGAGGTGAACAAGCAATAGACTTCTATCTCAGTAAACTATCACCGGATGATTTCTACATTTTTCATAATGTACGTCTATCCAATGGAAAGTATTATTTTCAAATGGATACACTGATTCTATCTGCACAAACAGCACTTATTTTGGAAGTGAAAAACTTTGCTGGGACGATCTATTTTGATCCAGTTTTAAATCAATGTATTCAAACTCTACCAAATGGAGAAAAGAAAGGCTATTTAAATCCAATAGAGCAAGTGAGGCAACAAAAGAATGAACTGCTTATTTGGCTAAATAAAAGAAAAATCACCCTTCCGATAGAAACCCTCGTAATCATCAGCAAACCAACCACAATCATAAACGCAGAGAACTCCAAAATGCTGCATAACGTAATCCATTCACAGTATCTTACTTCCAAAATCCAAACCATCATGAGATACTGTAAAAATGCAGTGACTACACAGAAAGAATTGAAAAAGCTCACAAGAACCATTTTAAGAGAACATGTCGATGAATCATTCGATATTTTAAGCTATTTCAAGATTGCATCTGCTGAAATAATAAGAGGGGTATACTGTGTTAAATGTAATCAATATACAATGAGATATTTTAGTGGCTATTGGCAATGCCTGCTTTGTAAACAAAGTGAGAAACAGGCTCACAAGCAAGCGATAACTGATTATTTCCTTCTTAATAATAATCTTCCTATTTCTAATAAGCAGTTCCGTGATTTTTTTCAAATTCACTCTGAACATATCGCTAAGTATCTACTCAAGTCCTTAAACCTCCCCACCACAGGAACAACCAAATCCAAACGCTACCATTCACCAACTTCACCTCAACAAATAAAGTAATGATTCCACCGTAAACTTAATGCAATTTCCACCACTTTCATATAAAATGGTTACAAGACATATAGTAGAGAAAAAAGAGAAGGAGCAACTCTATTTATGAAAACGGCCGTTTTAACAGATAGTACCTCTTATATCCCTAAAGAAATACGAGAGAATCTTAATATACATATGATCCCTTTGAGCGTTATTTTTGGAAATGAGACGTATAAGGAAGAAGTCGATATTACTGCTGACCAATTTTATGAAGAAGTGAAGCATAGGCAATTGCCGACAACTTCACAACCTTCTGTTGGTGAATTTGTCGAGCTATTTGAAAAGCTGGCAACCGAGTATGATGCGGTCATTTCCATCCATATTTCAAGCGGAATTAGTGGCACCTTCCAAGGAGCTGTGTCTGCAGGCAATATGGTAGAAGGAATTGAAGTCTATCCATTTGATTCGGAAATCAGCTGCATGGTCCAGGGCTTTTATGTATTGAAAGCGGCAGAAATGGCTGCAGAAGGAAAGGCTCCTGACGAAATCATGGCGCAGTTAGATGAAATGAAGAAATCCATCCGTGCCTACTTTATGGTGGACGATCTTTCCAATCTTCAACGCGGAGGCAGATTATCTAGCGCGCAAGCCATCATAGGCAGCCTACTTCAAGTGAAGCCATTGCTTCATTTTGAAAATAAGCTCATTGTTCCGTTTGAGAAGATCCGCACACGTAAAAAAGCAATGAAGCGAATTGTTGACTTGCTTGGTGAAGATGCCAAAAGTGGCGAACCCTTTCTCGCATCCATCATTCATGCTAAGCGTGAAGATGAAGCGATCAAATGGAAAGAAGAGCTTGAAGCGATTTATCCAAATGTAGAATTTTCGATCAGCTATTTTGGTCCTGTGACTGGAACACATCTTGGTGAGGGGTCCATGGGCCTTGGCTGGGTGAAAAAATAAAGACATTCAAGCCATTTCGTTTTTCCTGCGAAATGGCATTGTTTTAGAAAGGAAGTTATATGCGCTTTATCGTAAAAAACAACCGATTACACCCCGTTTATGAAAAAACCGCCCAGTCCTTCATCCTATCAAATGCACCAAGCATCCCGCAGCCTCAAATGAACACGCAATATCCCATCAACGAAGACCTGCAAACACTTCTCCAAGGCAAACAGCTGCTTCATGACGACCTCACACATCCCTATGAACTTATCCAAGAACACTATGAAAATGGTTATCTTCAATACCGTAAATCTATCGCATTTGAAAAAAACAAACCAGTCTGCAGACGTTGCGGCAATACTAATCCATCATTATTTGCACAATTCCCATGTGCTCGTTGTCAAGAAGAGGCATGCACTTACTGCCGAAATTGTTTGATGATGGGCAGGGTATCCAGCTGCACGCCGCTTTTATCCTGGGCCGGACCAATTATCCCGCCTGAAACAATCGATTCCCCTTTACAATGGGACGGTCAGCTCTCTGCAGGACAAAAAAAGGCTTCAAATGAAGTCACACAAGCCATCATGGAAAATAAGAATTTTCTTGTTTGGGCCGTCTGTGGTGCGGGCAAAACAGAAGTGTTATTTGCCGGTATCAATGAGGCAATCAGACAAGGAAAAAGAGTATGCATCGCCACACCAAGAACGGATGTTGTACTCGAGCTCGCCCCACGCTTCAAAAAAGCTTTCCCGACCATCCCAATCGCCGCGCTGTATGGAGGAAGCGAAGATCGGCATCTGCATGCACAACTTACAATTGCGACTACACACCAATTATTTCGTTTTTACCAGGCCTTCGACAGTTTGATTGTCGACGAGGTCGATGCTTTTCCCTATTCAAATGATGAAACGCTGCAATATGCGGTTCAGCAAGCACGCAAGCCGACATCTTCTATCATCTATCTCACAGCGACACCAAGTGAACAATGGCAAGGTGAATGCCGAATAGGAAAAAGGGCATACGTTACCATTCCGGCAAGGTTTCATCGAAGCAGCCTGCCTGTACCGGGATTCACCTGGTGCGGCAACTGGGAAAAAGCGATTAATAAGAATGTCCTTCCTTCAAGCGTAAAAAGGTGGCTGAAGGAACGCATCGATGCTGACAAACAAACCCTCCTTTTTCTGCCGAAAATCTCGAACATGAAAAAAATCCTGCCAATTGTGCAAACCCTCCATCCAAAGGTTGCCGCTGTTCATGCGGAAGACCCTGCCCGCAAGGAAAAAGTACTGTCGATGAGAAAGAAGGAAATACTCATCCTTCTCACAACAACGATTCTAGAACGAGGTGTGACTTTACCTAACATTGATGTGGCTGTTCTAGGTGCGGAAAATCGGATTTTCACTGAAAGCGCCCTGGTGCAAATCGCAGGTCGGGTAGGCAGAAAAGCAGAAGCTCCAACGGGAACCATTACTTTTTTTCACTATGGAAAAACCAGAGCGATGGTCCGGGCAAGAAAGCAAATTGTGAACATGAATATTGAAGCGAAAAAGAAAGGGCTGATTGACGATTAATTGTCTCATTTGCCATGCTGAATTGCTGCCGTTACTGGGATGGAGCGCGCTCTTCTTAAAAGAAAAGCCAAGATACTTATGCGATGTATGCCAAGCAAAATGGGAGAGAATTAATGGGCATACATGCAAGCGATGTGATCGGCCGATGTCCGAGGAAGACGGGGATACTTGCTTTGATTGCATTCGTTGGGAAAAGGATGCGGTATGGGCTGACTGCCTGACAAGGAACCATTCAATCGTTGAATATAATGATTTCTGCAAGGAAGTCATCGCCCGGTTCAAATATCGCGGCGACTATATTCTCGCCTACCCGATTGCCGAAATGATGAAGGGAAGCCTATTAACCATTGAATATGACTTCCTCGTAGCTATTCCCTTAAGCACCGAACGGCAATATGAAAGAGGATTTAATCAATCAGAGGCAATAATCACAGCTTTAGGTGAACAGTCGCTTTCTGTATTAACAAGGATTCATACCGAAAAGCAATCGAAAAAATCACGGGCCGAAAGAATTCATTTACCGCAAGTTTTTCAGCTTGTGGAAAGAGCCGTCATCCAAGAGAAAAGCCTTGTCCTTATCGACGATATTTACACGACTGGCTCGACATTAAGGAACGCTGCCAAGCTTTTAATAGAAGCCGGAGCTAAGAAGGTTTCTTCACTTACCATTGCCCGTGGCTGAAAATTTTGTAAATCTTTACTTTTCAAATTCGCACTGTCGAGTATAATGGAAGAAAAGTCAGAAAAGGTTGGCAGAGGTGAATAAAATTGGCAGAACTCATGAACTGTCCAAAATGTAATGCGCTGTTTGTGAAGAATCAAATGAATGTAATGTGTAATACTTGCTTTAATGAGGAAGAGAAAGCGTTTAAGACGGTTCACCAATTCCTGCGGAAGCGAGAAAACCGAGCAGCGACAATGGATCAAATTGTCCATGCAACAGAGGTGGAAGAAGCCTTGCTGCTTAAATTCATTAGAAGCGGACGTCTCAAGATTACCCAGTTTCCAAATCTCGGATATCCATGTGATCAATGCGGGCATCTCATCAGAGAAGGCAAGCTATGTGATCGCTGCATTTCAGAAATTAAGAAGGAACTTGAGCTTCATATGCGTGAGGAAGAGAGAAGAACGGAACATCAGAAAACCTATTTCTCCATTAATAAAGACTAGAAAAGCCATGTACCAATTACATGGCTTTTCTATGTAATTTTTACTAAATCTGATAAAAGATTTAAAAAAACCTCATCTATAACCGATAATAGATGTAGAAATAAGGCACGTGACGAAAGTGAGGAATGACGATGAAAATTAATCATTTTGGACCAACCAATAATGTAAATCCCTATCAGCGTCAATTAAATAAAGTCAATCAGACCGAGCAATCGGGAAAGAAAGCTTCAGATAAACTGGAGATCTCTTCAGCGGCAAAGGAAATGCAGCAAGTATCTCAATCTGCATCCAGCCGCCAAGCGAAGGTCGATGAGCTGAAAATCCAAGTCGAAAATGGCACATATACAATCAATCCGAAAGAAATCGCTAAAAGCATTGTTAACTTTTACGATAAACGATAATAAGGAGGGGATAACATGTCCACCGAAGCACTGATCACCTCAATGAACAACCTGCTCATGCTCCACAAAAGCCTCAATGAGCTCGCCATCAAAAAAACAGACATCATCAAAACGGGAGACATGGAAGCCCTCGACCAAATGATGAAGGATGAGCAGAAGCATGTGGCGGCGATTGGGAAATGGGAAGAAAAACGGAACAGTATCGTACAAGCAATTGTCCCTGATCAGCCTAGTCCGACATTATCAGACTGTCTACCAGCGGTTTCAAATGAGCAGCAGTTGAGAGCAATGAAGGATGAGCTTATAGAGATTGTTGAAGAGCTGAAGGAACGGAATCAAATGAATCAGCAGCTCGTGTATCAGTCGTTGCAATTTGTTAATATGTCACTAAGTTTAGCCAAGCCGCAGCAAGCATCGCAAAATATGAATTATGTACATCCGCAAGCAGCTAAGCAGAAGCAGTCCAGCGGCATGTTCAATTCTAAGGTGTAGGCCAAA
This sequence comes from Cytobacillus purgationiresistens, assembly GCF_030813235.1. Classification (GTDB taxonomy): domain Bacteria; phylum Bacillota; class Bacilli; order Bacillales; family Cytobacillaceae; genus Cytobacillus; species Cytobacillus purgationiresistens. Next base: position 85,128 of record NZ_JAUSUB010000003.1, on the reverse strand, counting down.
ATAGATGGAGGAATTAGAATGAGATCTACATTTATGGGATTAGAAACCGCCCGGCGTGCCATTTTCACTCAGCAAAGTGCGCTTTATACGACGAGCCATAATATAGCAAATGCCAATACAGAGGGTTATACACGTCAACGCGTTAATTTCACACAAACAAAAGCCTTTCCATCCGTTGGAATAGATACTGCACGGCTTCCAGGACAAATGGGTACGGGTGTACAAGCTGGATCTGTTCAACGTATAAGAGAAGATTACTTAGATGTACAGTATCGCAATGAAAATAACAAATTCGGATTTTGGAACGCACGCAGCAATGCATTAACTAGAATTGAGGATGTGATGAATGAGCCATCCGATACAGGCTTGGCTAAAACCCTCGACAAATTCTGGAATGCTTTGCAAGATTTATCTGTAAATCCTGAGGATTCAGGAGCGCGTTCTGTTGTCAGGCAGCGTGGGATTGCCGTAGCTGATACCTTTAATTATTTATCTGGACAGCTTGAAGCACAGCGTGGAGATCTTGGAAACCAGATTGATTTAAATGTGAAATCAGTCAATTCTTTGTTAACGCAAATCAATCAAATCAACGAACAAATTTCCAGCATTGAACCGCACGGATATTTGCCGAATGATCTATATGACACCCGTGATTTATTGGTGGATCAACTATCGAGTCTCGTCAATATTAAGGTTTCTTCTGATCCGAGCGGTGGCCTTTCCAGCAGTATGGCAGAGGGTAAATATACAATCGAAATGGTCGACTCAGCTGGGAAAGTGATCGGTACACTGGTAGACGGTAAAAATGGTCTTATTAATGAAGTAAGTGTTTCGAAGGATCCTACTACTCAAGCAGTGACAGGGGTCAAGATTGGCGATAAGGCAATAGATGCGGTCCAGTTTTCATCCAAAGGCGATTTATTAGCGAATATTCAAGCTTACGGCTACCTGGATGCAAACGGGAAACAAACCGGCGATTATCCGGATATGCTTGCTTCATTGGATTTAATGGCATTTCGCTTTGCGCAAGCTTTTAACTCCGTTCATCAAAGCGGTTGGAGCATTACAGAGATTAACAATGGTCAAAAGCAAGGCTTTGATTTCTTCGCTTTTGAAGGCGGGGACCTGCAATCACCTGAAGGGGCAGCTTCAAAATTAAAAGTGTCAGACGACATTTTAAAAGAGTTGAACAATATCGCTGCTTCTTCGAGCGGAAAACAATATACAGGCTCGATTATAAAGGATGCCGGGAATCAATCCACTGGTAATCCGACCATTTTAGGAGCTTTTAGCGGAATCACGACTTATGAAAATCCGCCTGTAACCTTTGATCATGCAAAAATAGAATTAACCTACGACGGGGCTGCATGGAAGTATTCAGCGTACGATAAGGAAGGTAACCCGATAACAGGTCACCAAAATCAAGCGGTGAAAGATGATATGAAACTTTTCGGCCTAAAAATAGACCCTACAACGATTACAGATTTGAAGCCGGGCTCAAAGTGGTCATTTGAGCTGGAAGGAATCGGCTTAAACCCATCTAGTCAATCTTCTATCGGTGACGGTTCAAATGGACTGGCTCTTGCCAATGTGAAGGATATGATGCTTGATTTCAACGGATCATCCACAAGTATTATGAGCTTTTACCAAGGCGTAATCGGTGAATTAGGTGTAAACGCACAGGAAGCTAATCGAATGACAAGTAATTCGATAAATCTTGTCGATACCGTACAATTTAATCGTTCATCTGTCAGCTCAGTCTCATTGGACGAGGAAATGACAAATATGATTCAATTCCAACATGCTTATAGTGCAGCTGCTAGACAGATTACAGCAATTGATGAAATGCTCGATACGATTATCAATGGCATGGGACGAGTTGGAAGATAAGGGGGAAAATAAATGCGCGTTACTCAATCAATGATTTCAAATAATTCACTCCGCCATATCCAAAATAGCTATCAAAAGCTCGGCAAGCTGGAGGAACAGCTCATAACGGGAAAGAAAGTCAATCGTCCGTCAGATGACCCCGTTGTAGCGATGAAGGGAATGAGATATCGCTCTCAAGTCGTCGAGGTCGAACAATTCCAGCGCAATTTGGGAGAGGTTTACAATTGGATGGATAACACGGAGGCTGCATTGGACGAGGTTAACACTGTTATGCAGCGTATCCGCGAACTGACGGTTAAGGCTTCAACTGATTCATACGATGCAAGTCAGCGTAATAATATCGCCAGCGAGATTAAGCAGCTCCGCACACATCTTGAATCGATTGCTAATACGAAGGTTAATAATAAATATATTTTTAATGGTACTGATACATCAGGCAAGCCTGTGGATTTGAGCAAAATTGATCAATCGATTGACATCACAACTATCGACAAGAATAATGCCAAAGATTATATCTTGTTCTCTGAAAGCGGCCAGCAGCTTCTATGGGATGAGTCAGCTGAAGCTTTTAAAGGAAAAGATGGATCTTCGGTAGGTATTCCGGTGACGGGTGACTTCGTAGCTAAAGAGCTTGGAGCAGTATCGGTGAATACAGAGTCCGTCAACATCGAAGTATCAAAAGGGATTAATCTTGAGGTAAATACAAAGCCTCAGGGAGTGTTTTCGCTAGATCTATTTACCGACCTGGGAAAACTTATTAGCGCACTTGAATCGCCCGACACTTCTGGAGCGGATTTGACAAATCAAATCGATGTAATTGACGGACATATGAACAAAGTTATTACTGAAACCGCTGAAATCGGTGCAAAATATAATCGCGTTGAAATGGTAGAAAACCGTTTGCTCAGCCAAGAAATCATCGCCAAATCAACGATGTCTCAAAATGAAGATATTGATGCAGAAAAGGTCATCATCGAACTGACTTCTCAGGAAGCACTCCATCGTGCAGCTTTGGCTGTTGGAGCGAGAATCATTCAGCCTTCCTTGGTAGACTTTTTGAGATAATCTATTTAATAAGAAAAACTAAAAACTGTCATGATTAAGCTATCTTCATAAGATAGCTTTTCTTTCTATTCTATAAGAAAAAGTGGTGAGACGATGAGCATGCCTTATTTGGAAGCCCATATTAGAAATGCCCAAATCGGCATTCAATATGACCAGCCGAATATGAAAATAAAACAGCCGCAAGCGGATTTGCGCATACAGCAGCCGGCAGCTGAGGTGAAAATCAGTCGAGAAGCATCCTCGCTGCATATTGATCAATCGGAAGCCAGAGCGGACGGTGATATTAAAGGTACATCCAGAAGAGTTCAAGAGTGGGCAGAAAAGGCGAAGCATACCCTTACAGAAGGAGTAGCAAGAAGAGTCCGCCAAGGCGATCAAATGATGAAAATCGAAAATGGCGGCGGAGCCATTCCTAGAATTGCGAAGGAGAATGGTCAGCCTGCTCCCAAGAGTATTGGTATTGGATTTATACCAAAGAGTCATTTCAGAGTGCAAATCGATTATGATCCCGGAAAGGTGGATATCGAAGTCATTCCTCATGAACCGATCATCGATGCACAAATCAATAAGCCAATCATTGATCATGAAAACTGGAAAGCAAATATTTATTTGCAACAGAAGGAATCCGTGTCATTTGAACTGAAGAATTTCAATGTCGACGAGTATATATAAGGAAGTGTTTAAAAAAATGAAAGTAGAGACAAAGTATCAAGGAGAAATGGAGATTGCCAAGGAAGACATCGTTATTTTTGCCTCGGGACTGCCGGGATTTCAGGAGGATAATGAATTTGTATTGTTGCCCTTTTTAAAGGAGCTGCCTTATTTTATTTTGCAGTCTGTTAAAACACCTAATTTAGCTTTTGTGGTGGTTGACCCGTATCCTTTTTTCCCTGACTACCAATATCAATTGTCTGATGCAAACATCCATTCATTGAAAATAAATGCCCCGCAAGATGTGGCAACGTTTGTGATTTTGACTTTAAAGGAGCCGTTTGCGCTCTCGACAGCAAACCTTCAAGGTCCCCTTGTCATTAATGTGAAGGAACAGTTGGGAAAACAGCTTATTCTGCAAGGTCCTGCCTATCAAACGAAGCATCCACTCTTCCCACAGGAGGGCTCTGCATGCTAGTTTTGACGAGAAAAAAGGATGAATCAATCATTATTAATGATGAAATAGAATTAACCATCATCGCGGTTGACGGCGACCAGGTTAAGCTGGGCATCAAAGCACCACGAGAAGTGGAGATCCACCGCAAGGAAATCTATCTCCAAATTAAAGCCGAAAATAATGAAGCCTCCCAGCTCCCGCAAAATTTATTGAATATTTTACAAAGAAAATAGGAAAAATTTCAAAAATAATATAAAACTATTGAACTACTTGACGATATTATTTATGAAAGAGGGAAAGATCGGCCGAACTTCTCCCTCTTAGTAAAAGAACCACATGGATGTGGGACAACCAAACTCAAGGAGGAAACAAATCATGATTATCAACAATAATATTTCTGCATTAAACACTTACCGTCAATTAGGCGTTAACAACGGTGCAGGAGCAAAAGCAATGGAAAAATTATCTTCTGGTCTTCGCATCAACCGTGCTGGAGATGACGCTGCGGGTCTTGCTATCTCTGAAAAAATGCGTGCTCAAGTTCGTGGATTAGACCAAGCTAGTCGTAACTCTCAAGATGGTATCTCTATGATCCAAACTGCTGAAGGTGCTTTACAAGAAACTCAAAACATCCTTCAACGTATGCGTGAGCTTGCTACACAAGCAGCTAATGACACAAACGTTGGTGTTGACCGTAACGAAATTCAAAAAGAAATTAATGAATTGACTACTGAAATCAACCGCATTAGCGAAACAACTGAATTTAACTCACAAAAAATGTTAAATGATAAAGCTGATGCAGCTAATGGATTCTCAGCTACTTTCCAAGTAGGTGCGAACAGTGGACAAAGCATGACAATCAACATTCAAAACATGAGCGCAGCAGCTCTAGGTTTAACAGGTGCTGTTGACGGAACTCATACTCAGGGTTCATCTGTTACTAACCACCTTGGAGACACCGATTACGGTGATGTAACAGGTGCAGTATACGCTTCTAGTGCTGGTGTATCAACAGAAGTTGCTGGTGACGCTAAAGTTGCTGGACTTTCAGTAGCTGATCATGATTCAGCTTCATCTGCTGTTAAAGCGATCAACGATGCAATCGAAACTGTATCTGCTCAACGTTCTAACCTTGGTGCATTCCAAAACCGTTTAGAGCACACAATTTCTAACTTGAACAACTCTTCTGAGAACCTTCAAGCTGCTGAATCTCGTGTACGTGACGTAGATATGGCGAAAGAAGTTATGGAATTAACTCGTACTAACATTCTTTCTCAAGCTTCTCAAGCTATGCTTGCTCAAGCTAATCAAAAACCACAAGCGGTTCTTCAATTACTTGGATAATTTGACAGCTTGATCAAATGGAGGCCTCAGATAATGGGGCCTTTTTTTGTTTGATAGGCTATTCGTACCAGCTAAGACCTTTTCCTTCATAATAACTTTAGCCGAACTTAGATCGATTGATTCATTAAAAGGAATCATTGTTTTCCGATATAAATATAAATAGTTTATATTAGGAGAGAATATTTATGAGAGTAGAGTCAGAGGTTTTGATGAAGCCGATTTCTTCCTCATTATTTAGAATGGAGCGACCTGAGAAAGAACAACCTGTGGAGGAAAAAGAGAAAGAGGCTGTAATATCAATAAAAGAAACAAAAAAAGATTATGTGGAATCAAAGGTAAATGAATTGAATGAGCGGTTTGAACATAGCTTTACCTCGGTTAAATTTCAGCTGCATGAGGATCTGGATCGCTACTATGTTGAGGTAGTGGATTCTATGACCAAAGAGGTTGTGCGTGAAATCCCGCCAAAAGACTTTCTTGATATGATAGCTAAGATGACGGAGTTTCAAGGATTGATGATTGATAAAAAAGCATAAATGTCTTTAAAGAAGAGTCTAGCGCTCTTCTTTATTTTTTTCTTCAAATCACTAGAAGCAAGCCGATATAATGAGTAGATAAGGATTGGAAGAAGGGACGGATAATATGGCGAATTTTCGTATAGGCGGGTTAGCGTCGGGACTTGATACACAAAGCCTAATTAATGATATGATGCGGGCGCAGCGACTTCCTGTTGATAAACTGAATCAAAAGAAACAAACATTGGAATGGCAGAGGGATGCCTATCGCGACATCAATCTGCAGCTGAATTCGTTTCGTGATATGACGCTCAATATGCGTTTGCAATCTACTTTTTTATCAAAGGTGACAAGCTCTTCAAACTCGAATAAAGTGACGGCAACAGCGATAGCGTCTGCCGGAAATGCCTCTTTTACCATGTCGAAGGTTACTCAATTGGCAACATCTGCAACGAATTCTAGCTCCAATGGAGTTTCTAAAGATAGCAATAATAAAATTAACTCAACTGCAAGACTCTATGAATCTCAAGATAAATTTCAAGATGGCGCTTTTGAATGGAAGGATACAGGCACTGGTATTAAGGAGTCTCTTTCTGTCGATAAAGCTGGAAAAGAATTTAACTTAAAGAAATTGGGATCAAGCGCTGTTGAAACGGTTACAAGCATTAGCGTTTCTGGCGAGGCATTTTCGGTAGTGAGTAATTTAGAAGACTTAGATAATGAGCAAAATCAAGTTTTTATTGATCAATCAACTGGAAAAATGACTTTTAGCAAGCAAATTGCTGCCGGCAGCAAAATTGATGTTGAGTATACAGGAATTCATAAAGATACCATTTCTATCTCATCTGCTAATATAAAAGAAGTGCGGCTTTCGCATGTTGGCATTACGGACATAGGAAATGAAATAACTTTTTCATGGAATGAAAGGGACGAAGATGGAAAAGTCATTAAAGATGATGACGGTAATCCCATAGTTAAGTCTGAGACTTTTACTAAAGCGGCGAGCCCAGATAACCTAGGAGAAAATGAATTTTACGTTGACCAAGAAACAGGAAAAGTTACTTTCGGCAAGGAATTAGAACCTGGTTCAAGAGCTGAAGTTTCTTATCATCATAAATACTTTGAGATAGATATGACAACTCAAACATCAAAAGGGGAAGTTACTGAATCGTTTAGATTCGATGGAAGAGATTCATTGACATCTGTCATTAATAAGATAAATTCTTCTAAACTAGGCTTGAATGTATTTTACGATGAACAATCTGATAAGATCACGATGTCAAGAAATGAAACTGGGGATTATAATTCAGGCGGAAAAGAAATTAATTTTCACAATAGCAGTTTTTTAAATATTGGACTGAAGCTATCCGAACAAAATGAAACCGGTGGCGACAATGCGAAATTTGTCCTTAATGGTTTAGAAACTGAACGATCTTCTAACACCTTTACGATCAGCGGGGTAACATTTAATTTAAAAGATAAGTTTGATACTGATTTAGGAGATCCGCCTGTTTCTATCTCAATCACAAATGACACATCTAAGGCCATTGATAATATCAAAGAATTCGTTAAAAAGTATAATGAGTTGATAGATAATTTACAAGGGAAATTGAAGGAAGAAAAGTATAGAGACTATGCACCTTTGTCGAAAGAGGAAAGAGATTCCCTTTCTGATAAAGAAGTGGAGCGCTGGGAGGAAAAAGCCAAAAGCGGCTTGCTGCGTTCTGACCAGCAGTTAAATAGTCTGTTAAGTAAAATGAGAATGGATTTTTATACTCCTCTTAATAGTGCTACAAGTGATTATAATCAGTTGTCGACCATTGGAATTAACACAACAAAGAATTATCTTGATGGAGGAAAGCTTGAGATTAATGAAGATAAGCTAAAGGAAGCTTTAGAAAAAGATCCTGACGCAGTGTATAATCTATTTGCAGCAGATGGAGAAACACCAGGGGAACAAGGGATATCGCGTCGATTGCGTAACTCTGTAGATCAAGCGATGAATAATATAACTGAAAGAGCCGGCAATGGATCTAAAACCAACAGCCAGTTCACAATCGGAAAAAACCTCGATGATATCAATTCACGTATCGTTACAATGGAAGCAAGGCTAAAGGAAAAAGAGCAAAGATATTGGACGCAGTTTTCTTCTATGGAAAAAAACATGCAGAAAATGAATGAGCAAATGAACTATATGATGTCTCAATTCGGATATTCGTCTTAATTGAAGGAGTGAAAGTATGGCAGTGAATCCATATCAGAAGTACCAGCAAGCCTCTGTGAATACGGCAACGCCTGCAGAGCTTGCGCTTATGCTTTATAATGGCTGTCTGAAGTTTATTAGTCTTGCGAAGAGGGCGATTGAACAGTCTGAGGTGGAGAAAAGAAATGAATATATCCAGAAATCGCAGGATATCATTCAAGAATTCATGGTTACGTTGAATAATGATGTGGCGATGTCAGCGGACTTGATGCGTATATACGATTTTATTTTAAGAAGGTTAATTGATGCGAATACGCATAGTGATTTATCGGCTTTGGGCGAGGCTGAGAGCATGGTGCTTGATTTGCGCAATACCTGGAAAGAAATGATGGCTAATCAAAAGAAACTGCAAGTAATCGGAAGTGAACGCTAATGGCAGGGGCCAATGATTTGTTACGATGTAATGCTGCCTTTTTAATACATCTGCAAACCGGTCTGCCTGAAGATGGACGGGAAGAGTATATATCAGCGACGGAGCAATTTCTTGAAGAACGCGGAGAGATGCTGCCTTTAATCGAATTTGCCAATGCGGAGGCAAACCGTTTGAAAGAGCAGCTTATTCAGCAGGATCAAGAGATACATCGCATACTGCAGGCTCATCAGGCGTTGATTAAAGAGGATATTAAACAACTCAAGCTTCAGCGTGAAAAAAAGAAACACTACGCAAACCCTTACCAATCCGTTCAGCAGCATGACGGTACATTCTATGATAAAAGAAACTAGGTGACACCATTGTTAACAGAGGAACAGTATCTGCTTGTCAGGGAATATTGTTCAGCACTTAACTCGGTTGAAGAAGGGTTCGAGTATGTAGTGGAGAGTTTTACAGACTTGGATAAAACCGATGGCGATCAGCTGCTCGTGAATATTTTTGATTCGTTCTCGCAGATCGTAAGTGTGAATGAGCAGTTGATGAACTTATTTCCTGAAAATGACTCAATTATGCAGATTTTAGATGTTTTTGATGCAGTCTTGGAAAAAGCAGAGGAAGTCGAATGGAAGTTTGAGGATGCTCATGTGAAGCAAATGGTGATTCGCGAGCAGTTTTATCCTGTTTTTGCTGCCTGGCATCGGATGATAGATCGTGAATTAAAACCTTATATTGTTTCTTGAATAACCCGCTGTTTGTTTTGAACGATTAACAAACGGCGGGTTATTTGTGTTGGCTGAGTTATTAAAGAAAGAATTTTTTAGAATTGTGTCGAATAGTTTCAGAAGGACTTTTAACGGGTAGTATAGAAGTATAACCATAGTCTTAATTTCATAAGACTGGGCTAAATTTCGCAGACGCGCTGGACAAGCGCTGAAAGGTGAAGGCGGCCAGTACAATAGAGAAGGAGGAGTTCACTTATGAATTATAACATTCGGGGTGAAAACATTGAGGTAACTCCAGCAATTAGAGATTATGTGGAGAAGAAGATCACGAAGTTGGAAAGATATTTTACTGAAACTCCTAATGTAAATGTAAATGTAAACTTGAAAACCAATAATGATAAAACATCTAAAGTCGAAGTAACGATTCCAATGCAGAACTTGGTGCTTCGTGCAGAGGAAGTTCATAATGATATGTATGCTGCGATTGATTTAATCAATGATAAGTTGGAGCGGCAAATTCGCAAGCATAAAACGAAGGTGAACCGAAAGTTCCGTGAAAAGGGAAGCCTGAATGAAATGTTTGCTACCCTTGAGGAGCCAGGTGAGCATCCTGAGGAAGAGGATAATGATCTTGAAGTGGTAAGACAGAAGCACTTCGACCTCAAGCCGATGGACAGTGAAGAGGCGATTCTGCAAATGAATATGCTTGGTCATAGCTTCTTCGTATTTACGAATGCGGCGACGAGCTTAACGAATGTTGTTTATAAGCGTAAAGACGGGCGCTATGGATTGATTGAAGCGCAATAATGATAAAACCCCCGCTTAAAGGCGGGGGTTTTATTGTGTGATTTTTATCCTATTATTTCATCAAAAGCTCATATTTTTCCTTCAACCGGTCAGGTGCGTATTTCACCATGGTTTGTAAAAGGAATGTGGTAAATAATATATCGTCGGTATAGCCAAAGAAGAACAAGAAGTCCGGTATCAAGTCAATCGGTATGACGATGTAGACGATAGATATGGCAAGCGGGAGCACTTTTTTCCATATGGATAATTCTTTAGCGAATAAATAGTCTATTAAAAAAGGGATGAAGCGCCAAAAAGTAAAGACGAATTTGATTCTTTTGAAGAACTTCTTCATGGTTCATCTTCCTTTCCGATGTCTGTATTGCTGTGATACCATCATAACGGTTGTGGCTGAAGTTGACAATTCTTAATAATAATCGTCACATATTTTTAAATTTTCTATTAAATGACCGCGATGAATGATTGATGTTACTATAATAGAGCGATAAATCTTATTGGAAAATAAGGAATTGGAACCAGAACGATGAGAATATATAAAGATATAAATAATAGATTAGATGCTGGTCCGAGATTACGAGAGGAGAATATATATTGCAAACAGCTAAAGTGAGCAGAAACGAACCGTGTCCATGCGGCAGCGGGAAGAAGTATAAGAAGTGCTGCGAAAAAAAAGAAACCGTATCCATTACAGAGTTAATTGATAGTGAGATCTTTGAGCTGCAAAAAGAATTGCGTATTTTTGCTTATCAAAGATACGGCAATGCAATGAAGCAAGAGTATCAAACTTTAATGACTAAATTAACTGAAACAGATGAAGAGGATAAGGAATTCTTTGAGTTTATGCAGCCGTTTTGGTATATCCATTTCATGCCGCTAGACGACGGCGAAACCATTTTGCAAAAGTTCATTCATTATAAGCTTCCTTCCATCGTACGTCCAAGACTTCAAGAAATCTTACAATCCTGGACTACGGCTATTCCAGTTGCAGGAAAGGTTGTTGGCCTTGAAGGGAAAGATATTCAGTTCATCGATGCTTTGACAAGTCAATCATATAGCATCGCCCTTTCTGAGCAAATGAGTGATTTTGAAGAAGGATGGTTTGCATTCGGTATTTTACTTCCTTATGAAGCGAAATATACCGCTTTCCCATGTTTATTTGAAATCTCTGAAGGCCAAGCAGCGGATTACGACGGATTCATTAAGTCAGAATACGCAGAGTCAGGCTATCGACATCCACATCAATTCTTAGCAGATCGCTTTCTAGAATTGATGCATAAGACCCCACAGGCTGCCGCGAGTGTTGATATGGAGTCTTATGAGTGGCCAAGTGAAGGCGCAAAGGAAGTTGCTTCCCAGTTCGAGAAGGACATGGAAGGAGCAGGCGAACTCCAATGGATCATTAATCTTGGCATTGGTGTCTGGGTTGATTTCTGTAAGAAAACGAATAAACGTATTCAGAAACCTGGCAACTATGTTGCGGCGCTCCGTTATCTTGTATCTATGGTTGCCCCAACTAAGGAGCAGCTGACACAGAAAGAGCTTGGTGAAAAATACGGACTATCCGCTAGCAGAGTATCAAGCTACTACAAAGATATTCATACGCAAGTGGAAGACTTGATAGAGGATTTACTGAATCAATCTAAAGAATTGGTATAAGCGAAAAGAGCGAAGGAAAACGATAAGTTTTCTATTTGCTCTTTTTTGTATATAAATAAACCGTTTTTTAAAAACCCGTGTAATAGTGAAATGAATTGGAGAAAATACGGAGGTTTTGAGATTATGTTGTTTTTCGAACCTACCTAGTGTTGATACGGGAGTTCCATTTTTTGGCACAGTTGAAAAAAGCGGGTGATTCAACTGAAGAAGAAAAAGGTAGAATTATGCAATTGCAATTGTTCAATATGATATGCAGCCTTATTTATTCCGTTTTCTTCATCGGTTTCTTTGTTTATATTTTTTTGATTTTTATTGTTGGCTGGTATGCGCTTGCTGGAGTATTGGTCAGCCTTTTAATGGTCTCGCTATTAAGAGTTGTGCAAAAAAAGCTTACTTAAATCGGCGTGATGCAATCATTAAGAATGATTTTTCTCTAATTAAACCTTGAGGTGGGGAAAAAGAATTTCGGATCTAAGTGAAAAATTTTAATCTATCACTAAAGGCTTTGTGTGTTCCTTTGTACTTGGCAATGTTTAAATAAACTTTAAATGGATTAATTAATCTGAACAATAACAAGATGATTATTTCTAAACGATAGAAGGTGTTTCAAGTGATATGGTAGAAATGCCAACTCATAAATATCTTCTCTCCGCAACTGACAAAAGTTGTCTCCCCCTTTTGGAAGTGGTAATATTAAAAGGTATATCATGATTTTTAAAAAATATTTTATGAAAATATATTTGTCCAATATAAAGGAGCGTTTTATATGCTTGGGATTTTAAATAAGGTTTTCGATCTAAATAAACGCGAACTAAAACGCCTAACTAAAACAGCTGAAAAAATTGAGGCATTGGCTTCTAGTATGGAAAGCTTAACGGATGATGAAATTCGTGCAAAAACAGAAGAGTTCAAAGCCCGTTATCAAAAAGGTGAAACACTTGATCAAATGCTGGAGGAAGCATTTGCGGTTGTGCGTGAAGCGGCTAAGCGCGTGCTTGGCTTATACCCATATCCCGTGCAATTAATGGGGGGCGCTGCACTTCATGAAGGAAATATCTCAGAGATGAAAACAGGGGAAGGTAAAACGTTGACTTCAACGATGCCTGTTTACTTGAATGCAATCTCTGGTAAAGGCGTGCATGTCGTAACTGTCAATGAATACTTGGTTACTCGTGATGCGACTGAAATGGGCCAGTTATATGACTTCTTAGGACTTTCAGTTGGTTTAAACTTAAATGGACTTTCTAAAGAAGAAAAGCAGGCAGCTTATGCGGCTGATGTCACTTATAGCACGAATAATGAACTTGGTTTCGATTATTTGCGCGATAATATGGTGCTTTATAAAGAGCAAAAGGTTCAGCGCCCGCTTAATTTTGCCGTTATTGATGAGGTTGACTCGATTTTAATTGATGAAGCGCGTACGCCGTTAATTATCTCTGGGTCTGCTCAAAAATCGACAAAGCTTTATATTCAAGCTAATGCGTTTGTGAGCCGGTTGAAGGTAGAGGAAGATTTTACTTACGATGAAAAAACCAAAGGGGTACAGCTGACTGAGGATGGGATGACGAAGGCTGAGCAGGCATTTGGCATCGATAACCTGTTTGATGTGACCCATGTGTCTTTGAATCACCATATTACGCAAGCATTGAAAGCACATTCAAGCATGCATAATGACGTGGATTATGTTGTACAAGATGGAGAAATTATCATCGTTGACCAATTTACAGGCCGTTTAATGAAAGGCCGTCGTTATAGTGATGGTCTTCATCAGGCAATTGAAGCAAAAGAGGGTCTGGAAATTCAAAATGAAAGTATGACACTGGCATCGATTACATTCCAGAACTATTTCCGTATGTATGATAAGCTTTCAGGTATGACAGGTACGGCGAAAACAGAGGAAGAGGAATTCCGCAATATTTATAATATGAATGTGGTGAGCATTCCGACAAATCGTGAAATCACACGTGATGACAAAGCCGACTTAATCTATTCATCCACTGATGGGAAATTCCGTGCGGTTGTTGAAGATATTGCCGGGCGCTATTTTAAAGGTCAGCCGGTGCTTGTTGGTACGGTTGCAATCGAAACGTCTGAAATTATTTCAAAGTACTTAACGAAAAAAGGTATTCCGCATAATGTATTGAATGCGAAAAATCATGGACGTGAAGCAGAGATCATCCAGGATGCAGGTACACAAGGCGCGATTACGATTGCAACGAACATGGCAGGTCGTGGTACTGACATTAAATTAGGCAAAGGCGTGAAGGAATTAGGCGGACTAGCTGTGCTTGGTACGGAGCGTCATGAGAGCAGACGGATTGATAACCAGCTGCGTGGTCGTTCCGGACGTCAAGGGGACCCTGGTATTACTCAATTCTATCTGTCGATGGAAGATGAACTAATGCGTCGTTTCGGTTCAGATAATATGAAAAACATGATGTCGCGCTTAGGTATGGATGATACCCAGCCGATCCAAAGTAAAATGGTATCCAAAGCGGTTGAATCAGCTCAGAAGCGTGTTGAGGGTAATAACTTTGATGCACGTAAACAGCTTCTTTCTTATGATGATGTTCTTCGTCAGCAGCGTGAGATTTTATACACGCAAAGAAATGAAGTGCTTGATTCTGAGAACCTAAGAGCAATCGTTGAAAAAATGATTTCTTCATCTCTTACTCGCAATGTTGCCGCTTTTGCTTCTCAGCAAGAAGAGGATGAGCAATGGAATTATTCCGGTTTGATTGATTTTCTGAACGGTAATCTTTTACCAGAAGGCGATATCAAGGTTGATGACATTCGCGGCAAGGAAGCGGATGAAGTAACCGAATTGATTTTTGCTAAAATCATCGAGCGTTATGATGAGAAAGAAGAGAATATGCAACCTGATCAAATGCGTGAGTTTGAAAAGGTTATTATGCTTAGAGCGGTTGACTCCAAATGGATTGATCATATCGATGCAATGGATCAGCTTCGCCAAGGTATCCATCTTCGTGCATACGGACAAATTGATCCTCTTCGCGAGTATCAGCAAGAAGGATTTGTCATGTTTGAGAACATGATTGCAGCGATTGAGGAGGATGTAGCTAAGTACGTCATGAAAGCGGAAATCCGCAATAATCTCGAGCGCCAAGAGGTAGCAAAGGGACAAGCGGTTAATCCGAAGGAAAATGAAGGCGGAAAGGCTGCTAAGAAAAAGCCGGTAGTGAAGCCAATGGATGTTGGTCGTAATGATCCATGTATTTGCGGCAGCGGAAAGAAATATAAAAACTGCTGTGGAGTTTAATGTTTTATTAAGAGTAGCCTGACTTTTAGAGGGAGCTGGCAGAGCCGATTTAAGATGCTTTGCCAGCTCTTCTTTGCTGTTGGGACTACTTTTGATTATGAGCGAACTGCCTGTTTTCTCGTTTTACTGTCTAAATTTTATTTTTTTGAATAAGATGGAAGGTAGCGAAATTTTTTTCTTGTAAATAAAGTTTCGATTTGATCAAGGAAGATATATAATATATAAGTTCAATTGTAGTTCGTAGAGGATTTTCAGACTGCTGGATTTGATAAAAGCAGTCTTGGATTTTAAATAATTTTTGAGGTGACGGAAATGGAATTAGCAGATATTCGTAATGAGTTAGAAAAAACAGCTAAGATTTTAGCTGACTTTAGGGGGTCTCTTTGACTTAGAAAACAAAGAGGCGCGCATTGCTGAGCTTGAGGATGAAATGAGCCATCCGGGCTTCTGGGATGATCAGCAAGGTGCACAAGTCGTTATTAATGAAACAAACGCTTTGAAGGATCAAGTCGTTGAGTTTCACGAGCTATTCGAATCGTTCGAAAACCTGGAATTGACGTATGAGCTTGTAAAAGAAGAAAGCGATGCAGAACTTCAAGAAGAACTTGAAGGAGAACTGACTGAGCTTTCCCAGCGTTTGAACCAGTTTGAGCTTCAGCTTCTGTTAAGTGAAGAGTATGATAAAAACAATGCCATTCTAGAGCTGCATCCCGGTGCAGGTGGAACGGAATCTCAAGACTGGGGTTCAATGCTTCTTCGCATGTATACACGCTGGGGAGAGAAGAAAGGCTTTAAGGTAGAGACGCTTGATTATCTACCAGGGGATGAAGCGGGCATTAAGAGCGTTACCTTAGCTATTAAAGGGCATAATGCATACGGCTATTTGAAGGCTGAGAAGGGCGTTCACCGTCTGGTACGCATCTCGCCGTTTGATTCTTCAGGACGCCGCCATACTTCCTTCGTATCTTGCGAAGTCATGCCGGAGTTTAATGATGAGATTGAAATCGATATTCGCACGGAAGATTTAAAAATTGATACGTATCGTGCCAGCGGAGCAGGCGGTCAGCATATCAATACGACGGATTCGGCTGTTCGTATTACTCACTTGCCGACAAATGTGGTCGTTACATGCCAATCAGAGCGTTCTCAAATCAAGAACCGTGAGTCTGCAATGAAAATGCTGAAGGCTAAGCTTTATCAAAAGCGAATCGAAGAACAGGAACAGGAATTAGCTGAAATTCGTGGAGAGCAAAAGGAAATTGGCTGGGGAAGCCAAATCCGCTCCTACGTATTCCACCCTTACTCAATGGTCAAGGATCACCGTACCAGCGCTGAATCAGGCAACGTCCAAGGGGTCATGGACGGAGACATCGACAACTTCATCAACGCTTACCTTCGTTCTAAACTAAGCTTAAGCGAATAACTTTTAGCTAAAACTCCACCGTAGGGATATACGGTGGGGTTTTTTTGGTGCCTGTCACCCCCACATTCCGACAATTATCGACATTCCCTATGCGATCCAGATGAAAAACCCCACAAATCCACATACTTCTCTATCGAAAAACACATGCTAATCCCAAACAAGCTTTGGTCATTTAACCCTTTAACACAGCAGACCAATGCCATTTACACCACGATAGACCACATGCTATACTCACTCTCGGAAAATACGAAGCGTGAATGTCGGTGCCTGTCACCGTCAAAATTCGACAACCGTTTGTCGGTGCCTGTCACCGCCAAATTTCGACAAACAAATGGGGGTGCCTGTCACCCTCATATATCTGCATGATTCGACATGATGAGGGGTAGGTTGGGGATATGGGTAGGAAGAGTAGGAGAAGGGGAGCTGTTGAGAGTATGGGGGCTTGGAGGGTTTTGGATTATGTTTATGTGTTGGTGGGTTCGGCTTTGGTTGCGATTTCTTTTAATTTATTTTTGCTTCCTAATAATGTGGCTTCAGGCGGGGTAAGTGGGATCAGTACAATATTAAAAGATTTATTGGGCTGGGAGCCGGCTTATGTGCAGTGGGCTTTTAATATTCCGCTCTTTATAGCGGGGGTGATTTTCCTTGGCAAGCAATTTGGAGTTAAGACGTTGATTGGAACGATTTTTCTTCCGTTTGTCGTTTTCCTGACGAAGGATATAGAGCCTTTGACGACTGATCCATTACTGGCATCTTTATTTGGCTGTATTGGTGTTGGTTTAGGGTTAGGAATTGTTTTTCGCGGAAAGGCATCCACCGGCGGGACAGATTTGGCTGCACAAATTATCAATAAATATACGGGTCTCACTCTAGGCACTTGCGTCGCCATGATTGACGGCTTAATTGTTCTTTCAGCTGCAATTGTTTTTGATATCGAGCTTGGCCTTTACGCTCTGATTGGTTTATATGTAACGAGTAAAACCATTGATTTGGTGCAGATTGGCCTTGGTCGGACGAAAATGGCATTGATCATCACCAATAATCAAAATGAAGTTCGTGAAGGAATTTTGCATAAAATTGATAGAGGTGTGACAAAACTATCAGCATACGGTGGTTATACTGACCATGAGCGTCCGGTCCTCATGTGTGTCGTTGATCAGACTGAGTTCACAAAATTGAAACAACTGGTGAAAACAATTGACCCATCAGCTTTCATCATTGTTACAGACGCTTCAGAGGTACATGGTGAGGGTTTCAAACGGGCTTAACGTTGGTATAATATAACTGTATTATGAACATTTTCCTTAAGGGGGCTAAATGGAATGAAGAAGAAGCTTCTAGCACTATTATTCGGTTCTGTACTTGTTCTTGCTGCTTGTGGCGGCGGAAATAACGATGCGACAGAAGACAATGGAACAGACAATGGCGGCGAAACAACAACAGCAGATGCTGGAGATGCCGAAAAGCTGTATGAACAAAGCTGTATAAGCTGTCACGGTGGAGACTTATCTGGAGGAGCTGGTCCTAACTTGCAAGAAGTAGGAGCAAAATACTCTAAAGATGAAATTCTTGATATCATTGAAAATGGTAAAGGCGCAATGCCAGGAAATCTTCTATCTGGTGACGAAGCAGCAGAAGTTGCAGATTGGTTAGCTGCAAAAAAATAAACAAATGAAATAGGACAAGGAAAAAATGCTCTGATTAATAGTCAGGGTATTTTTTTGTGGATGAAATTCCCATATTTCTTTTATTTTGAAAAATCTATGAATAAAGAAGGATAAATATACCAGAGGAGGATACTAATTCTTTGAAAAATCTACATTGATAGACAAAAAGTCCTATAAAATTATCAGTTTGAAAAGAAACTGTAATAATTTTATCCGTTATTTTGACAAAATTTGATGTTATAATGAGTGAAGTAAATAGCAAGAATCGAATTTATCCCTCATGTCATTGGTTGAAAACCAATAGATGTCACTTCTTATGAAGACATCTATTTTTAATTTTTTACACCCGTTTATTGTCCCCGCCTGCCCATTCAACTTTCATTAACCCTTATCAGGAGGAAACGAAACTCTTCTTTTTGGTTATTGAAGGATGGCGTGTGCAATTTTTCGAAAATACAATCTAGATAGCTAGGTGATATAAATGATTGAAATGAAAAATGTATATAAGAAATATCGCAACGGTGTTACTGCAGCGAACGGTATTGATGTGAAAATCAAGCAAGGTGAGTTTGCTTATATAGTTGGTCCAAGTGGTGCTGGCAAATCTACCTTCGTCAAAATGATGTACCGTGAAGAAAAACCAACAAGTGGCACAATCACATTAAATGGCATTAATTTAGGGGAATTGAAAAATACTAAAGTTCCTCTTATCCGACGTAATATTGGTGTCGTATTCCAGGATTTTAAATTACTTACAAAATTAAGTGTTTATGAAAATGTTGCTTTCGCGCTTGAAGTAATTGAAGAGCAGCCAAAGAATATCAAGAAAAAAGTAATGGATACGCTTGAGCTTGTTGGCTTAAAGCATAAAGCTCGCATGCTACCAACCGAACTATCTGGCGGAGAACAGCAGCGTGTATCGATTGCACGATCGATTGTTAATCAACCGAAGCTTGTAATTGCGGATGAGCCGACAGGAAATCTTGACCCAGATACATCCTGGGAGATTATGAATATTTTTGAAGAAATCAATACTAGAGGAACGACGGTTTTAATGGCTACGCATAACAAGGAAATTGTTAATACAATTAAACATCGTGTCATTGCCATTGAAGGTGGAAGAATCGTCCGTGATGAACAAAGAGGTGATTACGGATATGAAATCTAGAACATTAGCTAGGCATTTTAGAGAAAGTTTTAAAAGCCTTGCCAGAAATGGCTGGATGACATTTGCATCAGCGAGTGCAGTTACAGTTACACTCATTTTAGTCGGTGTATTTTTTGTCATAATGATGAACTTAAATCAGGTGGCAACAACCATTGAAGAGGACGTTGAAATCCGCGTGCATATTGATGTGGCGGCTGCTGAAGAAGATCAAGAGAACTTGAAAAACGAGATCGAACAGCTTCCGCAAGTGGCTTCTATTGATTATTCTAATAAAAAGGATGAGCTTTCCAACCTAATAGATAGTCTTGGTGATGAAGGAGAAGCCTTTAAGTTATTTGAACAGGACAATCCATTGAACGATGTCTTTGTCGTCAAAGCGAAGAACCCAGCTGATACAATGGGTATAGCTAAACAAATTGAAGATATGGAGTATGCATCAAAAGTCAAATACGGACAAGGTTCCGTTGAGAAGCTTTTCTCAGTGATTAATCTTAGCCGTAATGTCGGACTTGTTTTGATTATTGGCTTATTGTTCACTGCTATGTTCCTAATCTCCAATACGATTAAAATTACGATCGTTTCAAGGAGTAAAGAAATTGAGATTATGAGATTGGTTGGCGCAACGAACTCCTTTATTAGATGGCCATTCTTCTTAGAAGGTTTGTGGCTGGGGATTTTAGGAGCAATTATACCGGTTGCTGCTGTAAGCACCATCTACTATTATGCTTATGATTATTTGGAGCCAAGGCTGCAAGGTCATTTCATTCAGCTATTGGAAGTCTCGCCATTTATTTACCAAGTAGGTGCTTTATTAATCATCATGGGTGCACTTATTGGTGTTTGGGGAAGCTTAATGTCAGTTAGGAAGTTTTTGAAAATATAAAAGCAACGAGCGGCCGCCCAAATGGCTTTCGGCCGCACATGCTTTTCGATAGATCCATACATACAGAGTCTTTGGATAGTCATAGGAGAGGAGATATCAGAAATTGAAAAAAAAGATAGCTACAATGTCTTTAGTTGCAATGATGAGTGTCGGTGCAATCTCCGCAACATTACCAACAAACGTAATGGCGGATAAGTTGAATGATCTTAATAATCAAAGCGAGAATCTCAAAAAAGAAAAGACTGGAATCGATTCACAATTAAACAAGGCAGATTCTGAGATTAACAGATTAAAAGGTGAGCAAAAAACAGTAGAGTCTGAGTTAAAGCGTCTAAATGAGGAAATTAAAGCTACAGAAACGAAAATCACTGAAAAAAATAATCAAATTAATTCTACAAAAACAGAAATCGAAAAGCTTGAAAAGGAAATTGAAATATTGATTGACCGTATTGAAAAGCGTAATGAGCTTCTTAAGGACCGTGCTCGTTCTCTTCAAGAAACGGGTGGCGTAGTCAGTTATATGGATGTATTGCTGGGCGCACAAAGCTTCAGTGACTTTATTGGCCGAGTGGGTGCTGTTGCAACGATCGTAGAAGCCGATCAAGGCATTTTGAGAGAGCATCAAGCAGATAAAGATCAGCTTGAAGAAAATCAAGCAAAAGTGAAAGCAGAACTTGCTTCATTGGAAAAAATGCATGAAGAGCTGAAGAAAATGAAATCCGGTTTAAGTGCACAAAAGGCTGAGAAAGATAACTTAATGGCGTTTCTTCATGAAGAGGAAGAGCATCAGCATGCAGCAAAAGTTGGACTTGAAGAAGAGAAAAATATTCTAGCTTCTCAAGAAAAAGCGATTGCAAAAGCAATTGAGCTTGAAAAAGAAAGACAAGCTGAAGTAGCAAAACAACAAGAGGCAGCAAGATTGGCTGAAATAGCAAAACAAGAAGCAGCGAAAAAACAAGCTTCTGCATCAGCACCTCAAAGTAATAATAACAGCAGTAGTAGTAGTAATAGCGGCGGTGGAAGTTCAAGTGGCGGCGGAAGCTCAAGCGGCGGTGGACAAGCTGTTACACCTCCACCTGTGTCTGGCGGACAATGGACAAAACCAGCGGCAGCTGGAGTTTTGACATCAGGATTAGGCCAGCGTTGGGGATCCTTCCACGCAGGTGTTGATCTTGCAGCTAGCGGAACGGTTCCAATTCTTGCAGCATCAGATGGCGTCGTGATTAATTCCTATTATTCTAGTAGTTATGGCGAGGTCGTCTTCATCGCTCATTCTATCAATGGTGTAACCTATACAACTGTTTATGCACATATGCGCAGTGGTTCAAGATCCGTGAGCAACGGTGCAACGGTTTCTAAAGGCCAGCAAATTGGGCTTATGGGTAATACTGGTGATTCGCAAGGCCAGCATTTACATTTTGAATTGCATAAAGGCGGCTGGAATGCTGCAAAATCCAATGCGATTAACCCAGTGGGTATCGTGCCACTATAAAATAGATTGAAAGATTCAAGGAGGAGGCTAACGCTTCCTCTTTTTCTTTTACCCAAATAGGCTGTTTTTAACCTTTTTATATGAGATTTAAGGGAAGATTCATAACTTGTCCGCACGCTACATATATTTGTTAGAAAATCAGGTGATTGATATTTCGCGCATGAGCCGCTTAATACAATATGCGAAAGAAAGGGCGGATTAAGATGAATAAAAAATGGGTTGGGCTATTAATGGCCATTTCACTGCTAGTGGGGGCAGGTTGTTCCTTTGCAGGCATGCAATGGAGTTTAAAGCAAAAGTCGGCTGAAGAAGGGCATAGTATGATGGAATCTGCTGGCGGAAGCGGTGATCTGGATGCTGACGGTTTAGAAAAAATTAGCGCAGCCTACCGTTTGATTTTCAAAAATTATGTTGAAAAGGTGGATGGGGACAAGCTGACTGAAGGTGCTATTCAAGGAATGCTTACCACACTCAATGATCCTTATTCTGTATATATGGATGAAAAAACAGCGAAGCAATTTAGTGAAACGCTTGAATCCTCCTTTGAAGGTATTGGTGCAGAGGTCAGCTTAGTTGATGGCAAAGTGATGATTGTATCTCCATTTAAAGATTCACCAGCTGAAAAGGCGGGTCTCAAACCTAATGATCAGATCGTGAAAATTGATGGAGAGAGTATTGAAGGGTTAGATCTATATGCTGCTACATTAAAAATAAGAGGAGAAAAAGGAACAACAGTGAAGCTTCAAATTAGAAGGGATGGATTGAGTGAGCCATTGATTGTAGATGTGAAACGGGATGAAATTCCTCATTTGACCGTTAACTCTGAAATTAAGATGCATAAAGATGAAAAGATAGGTTATATGGAAATCACTTCTTTTTCACAGGAAACAGCGAAGGAGTTTAAGATTCAGCTGAAAGATCTGGAGGAAGAGGGAATCGACGGTCTGCTCATTGATGTACGCGGCAATCCAGGCGGTTTGCTGACAGCAGTCGATGAGATTTTAGAAGAGTTGGTTACAAAAGAAAAGCCATACGTGCAAATTGAGCAGCGCAGTGGCGAAAAAATGATGAATTTTTCCAATCTGACTAAGAAAAAAGATTATCCGATTGGTGTATTAATAGACAAGGGCAGTGCTTCAGCTTCAGAGATTTTGGCAGGGGCATTAAAAGAAGCTGGCGGGTATCCATTAATCGGTGAAAAAACGTATGGAAAAGGAACTGTCCAACAGCCGCTGCCAATGGGAGATGGCAGCAATATTAAACTGACGCTTTATAAGTGGCTTACTCCTGACGGCAATTGGATTCATAAGAAGGGGATTGAACCAAGTCTCGAAGTGAAGCAGCCGAAGCTTTATCACACACATCCTCTGCAAGTTGAAGATGTCCTGCAGAAGGATATGAATAATGAACAAATCAAAAATGCGCAAGACATGCTCGAAAGCTTAGGATATGGACCAGGCCGAACCGATGGCTATTACAGTGAAGCAACAGTCAAAGCCGTCAAAGCATTCCAACAACATAGCGACCTGACACCAACTGGACAAATAGACACAAAAACAGCCTCAACGCTAGAACAAGCCATCATCACAGAAATGAAAAGCGACAAAAATGACCTCCAACTCCAAAGCGCCCTGCGCCTAATAACAAAATAAAAAAATGGGTGCCTGTCACCTCCAAACTTCGACATGAAATGTCGATATTTGGAGGTGACAGGCACCCTATGCTTTAAGGGTTAGATTTGGTAGAATATAGTTAGATTAGTAGGTTGGGTTAAGTGAGGTAATATAGTTGAAAGAGGTTGGTGGAAGATTTGGCTGAAGTTTGGCTTGTTGAGTTTTTGAAGGGTACGGGGAAGGTATTATTGAATCCAGTATTTTATTTAGTCTTTTTAGCAGCAGCTTTTTATGGTGTGCAGCGGGTGAAACGGGAACGACAGCATTTTTCAGTGAGGGCTGAAAATGCTTACTTTGAGCTGCGGCAGCTTGTTCCACTTGGTTTATTAATTGGAATTGGGCTCTCTGTCATCACCATTACAGCTGGCCTAGTCGTCCCAATGGAGATGGTGGTCTTTACTGCCGCCATTACAATGCTACTTATGCTCACACCTAAAGTACGGTGGCTTGCACCTGCATATACTCTAAGCCTTGGGTTGCTGGTTGCCTATTTCGCGATCGAACAGCAATGGCCGCTCCCAGCTTTCTTAACATCATCGGGTGTGACACAAAGCATCTATCCGGCAGCAGCCGTGCTTATCGCGCTAATGGTGATAGCAGAGGGGATGCTCATTTCAAGGAACGGAAAAAAAGGAACCTCCCCTCGTTTGATGAAAAGCAGACGTGGACAACAGATAGGAATGCACGAAGTGAAGCGCCTTTGGTTATTGCCGGTATTCCTTCTCATTCCAGGAGAAGCTCTGACGCTCACTTCTGATTGGTGGCCTGTATTTTCAATTGGCGGCAATGCTTATTCACTGATTTTAGTGCCATTTGCGGTTGGCTACCAGCAGCAAATCCAAGGATCACTGCCTAAAAAAGCAATTGAAGCATACGGTAAGAGAGTAATCGTCTTCGGCATATTATTATTGCTGCTCTCAAGTGCGGTTTATTTGTATCCAATTGCAGCGCTAGGCATCGCTGGGCTTGCGATCATCGGCAGAGAGTTCCTTAATTACAGACAAAGAGTGACCGAAAAAAATGCAGCATTCTTTTTCTCAAAACGGAATCAAGGACTGATGGTCATTGGAATTGTCCCTGATTCACCTGCAGATAAAATGGAGCTCCAAGTCGGTGAGGTTGTCACGAAAGTCAATGGTTTCAAAGTCAATGATGAAAAGGGCTTTTATGACTCACTGCAAAAAAATGCGGCACATTGTAAATTAGAGGTTTTAGATGTTAGTAATGAAATCCGCTTTGTGCAAAGGGCATTATATGTAACGGATCACCATGAACTTGGCATCCTATTTATCAAGGATGAAATGAAACGTGGAGAAAAAGCGGGATAATATAGATTCACACACCCAAAAAGCTATCTGTTCCCAAAACAGATAGCTTTTTTTCATGCCTAAATCCTTTTAATTAAAAGGGTATTTACTTTCATCAACATTTCATCTACAATTAAATCAAAATAAAATATTCAACGTTGACTATTCATTGTTAACTAAAAGGAGGAATCGAGTTTGTATATTCAAGCTAAAGAGATAGAAAAAAGAATCAATGGAAGAATCATCATTAATAAAATGGACATTGCTATCCGCCAGCAAGAGATTCTTGCCATAATTGGTCCGAATGGTGCTGGGAAGACAACTGCACTGGAGCTGCTGTTGGGACTACAAACAGCAGATAGTGGTAAAGTTCATTACTGGTCAGACGATTATAAAAAGCATCTAGGGGTTCAACTGCAGTCTGTCCCATTTTTTCCTGGACTTTCAGCAATCGAAAACTTAAAACTATTTGCTGCCTTCTATAAACAAGTAATAGCGACGAATGAAGCACTTGCAATGTTAAACAAGTGCGGATTGAGGGATAGTGCGTATACGGAGGCTGGAAAGCTATCAGGCGGCCAGCAAAAAAGGCTGGCGATTGCCGCAGCACTTGCACATCAACCCGAGTTGCTAGTATTGGATGAACCTTCTGCTGCTCTAGATCCACGGGCAAGGCAGGATATCCATCAATTGATTCAATTACTGCATAATGAAGGCAATACTGTTGTTTTTACATCTCATGATATGGATGAAGTTCAAAGACTTGCACATCGAATCATCATGGTTGTGCAGGGTGACATCGTTGCACAAGGGACTCCAGAAGAGTTATGCAGGGAGCATCGGGTTGCGAGCCTCGAACATCTCTATTTAAAACTATCCGCAAAGGAGGAGACAGCATGATTACAGTTATATTGCGCTCGATGATGATTACGTCGATCAGAGACAAAATCAGCCTGTTTTATGCATTGGTGTTCCCGCTCATCATCATGGTTGTGTTAGCCTCCTTTTTTGATAAAAATCATGCAAATGTCACTATATTAACGAGCGTGACAGCAATAGGAACCATGTTTTGGGGGATGCAGGGTATCGCCTTTCAAGTCTTTTCGCAAAAGAACAAAGGTGTGTATCAATTATTAAAGCTTACGCCTGTTTCACCTATAATATTTATTTCCATAATGATTTTAGCAAGGACTGCAATAGGAGTTGTGCTGAACATGGGGATATGGATTATTGGGATGATATATTTTAAATTGGATTTTTCCTATCAGTCCATTCTTTTGCCAGTGCCAATCATCATTATTGCTACTTTATGCTTTACTGCATTTGGTTTTGTTATCGGTCATTTGGCAAAGAATGAAGGGCAAGTGAATATGTTGGCAAACTTCATACAGCTTCCTCTTCTATTCCTTAGTGAAGCATTCTATTCACTGCAGCAAGCGCCAGAATGGATTCAAGCAATTGCGAAGATACTGCCATTTGGCTATTTTACAGAAGGATTGAAGGGTGCGGTGACAGCCGGACAAGAAGAAGTTCTTTTAGGCATGTTAGTCCCGTTTATTTACATGCTTTTTGCTTTACTAATGGCTGTATTTACTTTCAAAAGGGGCATAAACTTCGGTAATCAATCTTTCCTTAAGAAAAAAACAGCAGGGTAGTTTTCATAAATAAAAAGGTTATGATACAATTTTACTCAATGTTGAATATTTTTCATTGAGGAGAGAAAATATGGCACGCTTAATGGTTTTAGGATTACTGCAAATGAAACCAATGACAGGATATGAGATACAGCAAATCATGCAAACAAGCAAAACTGATTTATGGGCTGGAATTTTACCTGGTTCCATCTACCATGCACTTAAGAAAATGGAGAAGGAAGGACTGGTAGAAATTGAAGAGGTGAAACAAACAGGCCATCGTTCGAAAGCGATATACAAAATTACTGAACACGGTGAACTAGAGTTTCTCAAGATGGTTAGTGATTCGCTCAGCAACCCTTCAGTTATCCTACCCTCTGAGCTATACACTGCTTTAAGTTTCACTAGGCATCTGCCAAATGATACCGTCATTCATTCTTTAAAAAAACAAAAGGAAATCATCGAACAAGGCTTAGCCACACAAAAGAATGGCATGGATAAAAAAAGAGAAGCAATCGGAATACTGGATCCGCTGTCAGAACTGACTGCCCAAAATATTTATAATCAATACGAACTTCAAATCGATTTTATTCAAAAGCTTATTAACTTTTATGAAGTAAAATAATGAATGACCACTCCACTCATCGGAAACGAAGTGGAGTTTTTTTATTGAATTAGATAATTGACAATGATTTATTTATGGTTTACAATTATCTCATATTCAAGATTCTTTAATTCAAGACAACTTCGAAAAGGAGACTTGTCATGTTAAAAACAACTGGAATCCACCATATCACTGCTATCGTCAATGATCCGCAAACAAACATCAATTTTTACACACATGTTTTACAATTACGCTTAATAAAGAAAACAGTCAATTTTGATCGTCCAGAAGTATATCATCTCTATTTTGGCAATGAAACAGGCGATCCTGGCACTGTCATTACTTTCTTTCCATGGCCAAGTCTGCCCAAAGGTCGAATTGGCACCGGACAAGTGGGGGTAACAAGCTTTGCTGTTGCACCGGGTACGCTCCCTTACTGGGAAAATCGCTTAAATCAAAGCCATATCGATTTTACCCACATTACGCGATTTAATGAAAAATCCATTCAATTTTCTGATCCAGACGGCCTGCTGCTGGAGATCACCGAGCGCTCTGGTTTAAAAGAAAACATTAACGCGATTCAAGGGTTTGCTGGAGCTACACTCTTTTCAGCTAAACCTAACAAAACGGCAGAGGTATTGGAAGAGATATTAGGTATGGAATGCATCGGACAAGAAGGAGAATATTTACGATTTAAGGCGAGGGGACATCTTGGGCAAATCATAGATATTAAGCTGTCGCCTACTGTACGAGGTTTGGCGGGAGCAGGGACTGTCCATCATATCGCCTGGAGAGCCGAAGATCTAAAGCAGCATAAAAGCTGGCATGAGCGCTTAACGACTGAAGAGTACTTTCCAACTGAAATATTAGATCGAAACTATTTTAAAGCATTATATTTTCAAGAAGACGGCGGCATACAATTTGAACTTGCCACAGATAGTCCTGGATTTGCAGTAGATGAGGAAATAGCGCATCTCGGTCAAAAGTTAATGCTTCCTCAATGGCTGGAAAATCGCCGCGGAGAATTAGAAAAAACTTTACCGAAACTTGGTTGACAAATTGATACAAACGAGATAATATTATCTCATATTCGAGATATCTTAATTAAAAACAATGTGAGGCGATGGAATGGTAGACAAAATCACGCTCGATTCATTTGCCGCTTTTACAAAGGCCTCAAGATCTATTCAAGAACAAATCAAGCAGAAGCTTAGTTACTATAAACTGAATCCAACCGAATTTTCAGTCCTGCAAGTATTAGCAGAAAAAGGTCAGCAAACGGTTCAGCAAATTTCAAACCAAGTACATCTTACAAGCGGTTCAATGACATATGTGATCGATCGGCTGCAGGAAAAAGGCTTGCTCACAAGAAGCGACTGCCGAGAGGACCGACGGGTGGTCCATGTGAAAATATCAGATAAAGGTGCTCTTCTAATGAAGGAAATCGTCCCGGACTATCAAAACTTTATAAGGGAAATGTTTAAAGAAGTTTCGCAGCAAGAACAAAGGGAATTAATAAGTATTCTTGCAAAAATAGGGGAAAATAAATAAAATCTTGTCTAATGCCTCAAATTCGAGATACTTGAAAGTTAGATAAACGAAATGAAAGGATGTCGTCTATTATGTCAAAAAAAACATTGGGTATTCATCATATCACTGCGATTGTTGGTCACCCGCAAGAAAATATAGATTTTTACGCTGGTGTACTTGGTTTGCGCCTAGTTAAACAGACGGTTAACTTCGATGATCCAGGAACTTATCATTTATATTTTGGTGATGAAGGTGGTAAACCTGGCACAATTATTACGTTTTTTCCTTGGGCGAATGCTTATCAAGGCATCATCGGTGATGGCCAGGTAGGAAGTACATCTTATGCAGTGCCAACTGGTGCCTTACCTTTCTGGGAAGATCGTTTAACTAGCTTGAATATTGCTTTTGAAAAAGTCACATGCTTTGATGAAAAAGTATTGAATTTCAACGACCCGCATGGACTGAAGCTTTCACTTGTGGAGAGAGAAGCAGGTGAGAAGAATCAAAGGACTTTTAGCGGAGTCACACCAGACGTGGCGATCAAGGGCTTTGGCGGAGCCGTTTTACTATCGGCAAATCCAGAAAAAACTGCTGAGCTTTTGGCAACGATGGGGCTTGAGAAAATCGCAGAAGAAGGAGAATATACTCGGTATCGCGCCATTGCAGATATCGGTAATATTGTTGATTTGAAAATGACAACAGGCGGTGCTGGCAGAATGGGCGTCGGGACTGTCCATCATATCGCTTGGAGAGCCATCGATGATAGTGATCAGCTTGATTGGAAAGAATATATCGAAAGCAATGGCTTCGGCGTAACGCCAGTTCAGGATCGAAACTATTTTAATGCGATATATTTTCGTGAATATGGAGAAATCCTATTCGAGATAGCAACAGATCCTCCAGGGTTCGCGCATGATGAATCACAAGAAACAATGGGAGATAAGCTAATGCTGCCTGAGCAATATGAAGAATATCGTGCTCAATTAGAAAAACAATTAATCCCCATTCAGGTGAGAGAGCTAAAATAGACCGAATTAGGATTTGAGTTTAAGCGGATCAATTAGTAGTTATCATCAATAGAATCTCCATCTTAGAGCCGAAGTTTGCTTCGAAAAACTTTTTAGATAGAAGGAGGATATCCATTGGCATCCATTGATCCAGAGGCACTTACGGAACGAGAGAATTATAAACTTTTAACTGGCAGTATCATCCCAAGACCGATTGCATTTGTGACTTCACAATCGGAGGAAGGGATCATCAATGCAGCGCCGTTCAGTTTCTTTAATATCGTGTCATCGAATCCGCCGATGGTTTCGTTGTCGATTGCAAGGAAACAGGAGAAAATGAAGGATACAGCGAGAAATATCACAGCCCTGAAAGAATTTGTTGTTCATATTGTTGATAATGAGAATGTCAGGAAAATAAATGAAACTGCAGCTAGCTTGCCGCCAGAACAGAGCGAGCTGGACATTGCAGAACTGAATTCAATTCCCAGTGAAGTAATTTCTGTTCCGGGAATTAAGGAAGCAAAAATCCGGATGGAATGTATATTAGAACAATCATTAGAGCTATACGGGAACACAGATCTTCTCATTGGGAAAGTCGTTCGATTTCATATAGAGGACGAAATCTTAGAGAATGGGAAAATTGATGCCCAAGGCCTGGGAGCAGTCAGCCGATTAGCAGGGCATAATTATGCCAGAATTGGCGAGATTTTTGAGATAGTCAGGCCGAAATAATATTTGGAGGGGAATTTGCATGAAACATATTTTCGAAAAAGGAAAGGATTCATCAAAACCAACCTTACTTTTACTCCACGGGACAGGTGGAAATGAGTTAGATTTACTTCCGCTGGCAGGGAAAATTGATGAAGATGCTTCTGTATTAAGTGTCCGTGGCAATGTATCAGAAAATGGCATGCCCCGCTTTTTTAGAAGACTTGCTGAAGGTGTTTTTGATGAAGAGGACTTAATTTTTCGCACGAAGGAGCTTTACGAGTTTCTGGATGAAGCCGCTGAAAATTACGGATTCGATCGTAAAAACATAGTCGCAGTCGGCTATTCTAATGGAGCGAATATCGCGGCAAGTATGATGTTCCATTATGAGGACGCGTTGAAGGCGTCAATTCTTCATCATCCAATGGTCCCGCGCAGAGGAATGGAGATGCCGAATTTAGATGGCAGCGCCGTATTCATCGGTGCAGGCACCAATGATCCCATTTGCCCTGCGCAGGAATCAGAGGAATTAAAAGCATTATTAGAACAAGCAGGAGCAAAGGTGCATTTGCACTGGGAGAATATGGGCCATCAGCTTTCTTTCAATGAAGTTGAAGAGGCTGCTAAATGGTATAAACAAAACATCTAGAGGTGAACAGCATGGGATTTTTAAATAAATTATTTGGCAAAACCAATCAAGAGGAGGAAACAACAATGGAAAAATTAAATATTGGCATCATCTTAGGGAGCACAAGACAAGGACGCGTTAGTCCACAGGTGGGAGAATGGGTGAAAGGCATCGCTGATCAACGCGGTGATGCAAATTATGAAATCATTGATATAGCTGATTTTAATCTGCCGTTTTTAGGAACAACAGATGGTACAGAGCCAGGAATTACAGCTTGGTCTGATAAATTGGCAAGCATGGACGGATTTGTATTTATCGTTCAGGAATATAACCATAGCATAAGCGGCGCATTAAAAAATGCAATTGATTTTGCTCGTGATGAATGGGCAAATAAAGCAGCAGGTATTGTCAGCTACGGTTCAACAGGCGGAGCGCGTGCAGCAGAGCATTTACGCGGTATCCTTGGTGAGCTTCAAGTTGCGGATGTACGTACACATCCAACATTATCTATGTTCACGGATTTTGAGAATTTCTCAGAGTTCAAGCCGCAAGATTTGCATCAAGACAATATGAAGATGATGTTAGATCAGGTCAATGCTTGGAGCGGTGCATTAAAAACATTGAGATTCGCTTTTAGTTTATAGGATAAAACTTTGTGGAAAAGACACAATATTAAAGTGTAATTTTTATAATGGGAGGATTTTTCAAATGAGTATTAAATTAGCGGTCATTTATTATAGTTCAACAGGCACTAACTATCAAATGGCTCAATGGGCTGAAGAAGGCGGGAAAGAAGCTGGAGCGGAAGTTAAAGTTTTAAAATTTCCGGAAACAGCGCCTGCAGCAGCGATTGATTCAAATCCTGCATGGAGAGCGAATGCGGATGCAACGAAGGATGTTCCTGAAGTGACATTGAGTGATTTAGAATGGGCAGATGCTATTGTATTCAGTGTTCCTACTAGATTCGGTAATATCGCATCTCAAGTACAAGCATTCATAGACACTGCTGGCGGATTATGGGCACAAGGCAAGCTTGCGAATAAGGTGGTCAGTGCTATGAGTACGGCAGGAAATCCACATGGCGGTCAGGAAGCAACGATTCTTTCACTATATACAACCATGTACCACTGGGGAGCAATTGTTGCAGCACCTGGATTCACTAATCAAAGCATCTATGCTGCAGGCGGTAACCCTTATGGAACAAGTGCTACTCAAGGACAAGATGGAAAAATCGTTGAAGATGTAGCAGCAGCGGTTAAGCATCAGGCTAAGCGCACAGTCACTGTTGGTGAATGGGTGAAAAAAGGAAATCAATAATTGTTTACGTAGGCTGCCGATACCGGCAGCCATTTTTTTTTGTGTTGGAAGATCTTCTGCTAAAAACAGCCAGATTTACAGAGAAAGTATTTTGAAATAGCTGAGAAGCGACATAAATCACGAGAACGTTTAAAATAGAGAGGAACGTTTCATAATAGGTAAGGTTTTAATATTAAAAAAATCGGGAACTTAATTGGTCATGCATTGAGTTTCATTCAGTGTATTCTGATATAATACATACAAATATATTTGAAAAAGGTGAGATTGTGTCAAAGAGGAAATTCCAGTATTGGTCTTTTCAATTTTTAATCATCCTAACAATCATTTTAGTAGCTTCCAAGATATCGTTTTTGTTTGAACCGGTTGGAATATTTTTTACCACCTTATTCTTCCCGATTATTATCTCTGGGTTCCTATTCTTCATATTGAATCCATTTGTTCATCTGATTCAGCGGGGAAAGGTGCCAAAAGTAATAGCAATATTGATTCTCTTTGCAGTCGTTATCGGATTGTTTGTATTAGTAATCGGTAACATCGTTCCTACTATCTCAAAACAATTAGCGGCGTTAATGAACGATCTGCCTGGTTATGTGAAGAAAACAGAAGCGTTTTTTAATAGTTTTTCTCAATCAGAAGGCTATCGATGGTTTATGACGCAGGATTATGTGTCGCAGAAAGAAATTATGGCTTATATTGTGGATTATGCGAATACGCTGCCAGAGAGAATCACAAGTGGCTTAAGCGGATTCCTCGGCGTGGTTACGAATATTGCCATTACCATTATTACTGTACCATTCTTGTTATTCTTCATGCTGAAGGATGGAGAGAAGTTCCCGGCAGCTCTAGGAAAGTTCATCCCAAAATCCTATCGTGCAGAAGCGATTAACACATTAAAAGATACAGGCAATACATTATCATCTTATATTCAAGGGCAAATTACTGTTGCTCTTTTTGTAGGGACACTGTCGTTTATCGGTTTCTTTATTATTGACTTGCCATATGCGATTGTCATGGCACTGATTATTGCGGTCACTAATATCATACCGTATGTCGGTCCGATTATAGGTGGAGCGCCGGCTGTGATTGTGGCTTTATTCGAATCGCCAACTATGGCATTTCTGACCTTGCTTGTCATTCTGATTGCCCAGCAGCTTGAAGGCAACTTGATTTCACCGCTTATTTTAGGAAAAACATTGAACACACATCCAGCGACAATTATTCTACTCTTATTGGTTGCTGGTAACCTGGCTGGCATCCTTGGTATGCTCCTGGCAGTCCCAACCTATGCCGTAGTCAAAACAATCGTGCTTAATAGTATGAATTTCCTAAAGGCCAGAAAGATGGCGAAGGAAGTAGAGCAGGAGAATCCGAATCCGCTCTAGCTGCCAAGCCGCTACCAGAAAACGATAACCTTACATTATTAATAGTTACCTTTCCCTAAACATGATTCAAACAAATAAATAATGCATACGATATAACTATTTTGACAAAAAAAGTAAGAACCAAAAATCGAGCAACCAAACAACGCACACTCTTACAAAGAAAAGCAAAATCCCTCTTCTAACCACAAAGAAGAGGGATCTTTTATTATATTTGAGAAAATGTCGAAATTTGTAGAAATTTGAGGGTGACAGGCACCCATAAGTGGTCTGTGATATTCTTATAGTAGAAGAGGGCGGAACGATAAATATCTTGTAATTGGATATGGGTGAGAGGGTGTTGGTGTGGGGCTGAAGTATTTGTTGGCGTTTTTTGTGCCGGGTTTGCTGGTGTTGTTTTTTACGAGGGTAACTTATAATCGCATGCTTGCTCTTGTGCTGACGGTGGCTTTAATTGCAGCTTCTGTGTATAGAGGATACACCAATTCCTACGGTTTAATCATTGTTGATGCTTTATCTTTAACGGTAGGGTTTTGGCTTGCGGATTATATGAAGAATAAACTGAAAAAGGTAGCTTGAGCTCCTGTTGATCCAACCATGATCGGCAGGTTTTTTATTAGGAACATTAAACCTAATCAGTTTGAAAAAAACCATTAATCTCAACCATCTTTCTTCAATCAAACGTTTGATTAAACATCAAAAAACAAAAAACGAATATCCGTTCGCATATTGTTGGTTTGTTTAGCTGTGTTTGTGGTAGAATGATGATATGAGCTTTAAGTAAATAACTGTCAAAACAGCTGCAATATCGGTACTATAAACCGTCAAGGCAGATTGTCATTATATATAGGTATTATGATTTTTAATTGAGGAGGTTTCAAGCAGTGAGTGAACAATTTGAACTCGTATCAAAATATTCCCCGCAAGGCGATCAGCCCGCAGCCATTAAAGAGATTGTAAAGGGCATTCGTGAAGGGAAAAAATATCAGACGCTTTTAGGTGCAACAGGAACAGGGAAGACCTTCACAATTTCCAATGTGATTCAAGAAATCAATAAGCCGACCCTTGTCATCGCCCATAATAAAACTTTGGCTGGGCAGCTGTACAGCGAGTTTAAAGAGTTTTTTCCGAACAATGCAGTAGAGTATTTCGTCAGCTATTACGACTATTATCAACCGGAGGCATATGTGCCCCAGACGGATACATTTATCGAAAAGGATTCTAGCATCAATGATGAAATTGATAAACTTCGCCACTCTGCGACCTCCTCCTTGTTTGAAAGAAATGATGTGATTGTCATTGCCAGCGTTTCATGTATATATGGTTTAGGTTCTCCGGAAGAATACAGCGAGATGGTCCTTTCGCTGCGAACCGGAATGGAAATTGAGCGCAATCAGCTGCTGAGAAAGCTCGTCGATATCCAGTATGAGCGCAATGATATGAACTTTATTCGCGGAACGTTCAGAGTTAGAGGCGATGTTGTCGAAATATTTCCGGCATCGAGGGATGAACACTGTATGCGAGTGGAATTCTTCGGAGATGAGATCGACCGAATTCGTGAAGTTGACGCGCTTACTGGAGAAATCATGGGAGAACGCGACCATGTTGCCATATTCCCGGCATCCCACTTCGTAACCCGAGAAGAGAAAATGAAAATCGCCATTGAAAATATTGAAAAAGAGCTGGAGGAGCGATTAGCCTATCTTAATGAAAATGGGCATCTGCTTCAAGCTCAGCGATTGGAACAAAGAACACGATACGACTTAGAAATGATGAGGGAAATGGGCTTTTGCTCCGGGATTGAAAACTATTCGCGCCATCTTACATTAAGACCGGCAGGATCAACTCCATACACGCTTCTGGACTATTTTCCAAAGGACTTTCTGATGGTTGTAGATGAATCTCATGTTACACTTCCGCAGGTTAGGGGGATGTATAACGGTGACCAAGCCCGGAAAAACGTCCTTGTCGAGCATGGATTCCGTTTGCCTTCAGCATTGGACAACAGACCGCTCACTTTTGCGGAATATGAAGACCATATCAGTCAAACCGTCTATGTCTCTGCGACTCCTGGACCCTATGAGATCGAACATACGCCACAAATGGTAGAGCAGATTATCCGCCCAACAGGATTGCTCGATCCGATTATTGAGGTTAGACCGATAGAAGGGCAGATTGATGATTTAATAGGAGAAATTCATGACAGAGTCGAGAAAAATGAGCGAGTGCTCATCACGACCTTGACGAAAAAAATGTCAGAGGATTTAACAGATTACTTAAAGGAAATCGGCATTAAAGTGCAATACTTGCATTCTGAGGTAAAAACGCTGGAACGGATTGAAATCATCCGTGAGCTCCGGCTTGGAAAATATGATGTGCTTGTCGGTATTAACCTGTTGAGAGAAGGTCTCGATATTCCTGAAGTTTCACTCGTGACAATTCTTGATGCGGATAAAGAGGGATTCCTCCGCTCAGAACGTTCATTAATTCAAACGAGCGGCCGTGCTGCCCGTAATGAAAACGGAAAGGTCATCATGTATGCCGATAAAATGACAAAATCTATGGAGCTTGCAATCAGTGAAACAAAGCGGCGCCGTGAAATTCAAGAGGCATATAATCTAAAGCATGGCATCACACCAAAAACGATTCAAAAGGATATCAGAGATGCGATTCGTGCGACACATGCAGCGGAAGAGCCGGAAGAATATAACGCAACAGAGAAGCTTGGCAAGCTCAACAAGAAAGAAAGAGAAAAACTGCTGGCCAATATGGAAAAAGAAATGAAGGAAGCGGCCAAAGCACTCAATTTCGAGCGGGCTGCAGAGCTTCGTGATTTAATATTAGAATTAAAAGCGGAAGGATGACGAAATGAAATGGCAATGGATAAACTGATTGTAAAGGGTGCCAGAGCGCATAACTTAAAAAATATCGATGTAACGATACCAAGAGATCAGCTGGTTGTCTTAACCGGACTTTCCGGCTCAGGTAAATCCTCCCTGGCATTTGATACGATCTATGCAGAAGGTCAACGTCGTTATGTGGAGTCATTATCTGCTTATGCACGGCAGTTTCTTGGTCAAATGGATAAGCCGGACGTTGATACGATTGAAGGCTTATCACCAGCCATATCAATTGATCAAAAAACGACCAGTAAAAATCCGCGCTCTACAGTGGGTACCGTAACGGAAATCTATGATTATTTACGACTTTTATATGCAAGAGTAGGAAGACCAACTTGCCCAATCCACAATATTGAAATCTCATCGCAAACGATTGAGCAAATGGTCGACAGAATCATTGAATTCCCTGAAAGAACAAAGCTTCAAGTATTGGGTCCGCTTGTATCAGGCCGAAAAGGTACACATGTTAAGGTCTTAGAAGAAGTGAAGAAGCAAGGTTTTGTTCGGGTGCGTGTGAATGGAGAAATGCGCGACCTTGGAGAAGATATTGAACTTGAAAAAAATAAAAAACACTCCATAGAAGTAGTCATTGACCGCATCGTTGTCAAAGAAGGCGTTGAAGCAAGGCTTGCCGACTCCCTAGAAACAGCTTTGAAGCTAGGAAGCGGTAAGGTCATTGTGGAAGTGATAGGTGAAGAGGAATTATTATTCAGTGAAAATCACGCATGCCCTCAATGTGGTTTTTCAATTGGCGAGCTAGAGCCTAGAATGTTCTCCTTTAACAGTCCATTTGGTGCCTGTCCAGATTGTGATGGACTCGGAGCAAAGCTCGAAGTAGATCCTGACCTAGTGATACCGAACAAAGGATTATCATTGAAGAAGAATGCAATCGCACCATGGGAGCCAAGCAGTTCCCAATACTATCCGCAGCTATTGGAGGCTGTCTGCAGTCACTATGGCATTGATATGGATGCACCTGTAAAGGAGTTACCAGAAGATCAACTTGAAAAAATATTATATGGGTCCGGGAAAGATAAGATCTATTTCAGATATGAAAATGACTTTGGGCAAATACGTGAAGGAAATATTAAGTTTGAGGGCGTTATGAACAATATACAACGCCGCTATAAAGAAACAAGCTCTGATTATATCCGTGAACAAATGGAGAAATATATGGCTGAGCATGCGTGTCCAGGCTGTAAAGGCTACCGTTTGAAAAAAGAAAGTCTTGCTGTCCTAGTTGATGGTCGCCATGTTGGTAAAATAACATCACTGTCAATTGAAGAGGCTTATCAGTTTTTTGAACACTTAAAGCTGTCAGAAAAAGAAATGAAGATTGCTAATCTTATTTTTCGCGAAATAAAAGAACGACTTGGGTTCTTAATAAATGTTGGACTCGATTATTTATCTTTAAGCCGTGCAGCTGGAACATTATCAGGAGGAGAAGCGCAGCGGATTCGGCTCGCAACTCAAATCGGCTCCCGGCTAACTGGTGTACTCTATATCTTGGACGAGCCTTCAATTGGACTTCATCAGCGTGATAATGAACGTTTGAT
This sequence comes from Cytobacillus purgationiresistens, assembly GCF_030813235.1. Classification (GTDB taxonomy): domain Bacteria; phylum Bacillota; class Bacilli; order Bacillales; family Cytobacillaceae; genus Cytobacillus; species Cytobacillus purgationiresistens. The sequence goes on along the minus strand of NZ_JAUSUB010000003.1, from coordinate 47,229 downwards.
CGAAACCTTAAAGAATATGAGGGATATCGGAAATACGCTTATCGTGGTGGAGCATGATGAGGATACGATGATGGCAGCCGATTACTTAATTGATGTCGGACCGGGTGCTGGCGTCCATGGTGGCGAAATTGTTTCGGCTGGTTCACCACAGCAAGTAATGGAAGATCCAAAATCACTAACGGGTCAATATTTATCCGGAAAAAGGTTTATTCCCCTGCCGATTGAACGCAGAAAAGGCGACAGCCGTTTTATAGAAATAAAAGGTGCAAAGGAAAATAACCTTAAAAATGTAAATGTGAAATTCCCACTCGGCATTTTTACTGCAGTTACAGGCGTGTCTGGTTCAGGGAAAAGTACATTAATCAATGAAATTCTCCATAAAAGCCTTGCTCAAAAGCTTAATCGCGCAAAAAGCAAGCCAGGAGAGCATAAAGAAATCAAAGGGATTGAGCATCTTGAGAAGGTCATTGATATTGACCAATCTCCAATTGGGCGAACACCAAGATCAAACCCTGCGACATATACAGGTGTATTTGACGATATTCGCGATGTATTTGCCTCAACGAATGAAGCGAAGGTTAGAGGCTATAAAAAAGGCCGCTTCAGCTTCAATGTCAAAGGCGGGCGCTGTGAAGCCTGCCGCGGTGATGGAATCATAAAAATTGAGATGCACTTTCTTCCAGATGTGTATGTGCCCTGTGAAGTATGCCATGGGAAACGCTATAATCGTGAAACACTTGAAGTGAAATATAAAGGGAAAAATATTTCCGAAATTCTTGATATGACGGTTGAGGTTGCACTAGAATTCTTTGAAAATATCCCAAGAATAAGCCGTAAGCTGCAAACGATATATGATGTAGGACTGAGCTATGTGAAGCTTGGTCAACCTGCAACAACGCTTTCAGGTGGTGAAGCGCAACGCGTTAAGCTTGCATCTGAATTGCATAGACGGTCTACAGGGAAATCATTTTACATTTTAGATGAGCCAACTACGGGGCTGCATGTTGATGATATTGCTAGATTATTGGTTGTTCTTCAACGTTTAGTTGAGAATGGCGATACTGTCCTTGTCATTGAGCATAACCTTGATGTGATAAAAGCAGCGGATCATATTATTGACCTTGGTCCAGAGGGCGGAGATAAGGGCGGTACAATTCTAGCGACTGGATCACCGGAAGTGATTGCTGAAACAAAGGCATCCTATACAGGGAAATACTTAAAGCCAATTCTAGAACGGGACCGCATGCGCATGAAAAAGCAGATTGAAGAAAAAGAGGAAGCCGTAACAAATGCTTAAATAAAGAGGAACAGCGCAATCAATGATGCGCTGCTCCTCTTTTGTTTATACGATGCCCAGCAAACCTATAATCAAAGGTGTAAGAATTAAACTGATCAGCAGCGTTGTCAAACAATGCTTCTTCTCTGTCATCTTAAACATGATATTAAAAAATGAACTAATGCCAAATAATAAAAAGAAAACAAACAGTGAAGTAATTTCATTCCACATAAGTAAACCCTCCATTTATACAAAATTACCATAATTTTATAGAAAATAAAATAGTGAAGCGAATTTAAAAAGACAACTCTTTGTAATCAGTTAGAAAAAGGCATGTAACTATTTTCATTTATAATAAAACGAAAAAGTACATATAGCTAAAAAAATTAAATAGGAGGTAATTATGGAAGATTATTTGGAGAAGTCATTAGAAGAGTGGAAGGAAGACATTTCTGAAGTGCTTAACCAGATCAACGAGGAATTTGAAAATATCAAACTAGATTTGAAGCTATATTCTTATAAATATGGAATTACGAAACAAGTCATTCAGTCGACGGTCAATGAAGAGATCATTGAGAACATTCGTGAGAGATACCATAAACCCTTTGAGGAGAAATACAATGAGCTTAAGGAAAAAGCAAAAGAGCTAGAGGAGAAGCGCAAAGTATTCCAAATGTTTGTGAATAAAATTGATGAAGTGAAACGAAAAGAAACACCAAGAACTGACTTTGCAGCGTATAAATAAAAAACCGTCTAAGACCTCAGACGGTTTTTTGTTTGTAAATGAAACTTTCTCCGCGCTCTTTCGTAAGTATAATTATAGAGGAGCTGAAGAAAAATGGACACGAATAAAATACTTTCAGCGCTTAGCTACTTTAGTATATTGTTTGCCGGCGTTATTTTTCCCATCATTGTTTATTTTGTTGTTGAGGATCAAAAAACGAAGGAACACGCAAAAAAAGCTTTGATTTCACACCTAATTACCTTTATACCACTAATAATCGTCATCGCAGGCGCGTTTACCTGGATAAATAATGTAGAACAAATACCCATTCTTTTTATAACTGGTGGCGTCCTAAGCATAATAATTAGTCTAGCGGTACTAATATGGAATATGATTAAAGGAATAAAGGTTATTTCGACAAATTGATTAATTTGGAGGGGTTATCATGCAAGCAGAAAAAAAACGAATTTTGAAGATGGTAGAGGACGGGAAACTATCAGTGGACGAAGCGCTCACATTGATGGAGGAATTGGAGAAAGCGAGTAAAACAGCACAAGAGAAGCAGGAAGATATCGTAAAGGACCTTTCTACAGCCGTTCACTTTGAAGAGGCTAAGAAGGAAGAGCCATTTAATTATAAATTTAATTCAGCGAAGGATAAAATAATTGATTTCGTTGATTCTGCTTTTAAGAAAATTAAAGAAGGGGACCTTGATTTTAATTTCGGTCATTCTGTAGATATTTCACATATTTTTCAGCAATCGGATGTATATTTAAAGGACATGGAGATTGATATCTCAAATGGATCTGTAAAGGTTCTTCCCTGGGGGCAAAAGGATGTCCGCATCGAATGTCAGGCGAAAGTGTATCGTGCAGAAACGCAAGATGAAGCACGCAAAAACTTTCTGGGTGATGTCGTTTTCACAATCAATGAAGAAAAACTACGATTTTCTACTCAGCAAAAGTGGATAAAGTTAAATGTAATTATCTATGTTCCTGATAAAAATTATGAAAAATTAAAGGTTCGGACGTTTAACGGACCAATTGAAAGTGAAAATATAAGGGTAGAATCATTTAAAGCAAAGACAGCGAATGGTAAAATAAATGTCCAGCATTTGCATAGCAAGCATGCAGAAATGGAGACTGTTCACGGTCAAATCTCTGCAGTGAAAAGTACGATTGATCATTTAGAAGCAGAAACAATTAACGGTACGATTAAAGTAGATGGAGATTACGAAAAGGTGGATATCCACTCTTTTAATGGAGATGTTTATTGTTCAGTTAGCGGTTCAAGATGTGAATACGTTGAAGCGAAGGCAACAACGGGCAGCTTGGATATAGAACTTCCTCATTTCAAACCTGTGAACGGAGAACTGAAAACCAATTTAGGCAGTTTCAATGTTCATCTTGATGGGATTGAAATTATTGAAGAAAAAAGCGATGTTATTCAAAAGGTCCTGCACTTTAAATCGCTTAAAGACCCGCAGAGTGGACTTAAGCTAGACGCTGATACAAAAACCGGCTCCATTACAGTGAAGAAATCCAGCTCTTTGTAAGCTTGCGGACTGGCAGGCTCAAAAGGCTTGTTCCTGCGCATACTGTTCGTGTCAATTGAAGAGGAGTTTATAAAAGTATGAGATGGTTAATTGGGATTTTAATTAATGCCATATTATTTATGGCAATTGCAGGTTTTTTTGAAGAATCCTTTTATTTATCAGGATTCGGGGCAGCTATAGGTGCAAGCTTTATTCTATCCATCCTGAATATTCTTGTTCGCCCGATTTTAATTATATTAACCTTGCCTATTACAGTGCTATCGTTAGGTCTGTTTTTATTCGTCATCAATGCGGTCACATTACTCATTACTGATGGCTTAATGGGTAGCTCTTTTGAAATAGCCGGGTTCGGTACAGCGGTTATTGTATCGATCATTATGTCTATTGCAAACGTGATTATTCAAAAAGTAGTTTGGCGTTAACCAAAATGGTCAGTCATCGCACTGGCCTTTTTTTGTTTGTGATTTGTTTAGCTCTCACGGGAATAACCAATTTCTCCTCTGCAAATCGTCATGACCACATTAAGGTGCTTATCCAGCACGACCAGGTCCGCATCTTTTCCACTGGCAATACTTCCTTTGCGGTCATAGATTCCTAAATTTTTGGCAGGGTTCATACTTGCAGATTGAATGGCTTCCAATGCATCCGCCCCGGCAAATGCAATGATATTTTTAACCGCTTCATTCATTTTGAGTATACTGCCAGCGAGTGTGCCATCAGCTAATTGTGCTTTTTTATTTTTGACAGTGACCCGCTGGCCACCGAGGTCGTATTCTCCCTCCCGTAAATACTTAGCTCTCATACTATCAGTGATAAGAAGAATTTGATCCATTCCTTTTGTTTTGTATACGAGCTGAACCATTTCTGGGGTTACATGGATGCCGTCTGCGATGATTTCTGCTGTAAGCTCTTCAATTAGGAGTGCAGCACCTGCCACACCTGCTTCTCGATGATGCATACCGCGCATACCGTTAAATAAGTGCGTCACGTTTGTTGCGCCTGCGTCCACTGCTGAACATACTTCGGAAAACTGGGCATCAGAATGTCCGATAGAAGCAATCACTCCTCTGGCTGCTAAGTAGCGGGTAAAGGCCATGTCAATATCTATTTCGGGTGCGTAAGTGACAACCTTAATTTGGTTATCTGCAGCGGCTTGCCACTTTTTAAAAAGCTGAATATTTGGCTCTACCATATATTCACGAGGCTGAGCCCCGGCTTTATTTTGATTAATAAAAGGGCCTTCAAGGTGTACACCCAATATTTCAGCCTGTCCTGGAGGACTATTGAAAGCGGAACTGTTTATTAAAGCTGATTCTATTTTGTGATGCTCCTGTGTCATAGTCGTAGCAAGAAAACTTGTCGTGCCTTCTTTAGGCAGCATTTGTGCTATCGTGTTTAAAGCTTCCTCAGTAGCATCCATTACATCTGCTCCGCCTGCACCATGAATATGCATGTCAATAAAGCCAGCGCTGATGAAGTAATCAGGTTCTAGATCAATGACCTTTGTTTTCGCCGCATCCAAGGCGGGCAGGTCTATCATCCCTCCTGCTTGAACAATGATATGATCTTCTATTAACACAAAGCCATTAGGAATCAGTTTCTCTACTGTAATGACTTGGGCGTTTTTTAGTAAGGTTAAGGTCATTAGGAACGCTCCGTTTCAAAAGGATTGAATAAAATTATCTTATCACTTGAAAGACTTTTGCGTGATTATCTTTTAATATAGCTTTAAGGAGAAAAATAATCATCATTCATTTCGGTTCTATTGAAAAAAATGCTAAAATAAAGTGCATATAATGAAAAAATAGGCTCTTTTCTAAAGGATTGTTGTTTTTTCATAGGTTTTGATAAACCGTTGATAAAAAAGTTGATTGGAACGGGTGTGCGGAAAGCGAGCACCTGGAGAGGAAATCAACCACTACCTGCGAAAAGCAACAAAGTATACGATAACAGCCAAAAAATAATAAAACGGCCTTATTTTTCTTTTTTATAGATGAATCGAATTTCTGATCAAAGGAGGGGAAGTCATTTGCCAAAGGTACGGACGAAGGATGTTATAGAGAAATTTAATTTAGAGTTGATCAGCGGTGAAGAAGGAATCAATCGTCCGATAACGACGAGCGATATATCAAGACCAGGAATTGAGTTAGCGGGGTACTTTGATTATTTTCCAGCTGAGCGCATTCAGCTATTAGGAAAAACAGAGCTTTCCTTTACGGAAAAGCTGAATCAACTTGAACGTGAGGTTAGATTGGAGCGCCTATGCTCGGATATTACACCCGCGATCATCGTCACGAGAGATCTTGAAATCCCGCTGGAACTAATTGAAGCGGCTGAGCGTGAAGCAGTGCCAATTCTTCGTACAAAGCAAAAAACAACAAGGTTTTCTAGTTTATTAACCAATTTTCTTGAAAGCAAGTTGGCACCAACGACGGCCATTCATGGTGTTTTAGTGGATATTTATGGTGTCGGCGTATTGATTACTGGAAAAAGTGGTGTAGGTAAAAGTGAAACTGCGTTGGAGCTCGTTAAGCGCGGGCATCGCCTTGTGGCGGATGATTGTGTGGAGATACGCCAAGAGGATGAGGACACACTAGTGGGAAGCTCACCAGAATTAATAGAACATTTGCTGGAAATTCGCGGCCTAGGTATCATTAATGTCATGACACTATTTGGGGCAGGAGCTATCCGCCGATTTAAGAAAATTTCGATTGTGATGGATTTGGAAATATGGGATTCAAAGAAGCAATATGATAGACTTGGCCTTGATGAGGAAAAGATGAAAATTATTGATACGGAGCTAACGAAGCTGACGATTCCAGTTCGTCCTGGCCGAAACTTGGCAGTCATTATTGAGGTAGCGGCCATGAACTTCCGTTTGAAACGGATGGGAGTTAATGCGGCTGAACAGTTTACAAATCGCCTGTCAGATGTGATTGAAGATGGCGATCATGAAGACCGCTAAAGCGGCTCTCTCTAGAGAGATTACATACAGAAGGAGAAGTGATTATGCTACTGACGATAACACCAATTGATCCGATTGCCATTTCCTTAGGGCCATTGGAGGTTAGATGGTATGGACTCATAATCGGTATCGGTATAGCTTTGGCGCTGATTGTTGCGATGAGGGAGTCGGAAAAAAGAGGGCTTGGAAAAGATATCATGGCTGATTTAATGCTTTGGGCGATTCCTATTTCTATTATCTGTGCCCGCCTTTATTATGTCATATTTCAATGGGATTATTATATTCAAAACCCCGGAGAAATTATTAAGATATGGAATGGCGGAATAGCGATTCACGGTGCACTCATAGGGGCTGTCATTACGGCTTATATTTTTGCGAAAAAAAGAGGGGTTTCCTTTTGGAAATTGGCCGATATTGCGGCGCCAAGTATTATTCTAGGTCAGGCCATTGGACGCTGGGGCAACTTTATGAACCAAGAGGCGCATGGTGAAGAAGTAACGAGACAATTTTTAGAAAATCTATATTTGCCTGAGTTTATAATTAATGGCATGTATATTAATGGTGCGTATTATCACCCTACATTCTTATATGAATCATTATGGAATTTTGCAGGGTTTTTCTTATTGATTGCCTTGAGACGAGTTAACCTGAGAAGAGGAGAGCTTTTTTTAACCTATGTGATTTGGTATTCGGTTGGCCGCTTTTTCATCGAAGGCATGCGTACAGATAGTTTGATGGTAACAGAATTCCTGCGCGCGGCACAAACGATCTCAATAGTGTTGATCATCGGTGCGATTGCCTTGTGGATTTTTAGAAGAGTGAAAGGCTATTCGAAGGAAAGATATTTAGATAAACCGAAGAAATAGTGAGAAGGAGATCGGGGGAGAGACATCATGCTTCATTCTGTTAAAGAGGGCTTGAAGGTTGGTTTAAAGACAACTTGGACTTTAGGGAAAATCATCTTTCCCGTAACCTTGATCGTTGCTTTGCTGCAGCATACACCTGTTTTGCCGTGGATAATCGAGTTTATTACACCGCTGATGAGTATATTTGGTTTGTCAGGGGATGCGGCGATTCCGCTAGTATTGGGGAATTTTCTGAATGTATATGCAGGGATTGGCGCCATTTTAACACTGGAGCTCTCGGTGAAGGAAGTATTCATTATCGCGGTTATGCTTTCGTTTTCCCATAACTTGCTGATTGAATCTAGTGTAGCGATTAAGGTAGGTGTGAAGCTGTGGATTGTGCTCGCTGTAAGGCTTGGTCTGGCAGCGATCTCTGGGATTATTATTAATCTGGTCTGGCAGGGTGGCACTGAAATTGCGAAATATGGATTGGTTCAAGCGAGTGAAGAGCAAGTATCTGGATGGATGCAGATACTAATGAATGCAGTTGAGAAGGCATCCCTTGGCATTTTTCAGTTGGCGATGATTGTGATTCCTCTAATGATTGTGGTTCAGATTTTAAAAGACCGCGAGTGGTTAAAGGTGTTTTCAAAATGGATGACACCTTTCACGAAGATGCTCGGAATGAAGGAGAATACTTCAACAACATTAGCTGCGGGGTTAATGTTCGGTCTTGCCTTTGGTGCTGGAGTAATGATTCAGGCGGTGAAGGAAGATGGCGTGAGTAAGAAAGATGTGACTCTTGCATTCATTTTCCTGGTTGCATGCCATGCAGTGGTAGAGGACACGTTAATCTTTATTCCATTAGGCATACCGATACTGCCGCTATTGCTGATTCGGTTAGTGGTGGCGATTATATTGACCGTAGTTGTGGCTTTTGTTTGGAAGAGAGCAGAGACTAAGCCTAGAAAGGAAGCATCTTATGGCTAAAATTGATACAGTATTATTCGATTTAGATGGCACACTGATTGATACAAATGAATTGATTATTTCTTCGTTTCTTCATACGTTGAATCATTTTTATCCAGATCACTATAAGCGTGAGGATGTTCTTCCATTTATGGGACCGACCTTGCAGGAATCGTTTGATTCTGTTGATCCTGAGAAAACTTCAGAAATGCTGTTAATGTATAGAAGCTATAATAAGGAGCATCATGATGTCCTTGTTAAGGAGTTTGACGGCGTATATGAGACAGTAAGAACATTGCAAGAGTCAGGATATAAGCTTGGAATCGTGACGACGAAGATGTCTGATATCGTTGAGAAGGGCTTAAAGCTGACGAAGCTTGATGAATTTTTTGATGTGGTTGTGGCTATTGATCATGTGGAGCTTCCGAAGCCTGATGCAGAACCGGTTTTAAAGGCGCTTGAGCTGTTGGATTCAAGACCCGAATCGGCGATCATGATTGGTGACAATCATCATGATATTCTCGGCGGGAAGAATGCAGGAGTGCGGACAGCGGGTGTCGCATGGTCCTCAAAGGGCAAAGAGCATTTATTGCAATTTGATCCAGATTATATATTGGAAAGTATGGCTGATTTGCTTGATATCGTTGAGGGTGAAGAAGGATGAGACGAACGGAGCGCTTTCCTGTTGAAGGAGCGAACTCACTATGGCATGTTTATAAAACCGTTCCTTTTTGGAAGGTAGTGAAGAATTTTGTTGTGATTCAGGTTGCTCGATATACACCCTTCTTAGGTTTAAAAAGCTGGCTGTACCGTACATTTTTGCGCATGACGGTAGGGGATCAAACATCCTTTGCACTAATGGTTATGCTGGATGTAATGTTCCCTGAAAAAATCAGCGTTGGCCGCAACACAGTCATCGGATACAATACGACAATTCTTGCGCATGAATATTTGATTAAGGAATATCGTTTAGGTCCAGTAGAAATCGGCAGTGAAGTAATGATCGGCGCCAACTGTACCATCCTCCCAGGGGTGGAAATTGGTGACGGCGCCATCGTCTCCGCCGGAACACTCGTTCACAAAGACGTCCCAGCAGGCGCCTTCGTTGGCGGAAACCCCATGCGCATCATCTACACAAAAGACCAAATGACCCAGCGCTGGGCAGAAGACCCGATCTATTCAACAACCAAGACAACACCAGAATAACTAACTTAAAACAACAAAACAACAAAAAAGCTAACATTTCCCATGTGAAATGTTAGCTTTTTTGTTGTTGTCGAATGGAGTGGGTGCCTGTCACCCCCATCATTCGACAACAACAAAGTCGAAATATGTAGAAATATGGGGGTGACAGGCACCCTAGTCGTATCATAATATGATTTTTCTAAAAATTGTGTGTAAAGTGGTTGACTAATGGGTTTATTGAGCGTAAACTACTAATAACTTCATTTTACTACCACGTTAGCGAACTAAAGGATATTGAAAGAGTGGCCTATTAGTACAATGGAACTTTTTATCATAAGAGGTGAGCTTCCTTGAGTCGGTTATTTATGTTTGAAAAACCATTAGGCATGCGGGATACCCTGCCTAATTTATATGATATGAAACACAGTATTCGGACAGTGATGGCAACGGAAATGAAACAATGGGGTTTTCAATTTATTGAAACACCAACATTAGAATATTACGAAACAGTTGGTTCAGCATCTGCGATTCTCGATCAGCAGCTGTTCAAGTTATTAGATCACGAGGGGCATACGCTCGTTTTACGTCCAGATATGACGGCACCCATTGCTAGAATTGCGGCATCAAAGCTCTTAAAAGACAATATGCCCATTAGATTAGCCTACTCTGCCAACGTCTTTCGAGCCCAGCAAAGAGAGGGTGGACGCCCGGCGGAATTCGAACAAATCGGGGTGGAATGCATTGGGGACGATACAATTAGTGCCGATGGGGAAAGTGTGGCCCTCATCACCTCTGTTATTCAAGCGGCAGGACTCGAAAATTTTCAACTTTCAGTCGGTCATATCGGCTTTGTGCGCGCGTTTTTCCGCCAGATCCTTGGCACGGAAGAAAGGGTAGAGGCATTAACAAGATACTTATATGAGAAAAACTATGTCGGCTACCGCATGCATGTAGGCGGTCTTGCACTCTCTTCCATCGATAAACAGCGTCTTCTCCATTTCCTAAAACTTCGGGGGGGAGAAGAAGTCATTTCAGAAGCTTATAGTTTAATAGAAAATGATCAAGGAAAAGAAGCATTATCAGAGCTGCAATTATTATGGGAAATCATTACGGATTACGGCCAGGAAAAGAGCGTCAAATTTGATTTAACCCTCGTCAGTCATATGAGCTATTATACGGGGATATTATACGAAGTCTACGCTGGCAATGTTGGTTTTCCGATTGGAAGTGGCGGTCGGTACGATCTCTTGCTTGAAAAATTCGGTAAGCCCTCCGGTGCGACAGGCTTTGCCATCAGACTTGATCGGCTGCTCGAATCTCTAGGAATGAACGAGCCGATAGAGCAGGTCATATGCATCGTATTTAGCTCAGAAAGAAGGAAAGAGGCGTACAGGCTTGCCCAAGAGCAGCGCCAGATAGGGAAAAAAGTTGTACTTCAGGATATTAATGGCGTCAAAGACATCGACGCTTGCTCCAACCAATATAATGACATTACCTTTTTAGTCGGAAAGGCAAAGGAGGCAATGAAATGAACGATATATTAACAATCGCCATGCCAAAGGGACGTATTTTTACCGAAGCTGCCTACATGCTCAGACAAGCCGGATTCCAGCTGCCTCCAGAATTTGATGATTCACGCAAGCTCATTATCGATGTTCCAGAAGAGAAATTCCGCTTTATTCTAGCAAAACCAATGGATGTCCCGACATATGTCGAGCATGGTGTGGCTGACCTTGGCATTGCCGGAAAAGACGTCATGCTTGAAGAAGAAAGAGATGTCTATGAACTGCTAGACTTGCAAATTAGTGCCTGCTATCTTGCAGTTGCAGGTATCCCAAATACAAAAATGAACGATGTTGCACCTAAAGTGGCAACGAAGTATCCAAATGTTGCTGCCGCTTATTTTCGAGAACAAGGTGAGCAGGTAGAAATCATCAAGCTGAATGGCTCAATCGAGCTTGCTCCGCTCATTGGTCTTGCTGATCGAATCGTCGACATTGTATCTACAGGCCGAACATTAAAAGAAAATGGCCTCGTGGAATATGAGGAAATCGTAAACATTACATCGAGATTGATTGTGAACCCGGTCAGTTATCGAATGAAGGATGCTCGCATTAGCGAGGTTGTCGAGCGGTTAACGGAAGTAATCAGCGGGATAAAGGCAGGCGAAACCGGATGAAGATTATTCATGCAGATCAAGCAGTATCGATAAAAAGATCGGTTGATAACGGAACGGAAGTACAGCGTCAAACAGTCAAAGTGATTATTGAAACGGTCCGTGCTGAGGGAGATCAAGCCTTAATCAACTACACCGAAAAATTTGATGGCATTGCCCTTCAGAACCTTAAAGTATCAGAGGAAGAAATAGCAGAAGCCTATCGATTACTCGACGAAAATATGCTTTCAATCATAAAAGAGGCAGCGAATAATATCCGCTCTTATCATGAAAAACAGCTAAAAAACTCATGGATGACAACAGAGGAAAACGGAACGATTCTTGGACAGAAAATTACGCCACTCGATTCAGTTGGCCTATATGTACCAGGAGGAAAAGCGGCCTACCCATCCTCCGTTCTCATGAACGTCATCCCAGCTCAAGTAGCAGGTGTGAAGCGAATCGTAATCACTTCACCCCCTGATCAAAAAACAGGGAAGCTTCCGCCAGCCGTCCTCGCAGCAGCTCAAATTGCAGGTGCAGCTGAAATCTATAAAGTCGGCGGTGCCCAAGCGATTGCAGCGCTGGCATATGGGACAGAAACCATTAAACAAGTCGATAAAATCACGGGACCTGGCAATATTTTTGTTGCATTAGCAAAGCGAGAAGTATTTGGTGATGTTGCCATTGATATGATTGCAGGCCCGAGTGAAATTGCCATTCTGGCAGATGAATCAGCGATACCGGTAGAGGTGGCAGCAGACCTGCTCTCCCAGGCAGAGCATGATGAAATGGCTAGCAGTGTCCTTGTAACCTCTTCGCAAAGTTTGGCAGAGGCTGTACAAGCAGAGGTTCACCGACAACTATCAACGCTGCCAAAGTATGAAATAGCCAGTCAATCTGTTGAAAATTATGGGGCCATTTATGTGACGGAAACAATCGATCAAGCGGTGGAAAAGATCAATCAGCTTGCTCCAGAACACTTAGAGATCTTAACGGAAAATCCAATGGAACTGCTCGGAAGTATTCGCCACGCCGGTGCGATTTTTATCGGCAGATACAGTCCTGAACCAGTTGGGGATTACTTTGCTGGTCCAAATCATGTGCTGCCTACGAATGGTACCGCCCGTTTCTCCAGTCCGTTAAGTGTGGATGAGTTTCAAAAAAAATCTAGCATTCTTTTCTATAGTGAAAAAGCATTAAAGCAGAACGGAGAAAAAATCGCAGCGTTTGCAAGGCAAGAAGGCTTAGAGGCTCATGCAAGATCGATTGAAACAAGATTAAGATGATGGGAGAGATGCGAAATGGCAAGAACGTCAGAATTGAGAAGAAAAACAAATGAAACCAACATTCAGCTATCACTGAACATAGATGGGGAAGGCGACAGTGATTTAAATACAGGCGTGCCATTTATGACCCATATGCTTGACTTGTTTGCAAAGCATGGCCAGTTCGATTTGACGATCGACGCTAATGGTGATGTAGAAATCGATGATCACCATACAACGGAAGATATCGGCATCTGCCTCGGTCTTGCGATTAAAGAAGCGGTCGGTGATAAACGAGGTATCAAACGATATGGCAATGCATTTGTACCAATGGATGAAACACTGGCACAAGTCGTTGTTGATCTAAGCAATCGCCCTCACCTTGAAATACGTGCAAAGTTCCCGAACCAAAAAGTCGGTACTTTCGATACTGAGCTTGTCCATGAATTCCTGTGGAAGCTTGCTCTTGAAGCAAGAATAAATCTTCACGTCATTGTTCACTATGGTCATAATACGCACCATATGATTGAAGCTGTTTTCAAAGCGCTGGCCCGTGCGCTTGATGAAGCAACAACGATTGATCCTCGTATTAAAGGGGTTCCTTCGACGAAAGGGATGTTATAGATGATCGGCATTATTGATTATGGAATGGGGAATCTCTTCAGTGTGAGTAAAGCACTTGAACGTCTTGAAGTCCCCTATTTGATATCCGATGAGCCGGTTGCGCTAATGGAAGCTGACGGCCTCATCTTACCAGGGGTTGGCGCGATTAAGGATGCGATGGAGCTGTTGCATCGCACCGGTCTCTCCAATACAATCATAGACTTTGCCGCTACAGGAAAACCGCTCTTAGGCATCTGTCTTGGGATGCAGCTATTATTTGAAGAAAGCGAAGAAAACGGTGGAACAAGAGGTCTCGGTCTTCTTCCTGGTTATGTAAAAAAATTTCCGGGAGTCACTGCTGAGGGCATTTCCTACAAAGTTCCGCATATGGGATGGAATCAACTCAAGTTCATTAATGAATCCCCTATATTAAAAAAGGTAGACGAAGATTTTGTTTACTTCGTGCATTCATACTACGCAGTAACCGAAGCTGCTGACGTCCTGATTGCAAGCAGCCAATATGATGTGGATGTGCCTGCGGTTGTTGGCAAAGAAAATATATTCGGCACGCAATTTCATCCGGAAAAAAGCAGCAAAGCCGGAATGAGAATCTTGCTTAATTTTACAAAGATGGCTGAAGAAAGGATGGGCGTATCATGACCTTTACGATTTTTCCTGCAATCGATATGAGGGGCGGTAAATGTGTTCGCCTGTTGCAAGGTGACTACGATCAAGAAACGATTTACGGAGATTCTCCATTTGATATGGCGAAAAATTTCTCGGCTGATGGAGCGAAATGGATTCATATGGTCGATCTTGATGGTGCCAAAAACGGGAAGAGAGTCAATGATTCCTACGTGATTCAAGCCGCAAAAGAGCTTCGTGCAAAAATTCAGATCGGCGGTGGAATCCGCACGGAAGAGGATGTTATTCACTATTTGGAAAACGGTGTTTCTCGTATCATCATTGGCAGTGTGGCCATATCCAATCCTGAGTTTGCCGTAAAGATGATTCAGACATACGGAGACTCGATCGCGGTTGGTATTGATGCTAAGAACGGCTATGTTGCTACACATGGCTGGCAGAATACTTCGGAAGTCAAAGCTGTGGATGTTGGTAAAAAATTCGCTGACGTGGGAGCGGAGACATTTATATTCACAGACATTGCAACAGATGGCATGCTTTCTGGTCCTAATATTGAGGCAGTTCGTCAATTGGCAAAGGAAACAGGGAAAAATGTCATCGCATCAGGCGGAGTAAGTGCGCTGAATGATTTAACCAAGCTCCAGCAATTTTCTAATGAGGGTGTGGTTGGTGCGATTGTTGGAAAAGCGATATATGAAGGGCGCTTTACTGCTCGGCAAGCATTAGAAGCGGTGCAACTGTAATGCTGACTAAAAGAATCATTCCATGCTTAGATGTGAAGGATGGCCGTGTTGTGAAAGGCATCCAATTTGTCCAGCTTCGTGATGCGGGCGATCCAGTTGAGCTGGCACGCTTTTATGATGAACAAGGGGCAGATGAGCTGGTGTTCCTTGATATCTCAGCCTCACATGAAGGCAGGAAAACGATGGTTGAGGTTGTCAAAGCAGTTGCTTCAGAGCTAGCTATCCCTTTTACAGTTGGCGGAGGCATTAACACCCTTGAAGATATGAAAAGAATTCTAAGGGCGGGGGCCGATAAAGTTTCCTTGAATACAGCAGCAGTGAATCGCCCTGAATTGATTACCGAGGGATCGAATTACTTTGGTGCTCAATGCATTGTTGTTGCTGTTGATGCGAAGTACGATCCAGACCTAGAATCATGGACTGTCTATACACATGGCGGTCGCACTCGAACGGAACGAGATGTGATGGATTGGGTTAAAGAAGCGGTCGACCGAGGTGCTGGGGAAATTCTGCTGACAAGCATGGACTCAGATGGAGAGAAAAAAGGCTTTGATTTAGCTTTAACAAAAGCCGTTAGCGAAAAGGTTTCCGTACCAGTTATTGCATCAGGTGGCGCTGGAAATGCAGATCATTTTGCCAATGCCTTCACAAAAGGCCAAGCAGATGCTGCACTGGCCGCCTCCATATTTCACTATAAAGAAACATCAGTAGCAGAAGTCAAAGCCTTTATAAAAGAAAAAGGAGTGTTCGTCAGATGAATATAGACACCGTAAAATTCGATGAAAAAGGCTTAATCCCTGCGATCATCCAGCACGTCGAAACAAAGGATGTGCTGACACTCGCTTATATGAATCACGAATCCTTGCAGAAGTCTATAGAAACAGGTGAAACCTGGTTTTTCAGTCGCTCCCGCAACGAACTTTGGCATAAAGGAGAAACGAGCGGCAATACACAGAAGATTATCGAGATGAAATGGGACTGTGACCAAGATGCGCTCGTTGTGTTAATAGACCCTGCTGGACCAGCCTGCCATACTGGAGCGGAAAGTTGTTTCTCAGAAAGCATTTATCGAGCAAATGATGTGCCTGTTGCGGATTACAGCATTCTCCTTAAGCTAGAGAAGATTATCGCAGAGCGTGAGCTGGAACGCCCTGAAGGCGCCTATACAACCTATCTTTTTGAAGAAGGCGTAGATAAAATTTTGAAAAAAGTCGGAGAAGAATCAGCAGAAGTCATCATCGCTGCCAAAAACCGAGATGCCGAAGAACTCAAATGGGAATCTGCCGACCTGATCTATCACCTTCTAGTCCTCCTGCGCGAACAGAAGCTGCCAATCAAAGACGTATTAAAAGTGTTAGAGACCAGACACGAGCAGAAAACCGTTTCCTCTGATTGAGAGGAAGCGGTCTTTGTTTGGGGATCTAGAAAAGTTAGTAGAAAGGGCGTGCCTCACTTAAATGAAATCTGATTGACAATCTAGTCAATAAAGTCTTTATTTGGTAGTTGGTTCAAATAACTTTTCGCGTTGTCATTTCAAAACCTACAACTATTATTAATTTGGGATTATTATCGCTTTTTTTCTACCTTCCCCGACATTATTCACCTTAGATCGGGATTATTATCGCTTTTTTTCTACCTTCCCCGACATTATTCACCTTAGATCGGGATTATTATCGCTTTTTTTCTACCTTCCCCGACACTATTCACCTTAGAATGGGATTATTATCGCTTTTTTTCTACCTTCCCCGACATTATTCACCTTAGATCGGGATTATTATCGCTTTTTTTCTACCTTCTCCGACATTATTCACCTTAGAATGGGATTATTATCGCTTTTTTTCTACCTTCTCCGAGATTATTCACCTTAGAATGGGATTATTATCGCTTTTTTTCTACCTTCCCCGACACTATTCACCTTAGATCGGGATTATTATCGCTTTTTTCTACCTTCTCCGACATTATTCACCTTAGATCGGGATTATTATCGCTTTTTTTTCTACCTTCCCCGACATTATTCACCTTAGATCGGGATTATTATCACCTTTTTTCTACCTTCCCCTATCTTTTAGACGGCAGTTATATTCTGATGGTAAATCGGTTCTCGCCCTAAAGGAGTTAAGAAAAGTTCTCTTTTATCCGTTTTACTTAATGCTCCCAATGCTTGCATGGTTTGTAATAAGTATTCAACTGATGCCCATATGAATACGGTAAAGGTTAATTTCCTCCTATATAATAAACTGCTCACTTATTTTAGAGTTAGAAAGTTTATCCAGTTATCTTCCCCCGATACTGCGTATGGAATGTTGCGAAATAAGAACCTCCAAGCTTTCGAGTCTTATAAAAACAGAACTTACTCTTCCCCTTCACACTTTCTGTTTATAAAAAGATTTACCAGATGATTTCATGAAAATCACTGGGTAATTCCCATTTATTACAACAGCCCCTTCCTGATGAGCTTGCTCGTATGATATAATAGTTGGGTTAATATATTTTATGGAGGATTTCATGAGTAAAGACTCTAAAGCACGATTTCAGAAGGGTAAGTTACTAACATTTATCCCGACAGGTGAGTATTATTTCTCAAAAGGATTGAAGGCTTACCATCGACGGGATTTTCATAAAGCGAAGAAATATTTACAGCGGGCGATGCAGCTTGAACCAGGCGAGCCGATGATTGTTTGTCAGTTGGCGGTTGTTCATGCGGAGATTGGAGAACATCCAGAATCAAATCGGCTGCTTCATCTTATTCTTGAGGAGCTTGATCAAGAGATGGTGGAGTGCCATTACTTCTTGGCCAATAACTATGCTCATCTTGGTTTTTTTAAAGATGCTTATCATCATGCGAAACTTTATATGGAAATGGAAGAGGACGGCGAATTTGCTGAAGATACAGAAGAGCTTCTGGAGCTTTTGACGCTTGAGACGGATGAGTTAGACGAGGAACTATATGAACAGGATGATCTCATAAACAAGCAGGAGCAGGCACGGGAGCTTTTGGAATCAGGTCATTTTCCGAAAGCGGTTGAGTTGCTGACTTCGGTGATTGATGAGTATCCGGAATATTGGTCGGCGTACAATAACCTAGCATTGGCTTACTTTTACTTAGGTGAAGTTGAGAAGGCAGCCGATATTCTTGCAAAAGTATTTGAAGAAAATCCAGGGAACCTGCATGCGCTTTGTAATAAGCTCGTCTTTTCTTATTATGAAGGCGACTATAAAGAGGTCCATCTGTTAAGAGATGCGCTGAAAAAAATTAAGCCGATGTCCGTTGAGCATCAATATAAGCTAGGCGCAACGTTTGCGCTTATTGGTGAATATGAGCTGGCGTTCGGGTGGCTTCGCAAATTGCAAAAACAAGGTTTCGACGGAGACGGTCCGTTTTATTATTGGTTGTCGTATTCAGCGTATTATAGCGGGTTGGAGAATTTGGCAAGATCAGCCTGGAAAAAGGCATTAGAAATGAATCCGGATAAAGCTGGCTTTGAGCCATGGAATGAAGAACGTGAGTCCATTAATGGGTTTGAAGATCACTATGCCTCCATTCAAAAGAAGCTCGACAGTGATCATATGGAGGAGCGTCTTTTCGCGTTATTTTTAACAGCTGTTTCAAGCAAGAAAAATGATCTGCTTTCATCTGCAAATATCAAGAAAAACCTTAAATTTTCACAGCTTGAAAAGGATTACTTGGCATTTGTTCAATCAGGCAATCATACGTACTATACTTCAGCTGCTCACGATATCGCAGGGCTGTTATACAAGAATTATCGTCCGGTTGGCACAGTAGAAGCCGGTTTGTATCTGATGTGGTTCTCTGCATTTGTTGAGATGGTGAAGGCCGGTCAAAAGATTAACAATCCGCAGGCTCATGCAGGTGCAGTTTCGTACATTTGGCATAAACTAAGAAATGATAATGTGTCACAAACAGAAATTGCTAAAAACTATGGCGTGTCCACTTCAACTCTGAGGAAGTACATCCAATCAATGAATGACTATCTGCATTGAGCAAATTTTTGGACGTTTCCTGTAAGATTTTATAGGATAAGTATAGGATGGCAATAATAGATAAAACTACTTTTGGAAAAATGACTGACTTTCGAGCTGTCAAGAAGCGTAGATAAGGGCTTGTTGCATGAATATTGATCCTAACGTTGTCGATTTCTGCACTGCCAATTGACACTTTTTTAGAAGTAGGACTGAAGGAGTGGGAAAAACATGACTGAAGAAAAAATTTATGATGTTATAATTGCAGGCGCTGGTCCTGCAGGGATGACAGCAGCTGTATATACCTCTCGTGCAAACCTTTCAACATTAATGCTGGAACGCGGGGTCCCCGGTGGCCAAATGGCTAATACAGAAGAAGTAGAAAACTACCCGGGATTTGAACATATTTTAGGACCTGAATTATCAACTAAAATGTTTGATCATGCAAAGAAATTCGGCGCTGAATACGCTTATGGCGACATTAAAGAAGTCATTGATGGCGTGGAATATAAAACAGTTATCGCTGGATCGAAAGAATATAAAGCGCGCGCGGTTATCATTACTGCAGGTGCTGAATATAAAAAAATGGGCATACCTGGCGAAAAAGAACTTGGGGGACGAGGAGTATCTTATTGTGCGGTATGTGACGGTGCATTCTTCAAAGAGAAGGAACTAGTCGTTATCGGCGGCGGGGACTCAGCTGTTGAAGAAGGCGTGTATTTAACTCGCTTTGCAAGCAAAGTAACAATTATTCATCGTCGAGATGAGCTTCGTGCGCAAAAGATTCTTCAAGACCGTGCATTTAATAATGAAAAAATTGATTTCATTTGGAACCATACAGTGAAAGAAGTAATTGAAAAAGACGGTAAAGTTGGCGGCGTAACCATCGTGTCAACTGAAACGGGTGAAGAAAAAGAATTTAAAGCAGATGGCATGTTTGTGTATATCGGCATGAATCCTCTTTCTAAACCATTTGCAAGTCTTGATATTACCAATGAAAATGGCTACATTGAAACCAATGAAAAAATGGAAACAAAAGTAGCTGGCATCTTTGCTGCCGGTGACATTCGTGAAAAAACATTGCGCCAGATTGTTACGGCAACTGGTGATGGAAGTATTGCTGCACAGGCTGCACAACATTACATTGAAGAATTGCAAGAGAGCTTAAAAGCAACTGCCCAATAAGTAAATAAATCCAATCAGGCTAAAATTTACAAAAAGTCATTTTGTTTTAACTCTCCTGTAACGTTCATGAAATAAAATTCGGGTATTATATAAATAGAAATTGACCCCCTTTTAAAGATATATTCCTTTGTACAGCACAGGCTAACTCCTGTGCTCTTTTTTTATTTTCAAACCGCTCTTTCCTCTTAGAAATTAGGTAAGCCCAATCTTTATCATATGGACTATGGAATATAAATCTCTCCATCGTTGTAGAGGTATAGTAAAAATAGTATAATGAAATGAATAAATATAAGCAGGATTTGTTTTTTTACGGCATTCAATATGTCTTATAAATAAAAATATAGACAGCAATAGAGGTGAATGAGATGCAGAGGGTCACCAACTGCGTACTATTAAAAGATGATCAAGTATTGTTATTGCAAAAGCCAAGACGAGGCTGGTGGGTAGCACCAGGCGGGAAAATGGAGCCAGGCGAATCAGTGCGGGACTCTTGCATCCGAGAATATAGAGAAGAAACAGGGATCTATTTACGGAATCCCAATATTAAGGGAATCTTCACCTTCATCATGAAAGAAGGAGACAAAGTTCTTTCTGAATGGATGATGTTTACATTCTTTGCTACTGAAGCAGATGGTTTGAATGTGGACGAGTCAGATGAAGGCAGATTAAGCTGGCACGCAATCGAGCAGATAAAGGATTTACCGATGGCGGCTGGAGATCATCATATTTTAGAATATATGTTGCGAGGAAATGGAATGATTTACGGTACCTTTACGTATACACCAAGCTTTGAGCTGATTAGTTATCGCTTAGATCCAAGCTGAATTTTTTCAAAACAGGGGGAATCATAATGAGTTCGAATACGCTCAATGAGACACAAATGGTTATCATTACAGGTATGTCAGGTGCCGGAAAAACGGTTGCCATTCAAAGCTTTGAGGATTTAGGCTTTTTCTGTGTTGATAATCTTCCGCCTACCCTGTTGCCGAAATTTCTTGAACTGATGAAGGATTCCGGGAATAAGATGAATAAGGTCGCATTAGTGATGGATTTGCGCGGCCGCGAATTTTTTGAGCACCTCTTTAAGGCATTGGATGATCTTGCCGACAAGTCATGGATTACGCCAGAGATTCTGTTCCTTGAAGCGGATGATTCGACTTTAGTTCGCAGGTATAAAGAGACAAGAAGATCGCATCCGCTTGCACCGTCCGGGCTCCCTATGGAAGGAATTAAACTGGAGCGCGAGCTGCTTGAAGATTTAAAAGGCAGAGCACAGTTAATCTATAAGACTTCGGATATGAAGCCGAGAGAGCTGCGCGAGAGGATTCTGACAGAGTTCTCTGTGAATAAACAAACCATTTTTACAGTAAATGTGATGTCCTTTGGTTTTAAACATGGATTACCAATTGATGCCGATCTGGTTTTTGATGTACGCTTTTTGCCCAACCCTCATTATATAGAACATATGAGACCGAAAACAGGTTTGGACGAAGAGGTATCAACGTATGTCCTTAAATGGAACGAAACGAATAAGTTTTTAGAAAAAGTCACGGATCTATTAGCGTTCATGCTTCCGCATTATAAACGAGAAGGAAAGGCGCAACTTGTGATTGCCATCGGCTGTACCGGCGGCCAGCATCGATCTGTCGCTCTAACCGAATACATCGCAAATCATTTTAAAAATGATTATAATACGAGAATCACTCACCGTGACATTGAGAGGAGAAAAGAAACTACATGAACAGACAACCGAGGATAGTCATCATCGGTGGGGGCACAGGCTTGCCAGTATTATTGCGGGGTCTTAAAAAATATCCCGTAGATATTACAGCAATTGTGACAGTGGCCGACGATGGCGGCAGCTCGGGTAGGCTGAGGGAAGATTTAAATATCCCTCCTCCTGGTGATATTCGCAACGTATTAGCTGCACTATCAGATGTAGAACCTTTAGTCGAGGAAATGTTTCAGCATCGCTTTACGACATCAAATGAGTTGTCTGGTCATTCACTAGGCAACTTAATTCTAGCGGCAATGACCTCCATTACAGGGGACTTCGTCCACGCGATTCAAGAGATGAGCAAAGTGCTGAATGTCAGAGGAAGAGTACTGCCAGCTGCCAAACAAAGTGTCGTTTTACATGCTGAAGTGGAAGATGGAACCATTGTATCAGGTGAATCCAAGATTCCGTATTCAGGGAAAAAAATCAAACGGGTATTTTTAACTCCTGAGAAAATAAAACCGCTTCCAGAATCGATTCAAGCCATTCGGGAAGCTGATTTAATTATCATTGGACCTGGAAGTTTATATACGAGCATCCTTCCAAATATGCTTGTTCCAACATTAGGTCAAGAGGTATGCGATGCAAAAGCAAAAAAATTGTATATCTGCAATTTAATGACTCAAGCAGGGGAAACGCTAAACTATCGGGCGAGTGACCATGTTCAAGCCATCTATGATCATATGGAATGCGCATTCATTGATACGATACTCGTTAATAGAGAGATGATTCCTCGCCAGATTCAAGACCGCTATATAGAGGAAATGGCAAAGCCTGTACACTATGATATGGATCGGCTTTACGAGCTTGGTCTCGAGGTCATACAAGGTGAAATTGTCAGCCTCGAAAACGGTGCAATACGACATGATACAAATGAAGTGGCGAAAATGATCTATCATCTTATTTTGGAAGAAACAAATAGAATAAGATGAGAAAAAAGCAAATGTTCCACTAGAGACCATTCGCATTTAGGGGGTGAAGGTATGTCTTTTGCGTCGGAAACTAAAAAAGAATTAACGAATCTCGAGACGAAAGACTGCTGCGGGAAGGCAGAATTGTCGGCGCTCATCCGGATGAATGGATCCCTCTCTTTTTCCAATAAGAAGTTGATAGTGGATATTCAAACCGAAAATGCGGCCATTGCTAGAAGAATCTACACACTCATTAAAAGAAATTATGAAGTGCAAGTAGAGCTTCTGGTCAGAAAAAAAATGAGATTAAAGAAAAATAATGTGTATATTGTCCGTTTGGCAGAACAAGCTAGCAAGATACTGGATGATCTAAAAATAATAAGCGAAGGATTTGTGTTTAGGCATAATATCTCTTATGAGCTTATTAATAAGAAGTGCTGCAAGCGTGCTTATTTGCGTGGAGCATTCCTTGCAGGAGGTTCGGTTAATAATCCTGAGACATCATCCTATCATTTGGAAATCGCATCGCTTTACAGTGAACATAATGAAGCGCTCAGTGAACTAATGAATACCTTTGACTTGAACAGCAAAACGCTTGAACGGAAAAAAGGGTTTATTACTTATCTTAAAGAAGCTGAAAAAATCACAGAGTTTTTAAATATAGTTGGTGCCCATAGTGCACTATTAAGATTTGAAGATATTCGGATTGTCCGAGATATGAGGAACTCTGTCAACCGGCTTGTCAATTGTGAAACTGCGAACTTAAACAAAACCATCGGAGCTGCACTTCGTCAAGTGGAAAACATACGCTATATTGAACAGACGGTCGGTCTTAAGGTTCTTCCGGATAGGCTAAGAGAAATTGCTGAACTGAGAGTCGCTTATCAAGATGTGACATTAAAGGAACTTGGAGAGATGGTTTCTGGAGGAAACATCAGTAAATCAGGAATCAATCATCGTCTACGTAAAATAGATGAAATTGCAGAAAAGCTAAAATCAGGCGAACTGAATTATTCTTAATTTGTTTAGGGAGGTAGAGTCATGGTAGAAAGACAAGTGGAGGTCAAATTAAAAGCTGGTTTGCAAGCCCGTCCTGCAGCACTATTCGTTCAGGAAGCCAACCGTTTTTCCTCGGATATTTTTCTCGAAAAAAGCGGAAAAAAAGTCAATGCCAAAAGCATTATGGGACTCATGAGCTTAGCTGTAAGCTCCGGATCAACGGTAAAGCTTATTGCAGAAGGCAAAGATGAAAACGAAGCACTCGATAAGCTAGCATTATATATTCAAGAGGAAAATTAACATCATCGCATCCAAAAGGGTGCGGTGATTTTTAATTCCAGCGTTTTTGGGGCACATTGGAGAAGTTTCAAGCAAAAAGAAGCAACATTTTGACCACAGGTAATTAGATTTTGGTCAAAACCATCTCTTTTTAGTTACATATTTCATTTATTAGTCACTTAGGCGATTATTAGTCACTTGTATGCATTTAATAGTCACTCTACCCCAGTTTTTAGTCCATCGACCCAATAAAAAAGCAGCAACCAGGAATCCTGGTTGCTGCTCTTTAAATCAAATTATTTCTTTTCGATAGCCGCGTTACTTGTAATGATTTTATCAATCAATCCGTATTCTAAAGCTCTTTCAGCTGTCATGAAATTATCACGATCAGTATCTTTAGAAATGATGTCTAGCGGCTGGCCAGTGCGCTCTGCAAGAATTGTATTAAGCTTATCACGTAGGAAAAGAATGCGTTTTGCAGCAATTTCAATTTCAGTTGCTTGACCTTGAGCACCACCAAGCGGTTGGTGAATCATTACTTCACTGTTAGGAAGAGAATAGCGTTTGCCTTTCTCACCAGCTGCAAGAAGGAATGCACCCATGGATGCAGCCATTCCAGTGCAGATTGTTGAAACATTAGGCTTAATGTATTGCATTGTGTCATAAATCGCCATACCAGCTGTGATGCTGCCGCCAGGGCTGTTAATGTATAAAGTGATATCCTTATCAGGATTTTCAGCTTCAAGGAATAATAGTTGTGCGACAATCGAGTTTGCTACGTTGTCGTCAATCCCACTCCCAAGCATAATGATACGGTCTTTTAAAAGACGGGAGTAGATATCGTAAGCGCGTTCCCCTCTGTTTGTTTGTTCGATTACTGTAGGGATTAAGTTCATTTTCCAATTCCTCCTTTAAAGGTAAAAATTCAAGTGAAAAAAATAAATCACTTTTCACCTTGGTAAATGTATGTAGTTTTATAATACACGGATGGTCAATTAAGGTCAAACGAATCGGCTCTCATAAATAAAGGAATCGTTCGACATAATTCTGACGCTAGTTGTCCCGTTTCCATCATACCCACTATACGCTTCCTTTAAACAAAGAATACTTGCAAACTAGCGTATTTTAACATATAATAAGTAATCGTAACACTGAACAAGGAACGCAAAAAAAGAAAGCATAAGTTGAAGGAAATCCCCTTTTCTAAAACCAACCATCTTTTTCATGGCTTCCGTAAAGTTCATCATAGATATTCCATACCATGCCCTCGTGGTGCAACGGATAGCACGTGAGATTCCGGTTCTTAAGATGTGGGTTCGATTCCTGCCGAGGGCGCTAACATGTTGATATATAAAGGTTTTTCGATTGTTTTTGGAAAGAGTGTCCGACTTTTGTCCAACTACTTCGAAAAACCTTTATTTTATTCTACTCTATTTTCTCTTACCACCTTCTCATGAGTTGGTTTACTTTATCATTATTTAGTTGCTCTGATCTCTTAGACATATGACCATAGGTATTTAATAAAATTGATTTATCAGTGTCACCTAATCTGGCCCCGATATAATTAATATTTAGAAATATTTGATTCCCAGAGCATGGTTTCATGAGTATGCCTAAACATATGAGGGGAAACCTGCATTAGTCCAGGTCTTTTACATAAAGTTTCTAATATATCTGCATAGTTTGCCATCTTGACCAATTGACACATAGGGCTGATAAATAAGAATTCTGGCCTTTCCTTCGATTTCATTATCCATTCTTTAAGGCATTCTATGGGTGAAATCATCAAGAGCAATTGTTCTTTCTCCACTTTCTCCTATTTTTGTTGTGGGTTTTACGACATATACACTGGACTCTCTTATGAGGGTTTTATCTATTTTGAGCATTTTATTTCCTAAATCAATATCTTTCATTGATAATGCACAAACTTCCCCTATACGTGCCCCAGTTGCTACTAAAAGGTGGGTGATATAAAGGTATTGGGGGTATTCATTCTTAGCGTTTAGGATTAACTCCAAGTATTCTTCCATTTCTAAGAACTTTTGCTTCTTTACTCCCTTTTTTGCTAACTATTTCTCCAGGGTTCTTATGTAAAATCCAAATCCATTGCCTCTTTAAAAGCTTCATTATAATAGCATTCATACGTTGAATTGTACTTCTTGAATAGTGCGATGAAAGCTCATTGATGAATTTTTGGTAATTTGGCCTTGCTATTTCCTTGAAACCCAAATAACCTATACGTTTCTTTAATCATACTAATATGAAAACGAATATTTTTTTCGTACCAAAAGTAGTTGTTCCTTTTTTATATGTTTCGAACCACCACTCAAGGTATTCGCTAATTGTTTGATCAGCGTTACCAGGATCATAACCTCTTTTGATTTTCTGTTCCATTTCAGCGGAGAAATCTGATTGAATTAGCTGATAGATTTGAAAAGCTTATTTTAGCCCTACAGGTTGAGTTAGGGGAATGTGCGAATGAATGGCGCAGGTTTAAGTTCTGGAGTGTGGACCAGGAGCCGAGAACAAGAAAATATCTAACCAATTATACCGTACAAGACACGATATTAGGTTCAGGTGCACAATGGGGAAACCCACTCCTTGAAGAATATGTGGATGGTTTTCATTTCATTTTAGAGCTTGGTATAGAAATACTCTTTGAGGATTTTGAAATGATCTACCTGTTTACAGAGGGTGATGAAGAAGGAGAAATTGAGAAGCGTATTAATAAGGTTTTCTCTTTAATGTCAAGGTTTACCCTTTATAAAAATGAGTTCGCTTTTATCAATTAATCTCTAAATATAAGATTTTAGGTGGATTACTCGGCTTCTCTCTTGAACAGATTGAGGAAGCATATTATCAAAAAAATACAGTGAATTACCACAGGCATTTAATGAGGGGGACTGATAGCAGCAAGCAAATACGGCAACAAGAAGCTGCATATGGACAGATATACCTTTGACAGCAAGGCAGAGGCTAAATATTACGAACAATTAAAGTGGATGCAGATGGGAAAGTAAATCAAATCATTCAAACTGCAGCCGCGGTATTTACTCCAGGAAGCTTTTAAAAAGAACGGTGTTTCCTTTCGGAAAATTGAATATGTGGCAGATTTTGAAGTCGATAATTTAGATAGTAGCACATAGGTCATTGATGTAAAAGGTGTTGAAACAAAAGATTTTAAGATTAAAAGAAAACTATTTGAATATCGCTACTTAGATAAACTAACTGTTCTTGGATATGATGAGAGCCTTGGATTTATTGAATTAGAAAAGTTGAATAAGCTAAAAAGCAAGGCTGTGGAGAAAGTTGCGAAGCGTAGTAATCGCAGACGATCCTCCAGCGTGAGTCAAGCGAATAGAAAAGGTGATGGCTTGTATGTCCCATTGTAGTCTGTATAGATTTTGCTCATCTCGTATGGGTAGAGATTGTAAGAATCTCGGAGGGTCCGAGATTCCAAAAGTGAGAGGATAATTAACTGGATTTGTATTATGTTTAATAGTTTATTTTGGAATATAAAAAAGCACTAAGAAACTTAGCGCTCCATCCAGTATTAAGGTCCACAAATCTGATTTTTATCGCCAAAATAACTCCCACAGGCAGCAGATGCTTCAGAAGAGAAAGCAGGAGTAACTGATACAGCAAATACAAAACCGCAAGCTAAAACTATGTAAAGCAATTTATTTTTCATTGTTTCACCGCCTTCAAAGCTAATACCAATATTATAACAAATATTAGTATTAATGAGAGATAAAAATTTCAAAAAAATCTGACAAATATTTAGTTTATTCGCCAAAAGAATTATCATGTTAACCATGAAAAGGAAGCACCTGACGGTTAGAGTGCTTCCTAAACATAAAAACAGCTGGTTTTAAAGGCTAGTGTAATTCAAGTTAATCCGGGGACAGCATTAATATCCTCCGCCGCCCATAAATGATGCACCAATAATAATAAGCAGAATAAATAAAACAACAACAAGCGCAAAACCACCGCGATGTCCATTTTCTCTTTCAACATATTCTGACATAAATTTCACCACCTTCATAATTTAATACATTGTATGAAGGTTGTATTATTTTGGAAATGGACAAGGGTCTAATTTAGAAGAAGAATGAATGTATTGCCTAAATAAATAGAAAAGAGCCCTTTCAGGCTCTAATCAAAGCACGGCAAAAATAATGTAATCACCAAATTTTATGTAAATAGTTTCAAAGGGGTTGGAATGGTGTTGGTGCAAGGCATTATCCAAGTGGATGTACCCACGGTGATCAGTACCTTGCCCAACATTTTTATTATATTTCCAAAAATTAAATGTATGCACAAAGCTCAAAAGTCAATTATTGATCGATGGGAGAAAAAAATCATCCCAAGATCAATAAAAATAAGATTTATTTCCCCCATAATTTTTTGGAATCAATTGGTACAATTTCTAATCCATCTATTCGCTTTTGAATAATAGGGTTTTGGAATGTAGTAGTAACGGCTTCTATCAATGAAGAATTTGACTATTTTTTTGATAATAGATAGATGTTAAAAACATAATGATATTTAATTCAATAAAAAAAGACCTTTAATGGTCTTCTTTAAGAGAATCATCAATCTATTTGATTAACTAGGTTAAGCTTTTGTCTGTTTCAGAACTTGATAAGTATAAATAAGCTTATCTAACTTCTGACTGCAATTTAATGTGCTAGTACTATTGATTCCTGAATTGTTAGAAATACTTATCATTTCTATTCTAAGCTTATTAATTTTCTCGATTAGTTTAAGTTTATTTACTTCATTGTTATTCATAATAAATATCCTTTTCAAAAAGTTTTCGGAACGCTATTTAAACTCATAGATATTATTATGAAAAAAATAAGTAGTAATGTACAGACATTCGACAAAACATCCAAAAACATTACACTTTTCGTAGTAAACAAAAGGATAAAAACGGAATTAAGACTAATTCCGTTAAGGATGGTCTTGTTTTGTTTATGAGGAGGTTTAAATATGCCTGAAATAAATTCACCAACAAAGCAACGCAAGATGAAATTAAGACTCAACAGGGGCAGATAAAGGCTAAAACTGATTTAATTGATGTCTCTAATTCAGATATCTTCGCGAACTTCAGTTTTAAAAGGTGGTTGAATGATTAAAGTTAATTCTTCTACATCTTTGTCTAAAATTATCCAATAGCCACCAAGTTTGCCCTTCTTTAGTTTCTTTACCTAGAGAATTTTCACCTATATTACCTTTGAATAACAACATGCTCACCTGTATTTAACTGACTTTAGTCCCCGTAGAAAAAACACCTCACATTAATTTGTAGGTATTCAATACCCACTTTTCAACGAAAGGTGTTTTTATTGCCTCATTTTTCTAGGTCATTCCTTTTGATTAGCAGCTTTCTCTAAATCACAACACAAAAGTCATTCAGTATAATTTGTCAAAATAAGATTTAATTAATCCTGTACCTAATGATAAGAATACAGTAGAAGTTAGTATGAGCTAATTATTCTTTAAAATGAGTAGGAAATACACTACGTACTGCATCTTTAAATTGCTCATAGAAGCCTTCCACTGGTTTACCACGTTGGACATCATTAGAGAAATTATGCATTCTACCATAAAAATCAGGGTTAACCGAGATATAAACATTCTCAATATCAGGATCAGCTGCTTTCACTTTATCCGAAATTTCTCTTTCAACGTCTTTTGAAAGGTGGTTATCTTCATTATTTAGTTTAGCAGCTACATATGCATGATGATCAGTTACAAAAACATGAGCATTGTCAACGTCCTTAATTTTAACAAGTTTAGCATCAATATGATCAGCTGTTTTCACATTAGGTGTTTCGTTTTTAACACGAGTGGGGTTATTTTGAACCTCTCGTTTATTATTCAAATGTAAATTGTCATTTGAACGATGATTCACTTTTGCTGGTTCGTTTATATTACGATTTTCTTTAGCTGAATCTGTTGCTCCATTATTATTAAATCCACACGCTGAAAGGGCTATCGTTGTTAATGCCAATGTCACTATTAGCTTTCTTTTAATGTTCATAAGTATCCTCCTTTTTATTAATCCTTAATATGTTGCCTCTTTTCCTCAGTAGTATTCAAAAATTTTTCTGTTTTTCTGTGGATAGCCTATTGTTGTCGGCAAACTATTCGGTTTTTTAGATTCTTGCTTTCTCGTTCACATTACGTGGAATACAATTTTCATAAAAGAAGAAAGGGTTTATAAATTGGGAAGAAGAGCATCCGAGGACCTTGAGAATAATAAAGACCGCTTCATAATTGGACTGTTTAGTTTTTGTTACAGGGTATTTGAATAGAAGAAAATGTTGTGCTTAATGAAGAAATTTATGGTAAAATCTATAAAAATGTAAAATATATGGGTTTCAGTAAAGTTTTTAAAATAATTGAAAATGATACCGTTAAACCATATCTTATATCCTACACCCCTAATAAAGAAAATTATTACGAACTGATAAAAAAATGTAGAAAAGATGGTTTGAAGCAAGTGATCATTAATTATGAAATTATGAATGAATTAATGTTTAAAACAATATCAAGTGATGGTTTTATTTAAGATATTAGTTTCACTGACACTACAGATGAAATTGTAAAAAGTAATATTGAAAACATTATGTCTGTTTTACAACACAACAAACCTTTTTTGTAAAACTAAAGTTGAAAGATGAGTACAACTAACTTTTGAAAAGCAAAATATCTATAATGGCAGTTGTTTAAAAGAAGAAATTAAAAAAGGTTTTTCAAAGTAGCTGGATAAAAAGTCGAAAACTTTTCTCACAGATACTCGAAAAACCTTTTACACAACAGAACTGTAACGCCCACGGCAGGAATCGAACCCACAATATAAGTATATATAATATGTCAAAGAATCTAACGAAAAAATAATAAACTGGAAATGAATACTCACCACCTGGGTCAGAGTTGACTATAATCCTTCGCCTTCACTTCTATTACATCCCGGATGAAGGACGATCATAGCAACTCCCCGGAAAATGAGTGATGAGGGTTTAACAGCTAAGACAATGCAGGAAAACGAAGATTATTATGTGGTCATATACACTCATTAAATAAAAGTGATTAAGTGAATTGTCTGTCAAATTTGCTTTAATTAATGGCCTTTTAAATTATTGGATATCACTTTTTTAGGTATACCGTATCGTTCAACAGCTTCTTTAATACTTAGTTGCCCATGGTACACGCCTGCTAAAAATAAAAGTCTTAATGCGAAGAGGTTGGCTTCCTGTTCCATTTTATCTGTTGAATACAATGTGAATTTCTTCAGGAAAGGAGTATTGGCATGAGGGTGCAAGATAGCATGGCCTAATTCATGCGCACAAATAAATTGCTGCTTCTCTTCACTTGTATTTTCGTTAATATGAATAATCTTAATCCTAAAATGTTGATTAAAGTATCCCAAGGTGCTTCCAAGGTCTTCATATATTACATGGATCCCCAATGCACTAGCGATTTTAAATGGACAATTCGTATTAAATCGAGTAATTAATTTTTCTACTTCTTGTATAATTCCAGATGACATATAAACACCTACTCGCGGTACTTGTTTGGAGTGAATTTTTGTTTAGCTAGTCTTTTTGCTAATCTCAGTGAATTCTCTAGACTTGCTATTAACAGCTCTTTATCTTCTTCTTCCATGTCCTCAAGTGTTTGTCCATCAAAGGCAGCATAGCCATTTTTACCAGATAATCCGTCTATCATTTTTTGTAGTTCCTTTTTTAAATCTTTTTCATCTTTTGCATTCAGCTCAGGTAGATGGATTGGTGATTGATCTGCTTCGATATTTTCTCCTAAAGCCATTCGTTCTAGATCGTCGGTAGTTATTCCAAGTCCTTTGCATAATTTAGTAACGTTATCCACGGATGCGTTCCCTATGCCTCTTTGTAGTATTGAGCGCAAGGTGGTATAAGGCAACTCAACTTTTTGGGCAAATGCCTTTTGATTAAGGCCAGACTCAATAATTAATTTTTTGACTATTTCCGCTCTCTCGTCCATTTTCATTCTCCCAACATTTATATATACGAAGTATCGTACCCTAATAACATCATTATAATGTATTATTTCTTGGAGTAAACAATAATATGTGAAATTGCGTATTTTATAATCAAATATTATTGACTATGTATGAAATTGAGCATATTATTTAATTATAATACGAAATTGAGTACATTGGGATTATCTTTAAGGAGGAAATATATCATGGAAAAAGGTGTGGAATTTAAGCTTCCTTCAATTAACCGAAAAGGAACACAGTTAAAAGTAGAAGAGGCAATTGAAACCTATCGGATGTGTCTTTTGACTATTCCAGATGAAAGGCTTCCAAAAGTAACAGCTTCCTATTCTCTTGTTCCACCTTCGAATACTAATTCATTCTACTCAGCAACAGAAGAAATAGCGATTGAACGGGCTGATGAAGAACAGGCTCGCGGTGAATACGTCGAACGGTTTCGAAAAGCTGTCAATCGGTTAGCGCCAAAAGAGCGGGAAGCAATGTATTTAAGGTATTTAGGTGATGAAGAATTATATGATTATGAAGTATACAATGAATTAGGGATGAGTGAATCTTTTTATCATCAAAAGTTTAAACCGAGGTTATTCTATAAAATGGCTTTAGCTTTAAAGGTAGCTGTATATCAATGAAAAAGAGGGATTGGCATTTTTGGCACGTCACTGGACGTGTCTTTTTTCTATCCTGAATGATTTCGAAACGGAACAAAAACGATATTGTGATGAATATGGAATGAGCATTAGGTTCCTAGAGTGATAATATGATATTAACGAAAGATATCAAGAGGCGCCTTCCTAGGAAGAGCGTCTTTATTTATGGATTATGTCCATTAATATTGTGTCTTTCAAGAAATGTTTAGGAGGTGATTGAAATTGAAGAACATAGTTGCTGGCCTAAGAAGCCGAAGTATTGAACTGAGATGACCCATGGATGAATATTAAAAATCCAGCATGATAAAAATAGTTTCATTTTTATCATAGATAATGCTTGTTCTGTTCGGGAGAAGTTGCTTTCTGTTGATTATTTTTAAAAGATAAATTAAATGTTATATCTTTAGCAAATAGGCACTGCTTTGCATAAATTGTTGTCATAGCTATCAGTCTATAAGGATACCTCAGAAGGAAGGCATGACAGTAATGAACAATAAAGACAAGGTATCACGCTTAATTGAGTATCTAACAATATTAGAACGATTGTATAATAGGGACAAGAGACCGCTGATTACATTACATTCTGATTTTTCAATAAGGATAGCAAAAAGTATTTCATTGACCATGCAGGAGATTGAATTGTTGCTATTTGAACAAGAAAAAGGGGAAGAGTTTAAAAAAATCCTAAAAGTTGATCCTAACATTTTAAGTGAAGAGGTTTTAAAGGAATTGTTAAAGATTATAATCAAATTAATTGAGGTAAAAGATGATTTTGAATGAAACTTACCCATTCTTAGCAGACTTGCCTTATCTGTCAATTTTATTCGATTGGAGTGATAGCGATTCGTGGCGTTACTTATTAATGCCTATAGGGCACTTTTTGACCGACTGTCAAATGATGAGGTTTTAGCAGCATTCGTTCAGGGGGTTTTCGATTATGTACCAGAAGAATCTGAATTCCCATGTGTAGTTATTAGAGAATTCAATTCTTCCCCGTTTACTTCAAAAACCTCAAATGGCAAACGGATAGAATTTACGATTGAAGTATGGAATGTTCTAACAGGTAATCAAGAAATGATTAGAATTATCGACCATATTGAAGCATTGCTCGTATCAGAATTGATAATCGAGGATGCTTTTTTTATTGCACAAGAAATGAAAAGAATTGAGTTATTGAAAGATGAAGAAACAAGCTTAAATCAAGGGAAAATGATGTTTGAACTAATAATAGAATCGGAGTGATATGCAATGGCAAAAATGCAAGGTATGAAATGTTTCGTGAAAATTATGGATTTATCAGATCCTAACAGCCCAAAGGTGTTGGCAGGTCAGCGTAATGCCACACTAAATCGATCAGCTGAAACCCTGGATGCTACGTCAAAGGATACAGAGGGCTACTGGAAGGAGAACCTGCAAGGATTTAAAGAGTGGTCAGTGGATTGCGATGGAGTATTAGTCGGGTCAGATAGTGCATTAGCTATTTTAGAGGATCAATTCCTCAATTCAGAAAATGTTGATGTGGTCATCGAACTTGCGAGCGGCACAACTTATCAAGGAAATGCTGTAATTACTGACTTTCCGATTGATATGCCCTATGACGACCTCGTTACGTACTCATTATCATTAACGGGATCGGGTGCTTTAGCTAAAAATACAACATCATCAGTTTAATGGGGGATAATTAAATGAAAAATTCAGTATTAAAAACAAATAGAGATACTTACTTTTTGCGCTTTACCATTAATGCACATTGTGAGGCAGAAGAGATGCTGGGCTATCCAATTACTCAGCTTAGTGAAAAATCGGCTGGAATTTCTACGCTTCGAACTTTGCTTTTTGTAGGCTTGAAAAACAGCGGGAATCCGGTCTCTTTAGATAAAGCAGGCGAGATTATGGAAGAAGTAATTGCAGATCGTGGAATGGAGTACTTCTCCACTCAAATTAGCGAAGCTATACAAAAAGGCTTGAATCAGCAATCAAGTCAAAACTTTAAAGATAATCATAATAAAAAAAAGTATTAACCTATGAAGAAATCATTGCTGAGGGTGTTTTAACATTCGGTTTATCTCCAAAGGAAGTCGGGCTGCTGACTTATTTGGAATTTGGCATAATGATGGGGATGCATAATGAAAAACTGAAAAGAGAGTATGAAATGCAGCGGAATGTTATTTTCAATGCGATTATAAATGCCAATCGCAAGAAAAATTCCAAAATCATACCTCTTTTTAATGATAGTAATGAAAAAACAGCAGCGGAAATGATGGATGAGCGAGAAGAACTATTTGGATGATGATAGTTCTTCTTTTATGTTTCAAAGGGGGGTGAAAATATGAGTACAGCTAACATCACTGGTGTAATAAATAAAATAGCTGTTGAAATTGAATCTTTTGACTTGGTTTTAAAATATTTTAATGAAAATGTCAATAAGAATTTAACCTTGGTGGGTGAAAGATTTAAGCAGGTAGGCGCAACTTTGAGTAGTTCTATTACGGCACCATTAAAAAATATAGGTGCCTCTGCAATTAATCTAGGAATGGAATTCGAAGCAGCAATGTCCAAAGTCGCAGGTGTGACAGGTGCATCTGGATCAGAAATGGAGGCATTTGAAGAGAAGGCAAGAAAGCTGGGGACAACCACGCAATATAGTGCAGCTGAAGCAGCCGGCGCGTTTTCTGATATGGCGCTGGCTGGTTGGGAAACGGGAGATATGCTCTCAGGGATAGATGCAGTAATGGCATTAGCCTCTGCTTCAGGAGCAGAATTAGCGGCAGTCTCCAGTCAAATGAAGGATGGAATGACTGCATTCGGATTATCCGCACAAGATAGTGGGAAATACGCTGATTTGTTGGCTGCGGCATCCCAAGATGCCAATATCAATTTAGCTAGTCTTAGTGAATCCATGCAGGTGGCTGCTCCTGCGGCTGGTTCATTAGGATATTCAGTCGAAGACACGGCAGCTGCACTAGCACTTATGGGAAAATCAGGCATTGAGGGCAGCGAGGCGGGAAATGCGCTGGCTTCAATGATGACAGGACTTGGAAAGCCGACAGAAGCTGCTAAAGGCATTATGGATAAATTTGGGATATCGTTAAAAAACAATGATGGAACGATGAAAACCTTCGATGAAGTGATGCAGGATTTAAGAGGCTCCTTTTCCGAGTTAGATGATAGTCAAAAGGAAGCCTATGCGACAACTTTATTCGGCGAAGATGCAATGGCAGGCGCTCTCGCTGTTATTAATGCGAGTGAAGAGGACTATTTGAAGCTATCAAGTGCAATCAACGAAAGTGAAGGCGCAGCGAAAAGCATGGGCGATACAATGAATGATAATCTTGCCAGCCGGCTGGAAAACATGAAATCTGCTTTTCACGAAGTGGGTCTTGTTATTTACGATACCTTACAGCCTGCGCTTGAAATACTGGTGGACTTCGGAAAAAAAGTAGCAGAGACATTCAGCTCAATGAATCCGAATATCCAAACATTCATTATTGTATTAGCTGGAATTGTTGGTGCTATTGGACCAATTCTTGTGGGTATCGGCGCATTGTTATTATTGTTTGGGAAACTATCAGCTGTGTGTTTTTCGTTAGGCATTACCATGGCAGCTGCCTTCTGGTGGGTGATTGCTATTATAGCGGCATTAGCTGCGATTGTAGCTGTTGTTGTTTATTGGGAAGAAATCAAAGTGTTTTTCATGGAAATGTTTGCAATCTTAAAACAATTCTTTTCAGAGACCTGGGAAGCAATAAAAATAAAAACATTTGAAGTGTGGGCAGCGATTAAAGAATTCCTCGTGCTCGCATGGCAATCGATTATGGAAACAGTAATAGCCATTTGGAGTTCGATTTTTGAGTTTTTTGTTAGTGTTTGGACTAGAATCAGCGAGTCTGTTTCGCTATTTGTAGCAGGTTTTGCTGCTATCTTGATGGAAGGTTGGAACTTCATAACTGAAGCAACGGCAGCTATTTGGAATTGGATAAAAGAATTAATCTTGGTTATTTGGAAAAGCATCCTTGCGGGAGTCTCGCAGATAGTACAAAGCATTTCCAGCTTCTTAACAAACAGTTGGAATGTCATTGCAAGCACTGCATCCGCTGTTTGGACTTGGATAAAGTCTATTTTAATTACAGTATGGAACTCAATTAAAGAAGTATCTATATCTGTTTGGAACACAATCAAAAATGCAATGGTGACTACTTGGAATACATTGAAATCCACAGCGGCGACTGTATGGAATGGGTTGAAGACTACAATAATGCTTCCTGTGAATTATATCAAAGATAATGTAGGCAATGCATTTCAAGGGATGAAAACCACTGCTTTAAATGCTTGGGAAGGATTAAAATCCGGGATGAGGACAGTTATAAATGGAATCATTAAGTTGATCAACCGATTTATTAATGGGTTTAACTCTCCGGCAAAGCTGTTAAATATGATCCCAGGTGTAAATCTACCTTTCATTCCAACGATTCCACAGCTGGCAACAGGTGGCAAACTATTCGGCAGCGGAATGGCGATTGTTGGCGAGGCCGGACCGGAATTGGTGCAAAAGAGCGGATCTTCTGTAAAGGTTACCCCATTATCATCACAGGAAAAGACTGGGGGTATAAGCAGAGCGCTAGGTGGAGCTTTGGAGTTGAATCTAAACTTATCTAATAATATTGAGGGCAGAGAGGCAGGAAGGTCGCTTTATAAAATTATTACCGAATTCCAAGAAATGGAAAAAGGTAGAATGGTAGCAATCGGGAGGGCGTAAATATGAATTTTTCATTTAATGGAATAAAAAAAGATTATATATCTATCGATAATAATGAGAAGCGGCCCTCTTGGGCTCCTTTACAAAGAAATTTACTTTATGTAAAGGGAGTAGAAGGTGCCAATTTAGAAAGCACAGATATAAGAGAACGTATTTTGTCTGTTCCAATACAAATAAGATTTAAAGGTTCATCTGATTTTCAGAAATTGAAGGAAGAATTAGCATCCTGGTTATTATATGAAGATGAAAAAGAACTTATTTTTGATGACGAGCCTGATCGAGTATATTTTGCCTTAGTCGATGGACCTTTGGATTTTGATGAGCTGGTAAGGTTTGGACGTGGAACGATCACATTTATCTGTCCTAATCCGTATAAATATGGTCATAAAGTTATTTCTCGTATAGATCCTGCTGAACCAGCCATTATAGTGAATCAAGGGACATCCAACACTAAGCCGATTTTCACGTTTAATACAATTCAACCTACTACGTTTATAGATATTGTTAAAGATGATGATTATATGTCAATTGGGCGACCTGTCTCAGTAGATGATGAGGTATTTGACCCTAGGTCAAGGAGATTGAATGATGAAATGAGAACAACAGCGGGTTGGGGTGAAGCTTTCTTTCAACCGGATGGTGGAGCAAAGTCAGGTACAATGACTATATTGGGTGAAGGAGAAGAGTTTGGTGCAACGAACTATGGTAGTGGACTTGCATGGCATGGACCAATGCTTCAAAAGACTTTTGATCCGTGTGATGATTATTATATTCGTGTCCGTTTTAATGTAAGGACGAATAATTCGAAGCAGAGGGCACGAGGGGACATGTATTTTTTAACAACAGACGGCTCGCAAATTGGTAAAGTGTCTGCGATTATCCGCGATACATCTATGAAAGCAACGATTGAAGTGAGATTGCAAAATGGATTAAAAGTTCATTACCCAATCAATAGATTAAATGCTTTCGATAAAGGGTTTTATGGTTTTGTAGGCATTGCAAAAGAGGGGACAAAATTCACTTTTGAAATTGGAGTGGAAGCTGTAAAAAGCAGTGGTGGTTTTAATGTTGTCAAGAAGGAAGTGCATCATTTTGATGACATCAACGGTGATTTTCAGCTTCCGCTTGCAGGAGTAGCTTCATATGTAGCAACGTGGGGAAACAGTCCCTTGCCTCATAGAGCGAGGCTGCGTTCAGTAATTGTAGATAAAGTAAACCAGCAAGTAGGTGTCCCTTACATCGTAAAACCTGGAGATGAAGTGAAGATAGATTTTAAGAATGAATTAATCTTAATAAATGATGAATTGAGAAATGATCTTAAAGACTTCGGGGGCAATTACTTTTCTCTTCCTCCGGGTGAAACAATTTTGGTTATTAATCCTCCTGATGCATTCACAGCTACTGTTGAATGGAGGGATTGTTATAAATGATACACATTCTTGATAAACAAACTGATTCTATTATCTCCTTTTTAAGTAAAGAAATCACAGCAGCCGAACATAATGAAAGCCTGGATAATCAGGAGTTTTTGGACTTCACGGTCCGGGTGGGGGAGAAATCACAATATGTAAAAGAAAGAAATAGAGCCATCATTCTCGGAGAAGATGGTACTTTTCGCGAATTTATCATAATGAATTCAGAAACATTATCAGATGAAATTCATATTAAAAGCAATGCATCATTTTTCGACTTGGACAAGCAGCGAATTATTTCACCAGTCGTTCTCGAAGGCCAACTATTAGAGAGTGCCGCTGCAAGCATATTAGCTGGAACAGAGTGGAGAGTGGGAGTAGTTGAGTTTTCGGGTTCCGAAAGAGTCGTTTTCGAGGATTATTTGGGAGCATTCCAAGCCTTGAAAGAAGTCTCGTCTCTTTACGAGGTGGAGATGCGCTTTCGTGTTGAGGTAAAAGGAAATAAAATAGAGGGTCGCTTCGTGGATTTCTTTAGAAGAAGAGGGAGAGTCGCAGGAAAAGAGGTTGTATTCGGAAAAGATTTAATTGAGATAAGGAGAATAGAAGATAGTCAAAATATTGTTACAGCTTTATTTTGTATTGGTCCTGAGAAAGCGGATGGATCAAGAATGACCACAGCTGTTTTTGATGATGTTGCCCTTCAACGATGGGGAAGAAACGGCCGTCATTTGTGGAGCATTTACGAAGCTGATTCATCTGATCAAGAAATGACTCTTTCTCGCCTCACCGAAATGGCTCAAGAGGAACTAGAAAAGAGACTCAATAGCCTTGTTAAATATGAAACGACTCAAGCTGTCTTAGACAATCTTCCGGGATCTGATCATGAGAAAGTTTTGATTGCAGATACAATTCGGATTAAGGATCTACATTTTACTCCACCTTTGTATGCGGAAGCTAGAGCATATCAGGTTCGACGTAGTTTATTAGATAAATCTCAAAAGGAGTACGTCCTTGGAGATTTTATTCAATATTCCGAAGATCATGTAAGAAAACGGTTTAAAGAACTTCAGAAAGTATACGGAGTAAAAGTGATTAAAAGCCCTATGGCGCCTACGGGAAAATACAATATTATTTGGATTGATACCTCTGATTCTGTAGAAATCATAAAAACATGGAATGGTATTGCTTGGGTCAAAGCTACACCTACACGTGCCGAAGAAATTGGAGCAGAAACTCCACAGGGTGCTCAGCAAAGGGCTGATAAGGCTAGAGAAAAAGCTCAAGATTATGCCGATGAGAGAGATGAATTGCTGCAAGTAATTATTAGAGATGAAATAACTGAAGAGGGAAATAACGCCTTAAACGAAGCAAAGCTGCGCGTTGAAGAATTAAAAATGTCTGTCGACAAGGATATTTTAAACCTCAATAATGAAGCTGATAATTTAATGAGAAGAGTATCTGAATCAGAAAAAGACCTGGAAGATGCTGCTGGCACAATCATTAGTATTGAACAGGATATGGATACCTTAAATGGCGCTCTTTCAACGACTATTAGCCGATTATCAAATATGGATGGCGTCTTGTCAGAGCAGCAGGCATCCTTGCATTTCATTGCAGGTGAATTGGAGGCTAAAGCTTCT
This sequence comes from Cytobacillus purgationiresistens, assembly GCF_030813235.1. GTDB lineage: Bacteria > Bacillota > Bacilli > Bacillales > Cytobacillaceae > Cytobacillus > Cytobacillus purgationiresistens. The sequence goes on along the minus strand of NZ_JAUSUB010000003.1, from coordinate 6,659 downwards.
CAAACAAGTGTGGATGCAATAACAGGTAGACTGACTTCTGCCGAGACAACAATCTCTCAACAAGCAACTTCTATATCGCTTAAAGCAAATGTATTGGATGTATACACAAAATCACAAATGAATACACAGCTTAACGAAAAATTGGATTTTACAATATATAATAATAAAATGACTCAGCTTGATGTGTCGATCGCAGGCATTACAGGAAGGGTGGAAAATACTGAGCTAACTATCAATGATTTATCTGGGGCAGTAACATCCGCAAATCATCATCTTTCAACCTTAGAGCAAACCGCAGATAGCATTACCTCCAGAGTTTCTTCATTGGAAACAGATCTTGATAATGTAAATGGCGGATATAATTTTATTCAAAACAGTCAATTTAGAGGCGGTTTTCAAGGGTGGATTATCGGAAATGGGACTTGGACTGTAGATTCCAGTAAAAAAATATTGGGTGAGGATTCAGTTAAGTTCAACCATACTGCAGGGACATACCCAATGTTGAGAAGTATTATGGTAGAAGTGCAAGGGACTGAAATAATAGGTAAAGATGTTACATTGTCTGTTTATATATTCGTTCCAAATGACTTAACATTTTCTTCAGGAAATAATCCATACATCCAAATCTGTGGATATAGTGATCCAAATAGTACGGCAAATGCATCATTTAAAACCTTTATTGTCCCCAATGATATCGCCAGAGATAAGTGGGTTAGAATTTCACTTACAGCAACTATAGGATCAAAAGTCGGGACTGTTGATCCTGTAAAATATATTGCTGGCCTGCTTAGGTTTAACGGTACAGAATTACAGCGAGCATCAACCTTTTGGTACGGGCTGCCACAGATGGAGATAGGGAATAGGGCGACAAATTGGACGCCCTCGCCGAAGGATTTGAGCAATCGTGTAGATTTGGCAGAAGCAGAACTTTCTATACATGCTGGCGAAATTAGCAGTAAAGTATCATCACTTGATTATTCTGGAGCAAATATCGTATCGATGATTAATCAAACTGCCTCTAATATTAAGATAGCTGCAGAGAATATTGATTTGGTAGGTAAAGTCACGGCCACGATGCTGAATGTTACAAGTTTATCCTCAATATCTTCAAATATAGGAACGGTTACAGCAGGTACAATAAATGGGATATCTTTGAATTCAGTTACCATTAATACTACAAGGGACATAACGGTTGGAAACAATCTCTTACTAGGTACATCTGCAAGCAATGCAGTAAAAAAAATTACTTTTAATGGAACAGCAGCTACGTCTATTCAAAGCGACGGATATAATTTCACTATAAATTCTGGTGGAAAAATGATTCTTAGTGTTTACCAGGAATTATACTTTGACACTAATATTTTATACACGAGTGCTAATAGGCATTTTCATAGTGCCCATTTAGATTTCGGTGGTGGGAATTCAAATATTGAAAACGTCAATAATATATACACCCTTGGTGATAGAGTTCGGATACAAAACAATACCGCACATTTTATGGGTAACGGAACTGTTAACTTAAACAGTATGGCTACAAATGGCGGTATTTTTTCTGTAGGTGCGGATAGTACAGGTGCTCGTGTCTGGTCTATGAGTATTTATAATAGAACATACTCAGCAAATTCCAGTGTTGTACCAGTTGTTATAACTAATCAAGGAACATTAGGAATACAATCTTCAGCAGCTAAGTATAAATTGGCTATTGAAGAAATGAGAGATGTTCCATATAAAAATATTTTGAACTTAGCACCAAAAACATGGTATGACAAAACAGCTTCAGAAACTTATTCGGATTTGTTGGCACGAGAAGCAGATGGAGAAACAATCGATTGGGAAGAAATTGACTTACCTGAAAATGTAAGGTCTATCGGTTTTATTGCAGAGGACATTTATGCGGAAGGTTTGGGGAAATTTGTAATTAGAAACAAACGAAAAGAAATAGAAAGTATTTCATACAGCACTTTATGGATACCCTTAGTGCCCATTGTAAGTGAGCATGAGGATAAGATAAGCAAGCTTGAGAAGAGAATAATAAAATTGGAAAATATCAAAGAGGATTAGGGGGCATCACATAATGAAATTGGTCATTAAACAGTCATATATTCCAGAAGTAATTGAATTCATATTCAATATATCTTTAAAAGGCAAACAATCACGACATCGTACACGTTTTATTAAGTTGCTGCAAGAAAAATGGAAACTAGTGTGCGAAGAAGAAGTGATTCTTCTAAAAGAGTATGCAGATCTTGATGAAAGTGGTCAACCTCAAAAGAAAGAAAACGGGGATTTTATCGTAAAAGATGTAAACGGATTTAAAAAGCAGCAAAACTTACTCTTAGATGAACATTTCATTATTAATGGAGAGGATTATAACGGAATGTTAACAACTTTGAAGGAAATTGTATTTAGTTTTGATGAAGAGGTAAGTGGAAAAAAAGCAATGGTTTTTGATTATCTTTGTGAAGCCTTTGAAAATGTGGATCAAGGAAATGAAGCATAGTGTATGCAGAAATTTTTAGCAGAAATATCATCTATAATTGGTAATGTTAATCCGTTTTTTTAAAATAGAGGCTAGAAATAAATTTAAAGCAACTTTGTATAAGTGATTAATATAAGATTAGTAAGAAATCTAAGTATTCTTTAAAAAGGAGCGTGAATTTTGGAAAGCGTACTCAAATTCACTATTGCATGTGGAGGTACTGCAGCATCTTATCTATTTGGGGGGGGGACTACTTTGTTGCAGATTCTACTAGTATTTGTCATCTTGGATTATGCAACTGGAATCATCGCCGGTGCGTATGGTTCAGGGTTAAGCAGCAAAGTAGGATTCAAAGGAATTGCAAAAAAGGTAATGATCTTCGCTCTTGTTGCAGTCGCTCATTTAATAGATACCGTATTAGGAGATAACCATCTTATCAGGGATGCAGTTATCTTTTTTTATTTAGCAAATGAAGTAATTTCAATTATTGAAAATGCAGGAAAGATAGGGTTGCCAGTACCATCTGTGATTACTAGAGCTGTGGAGGTTCTTAAATCAAAAAGTGAACATCGATAAGCCGCCGAGATTAGGTGGTTTTTTTATTTTGCAAAAAAAGAGGGTGATACCTATGTGGAAATTAGTTCGCACGTACAATCCTTCTATTAACTACTTTAATAAACTATCTCAAAGGAGAGATGCAAAATGGTGAAAATTTTTATAGATCCTGGTCATGGTGGAACAGACCCGGGAGCAGTAGGAAATGGATTGCAAGAAAAGGCGCTGACTTTACAGATTTCTACTAGAATCCGAGATATGCTTTTAAGTGAATATAATAATGTTTCAATCCTAATGAGCAGAACTGGGGATCAGACTGTCTCATTACCTGCTCGTACAACTGCAGCAAATAATTGGGGAGCGGATTATTTCTTATCTGTTCATATTAATGCTGGGGGCGGGACAGGCTATGAAGACTATATTTACCCAGGATCTGTTGCACCTGTAACGACCATTCAGAATCTTATTCATGAAGAAGTGATGAAGCAAGTTGATTACAGTGATCGCGGCAAGAAGCAGGCGAATTTTCATGTGCTTCGTGAATCCATTATGCCGGCTATCCTAACGGAGAACGGATTTATCGATACTGTTGCTGATGCCAATAAATTAAAACAGGCATCTTTTATTGAAAGAATCGCCCGTGGACATGTAAATGGTTTAGTGCGCGCATATAACCTTCCAGCAAAAGGTGGAGCTGCAATTTACCACACTGTTGTGGCAGGGGACACTGTATACTCAATAGCGCAAAGGTATGGCAGTACCATTCAACAAATTCGCGATTGGAATGGATTAGATGCCAATTATACAATTCGTGTTGGACAAGTACTGCGAGTAAAGTGATTTTTTGAAATACCCTAACTATTTTATCCGTTTTTACGAAGGAAGATAATAAATAACATAGTAAGTAGCAGACCAAATCGCCTTTTGATTTGGTCTTTTCTACCAGAAATACATTGATTTAAACCACGAAATCATCAAGCAATTCGTGAAATATGAAAAAAATCCGACAAAATAGATGAAAATTACACCATTTTTTTTCAGGAAAAAAATCTGTAAATAATATGGGAATGATTTCAAGCCTACTAGGAAAACCTATAGTTAATCTTTCATAGGGGGGTTCATATGACTGAAATGGATCAGCGCTTAACCTCGGCAGAAATGGCTCAACTTTGGAATGCATACATGAACAATAACATGTATATGTGTGTATTGAAGTTCTTTAAAGAAAAAACCGAAGATAACGATCTATGTGCTATTATTGATTTTGCTATTGAAACATGCGAAAAACTAGTTAATGAAATTATTGGGATTTATGAAAAAGAGGATCATCCAATCCAAAAGTCGGTAACGGTCGAAGAGGATGTTAATCTCCAAGCTCCTCTTTTATATTCTGAGGTCTTAATGCTCAGTTATATTCATGATATGACAAGGTACGGAATGATTGGATATAGTACAGCCGTTTCGATTGCTGTGCGTTCGGATGTGCTGGAACTTTTTACTGAATCGCTTCACTTAGACATTGAACTTTATAAAAAAGCGTTGAAATTATTACAGGATAAAGGTGTTTATTATCGAAATCCATCTGTACCGATTCCTGAAAAAGTTGAAATCGCTAAAAAAGAAGGTTATCTAAGTGGCTTCATCGGTGAGCAAAGGGCGCTAACTGTGATAGAAATTATGAATATTTATAATGACATGCAGAGAAATGCCTTAGGTAAAGCGCTGCTTTTAGGATTCAGTCAAACGGCGGCTTCTCCTGATGTAATAAAATTCATGACTAAAGGCGTCCGGTTATTTAATGAAAGTGTAGAAGAATTTACCAAAACACTTATTAAAGAAAATATTTCAGTTTCATCTACTTGGGATTCAGAGGTGTTGAATTCGACCACCCCGCCTTTTTCAGATAAGTTAATGATGATGCAAGTTGTAATGTATATTGCTACAATCTCCGGCTTTTATGGAACTGCTTTAGGGACTTCAAGCCGAAGAGATTTAGGTGTAATGTATGGAAAACTAATGGCCGAAATACTGAGTTTAGGAAATGAAGCAGCAAAGATATTAATTACAAACGGATGGCTAGAGCAAGCACCGCAATCTATTGATCATAATCATATAGCCAAACTAAAGAAGAAATAGGGATCATACGTGAATAAGAATGCGCTTGAAAAACTATTCTGGTCTATCGCATTTCCTGGATTTGGCCAATACTTAAATGGAAAAGTATTTAAAGGGACTGTGTTTCTCGGCCTAGAAATTTTATTTAATGTCCAAGCAAATTTTAATGAAATCATCATGCTTAGCTTTCAAGGGAAAATTCAGCAGGCTGCTGAGCTTGCGAACTATGGATGGCTTATGTTTTACCCGTGTTTATACTTTTTTGCGATATGGGACGCCTATAAGGATGCTGGCGGGGGAAAGGATCGTTATGCTTTTTTGCCCTTTGTTTTCTCAGCATATTTCGTTACGGTGGGACTGATGTATTCAACAGAGGTAACATTGTTTGGCGTGCTTTTTGGACCTGTATGGCTACCCATCCTCTCCGTCATACCTGGCGTTCTCATAGGTTGGATTATAAGAAAAATATTACTCAAACTGACATCAGAATCATAAAAACCAACCCGAGTTATTGTAACAGGGTTGGTTTTTATATTGAGAGAGAAAAAGGGGTGCTCGAAAACAGCGCCCCTTTTTTAAATTTTATTTTTTAGCGTTGCTCTGCATGAAGGACAAGTGATTTTTTCATTTGGTTTAAATTGAATCTTTTTCAAGTCCCTTTTTGTAAATGTAGCAAAGACATTGTACTTAAATCCGCAAAAACAAGAGTGTTGATCTTTTACGATATGAGTCAAATTGGTTTCTTCGCTTTGTACAGTTGGTAGAATCATGTTACACACCTTTCCTTCAGCTAAAATTAGGCAAATTAGAAAGGAATTGTGAATAATGTATGCTTTTTAATAAAAGAGAAGCTTTTGTGATGAGGGTGTGCTAAAAAAGCGAAAAATACTAATGTAGTATAACCCAGCACTGTGCAACCCGGCTGCCATGACATCTTCATGCTTTAGGCCCGTGGCTTTGCGTCTTTTACTTTCGTAAAATTTGCCCAATAAAAGAAATTTTATCATATAAATGAATATTTATGTCGATTATTCTTCAATTGTAATTAAAGAGAAAAGGTTCTGAAAAATTAAAAAATATAAGGAGGTAGACTTTTTTATCTAAATTTATATTTCTTTTAAAAATGTATAATTACAATATTTAACTGTATATTCATGACTTGAAGAAAAAAGAAAATAGTTCGTTTAACTTCGAGCTATTAAGTTTGTTGCCTGCCTTTAAATTCTGTTCTTTCCAGCTGTAGGGAATAGCCCTCGAGATCTTAAGCTTGTCGGGGCTGACCAAGGCCCCTCCGCTTTTCGGGTTGTCCAGCTGCAGGGCCTAGCCCCTCGAGGTCTTAAGCCACACAAGAATTGAAGGAAAGACCACCTTCATTTCTTGTGCGTCTTAAGCTTGTCGGGGCTGACCAAGGCCCCTCCGCTTTTCGGGTTGTCCAGCTGCAGGGCCTAGCCCCTCGAGGTCTTAAGCCACACAAGAATTGAAGGAAAGACCACCTTCATTTCTTGTGCGT
>NZ_JAUSUB010000002.1 GCF_030813235.1 Cytobacillus purgationiresistens | reverse complement strand
AAAACAGAAAAAAGCCCATTTCAGATAAGAAAGAGCCGTATTCCAATCCCAAAAACAGAAAAACGCCTATTTCAGATAAGAAAAAGCAGTATTCCAATCCCAAAAACAGAAAATGCCCTTTTCAGATAAGAAAGAGCAGTATTCTTATCCCAAAAAACAAAGCAACGCCCATTTCAGATAAGAAAAAGCCGTATTCCAATCCCAAAAACAGAAAAAAGCCCATTTCAGATAAGAAAGAGCCGTATTCCAATCCCAAAAACAGAAAAACGCCTATTTCAGATAAGAAAAAGCAGTATTCCTATCTAAAAAACAAAGAAACGCCCATTTGAGATAAGAAAGGCTGTTTTTTTCCTAAATAGCAGGCAGAGCCTCCCAAAAAGGAACACCTTTTTCGGGAGGCTCTGCCTGCGCTTTTCTTACTTGGAATGTTCGTTAAACCAGTTCTCAAATACCGCTTTATCTTGAAGTCCAGTAATCCTTGCTGTTTCTTTGCCATCTTTAAATTGAATGATTGTAGGCGTTTCTTTAATTGCATAGTCATTGAAGCCTTCATCAAATTCCAGTAAATTATATTGAACTAAATTGACATCCATATTTTCAGAAAGAGGTGAAACAATCGGCGTCGCTTTTTTGCAATATTCACAAAGCGGGCTAAAGAAATAAACAGTAGCATCGCCCTCATCAGCGAGTACATCTTTTAAGTCCGATGGAAGTATAATATTACTGTAATTAGGGTCATTAAGCTGATTGGCAGTTTCTGGATGCAATGTATTTTTGCCATAAGGGTTATTACCAGATACCTTTTGCTCATTCTGCATCTTTGTTAAAATTCCCACACCGGCAAATAATAAAATAATGATTGCTAGAAATATAATTACCTTTTTCAATTAGCTTCCTCCCTTGTCATTTTCCAAATCATTGCACTGCAAATAAAAATAATAATAAAAGCAATTAAAGCCAAAAATGGGATGGTGACAAAGCCAAACCAGTTAATATATTGGCCAGTACAAGGAACCCTTCCACAAGCAGGTGCTGCTTCTGCAAGGAATGATAACTTCTGCAAACCATAGTGATAAATGGAAATACATGCACCAATACCAGATAAAATCATGGAATACAGGCTGATTCGATAGTCTTTTTTTACAACAGCGATACCCAGAATGACGACGAACGGATACATGACAATCCTTTGATACCAACAAAGTGCACATGGCTCATATTGTTTGATTTCAGAAAAATATAAACTTCCGAACATAGCAACGACTGATGCAGCCCATGCAACAAAGAGCAAATTTTCGCGCGGGTCTTTATTTTGGGATTTCACCATATGTATCTCCTTTTCGTTTAATTACATATAAAATTATATAGCTGTTTTCTTAAGCTTGTAAACGAAGTTGTTCATTGTTCAAGAAACCTTCATGAAAATATCATACTTTTCGCAAATTTACCATGAATTATGTTGCTTTAATGAAATAGAACAAGGTAATAATACCATATTTTAAGGATGATTATAAATGAATAAAAAAGGGAATAGGAAGTAAGTGAAAAACTGTTCAACATGAAGATAGTAAAAGGGAGCGCTAAACATGAAGAAATTAGACCTGAGCAAATTTGAAAAGAAAATGATTATTAGAAATATGAAACATGAAGATATAGATGAAATAATTTCACTTCAAGAGGTTTGTTTTCCTGGTATGGATCCGTGGAAACGGGATCACCTCGAAAGTCATTTGAATATTTTTCCGGATGGGCAGTTTGTCGCTGAATACGATGGAGAAATTATTGGATCGTGTTCAAGTTTAATTATTAACTTTGATGAGTATGATGATCGCCATTCATGGGCGGATGTGACCGACGACGGCTATATAACCAATCATAATGATGAAGGTTATAATTTATATGGAATTGAGGTGATGGTTCACCCTGAATATCGCCGAATGAAAATTGGCCACCGGCTATACGAGCAAAGAAAAGAGCTGGCACGGGAGTTGAACTTAAAGAGCATTATCATTGGCGGCCGGATACCTAACTATCATAAACATGCAAAGGAAATGAGCCCAAGAGAATATGTGAATGAAGTCTCTTTACATACGATATATGATCCAGTATTATCATTCCAGCTTTTAAATGGGTACACATTAATGAGAATTAATCCAAATTATTTGCCGGATGATACACAGTCCAATAAATATGCGACCTTAATGGAATGGAATAATGTGGATTATAAATCAACAACAAAGCGATTTTATAAAACAAGCTATCCTGTGCGAATATGTGTCGTGCAATATATGATGAGGCAAATCAATTCTTTTGAAGATTTTGCAAATCAAGTTGAATATTACACAGATGTTGCTTCAGATGCTGAAGCTGACTTTGCGGTTTTTCCAGAAATATTTACGACCCAGCTTATGTCTTTCTTACATGAAAAGGTACCAAGTTTAGCGATTAGAAAGCTGACTGAGTTCACAGAGGATTATATACAGTTGTTTACTGATTTGGCTGTACGTTATAATATTAATATAATTGGCGGGTCTCATTTTGTTAAAGAAGATGAAGACAAGATCTATAATATTGCTTACTTGTTCAGACGAGATGGAACGATTGAAAAGCAATATAAATTGCATATCACACCAAATGAAAGAAAATGGTGGGGAATAAGCGCCGGGGATTCAGTAAGAGTTTTTGACACTGATTGTGGAAAAATCGCGATTCAAATCTGTTACGATATCGAATTCCCTGAGTTAGCACGGATTGCTACAGATAAAGGGGCAAAAATCATTTTTGTTCCGTTTTGTACTGAAGATCGTGAAGGCTATTTAAGGGTGCGTTATTGTGCGCAAGCAAGAGCGATTGAAAACCAAATTTATACCGCCATATCTGGTACGGTCGGAAATCTTCCGCAAACAGAGAATATGGATATCCAATATGCCCAATCTGCCATATTCTCTCCTTCAGATTTTGAGTTTTCCAGGGATGGAATTGTAGGAGAAGCTAATCCAAATATCGAAATGGTGCAAATTGGTGATGTAGACTTAGAAATTTTAAGAAGAAAGAGGCAGGACGGCACAGTCAGACATTTGAAAGACAGAAGACATGATATTTACCAAATTAAATATAAATGAAATGGATCCGATGATTAAAGAAGTCCTTAAAAGAGGGTTTCGAAAGGGATATTCTGTAAAAAATAAGAAAGAATAAATTTAAAAGTTAGAAAAATGTCTAGCGCAAGCGTCCAACCCCCTCTATGGTCTAAGCCAACCCTCCAGAAAGGTAAAGACCACCTTTTAAGTGAGGTTCGTCCTATGCTATGCCTGAGGGTGAGCAAGGCGCTAGCGCTTTTCTAATATCTTTCGAATGAGAGATATAAGTGCGATTACCAGGGGGAAAGAAAATGGAATGGAAACAAAAGTCTGATAGATGGATGAAATTTGAAAAATTAGATCCGCAAATGAAAAAGGAATTGATAGATATATCAAAGGATGAGAAGCACCTCGAGGAAGCGTTTTATAAAGGGTTAGAATTTGGAACAGGCGGCATGAGAGGAGAAATTGGTGCTGGCACGAATCGGATGAACGTGTACACAGTCAGAAAGGCTTCCGCAGGGCTAGCAGCATATATAGAAGATCATGGGGCTGAAGCAAAAACCCGCGGGGTAGTCATTGCCTATGATTCACGTCATATGTCGCCTCAGTTTGCCATGGAAGCTGCAAAAACACTGGCTACTCGTGGCATTCAAACTTATGTCTTTGATGAATTGCGCCCTACTCCAGAACTATCATTCGCAGTGAGGTATTTACAGGCATTCTCGGGTATTGTGATAACTGCAAGCCATAATCCACCTGAATATAATGGATATAAAGTGTACGGTCCTGACGGGGCTCAGTTACCACCAGAGGCAGCGGATCAAGTGATCCAAAAAATAGATGAAGTTGAAAATGAGCTGCTAATTGAAGTGGAAGATGAAGAGTCATTGAAAGAGAAGGGCCTAATCGTGATGATTGGACAAACTATTGATCGTGCGTATGTTGAAAAATTACAAACGATTTCCGAAAATACTTCTATTGGTGAGAGAACGGATCTTTCAATTGTATTTAGCCCTTTGCATGGAACAGGGAATAAGCCTGTCAGAGACGGACTATCAGCGTTGCACTATAAGAACGTTCATGTAGTAAAAGAGCAGGAGCTTCCTGATCCGGAATTTTCGACCGTGTCCAGCCCGAATCCGGAAGAAAAGTCTGCATTTGAATTGGCAATTAAAGAAGGAGAACGGGTAAACGCTGATCTATTAATAGCTACAGATCCTGATGCAGACCGTTTGGGAATTGCCGTGAAAAATAATAAAGATGAATATGAACTGTTGACTGGCAATCAAACAGGCGCCCTATTACTTCATTACATCTTATCTCAAAAAAAGGAAAAAGGGTCGTTGTCGCCCAACGGTATGGTTTTGAAAACAATCGTTACTTCAGAGTTAGGAAGAAAAATCGCTCAAGCATTCAACATTGAGACAACCGATGTATTAACTGGATTTAAATTTATTGCTGAAAAAATGAGTGAATACGAAGCAACGGGCGATAATAAATTCATATTTGGATATGAGGAAAGCTACGGTTACTTAATCGGTGATTTTGCCAGAGATAAAGATGCTGTTCAGGCAGCTTTACTTTCAGCTGAGGTTACAGCGTATTATAAGGAAAAAGGCATATCTCTTTATGATGCGTTAATGGCTATTTATGAAGAGCATGGCTATTTCCGTGAGGGTCTGCGATCGCTTACTTTGAAAGGAAAAGATGGTGCAGAAGTCATTTCTAACATACTTGCTTCCTTCCGCACTAATCCTCCTCAAAGGATTGGTGATATGGGACTTATTGCTGTTGAGGATTATTTAACAAGTCAAAGGACAGAAAGTGCTGGTGGAGTGTCCATCATTAATCTGCCAAAGTCCAATGTGCTTAAATACTTTTTTGAAGATGGCACATGGATCTGTTTACGTCCATCAGGTACTGAGCCTAAAATCAAATTTTATTTTGGTGTTGTAGGTGAATCGCTTGAGCAAAGTAAAGAAAAGCTATTCACCATTGAAGAAAGTTTTATGAAGCTAGTTGAAAATTATCTATGAATGGAAAGCTGCTCTAATGACCAAATCTTTAGGGCAGTTTTTTTATTACAGCTTTTATCATCATTCAGATGAAAAAGACTGCAACTTTTAATGTACGTCTCAGCAAGCCGACAAAAGCAAAAGTAAGCCAACTTCCCTGGGTTTGGAGATGCTTACTGCTCGACGTTCGCCCCTCGGATCGCTTCAGAAAGTCCCATACCACTCTTTTTCATTAATTGAATGGGCTTGTCTACGGTCTCAGACTACAACTTTTGATGTAGTCTTTTTCATCTGAAAGACAGAGGCTCTTTTTACAGAAACACTGTATAATTAAAGGCATAGCACTCACACTTGCTTGTTTTATGAAGTGAGAAGGAGAATGGATATGACAAAAGAAAAACAAGCTGAAATAGGTATATTAAAGGAAATAGCAGAACTGCTAAATGAAGGGACAGAGCTTCAAACCCTTTTACCCGAGGTTTTACATAAACTGCTGGATGTCACTGACCTGAAAATGGGATGGATCTTTATGGTGGACAATGGCCAGCATCGCTTAGCTGCTTACGCTCATCTGCCTGAAGCACTAAAATATGACAATCTTGCCCCTATGTGCAGACCTGATTGTTGGTGTTTAAACAGATTTAAAAACGGTGTGCTTCAAAATGCAACAAATATCATGAGCTGTAAAAGAATCGAGGAGGCAGAAGCAGAAGAAAGATATCAAACAGATGGATTAACGCACCATGCTACCGTCCCTTTGCGGGCAGGCAGTGAACTGTTTGGTCTGTTGAATATTGGGTCTCCACATAAAAAAAACTTTGATGAAAAAGAATTGGCTTTACTTGAGTCAGTAGCATTTCAAATTGGCACTGCATTAAAACGAATTAAGCTTACCCAAAGAGAACAAGAAACAGCCTTAAAAGAAGAGCGGAACAGGCTTGCGCGCGATCTACATGATTCAGTCAATCAATTGTTATTTTCATTAAGTTTAACGGCAAGGGGCGGAAGAGAGCTTGCGAAGGATACGGATACTAAGGAGACCTTTACCTACATACAGGATTTAGCTCAGGAAGCACTCAATGAGATGAGGGCGCTTATATGGCAGCTAAAGCCTCAGGGATTAGAAGATGGGCTGATTGCTGCCGTACAGAGTTATAGTAAAATGGTTGGTTTGAATATGAACTATCATGTAAGAGGAGTCACTTTATTACCTGGGAAAGTGGAAGAGACGCTATGGAGAATTGCTCAAGAGGCAATGATGAATTGCAAAAAGCATTCCGGGCAATCGGAAATTGACTTAACCTTAATAGTAAAAGATAACAAAGTATTGATGGTGATCAAAGATGAAGGAGCAGGTTTTCATTATCAAAAGAACACGATCCTTCCATCGATGGGCTTAAAAAGTATGAAAGAACGAACAGAAGCGTTAAAGGGTGAATTTCATATTCAAACTTTTCCAAATGAAGGAACAATGATCACAATAGAAATCCCAGTATAAAGGATGGATAATAAAGATGTCTATAAAAGTGTTAATAGCGGATGACCATCATGTTGTACGGCGAGGTCTTGTATTTTTTCTGAAAACACAGTCCGGTATCGATATTGTCGGGGAAGCGAGTAATGGCAAGGAAGCTGTGGCAGAAGCAACACGGCTTAAACCTGACGTTGTCTTAATGGATCTAGATATGCCAATCATGAACGGTGTGGAGGCAACTTGTGAAATCAAAAAGGCATTTCCTAATATCCATGTAATGATATTAACGAGCTTTTCCGATCAAGAACATGTCATTCCAGCATTAGAGGCAGGTGCATCAGGATATCAATTAAAGGATGTTCATCCTGACGAGCTAGTAAAGTCAATAAAGCAATTGGTTAATGGAGAGAGTCAAATCCATCCAAAAGCTACAACACAGTTATTATCCCATTATAATCATAAAAAAATGAATCCCTTAGATGAATTAACCAATAGAGAACGAGATGTTCTAAAGGAAATTACAAAGGGAAAAAGCAATAAGGAAATATCAGCATCGTTGTTTATAACGGAAAAAACGGTTAAAACTCATGTATCAAATATTCTTTCTAAATTAGAGGTAGCCGATCGAACTCAAGCAGCATTACTAGCTGTTCGCAACGGGTTTAAATAAAACAAAAAAACACGGGGTAAGCCGTGTTTTTTGTTTATTATGGTGGAATTCTAAATCAGATAGGACGAAGCGGTCTTTATTTCTTCCTCAGACAATTGGTTGGCATGGTCAATGTAGCGTAGTAAAGAATATAACTGTCCTTCAATGACGGTATAGTCTTTTTCAAAATTATATGCATGAAGAAAATGCTCGATTTTCTTCGATAAAAACTGGTCATGTGTCCGCACCATGAGAATCAATAAATTATCCCATTCAGAACGGTTGGTGTAATACAAAGCGCGATCATAATCCACTTTATTCATTTGCCCTCTCCTCCCTTTAAGGAGTTGATTATAGTTTGCACAGCCTCTTCTTCTTTTCTTACACAAAAAATTGGACAGGTTGATTTTTAAGGGTTATCAACTTTTACCTGTATAATGTTTGAAAGAAAAAGCATTCTTAAAAAGATACATAAATCATTTATTTTTCGTAAAAAATAAATGTATTAACGACTAAATTGTGGAGGTAACGATGAAAAAGCTGATTATAGCGCTTTTTGCATTGGCATGTTTTGGGTACATATATTATTCTCCTGCGTTTGCCAATGAGCATGTTTTATCTGAGCACCAAGAAAAAGTGGATTATGAAAAGTACGGAAGAATAGCCACAGCAGTTGTCAAAGAGGATTACCCAGATGAAGCAGTGGTTGATTATAAATACGCGGGAAGAAGAAAAATCTCTGATACAGAGGTCATTGACTCATTCGTTTATGAAGTGATCGAGAATGAAAAAGCAGTTACAGTATTGGTAAAAGTAACGCATAGACTTGATGCCAGTAAATTCATTAGCTTGACTGTGGAAGAGCAGATGAAAAATTAGTCAAACGAAGAGAAGCTTTATTCCTTATCAAAATAAGGGAACAAGCTTCTTTTTTAACTATAATGATGCCCATTCCTGACCTTTAGATTTAAATGAGAAATCCATGCAGGCGTGAGAGAGATTTTTGGGTTTGGTCATTTCATGATAAACATTATGTTCAATTTGAAATTGACCAACAGCTACACATCATTCCCATTGTTAAATCATAGATTATGTTAAGGAACATGATAGGGAGTGATGAGAGGTTGCTGAATCAAGATAATAAAGCTTTGGAATATGCAATAGCGGAAATCACTGAAATTGCCAATGGTTTTGGATTAGATTATTATCCGATGCGTTATGAAATTTGCCCGGCGGAAATTATATATACTTTTGGTGCGTACGGTATGCCAACCAGATATTCTCATTGGAGCTTTGGAAAGCAGTTCTTTAAAATGAAACTTCACTATGACTTCGGTTTATCAAAGATTTATGAACTCGTCATTAATTCAGACCCATGCTATGCATTTTTACTTGATTCGAATTCATTAATCCAAAATAAGCTCATTGTTGCCCATGTATTAGCGCACTGCGATTTCTTTAAGAATAATGTCCGCTTCCAAAATACAAAGAGGGACATGGTGGAAAGTATGGCAGCTACGGCGGATAGAATCAGACAATATGAAATAGACTACGGAAAAAAAGAAGTGGAGACATTTCTCGATGCCATACTAGCAATAGAGGAGCATATTGATCCATCTCTCATGCGGCCAAAATTCGTATGGGATACGGATGAGGAAGAAAGCTCAACCATTCAATCAACCTCCCCTTATGATGATTTATGGGACTTGGACCAATCAGTCATGAAAGAAGATAAAACTGTAAAAAAAAGGAAATTCCCACCTAAGCCAGAGAAGGATATCCTCTTGTTTATCGAACATTACAGCCGCGAGTTAAAAGAATGGCAAAGGGATATTTTAACAATGATGCGTGAAGAAATGCTTTATTTCTGGCCGCAGTTAGAAACAAAAATTATGAATGAAGGCTGGGCTTCTTTTTGGCATCAGCGGATATTGCGGGAAATGGACTTAACATCTGGAGAAGCATTGGAGTTTGCCAAATTAAATGCCGGGGTAGTTCAGCCTTCAAAGACTGGTATTAACCCATATTATTTAGGATTGAAAATTTTTGAGGATATCGAGGAGCGTTATAACAATCCGACAGAAGAAATGAAAAGGAGAGGCGTAAAACCAGGGTCTGGGAGAGAGAGAATGTTTGAGGTAAGGGAGATTGAATCAGATATTTCCTTTATCCGCAATTATTTGACAAAGGACCTTGTGCTAAGAGAGGATATGTATTTATTCCAAAAGCAGGGCAAAGATTACAAAGTCGTGGATAAAGCATGGGAGAATGTCCGTGATCAGCTAGTGAGTATGCGTGTGAATGGTGGCTTCCCATATATCACTGTTAACGATGGAGACTATATGAAAAACGGTGAACTCTACTTGAAGCATTGGTTTGAAGATGTCGAACTAGACCTCAAGTATCTTGAGAAAGTAATGCCATATGTGCATCAGCTATGGGGTCGATCCGTCCATATGGAAACAATAGTAGAAGGGAAAGAGATGGTCTTCACCTACGACGGCAAAACCATCCACAGAAAATACTTGTGAAAAGAAAATAGGCGACTGTTCAGGTGCGACAACGTAAGACTTCGAGCACCTAGGAGCCGAAGCTAGACAAAAAGAAAAGCGTAGGCGACTGTTCAGGTGCGACAACGTAAGACTTCGAGCCCCTAGGAACTGAAGCTGGACAAATGAAAAGAGTAGGTCCAAAAAATGATGATTATCATCTTTTGGGCCTACTCTTTTGTTAATGAATCGCAGATTTGAATTTACTTCCTTGTGCTTCCTGCGTATCCATGATAGTTGTAAAAGCATTTGTATCAATTTCATTAACAATTGATTTTAATTTTGATATCTCCAATCGGGTTATGACGACATAAATAATATCTTTATCATTATCTTTATATCCGCCCTTACCCTTCAGTTTGGTTACTGTTCTTCCAAGCCGTTCAATAATGGCTTCCGAGATATCCTCGTAATGATCAGACACAATGATTACTGCCTTGGTATCACCTTCAAAGCCTTGAACAACTGTATCGATTGTTTTCGAAGCTACATAATAGGCGATGATCGAATACATTGCTTGCTCCCATCCTAACACGAAGCCTGCCCATGTAAACACAAAGATATTGAAAAACATGACAAATTCGCCGATAGAGAATGGGATTTTTTTGGTTAAGAGGATGCCTAAAATCTCGGTTCCATCTAAAGCGCCTCCGTGTCTAATGACTAGACCGACGCCGGCACCGAGAATAAGTCCGCCAAAAACCGTCGCGAGCAGAGGGGTTGTTGTAAATGCTGTAAAATGGTGAAGCTGGGATTCGGCGACAGCTAGAGCAACTATGCCAAAAAGAGAGGATAAGAAAAAGGTTTTGCCAATATGCTTATACCCTGCAAATAAAAATGGAATATTAAAGAAAATAATTAAGATACCGAAATTAATGTTCGTTAAATTGTTAACAATTAATGATATACCGATGATTCCTCCATCAATAATGGAGTTTGGAATTAGGAATAACTCAATTGCGAGTGCAGCGAGTACTGCACCAATAAGAAGCATAAAATACCGATAAATAATGTGCATGATACTTTCTGATTTGTGTGCCTTTGCCATAAAATCCTTCCTTCTTTACATATGTAATGACGAAAAAAAACGATTGTTTACAAGAAAATACTAGAACAATCACAGCGTTTTTTTTCTATTTTGCATCCTTTTCTCCTCCTTATGGAAATAAGATACATTTCTATTTTACCATTACTTTTTATGGATAAAAAATATTTTTGGGAAAAATGTTAAAGAAAAGGTTAAAAAGGTTATTATTTAGCAAAATGTTAAATTCAATGGAAATGATAGAATCAGCTTCAGTAAAGCGACATGTCGAAAAAAGAACAGGTAAAAAAAATCATTCGATATTATTTAATAGGGTTGAACATTGTTTGAGTTTAACTCATAATGTATATATGAACATATATTCATATATAGATAGGAGGAACAGTACCATGGGACACGGACATTCACATGGATCACACCACCATCATTCTTCAACCAATAAGAAAGTCCTTTTATGGGCATTCTTTTTAATTGCCTCTTTTATGGTTGTAGAATTAATCGGGGGGATTATGACAAATAGTCTCGCACTGTTATCTGATGCAGGTCATATGCTAAGTGATGCAGCGGCACTCGGGTTGAGTTTTATAGCCATTAAAATGGCTGAAAAGAAGTCAACAGACAGGAAGACCTTTGGATACAAACGTTTCGAGATCATTGCAGCAGCCATTAATGGACTAACATTAATCCTTATTGCATTGTACATCTTTTATGAAGCTTATCATCGATTGCTAGATCCGCCAGCTGTTCAAAGTCTTGGGATGCTTGCAATTGCTGCGATTGGGTTAATAGTAAATATTGCAGCAGCGTTTATTCTCATGAAGGGGGATAAAGATGATAACCTAAATGTGAAGAGTGCCTTTTTACATGTCATTGGGGATATGCTTGGTTCAGTTGGAGCGATAATAGCAGCCTTGCTCATTTACTTTTTTAATTGGGGAATAGCAGATCCAATTGCCAGTGCAATTGTAGCGATTCTCATTTTGATTAGCGGCTGGAGGGTAATGAAGGAATCCTTCCATGTACTAATGGAAGGTACACCAGATGGATTAGAGATTAAAAAGATTAAATTATCGCTTCAGCAAATACCTGAAGTAGCTGATGTGCATGATCTCCATGTTTGGACAATCACATCGGGCTATCATTCCTTAAGCTGTCATATTATCATGCAGGGCGATATCAATCATGACGAAGTTTTACGTAAGTCACAGGTGGTGCTGCATAATGAATTCGGTATTGAGCACAGCACCATTCAGGTTGAAGGGGAAAATAGCGGATGCCCAGGTCATCAAGAAAGCTGTAATTAGGAATGCTGGGCATGGTCTATTGTTTGTTTCAGAAGACTGATGACATGCTCATCATCATGGCTATAGTAAAGAGTAGTTCCTTCTCTTCTGAATTTAACAAGTCTTAGGTTTTTTAAAAAACGGAGCTGATGAGAGACTGTTGATTGTAATAAAGAAAGCTTTTCTGCAATTTCATTCACAGAGTGTTCTTCATGGAATAGTAAATGCAGTATTCTTAACCTTGTAGGGTCTGATAGAGCTTTAAAGGTTTGAGACACAATGAAAAGTGTCTCTTCATCAAAATTTTCAAATTGTGTTTGTTCATCATTCATTTCATTCACCTTCCCAATAATAGTATAGCCTTGATGTATGGCAAATG
Source organism: Cytobacillus purgationiresistens (assembly GCF_030813235.1). GTDB lineage: Bacteria > Bacillota > Bacilli > Bacillales > Cytobacillaceae > Cytobacillus > Cytobacillus purgationiresistens. The sequence continues at coordinate 291,619 of NZ_JAUSUB010000002.1, read as the reverse complement.
GAAATAAGAAAACCCGCTGTGAATATCAGCGGGTTTGATTTCTTTCTTCCTTTAATACCTTTTTTACTTCGGTGAAAATGGTGGCAAACTCTTTTTCTAGCTCCTCGTCTTTTACTTTCAAGTCTGTTTTAATCTGACGGATACTGCGGCCATCCTGTTTCATTTTGAAAATATCATTGATATCTGTGCCACTCACTTTGGAAATGGCTAATCCTGCAATGATTAAATGGAAACTTTCACCACCTTGAAGCCAGCTTTGAATTTCTTCTTCGGTTCTGCCAGAATAGGATGAGAGTACTTTAATTACTTCGTCTTTATGCTCTAATAATCTTTTTTCCTTCTTCTTATGATGTTCCTTAAGTTTCTTTAAATCTACACCGAAATGAGCGGCTGTTTTTTTCCATGACTCTTCATGGTCTTTATAATACGCCAAAATTTCCTCTGCATTCTTATCTGTGTGTTTAGCGATATGTGATGCTATAATGATATCTTTTTTCTTAAAGCCTTTATTCTGTAAATCTTTTAATTCTTTTTGATCCAGTGAAGTGCAGTGAGGATGTTTACCCACATCCAGGTCTTTACTATCGATTGCTTGTGCAGCAGGAGGCAGTAAAGTTAAGAACGTACCAATGAGTAAAATGCATAGGGTAATCACAACATATACTTTTCTTTTCATAGCTCATTCCTCCAAGATAAAATAGGGTTCATCTTATGATGTCCTAATCTTACAAATAAATAATCCATCATTTTTTCATGCAAATGATGACCCTTTGATTGAAATGAACACGATAATTCGGTTAAATAGAATTAAATAAACAGAGTTCGGGATGGTGCAGAATGAACATTTTAGTTGTGGAAGATAATGAAAGTGTTTGCTCAATGCTTGAAATGTTTTTTATGAAGGAAGGCTATCAAGGCAAATTTGTTCACGATGGACAATCAGGTTTTGAGTATTTTAATAAGGGCAATTGGGATTTAATTATTCTCGATTGGATGCTTCCGATTATGGACGGGGTGACTTTATGCCGGAAGATTAGAGAATTAAGCAAGGTGCCTATTATTATGTTGACAGCCAAAGACAGTGAATCTGATCAAGTATTGGGATTAGAGATGGGTGCAGATGATTATGTAACAAAACCGTTTAGCCCACTTACATTAATGGCAAGAATTAAAGCAGTAACGAGAAGATTCCACGTAGATACCTCTGAGCAAGAAGAGGGACAATTTATTTCGAGCAATTATTTTAAAATTAGTAAAGAATCAAGAGAAGCCTATTTTGATGGGGTTTTATTAACCAATTTAACACCCAAGGAGTTTGATCTCTTATATTATTTCATTAAAAATCCGAAACAGGTTTTTTCCAGGGAACAATTATTGGATAAAGTTTGGGGCTACCAATTTTATGGGGATGAAAGAACGGTTGACGTTCATATAAAAAGGCTAAGGAAAAAAATAGGCAATACAGATCAGCCATTTATACATACAGTATGGGGCGTTGGCTATAAATTTGATGAGTCAGCAGAGCACTATGAAAGTTAAGTTCTTTTATAAGTTGCTGACCAGTCATATTTTGATTTTATTTCTGGCTTTCTTACTTTTGAGTGTTTTATTTTCACACTTTGTAGAAAGTTATATCTTTGAAAACAGGGTAGAAGAGCTGAGTGAATATGGAGAGCAAATTTTAATTGATATAACTGTGAGACTTGATGAAACACAGGAATTGTTAATAAAGTACAGTCAGCTGCTTGAGGCAAGAAATATCCAGTATATTCTCTTCGATGGAAAAGGAAATATTATTTATCCGAACATCAGGGATCCGATTGTAAAACTTTCGAATGCGGAATGGAATCAGCTTTCCTCAGGTAAGCAGATTTCTGTTAGTCATGATATTAAACGTTTTGATCAAGAAGTGACATTAGTGGCCATGCCTTATATGCAGGGGGATAGAATCTCAGGTGGCATCTTACTCTTATCACCAACAAGTAGCTCGATGCAAATGGTGGGTCAACTAAATAAATATTTAATTTACACCATCGGCATTTCATTATCTGCTGCGATTTTTCTCAGCCTGTTTTTCTCTAAAAACTTATCGAACAGAATCAAAGTATTTCGCAATGCCACCTCAATGATTTCAGAGGGGAACTATAATGTAAATGTCCCTGATGAAAGCAATGATGAGTTGGGCAATCTTGCAAAGGATTTTAATAAAATGGCAAACAAATTAAAAGTGTCGAATGAAGAGATTGATCGATTGGAAAATCGCAGACAAAAGTTTTTAGCTGATGTTTCTCATGAATTGCGAACGCCTTTAACGACCATTAGCGGGCTAGCAGAAGGGATAAAAAATGAGCTTATTCCGGAACAGGAAGTAGAAAAAGGGATGACGTTAATTGATAGGGAGGCAAAGAGGTTAATTAGACTTGTGAACGAGAATCTGGATTATGAAAAAATCCGGTCAAATCAGCTGCATCTAAACATCATGGAGATTCATGTAATAGAAGTATTTGAGGTTGTAAGTGAACAGCTTTTATTCCAAGCGGAAGAGAAAAACAATCAGATCTCGATAGAGGCAGATGATCAATTAACCTTGATGGCAGATTATGATCGAATTGTACAAATTTTAGTAAATATCGTGAAGAATAGTATTCAATTCACTGAAAATGGCTGGATTTCCCTTAGAGCAGTTGAGAGTGAAGAATGTATACAGATAGATATTGAAGATAACGGAATCGGCATTGATCCGAAAGAGGTTGATTGGATATGGGAGAGGTTTTATAAAGCGGATACATCAAGGACGAATAATTATTTTGGGGAGTTTGGGATTGGCTTATCCATTGTGAAGCAACTTGTTGAACTACACGATGGGAAGATAGAAGTAGTGAGTGAGCAAGGGAAGGGTACGATGTTCAGTCTGCTATTTCCAAAAAAATAACCAAAGGCGCATATGCTCCTTTGGTTATTTTTTAGTCACTCGCTTATAGGATTGCTATCCGATTGGAACTGAGATTCAGACTTAAGATTGTGAGATGACTTGTGTTTCATTTAAAGATAAATCCTGCGGTTTGGTTGTTTCTATTTCGGGTATTTTTGTTACTTCTACAAATTTTATATGATGATCTTCCATCTCGAGAATGCTAAACAGATAAGCTCCATGCTGCAATATGTCTCCTTCTTTTGCTTCATAGTTCTCAGTTAATATCCAGCCGCCAATAGTATCAACATCTTCATCATTCATTTCAATTCCAAATAGGTCGTTAATTTCGGTAACAAGCACTTTTGAGTCTAAAATATAATGATCATCTTTTACCTTTTGAATGTTTGGAATCTCATCGGCATCAAATTCATCGCGAATTTCTCCGACGATCTCTTCGATGATGTCTTCTACTGTAACGATCCCGGATGTACCACCATATTCATCCATTAAAACAGCCATATGAATACGTTCTTTTTGCATTTTTAATAGCAAATCATGAATCGGTATGGAGTCAATTACTCGAATGATTGGGCGAACATAGGAATCTAAAGTTTTTACTACAACTTCATTTTTTTTCGAGATGACTTCGGTAAGGATTTCTTTTATATTGATCATCCCGATGATATGATCTTTATCTCCGTCAATGATTGGATACCTGGTAAATTTTTCATGTTGAGCGACCTGAAGAAAAGTTTCTAAATGATCTTCTTTAGCTAATGAAACAATCTCTGTCCGAGGAACCATAATTTCCTTTGCAATCCGATTATCAAATTCGAAGATTTTATTTACATACTTAAACTCAGATTGGTTAATTTCACCACTTTCATAGCTTTCAGAAAGTATAATACGAAGTTCTTCCTCAGAATGGGCCAACTCATGCTCTGATGCAGGCTTCAAACCGAATAAGCCAGTCAGAAGTCTTGCAGATCCGTTTAAAATCCAAATAAACGGGAACATTATTTTATAGAACAAGATCAACGGTTTAGCGACTAATAAAGTAACTGCCTCAGCTTTATGAATGGCGACTGTTTTAGGTGCGAGTTCACCAACTACCACATGTAAAAATGTCACAATCATAAACGCAAATGCAATGACCAGCACGTGTGATAGTGACTCAGGCAAGCTGAAAAATTGGAAGATAGGAGACAAAATACTTTCAAACGTCTTTTCACCGAGCCAGCCAAGGGCTAAAGCAGTAATGGTAATTCCTAGCTGACAAGCAGATAAATATTCGTCAAGATGTGTTGTCAGTTTTTTTACAGCAATCGCTCTTGTGCTGCCTTCTTCTATTAATTGGTCAATTCTAGAACTTCTTATTTTTACGATGGCAAATTCTGAAACTACAAAAAATGCCGTTAAAGCAATTAAAATGGCTACTATAACCAAGTTTAATATGTCCAAATAAGTTCCCCATGTCCCGAATGAACGGGCAGGGTGTCACCTCCTAATTTTCTTGAAAAGTTGGACTAGCTTTTTAAGCTGACAAGAGCTTGAAGCAAGGCAGACCCTTCGAAGGTCAGCTTCTTAGAGACATCGTCTTTTTCTTTCTCCTCTAAATTTTTGATAAGAGGCATCAAAACCGATATTTCATAATGAAGATGTTTCATTTGAAGGGTCACTGTCTCAACCTGCTTGTCGATTTCTCTTGTAAGGAAATCCCTTTTCGTATTCATTTCTAGCTTTCTCTTAATCTCTTCAAGAGGTATATGCATTTTTTTGCATTCATCAATAAACCTTAAGTCCAATATCACGTCTTCAGAATAAATTCTATAGTTGGATTTTGAACGTTCAGCATGTATTAATCCAATGCATGTATAGTAGTCTATTGTCCTTTTGGACACGTTTGCAATATTTGCTAACTCACCGATGCGATAGAATGCCCCATCGTATCACCTCAGTTTTCTTATAATATAAAAATAATTATACTTTAGTAAAAACCATACAGTCAAACGTATTGGTTTAAATAGCAGGTTCCAATTTTATTTTATGCGAAAATTCTGTTAATATGAAGTATTAATTTTAAAAAAATTTTATGTTTAAATATATATGGTGTTAGGGAAAGCATACTATATTCTTGTCCAAAATAATAAAAAAGGAGAGAGGTCTCCTTAAAATTCATGATTAATTATCCGTATTTTGAAATAAGGTTTGGACAGGGAATAGTGAAAAGAGTATTTCAACATAATAGTGTTAGTTCATAATGGTAGGTTTTATTTGTTTAAGTCAGATAAAAGAAAAGAGTAAACGACCAAATCGTGATAACGATTGTTAAGTAATTCACCATCTCGCATGAGACCTTCTTTTGTGAAGCCAAGCCTTTCAGGTATGGAGCGACTTTTGTTATTATTCAATCCGCACTTGATTTCAATTCGATTCAAATGTAACTCTAATAATACATATTGCATAAGGGCTTTAACAGATTTAATTACAATCCCGTTTCCTTGAAACTGTTCACCTAAGAAGTACCCGATATTAGTTTGCCTATTCATCCAATCGATTTGATGCAGACTAATAGAACCGACTAATTGTCCGTTGAAAAGGATGGCAGTATTTAATCCGATATGATTAGTATACATTTTTTGCCACATATCTATTAAATAGCGGCATTGAGCGTGCGATTGCGTTTGATCAATCCATGGAAGCCATTCCCTCAAATGCTTTCGGTTGGAGTCGATGAGATGGAAAAAATCGTTAGCATGATGAGCCTGCAAAAGCTGTAAATCGATTTCATTATCGACCTTTAGAGTGAACAAATCGCTCACACTCCCTTCTATATTAAAATATTCTCGTGCAAAGAATGAAATGCCGGTCCGTAGAAAATATTCGAATTTCTTAAACGAGTTGAAGGAAATAAAAAATAGTAAAAAAGAATTAAAATTATAGTAAGATAATTCATTTTCTTTGCGTTAGTAACGTGCAATATATTATTCTTATATTTCGAACTAAAAATTGGGAGGTCTTTTATGAAATTAACGACTAAAATTGTTATTGCTTTAATAGCAGGTGCAATTGTAGGTATTACTCTTAATATCACTGCCCCTGGTGTATTTGATGTACTAGATACTTGGTTATTTAGTCCGCTTGGCAAGATTTTTCTTAATTTGATTAGTATGCTTGTTATTCCTATTGTACTTTTCTCAATTATCTTAGGGTTTAATGGTTTGGGTGAACCTAAGCACTTAGGAAGAATTGGTGTAAGAACGATTTCATATTTTGTATGTACAACCTTTGTCGCTCTTGCAATAGGAATGTCATTAGCATTAATTTTTAAACCAGGTGAAGCTGGGGAATTTAATACGACAACTACATCTGATTATGAAGCATCTGAAGCACCGCCAATTAGTGAAACGCTATTAAATATTATTCCTTCTAATCCATTTGAGGCGATGTCTTCTGGAGATATGCTTCAAATTATTGTGTTTGCAGGGTTTATTGGATTTGCATTAACGGTACTTGGGGAAAAAACCAAAGGGGTTGTCAATCTGATCCAGCAAGGAAATGATATTATGATGTATCTTGTTGGAATCGTGATGAAATTTGCTCCTTATGGGACCTTCGGGTTGCTTGCCTCAGCTATTGGAAGCCAAGGCTTATCGGCAATAAAAGCAATGGGCTTATATATGACAATTGTTCTGGTGGCGCTTATAATACATAGTTTTATTATGTATGGAGGCACGGTATACTTCTTTGGCGGCAAGAGAAATCCATTGAAGTTCTTTAAGGGCTTTGCTCCAGCAATGGGAGTAGCTTTTAGTACATCAAGCAGTAATGCTGTACTCCCGGTATCGATGGAAGTCGCGCAAAAAAACTTGAAAATCCCAAAAACAATCAGCAGCTTTGTACAGCCCTTAGGTGCAACCATCAATATGGATGGTACGGCAATCATGCAAGGTGTAGCTACAATCTTCATCGCCCAAGTTTATGGGATTGACTTAAGTTTTGGGCAATTATTAACGGTAGTACTGACAGCTGTCCTTGCTAGTATAGGTACAGCGGGTGTACCTGGTGTTGGGCTGATCATGCTTGCAATGGTCTTACAGTCAGTAAATCTTCCTGTTGAAGGAATCGCTTTGATATTAGGTATCGACCGATTATTAGATATGGCAAGAACTGCAGTCAATATTACAGGTGATGCAGCATGTGCAGCTTGGATTACTGAGTCCGAAAGAAAAAGAGAGCTTAAAGAAAATACTGCACAATAAGCAAACAAAAAAAGACGACCAACATTCTATTTTGAAATGTAGTCGTCTTTTTTTATGGAGCCGTTATAGCTCCCATATTGGCAGGAGTTTAGATTCATACTAGCGCTCAATTGGTAGGATAATTGAAAAGATCGTCTGATTTTCTCCAGATATGCAAGATAATGAGCCACGGTGTTTTTCTATTATCTCCCTGCAAACAAATAGTCCTAGACCTGTACCAAGGGTCTTAGTGGTAAAGAAGGGCTCAAAGATGGTGTTTACCAAATTTGAAGGGATTTCTGGGCCATTATTAGCGATATGGATTTGTACCTGATTCATATCTGTTATCCCTAAACTAATTATTATTGTAGGGTTTAACCGCTCAGGACTTAATACATCAATTGCATTGAAAATAATATTAATCAACACTTGTCGAATTTCATCTTTATACCCGATTAAAATGACATCATCTTTTTGTATTTCTTTAATAATTTTCACTTTGCTATCAAGAATGCTTGGGTAGAGGAAGTTGAGTACTTCTTCAATTAATAGATTGAGTGAGAATTTGGTCTTGTCCTTTCCAATGATTTCTTTCTTGGAAAGGAGCAGGAACTGAGAGATCCGAAAGTTTAACTGCTCAATTTCATTTGAAATGATCTCCAGGTATTTCATATTGGGATAATCGGATTTGAGTAATTGAATGAAGCCCTGGATTGATGTTAATGGGTTTCTAAACTCATGAATGAAGCTTGATGTCATTTGCCCTAATAAAGTTAGTCGGTCCTTGTGTGTGGAATCAATAAACTGGTTTTTCTCCTTAATAATTTGGTTCTGATTCTCACTATAAAATGAAACCGCATAATACAGGAATTGATCAAAGCAATAATTCATCTGTTGAATATATGTGCGCATCTCAGCTTCAGTGGATTCGATTTGAAATAAATACTTTTGCGTTACTTCCCTTCCAATATTTACATTAAATACAAAGTCACCGATATTAATATTTGCTTTTACTCTTTGCTTTGCAACTGTTAAAGCGAGTTCTCTAAGGATATTGTCTAATTCTTTACCCTCATCGGAGAAAATTCTCATGAGTAGAAGATACATGACTTCTCCGTTAATTAAGACGGATTCCTTAAAAGGATCATTATTCGTAATTCTTATCTTATCAGCCCATTCATGCAATATCTCATTTTTCCTTTTAGCGAAAAAAGCAACTAGCTTTTCATAGGTTCCAGCATGCATATAACCTAGTACCCCCATTAATCTTTCATGTAAATATAGATTCGCCTAGATTGTCTTAAATCCTCTTATAATCAGTTGGAAATTTCATCCGTGAAAAATATTTGTGTTTTAATTGAAAAATCCTAATTATTCGCTTTATAATAGAGTTACCAGGTGTAAAATTACACTGCTACTTTTAGCCTACTACTTTAAAAGGACTGAATAAACTTTGACAAGAGATGAAATTATTTTAAAAGTGTCTGAAAAAATGCGCCTTATAAGAACTGAAGCAGGCTATACGCAAGATAAAATGGCTGAAATCATAGGCGTTTCTAAGAAAACCCTTGTCCAGATTGAAAAGGGAAGGGCAGAGGCAGGCTGGTCAACCGTGGTTGCTGTTTGTGCTTTATTTCGTGAAACGGAAACGGTCCGATTCTTATTTGGGAACGAGCCTTTGGAAGTGTTAGAGACGATCGCCAGAGAGGGTTTAGATTATAGAAAAGAAAAAACACTAGGTGGTAAAATTTGGTGGAAAGAAATGAAAAAAGAAAACGGCTATATCTTGCAGCAGAACATCATTAGCCAGCATTATCGGATTATTGATGAAGAGCACTTTAGAATTTACAGCAGTTTTGACGAGGGTACGGCTATTGACCGGTTTTCTGAAATTATTAAGGAATCTTATATTTAATTAGTGCCAGTTTTTTTGTAGCTAATGGCTCGAGGTCATAGGGGAAGGACTCCAGATATAAATCCTGAAGTCCTTTCTTTGATCACCCTTGAGCAACGCTTCTATGCGTTCCTATTTGGCTATTAAGACATTGCAGTTGGCGTTTTTCGTGATTTTTTCACTTGTGCTGCCAAGGAACATCCGTTTGATTCCCTGTTTTCCCGAGCTTCCTACAATAATTAGGTCAGCTCCTTCAGTATCTGCAAATTGACAGATGCTATCTGCTGGTTTTCCTTCGAGAATCTTATAATTAATCTCCATATGATTTTTTTCCACAATTTGTTTAGCGTGCTGTATGGCCTGATCTACGCTGTTAATGACTTTTGAATGAGAGGATGCCGGCGGCTCGTGATCACTAATCGATAATGGCTGAAGCTGCATACCTTCAATCATATTAGCATTTGCCCTAAGGTGCGAGTCTGGTGAAGCAACCTGGGCGTGCTCCAGCTTTTCTTCATCTACATGTGCAAGTAAAAGTTCTGTATTAGGTGTGAGTTGTGACAATTGAATGCCTTTTTCCAGCGCGTTCCTGCTTCCCTGGGAGTCATCATAGGCAACGATGATTTTATTAAATATCATAGACCATCATCCTTTCGTGATATGATAGTTCCTTACCCGATATTTAGTAAAGATAATCACAAATAATTTAAAATTTTTATGTGATTACATCGCTAAAATCCATATCGTTTACGAATATTAATACTAGGGAAAATAAATGTTAAAGCTTTAATTCTTAAATATTCAAGGGAACTAATTTGAATACGATAAGCATCATGGGAAGAGTTTGGAGGAAATATGCAAAAAAAATCTAAGGTATCCAAGTTAAAAGGAATATGGAACAAGTTCCATATTACGCAAGTCATGTTATTGTCATTATGTTTATTTACATTGTGCTCATTATTAGTTATTTACCCATTTTCCAGTAATGCTGATATCAGTACTATCGAAACGGGGTTATCTCAGCCGACAATTATCTATGATAAAAATGGCGATCCAGCCAGTTCAATATCGGCTAACAAAAATGAGGGGGTCGCAATTTCTGATATACCTGAAAACTTGAAACAAGCGGTCATTGCTATTGAAGATCATCGTTTTTATGATCATAACGGTGTGGATTACAGAGGGATTGGCAGAGCTTTCGTCAGGAATATACAGGCAGGTCAAGTGGTTGAGGGCGGGAGCACAATCACACAACAACTAACTAAAAATGCATTGCTTACATCAGAAAAAACATACGGCAGAAAGATTGAGGAAGTTTTCTTGGCGCGTGAAATAGAAAAGAAATATTCGAAGGATGAAATTTTACAAATGTATTTGAATCAAATCTATTTTGGTGAAGGTGCGTATGGTGTGAAACGCGCAGCAAAAAAATACTTTGGCAAAGAAGTGCAGGATTTAACAGTAAGTGAATCTGCGCTGCTTGCTGGATTGATTAAAGCACCATCTACAATTAATCCATATAAAAATGAAGCAAAGGCTCTGGAAAGAAAAAATGTTGTTTTAAATCAGATGAACCAGCATGGTTTTATTTCACAAGATGAGCTTCAGAAAACAAAAGGCGAAGAGTTAGTTTTTAAGGATGGGGGCGGAGATCCTCTGAAAGGATTGTTTCCGTACTATGTGGATGTCGTGTTGGAAGAGGCAATGGAAAAGCATGATTTAACTCTTGATGAATTGCTGACAAATGGTTATCACATATACACAGAGCTTGATCCCAGCATGCAATCAATGGTGGAAGAAACGTATAAGAATGATTCATTATTCCCTAACAGTACTGGTGAAAGACCTGTGGAAAGTGGAGCGCTATTCATAGATCCAGCAACAGGGGGAATCCGGGCCTTATCGGGCGGCAGAGGCGAACATACACTTTTAGGTCATAACCGTGCTATCCATCCTGTTGGACAGCCAGGATCGACGATGAAACCAATTGTGCCTTATGCGGCAGCAATCGAGGATGGTTGGAAGATTACGGATGTGCTTAAAGATGAAAAAATGGAGTTCGGCGATTATGCACCAAATAATTATGGCGGCCAATATAAAGGTGAAGTTCCAATGTATGAAGCCGTGAAGGATTCTCTTAATTTGCCAGCTGTTTGGCTGCTTAATGAAATTGGAATTGATAAAGGGACAGAAGCAGCAAGAGGTTTCGGTTTCCCAGAAGATGTGATTAACCCTAATCTTGGACTAGCATTAGGTGGTACAAGTAAAGGTGTTTCACCGCAGAATATGGCAGAGGCATACGCTGTTTTTGCGAATGAGGGAATGAAGACAGAGTCTCATACTATTAGCAGGATTGAAAATCAAGAGGGGAATATCATTGCTGAGTGGGAAGACAAACCAGCTGAAGTGATCTCTAAAGAAACTGCAGATCAAATTACGACCATGCTGCTTGGAGTAGTGGATCACGGTACGGGAAAAGCAGCCAAAATTCAAGGCAGAGAAATAGCAGGTAAAACAGGATCAACTCAACTGCCAATTGAAGGGACAACAGGGACAAAGGATCAATGGTTTGTCGGATATACACCACAGCTTGTCGGGGCTGTATGGGTTGGATATGATAAATCGGATAAAGATCACTATTTAACGACGACAAGCAGTGAAGGTACTGCACCTTTATTTAAGGAAATGATGTCAAAAGCTTTGGCGAATGAAGAAGTAGCTTCTTTTAATGTCTCTAAGATTGATGGGCTTATCCAGAAAAGGCAGCAACAGGAAGAAAGAAAGGCACTTGAGGAAGCCATCAATGAAGAAAAAGAGCGCTGGGATAACTGGTTTCAAAGAGGTAGAGAGCGCTGGGACGGTTGGTTTAGAAGAGATGGAGAATAAAAATAGCGCACAGCATCATTAATTGCTGTGCGCTTTTATGGATATATGGTTAAGATCATTGCAATTGGTAAGTTCTTGATCAAGTTAACCAAGTAATAAGGGCGCTGACAACAACGATTAACCCGATGATCATTAATATTGTACGAATCATTTATATTCACTCCTGTTTATATTAAATTTGGATTGTTTGGTATTGATGGATTGCTCTTTCCTTTGTGATTTTCAAATCTGCCACTTGAGTGGTGCAGAGTGCTTCCATTTTATCTAATTGATATTGGACGTCAGTACCTTCAACAATGATTTTTAATTTTGAGTTTGGTTTGACCATAAGGAGAAATGATACTACTCTAGAAAGATTTGAGCTATCAACAGCCTTTTGCTCGTTTAATAGATAAACAGTACCGTTGAATTCCTTTGCTGATTGATAAATATCAATCATTTTTTTCATAGTGAACTTTTTACTTACTGTTACATTAGCGGATATAATCTTTTTATTCATAATTTATTGTTCTCCTCACTTTGTGACCTAAGTTATTGTTATCGTTAATAAATAGTTACCCCAACTCCATAAATATAAAACCTTTCTCTTTTTACAAAGAAAGAAAAAATAAAAGGCAGTGAACGATTTTATTATTTATTCGTCTTATCTATATGAAAAAGGGATAGAAGTGAAAGTGAGTGTGAGAGCCGTGGAGGAAAAACAACTAATAAGAAGAGCAAAAAAGGGCGATCAACTTGCATTTGCCAAGCTTTTTCAAGAGAATTATCCCATTTTATTTAAATACTTAATAAAAGTAACCATGAGTGCAGAGCTATCAGAAGAACTTACACAGGAAACCATGGCAAAGGCCATTGAAAAAATGCATGTTTTTCATGAGAGATCTAAATTTTCTACTTGGCTCATATCAATTGCGACTAATCTTTATATCGATTTTCAAAGAAAGGCAAAGCGTGAAAGGAACTGGAAAGCACAAGAGGATGCTTACCGTAAAATGAAGTGGCAAGTTGAAAGCAATAATGAAGATTGGAATGACGCATTAACGGAGCTTGGCAAGTTGCCTGAAGGCCACAGGGTTCCCATCGTGCTGAAGCATTATTATGGTTATTCGTACGATGAGATTGGCGAAATCATGAACATATCTTCAGGAACAGTGAAGTCAAGAGTGCATAATGGGATTATGGCGGTCAGAAAGGGGATGAATATTAATGAAGAAGACTGAAACAAATACTGAGATGAAGGATGAAGTAATAGAAGAGCTTACAAAAGGGTTGGACTCCCTCGATCAGCAAGCTGAGATCGATGTTCCAAATATCAATTGGTTTGAGAACTATGTAGCGGAGCAAAAATTAACTCAGCGAAAAAGGTTAATAAAGGATTTATGTGTATTTGCGATCGTCGCTCTTTTCGTTTTAAGTACAGTCTTGTTTACTCTCTATCAGCAGCCTTATATCTTTCTCTCGATTCAGACGATTTGCATTGTATTTATAACTTTTTATACAATCTTCCGCTATAAGAAGAAGGTGAAGAGTGAATGATTGATGAAAATGTTACTTTCGTTATCATTACTGTAGGCTTCATCTTAATTTGCCAGAGCCTATTTCTGTTTATGGATGCAAGGAAGCATGGTCATAACTATTGGCTTTGGGGAATCATTGGCCTGATTCAAGCACCGATGCCAACACTATTTTACCTTACCTTCGTTCGTAAACTATGGATGAAAAAAGAGAAAAGAAATTGAAATTACTATCGATAGACAGTAAAGTGAATGCCTTATGATTTTGCCGAAAAGAGAGAATAAACGAAAACCGCATAAAAATTGGCGGTTTTTTTTGTGTGCTCCATAGGTCATTTAGCTTGTGGTGCTTTTGAATACAGAAAAAGAAAAGTTCATTGCTGTGCAGAGATAATAAAGTTGTTTACTTTACAATAAAGTCCTTTGAAAAATAATAAAGTTGTTTAATTCTTATAGAACTAACGGAGCAGGTTAGTTGAACAATATGATATAATCATTGTAAAAAAATGGAGGGTGCTGTATGGCGATTTATATATGGGAAGATATTGAGAATGAAGGACTGGAATTTCTGGAATTAAACGCACATTTAGATAACTATTAGAAATGATTGAAAATTTTGAGTCTTATCCAATTAAAGATGAGATGGCAGATTATTTAGAGTCTTATGTAGAACATTTTCAATTACCTTATCAACTAGGTGTGAAGGTTAAAAAGGTGGAAAAGCAAGATTATTGCTTCACTGTGCATACATCACAAGGGACTTTACAGACGAATGAAGTAGTTGTAGCTTCGGGTGCTTTTCAAAAACCGTATGTTCCGTCTGTAATTGAAGTGATGTTTCTATATCCCATTTACATACCTCCGAATACAAAGATTCATCGTCATTAGATAGTGGTTCTGTAATGGTTGTAGGAGGTGGCAAAGGGTTGTTTGTGGTATCTTTATGTAAAAAGGAAAATGACATTTATGTTAACTTTAATAAAAGATTGGGGAATTATTTAATAAAGGTATGGGTGTATTAATGGATATAAAAACATTATGGGGTTTAAGGGTTCAAGAATATTATAGAAAAATGTTCAGGTACTATTCAATAATTGGTGCAAGTGTTTTTTATTTTTTTCTGATCATTAGTAGTATTTTAATTTATTTTTTTAATTTATTTCTACAGTGGATACCTCCTCAAATATCTGTTGAAGTCATCTTATCACTATTAGTAACCTACATTTTAAAACGGACAAAAGTACGGACTTTTGTTAAAAGGGCAGATATACTCTTTTTGTTGCCATTAGAATGGCGGTTAAAGCCTTATTTTATTAAATCACTTATATATAGTTTTGTTATTGATGTTATTAAATTGGTAAGTTTCATAACTGTTTTTTTATCCCTATTTTTGCACACAACTAATATAAATCTTCTCTTTCTTTTTTTTATAGTGGGGATTGTTGTTTATAACATTTTAATGAAGTGGATTGAACAATGGTTAGAGAACCATGTACAACTTGTGTTACATAGGTTGAATAGGTTTTTTTTAATATATTTAATGTGTTACTTTTTGTTTAAAAATGACTGGATTTATGTACTTATATTAATGAGTATAAATCTCGTCTATTTAATTAACTTTATAAGAAAAAAAAGAAATTTGAATTGGCAGTGGCAAATAGATGAAGAAGAAAGTGCCTTATTAAGAAATTTTAAATTTATTAACTTTTTCATAGATGTCCCTAATCTTAAACGTTCTTTTCGGCGTAGACGATTGCTCACAATGATTCTGCAGAGGTGTATCCCATATAGTCAGAGTAGTACATTCGTATATTTATACTCACACTTGTTTGTAAGATACAATGATTACTTTTACCTTTATTTAAGACTGACTGTAATTGGCATATTTGTTAATTATGCTATGCCAGCAAGTGGTTGGATCTTTAATCTCCTCATTTTATTTATGACTGGATATCAAGTAATTCCTTTACAACATGAAATGAAAGAAAGTGTATTACTTTATCCTATTTCAAAATCTCAGATAAAAGATTCTTTCTTAAAGTTTGTCTTGGTCATACTATATGCACAATTTTTTATTCTATATTTCGCAATGTTCATGCATACTTCTAATGCTAACTTATTCAATCTTGTAATTGGAAGTTTATTTGTTTATGTATTTGTATATTTTTTTGTATCAAAGAGAGTCAATGTCTTAGGAAGTACCTTTAAAGAATAGCGTGGTATTCAACTAACGGGGGCTTTAGTTGAATAAGAATTAAACAACTTTATTATTGATTTTTAAGTACAAACACCATTAAAAGGATAGGAATTAAAACAACTTTAAAGAGCCTTACTACAATAAAATGTAGCAAGGTTCTTATATTTTCATATTAAAATTAAATAACTTATTAATCACTTTACAATTGCAAACCATTTAAAGTTCATGAAATAGGGAAATGAATACAATATAGAAAAAAGTTTAAGGAGGTATTCATTTGTCTGATTATCGTATTGAAAAAGACACTTTAGGTGAAGTAAAGGTTCCGGTAGATAAATACTGGGGGGCACAGACTGAACGCAGCAGAAATAATTTTAAAATAGGGATTGAAAAAATGCCTCAGGAACTGATTTATGCGTTTACGGTTGTTAAAAGATCAGCAGCCATTGTTAATTATGAGCTCGGAAAGCTTGCAGAACATAAAAAAACAGCCATTGTGACAGCTTGTGATGAGGTGTTGGCTGGGCAATTTGATAGCCATTTTCCTCTGGCTGTTTGGCAAACAGGAAGCGGAACACAAACGAATATGAATGTAAATGAGGTAGTGGCAAGGAGAGCAAATGAGCTTTTGGAAGAAAATGGGGAAAAGGAAGGTGTTCATCCAAATGATGATGTAAATATGTCACAGAGTTCAAATGACACATTTCCCACTGCCATGCATATCGCGTCTTTAAAAGAAATAACAAATGATTTGTTACCATCACTGCAAAAGTTAAAGGAGACAATTAAAGAGAAGGAAAATGCTTATCAATATATTGTGAAAATTGGCAGAACGCATCTTCAGGATGCAACCCCCCTAACATTAGGGCAAGAAATGAGCGGCTGGCGCTACATGCTAGAAAAAAATGAAAAAATGCTACAAGATGCAAAAAAATATTTAGAAGAACTTGCTATTGGAGGGACAGCCGTAGGAACTGGGATTAATGCCGATAAAACATTCGGTGATAGAATGGCAAAGGAAATCTCTAGGCACTCAGGTATTGTGTTTATTTCATCACCAAATAAATTCCAGGCTCTTACTAGTCACAGCGAGATGGTTCATGTTCATGGTACATTAAAAGGATTAGCTGCTGATCTCATGAAGATAGCTAATGACGTAAGATGGTTAGCTAGTGGACCAAGAAGCGGAATCGGCGAATTAACTATTCCTGCGAATGAACCAGGTAGTTCAATTATGCCAGGCAAGGTAAATCCAACTCAAAGCGAAGCATTGACAATGATAGCCTGCCAAGTGTTCGGCAATGATGCCACAATAGGATTTGCTGCAAGCCAAGGGAACTTCGAACTTAATGTTTATAAGCCTGTGGTCATTTATAATATGTTACAAAGCATTAAAATACTTGCGGATGGCATGATGTCATTCAATGATAGATGTATAGCTGGATTGCAAGCCAATGAAGACATAATTAAAAGTTATGTTGATCAATCTTTAATGTTAGTTACTGCCCTCAATCCCCATATTGGTTATGAAAAGGCAGCCGAAATTGCTAAGCTGGCTTTTACAGACAATTCGACTTTAAAGGAAGCAGCACTTAAAACAGGCTACATCAATGAGGAACAGTATCAGGAATGGGTCGTACCAGAAAAGATGATATAAAAAAGATAAGCCCCCTATGAATAGGGGGCTAGTCCATATTATGAAGTTTTCTTAATTAAAATTTGCCGCCGCCAAGTTGTTGTTCAGCCATTTGCACAAGACGTTTTGTAATTTCTCCACCAACTGATCCGTTTGCACGAGATGTTGTTTCTCCACCTAAGTTTACACCAAATTCGTTTGCAATTTCATACTTCATTTGGTCTAAAGCTTGAGATACGCCTGGTACTACTAGTTGGTTGCTGCCTGATTTGTTTGCCATGTGTGAACACTCCTCGTGATTTTTTTATGGTTTGGGTTAGCTGGAATTGCACCAGCACAATGTGATTGTACCTTCAAGGTTAACCCATCGGTAAGAGTGAAGCGTGTTGGTGAATTGCTGTTTGTACTCTCTATTATGTTTGATTTCTTAAAGTTTATTCTCTGAAATAGTAAGGGAATTATTTCCTTTTTTTTGTAGAGATTTTAAAACATGATTTCTTTGTTTTCTTGCTTTTTCATGTTCTAATAATCGGATTAGAACACGATTTCTTCGTTTTCTCGCTTTTTCATGTTCTAATAACCGGATTAGAACATGATTTCTTCGTTATCTTGCTTTTTCATGTTCTAATAACCGGATTAGAACATGATTTCTCCGTTATCTTGCTTTTTCATGTTCTAATAATCGGATTAGAACACGATTTCTCTGTTTTCTCGCTTTTTCATGTTCTAGTAACCGGATTAGAACACGATTTCTCCGTTTACTTGCTTTTTCATGCTCTAATAACCGGATTAGAACACGATTTCTCCGTTATCTTGCTTTTTCATGTTCTAATAATCGGATTAGAACACGATTTCTCCGTTTTCTCGCTTTTTCATGTTCTAATAACCGGATTAGAACATGATTTCTCCGTTATCTTGCTTTTTCATGTTCTAATAATCGGATTAGAACACGATTTCTTCGTTTTCTCGCTTTTTCATGTTCTAATAACCGGATTAGAACATGATTTCTCCGTTATCTCGCTTTTCCATGTTCTAATAATCGAATTAGAACATGATTTCTTCGTTATCTCG
Organism: Cytobacillus purgationiresistens; assembly: GCF_030813235.1. GTDB lineage: Bacteria > Bacillota > Bacilli > Bacillales > Cytobacillaceae > Cytobacillus > Cytobacillus purgationiresistens. Next base: position 273,266 of record NZ_JAUSUB010000002.1, on the reverse strand, counting down.
CTTTTTCATGTTCTAATAATCGAATTAGAACCTGATTTCTTCGTTATCTTGCTTTTTCATGTTCTAATAACCGGATTAGAACATGATTTCTTCGTTATCTTGCTTTTTCATGTTCTAATAACCGGATTAGAACATGATTTCTCCGTTATCTTGCTTTTTCATGTTCTAAATATCGGATTAGAACACGATTTCTCTGTTATCTTGCTTTTTCATGTTCTAAAAACCGGATTAGAACACGATTTCTTCGTTTTCTTGCTTTTTCATGTTCTAATAATCGAATTAGAACATGATTTCTTCGTTATCTCGCTTTTTCATGTTCTAATAATCGAATTAGAACACGATTTCTTCGTTATCTTGCTTTTTCATGTTCTAATTTTTTCATGTTCTAAAATCTATATGAAGAAGATCTTTATTTTTTTATAATTAAATAAACACCCTTTCAATAAATTTTTTTCTTTTTTCATGAAAATGTTATAATAGATAAAATGGATTATTAATGGCATGAGAGGTGAGCTAATGGAGTACTCACAAGATATGAAAAACCGATTAAAAAGATTGGAAGGACAAGTACGAGGCATTTTACGTATGATGGAAGAGGAGAAACATTGCAAAGATGTAGTCACTCAACTATCAGCAGTTCGATCTGCTGTTGATCGCACAATGGGATATGTCGTTGCGAAAAACCTTGAAGCGTGTATTCGCGAAGCAGATGCAGAGGGTAAAAATGCTGAGGAAGCGATTCAAGAAGCAGTGAATATGATTGTAAAAAGCAGATAATTATCTTGAAAGCATCCGAGTAAATAACATATAAATAAAAAAGAAGATGGGTTTATGCATAGACATAAATCCATCTTCTTTATAAATTCAATTTAAATTTTGGTTCCTGAGCTTAATCTGAAGTGTGCGGCGGATCTTCTTCTGGCAGGTCACGGGCTTCTTCTATGTTTGACTTGCCTCCGCGGACTTGAACAAGTCCCCCTGCCATGCCTTCATTGATGATGCGATCAATATCTAAGTAGGCTTCGTTTCTACCTTCATTTTCGATGTCTTTTTTTACATCTGGCTCTCTATTATCAGACATACAAAATCACTCCTATTATAAGAAATTAGTCTTATATTTCCAAATAAAGGAGAGATTTATTCAGTTACTTAAAGAGAAGAAAGGATAAAATTTCTATTGGAATAATGCCAAGCTCCAACGCCTATCAACTTCAGGTCTCCTCCTTTTCGAAAAGTCAACATCGGTTCGCTAGTGCTCACCGTGTTTCCTATAGCTCAGTCGAAGCCCTTCTGCGTTTGTACGGTAATGAGCAGGGCGCCCACGCATTTCTAATTATCATATACATGAAAAAGCATCAGTTCATGAATTTGGCTTTTAACTTGTTCTATATTAACTGCTTCAGGTGCACCCGATGTCCACTCTATCTTTCCATCTGGGTGATATACCCCGTTATACTTCTGTTTATGAAAGTAAAAGGAAAATTTCCAGCCTGGTAGCTGCTTGTTATCATATAATGGCTTGAATTGAAAATGTGTCAGCATTGTCTTCTCCCCCTTCAATTTATTGTACATGTTTTAATATGAAAGCCCAAGCGCTTCATGTAATATATTTTGAAATCTGTTTATGAATTGTCCTTTTTGGGGATTAACTAAATATAGATGTAAAAGTTCATGAAGGGAGGATGTAGAAAAATGAAAAACAAATTTGCCTTTACGACCATTGCCCTTGGTGCAGCTTACTTATTAAGAAACCCTAAAGCACGGAAAAAATTAGTCAAACAATTTGAGTCATTAAGAAGGTCATAACAGAAAAAAATGGTGATCAGGAATTCAAATCCTGAACACCGTTTTTTATTCATACTCACTCAATTCGAAAAATAATTGAGATAATAAGTGAATACGTTTTTTTTCAATCTCTGTTTCATCAAAACTCATTGGCTTTGAATTGACTTCATATATATAATAATCACCTTGATGAGAGATACCAGCATCAATGGAAAATTCTCCGAAGAAGCCATGACTTTCTGTAAGAATTCTGCCAACCTCTTTTACAATAGAGCGGAAAAATTCATCATGGGTACTGGTTTGAAACTGTTTATAAGGTATAAGAACCCCGCCATTAGGAATATGTGTGGTTACTTCCTGTGACTGTGATTGCCGAATGCCAACACCTGTAAGAATATGTTCATTGCCATTGTAGTGAGCGAGAATACGAAAATCATAGCGGTGGCCTTCATTCAGCGCAGGTTCAATGGCTTTTTGTGCTATATAGGTTTTTTTTTGCAAAGGCCTTTTCTGCTCTTCCCAAAATTCGTCAAAATGAGAATAAACAACAGTCTCTTTAACCCCTTCTAATTTAACCTCTTCATTAGGAAGGAAAGTCAGGAGATAAATACCTTTTCCCTTCGAACCAAGTGCAGGCTTTAAATAAACTTTTCCATTTTGTTTAAGAAACGTATTTAGAGTATTTTTCTTTGGATTAAGAATGGTTTCAGGTAAGTAAGTCTTTAAAATGTTCGATTTATTAAAAACATTATACAAGTTAAATTTATCTAGGAAGCCAGGGTTGAAAAACGGTATACCCTTTTTGCTAAAGAATTCTGCAGCTTCAATAAAGCTCTCCACCGCTTCCTGTTTTCTAAATGGGACCCGGTTATAAACGATATGTGGAAGAGGGCAGGTGACAGGCACCCATTGATTATGATTCGGTGAATAGAGAAAGCCTTTTACAGTTTCTTCACTGAGATTATCAGCTGTGAACACTACTGTGATTCCTTGGTTTTTTAATACTTCTTTTTGCAATGCAATAAAGAGGGGGCCATTTCCTGCTAAGGATTCTTTCTTTCCTTTACCTGTTAGGATACCTATAATTGGCCCAGCATTTTTATTGCAGGAACGAAGTTCAAACTGCAGCCAATTCTTTGCGGGTGCCTGCACTTTAATCAAAGGTATTGAGTTGCTCCCCAAAAACAAATCCTCTAAGCTATACCATTGATTCTTCTTTCTATCATAAAAAGCTTTCATCTAAAAATTTCCTCAGGCTTAGTTAGCATTTGCTCTGTTAAATAGATTGAAAAGGCTAAGGAGAGTTTTCGTGTCAGCAAATCAAATTCTTTCAGTTGCGGATGTTTAAAGATGGATCTTCCTGGCTTAGAGTTGGCTTCAAACAACCAAACCCTTCCGTCACGATCAAGTCCAAGGTCGAACCCAATTTCTCCGAGAATCCCTTCGATATTCTCATCCAGTGCTTCGCTTAAAATTAAAACGGCTGTCTTCAATTTTTCAGTGGCTGATATCTTTTCTGCATCATTATCAAAAATCTCACTCATTGATTTAATGACTCCTCCACTTTTCACATGAGTTGTTACACTGCCTGCGCCGGCAATTTTCGCTGCCATTGCTGTTACGTTCCAATTTCCGTCTTCATCTTTATTCGTATGCACTCGAAAATCGATGGGGCGCTGGTCTTTTCTTAATAAATATATCCCTTGCTGCACAAGCATGCGAGTTAGCTTCTTACCGCCAAATACATGCTTCATTAATGCTTCAAGTGATGGATATTTTCTTAAAATATTTTTATCCACCTTATGATCTCGATATCGGCAAAAATAGGTATGCTCATGCTTATCATAAATGATTTGATGAATCCCCAGACCAAGACTACCATTAACGGGCTTTATATACACATGACCATAGTCGGAGAGCATTGTTTCTATTGCAGAGAGTGAAGTGAAGGGCTGTGTTTCAGGAAGATAGCGTGTGACTTCATCCTCTTGCTGTAGCCGTTCATATATATCCATTTTGCTGAAAAAGCCTGGATTGTACCATGGAATTAAGTATTCTGTTTGTAAACGATTTTTCACATTTCTCAATTCCTCTTGCCGTTCACTTTTACGGTTTGGCAGTCTGTCATAGATAACATTTGGAAATGGGACTTCAATGGTTCTCCATCCCTCAAGATGATAAAACAAGCCCTTTATTGTTCCTTGCTCCCAGTCAATATGTTTTTCACCGAAGACAAAAGGGAGTGCACCGACATTCTTGCTGACTGAAAGAAGCTTGGCAAAGAACATAGACCTTTCTCCAATGGGTCTCATAGGAAAAGGGGTAAACCCGGAGGTGAAAATACCTACTAAAGGACCAACCAGCATCGTTTCATTTTCAATAAATAGATGGAGGGGGATCTTTATGGTTGGAATTTTAAGTTCTTCTGCAATATCCTTGCTAATTGTTATGGTCATTCGACTATCAGGCTGCTGTTTGAACTTAGCATCAATTGCCACGGTGCCAAAAGCAATTTTATATAAGGCTGTGTCTAAGTTTAGCTGATGTGGGAGGAAGACCGACCCTGAATGTTCATCTGATATATCAATTTGATATCTATTTCTCATCCTGTTTATCTCCCTTCAAGCGCGTCAGTTGACACCAAGGTTTTTCCGTATAAAAACGGTGCAGAATATAAATCATCTGCTAGATCAGGTCTTGTTTCAAGGACAAGCTTTCTGCCTGGCTTTGAATTGATATCAAGAATCCAAATGGCACCATTGCTTTCAATCCCAATATCTACACCAATTTCAAATAATGGCGGAAATTTATTGTCCAATATTGCGGGAAGTTTAGCTAAGATTTCTTCTAATTCTGCGCTTAAAAATGTTTGCTGATTTGCTGGAATAGTTTGAAGCCAGACTTCATAGGGTGAAAACTTCCCGCCTGCACTTATATTTGATATGATTCCGCCTTCACTCCCAGTGCGCATTCCTCTTGTTAATTCTCTCCATGTTCCAGCTTCTGTTTTTTGCATAAATATTCTTAGGTCAAATGGTTGATTGCACTCGTTTTGTAAGTATAAGTACGGTTGAATGAGATAGCGATATTTTCTTGTCAGTTTTGCTAACCAATTAGCTGCTGCCTGGAGTGAGAGTGTATGTGCAATATGATTAGTTTGCTTATCGGTTTTAATAAGAAAGTGATTATCGTACTTTTCTATTACATATATTCCTTTTCCTTGAGAGCCATCTATTGGTTTCAGCACAAGCGGTTTTCCGGTAGTTAATTGTTTTATGAAGTCCTTTGTCGAAGTGAAGGGCTCAGACTCTGGTAAATATGGTGAAATAGCTGTTTGCCTTAGCTCTTTATATAATTCAAGCTTGTTGGGCAGCCCAATCCCGAGAAAACGGCTTTGATGGTTTGTTTTCATCCAACTGACGATTGCCTTGCATTGCTGTGAATGAAAGTCTTCCTGATAGAAACAGCGATCATACAGGAGAGAAGGTAAAGGGAAATTACAAGCCTCCCATTTTAAGGTTGCTGGATTGAAATATTCTCCAGAAATCAATTGAGTTGCAGGGTTAATATCAGTTGGTATAAAACGATAGCACTTAATGTCATGTTGGTTTGCCCGCTTTGCCATTTCATTTATATAGGTTTGTTCACTTCTTTTACTCATTGTCATGATTCCTAGTGATATCATCATCAGAATCCTCCCTTGTCACTATTTTTGAAAAAGCGAGAAATGTACAGTATTCGACAAGTGCTTTTGCAGATGGACGGACTTTGTTAAGGGAATCTTCGCTTTGTTTGGATGGCTTTGAGTTTGCCTCAATAATCCAAAGGCCGCCTGCCTCATCCACGCCAATATCAATTCCTAACTCTGCAAATAATCCGCACGTTTTCTGATCGATAAGAGATGAAGCCTCTGCAGCTAATTCTTTCATTAAGGCTAGCTGCTGAATGGCTGTTTTACGATCAAAAAGCTGTGTAAGTAAAGAAAGGGGCTTCATCATTTCACCGCCCTTAGCAAGATTTGAGACAAATTGATTTTCGCTGGAAATTCTGGCAACCGCGGAAGTTGCTTTCCAAATCTCTTGGAAATTTTTATGGCAAAGAACGCGAAAATCTAGCGGTCTATTCTTGTAAGTCAATAATGGAATGGCTTGTTGTACAATATATTGCCTGTCTTTACTGTCACGATAAAACTGGCGAATGAACTTTTCCGGCGTTTCATAAAGTCGTGTACCTCCGTTGTTGGTACATGAAGAGTATTCAGCTTGATAGCGGTTATTCACCTCTGTAAGCCGAATAATTTGTCTGCCTTGACTGCCATGAATCGGTTTTATGAATAATGAAGAGTATTTTGCTATGAAATCAATAATTGTTTCTTTATTGGCTCTGGCTGTATCTGGAAGATGAGGCTTTAAATGGATCTCAGAGATTAAAAGCTGATGAACATCTTCCTTTGATAGAAATCTGTCATTGAATAGAGGGATATTGTGCTGATACAGCAGTTCTTTTAAACGTGAAAGACTTTTGGTAGCTTCAAGCTTTCGAGAGTGTATGCGGTTATAAACAACATCAGGCAATGGAAGATCTGCTTTTACCCAATCATCTTCTTGTAAGTAATAACCGTAAATTTTTTCCTGAGTAACATCTTTTGGATGAAATACGAAAAAAAATCCTCCAATATCAGAGACTACTTCCTGTAATTCGTGGCAAAATGAATGGATGGAACGGAAGTTAGGCTGCAAATTCTCATCACTTTCGTTTAAGTCAGTTAACAGCCCAATGACAGGACCAATGGTTAAACTATGATTTTTTTGGGTATACGAACCGATGAGCTTGATATTTAATAAAGGTAATAGAAGCTCTTTTTGCAGTCCTTCGCTAAAAAACACTTCATCCTTTGTTAAAGGACTGCATTCAATCATTACTTGAAGTTTTATTTTTCCGAAACTCACTGTTAAGGGTCTACTCGTAGGTATGTTCCAGTATTGTGCCAGTGAATAGCTCATTAATAGTCGGTGTTCTTCAATGTTTTGAAACGAGGTGGCCGGTTTAATCGTAATTGGTATGAAAGAGATGCTCATAGTCATTCCTCATTTGCTCGTCAATGCGTGTGGATATATAATGAAAAAATAGGCGAAAGCTGATACGGTATCGTATGTGATGCAGTCTAAAAAGGTGATTTTCGCGCTGCTGCACTCAAGAAAGGTAGAGGACTTAATGGAAATTTTAACAACCATCATATTAATGGCAGTTATTGGAGCGATAGTTGGCGGATTTACTAACTATTTAGCAATCAAAATGATTTTTAAGCCATACCACCCGATTTATTTAGGGAAATGGAGGCTCCCATTTACGCCAGGATTAATACCAAAGCGCCGCGACAAAATGGCAGACCAAATGGGTGATTTAGTTGTCAACCATTTATTAACAGCTGAGAGTATCCAAACGAAATTCTTAAATTCTAATTTTCAAACGGAAATGACAGTGCTTGTCCAAAATGAATTATCAAATGTACTAACATCAGAGAGGACCTTAAATGAGGTATTAGAGGGCTGGGGACTATCTGAAGGACAAATGAAAACTGAACAGTATTTGAACAATTGGATTGAATCAAAGTATGATGAAATGATGGGCACTTACAGGGATCAGCCGCTTAAGAATGTTTTATCGCCAGAGCTCATTGCAAAAGGGGAAGAAAAGATTCCAGTCATAAGCAGGCTGATTATCACTAAAGGGGTCGATTACTTTTCCAGTGAAGAAGGTAAGATTCGTATTCAAAGAATGGCAGATGATTTTGTCAGCGGAAGAAGTGGCATGCTGAGAAATATGCTGCAAATGTTTTTAGGAAATGTAAATCTTGCAGATAAAATCCAGCCGGAAATTGTTAAGTTTTTGAAAAATGAAGGTACAGCTGATATCATCACGGCTTTATTGATGAAAGAGTGGCATAAGCTGCTTGAAAAAGATACAAGTTTGATTGAAGAGCAATTGGAGAAAGAGAAAATCATAAGAATTATTAAAGGTTTTAGCTATAAGGTCATCAATATGCCTGTTTTATTCCATTCATCTATTTCTGAGCTCACGGTGAAAATCCGTCCGTATCTTATTGATGAGTTGACACCTAAATCAATTTTACTCTCTAGTAAATGGATTTCAGGTAAAATTGAAGGCTTAATGAAGAAGCTGCGCTTAAACGAAATTGTTCGTGAACAAGTCAGCACTTTTTCCGTTCAAAGATTGGAAGAGATGGTATTCTCCATCATTAAAAGTGAATTAAAAATGATTACCTTTTTAGGTGCATTTCTTGGAGGTTTAATTGGGGTTGTCCAAGGTGTAATTGCTGTTTGGATTCTATGATAAGGGTAACTGCTCGATTTCCTTATCATAGTCTGTTATAGTGGTAAGAACGTTTTAGAGATAAGGAGTGTTATTTATGGCAGTAAATTTACATGATTCAGCCTATGAAATGGAAAAAGTCATTCGTGAGAGTGATGAATACACAGCACTAAAGAAAGCATTCGATGAGGTTAATGCAGATCCTTCTGCTAAAGCAATGTTTGATAATTTCCGAAATGTTCAAATGGAGTTACAGCAAAAACAAATGGCAGGTCAGCAAATTACACAAGAGGAAGTTGACCAAGCGCAAAAAACTGTTGCCCTTGTTCAACAGCATGAACAAATTTCAAAGCTCATGGAAGCTGAGCAACGCATGAGTATGGCAATAACAGAATTAAATAAGATTATCATGAAGCCTTTAGAAGACCTATATGGGTCAGCTGAATAACTTCTGTGGTAAAAAACGATCGTAAAGTTATTGCGATCGTTTTTTATTTGCCTGGATAAAATGAAAAATAAATATACATGCTCCCTATATTGTTCTAATTCACATCCTAGTGTCATAAAAGTGAGATAAGGACAATTTTCACCAGGAATAGGGGGCAAGAAGATGATTTATCGTCTGCTAGCTTTAAATATTGATGGAACACTTCTGCAAACAAATGGAAGGCTCCACAAGTCAACTAAAGAAGCGATAGAATACGTGCAGCAAAAAGGAATATATGTAACCCTTGTGACTTCAAGAAGCTTTCCCTCTGCTAGGAAAGTTGCCAAAGCGTTAAAATTAGATTCATTACTTGTCACCCACCGTGGGGCATATATTGCAGGATCTTTAGAGAAGCCAATCCTCGTCAGACGTATTCCTGAAGAAATCACTTATGAAATTGTACGGCTTCTAGAAGGATTCCCATGTCAGATTAGATTAGTACACGAAAAATTTGCCTTAGCTAATAAGTCTAAGCTTAATCATAATATGTTGGCTAAAACGGTTTTTACTTCTGGAGATCCTGTGTTTTATTCACAGCAATTTGTAGAATCATTAAGTGAAACAATCATCGAGGAACCAGTGACACCGCCAAAAATTGAAATTTATTTTGAGCATCCTGAAGATCTCGTCGATGCACAAGCAGCCATTTCCGCATTATATGATGAGGAAATTAGCACCATTGTATTAAATGATTTGCGTTTGGATATTGTTCATGATGGCGTATCTAAATTGAACGGCTTGCTTTACTTAGGCGAGAGACTGGGCATTAACAGGCACGAAATGGTAGTCATTGGGGATGAACTGGACGATTTAGAAATGATTGAAGCAGTTGGCTTAGGGGTTGCGATGGGGAATGCCCCAGCTGAAGTGAAAAAAGCAGCTGATTGGCTGACAAGAACGAACGATCAGCAAGGTGTAACTTATATGGTAAAAGAACATTTTAGAAAACAGCACCCGATTCAGTTTCTAAGAAAAATGAATCTTTTGAAATGAAAGGCCGATGACTATCATCGGTCTTTTTTCTGATTTGAAGGAGATCGCTGTGATAAATAGCCTGTTTTATGAATGAATCAAAAAGTAAAAGCAGCTTATTTCCTTAGGTTCCATTGTTGACCTTAAATAGGCAATTTTGTACACTTAAAGAAGTTTGTCAAAAACAATCTGCTGTCGACCGATTGTGAGGCAGCCTGAATATATATAAAAGGTGATAACTTTGAAATTATTAATAACTGGTTTACATGATGAGCGTTTCTATAGAACGCTCCAATTAATTGGGGATTTGTTTTTTGAAGAATGTGTGATAAACCTCGAAAAAGCTGATGATGAAAGAGACCTCACCCTGGCATTTCATTTAGAGGCAGGGGATCAAGTAAAAGTACAGGTGAATCTGTTTGATCATGAAGGCAATGAAAAATCAACATCATATGTGAAGGCAATGCAGCCTGTAGAAACAGAGAAAGAAAGATTCAATCAACTGAAATACGCTGTGTCCCATGCATATTTAACTGTTCTGCAAGAGTGGACAGGAATGGTGCAAAAATGGGGGATATTAACCGGAATACGTCCTACAAAGCTGCTTCATCGCCATATGAAGGCTAAGACGGCTAAGGAAGAAGCACACAAGCAGCTCAAAGATGATTATTTGATTACTGACGAAAAGATCGAATTAATGCAAAGAATTGTGGATCGTCAGCTTGCAGTCGTTCCTGATTTATATGAATTGAGAGATGAGGTCAGTATTTATATTGGCATCCCTTTCTGCCCGACAAAATGTGCTTATTGCACATTCCCGGCGTATGCAATCAATGGTCGTCAAGGCTCAGTCGATTCGTTTCTTGGCGGACTACATTATGAAATGAGAAAAATAGGCGGATGGCTGAAAGAAAACAATGTAAAGATCACAACCGTTTATTACGGTGGAGGTACGCCAACTAGTATCACAGCTGAAGAAATGGATATGCTGTATGAGGAAATGTATGCTTCTTTCCCTGATGTTGAGCAGATCCGCGAGGTTACAGTGGAAGCAGGAAGGCCTGATACCATTACTGAAGAGAAGCTGGAAGTGCTGAAAAAATGGAATATTGACAGAATCAGCATCAATCCGCAATCATACACTCAAGAAACGCTTAAGGCAATCGGAAGACATCATACGGTTGAAGAAACGATAGATAAATACCACCTGGCACGCAATATGGGTATGAATAATATCAACATGGATTTAATTATTGGACTTCCAGGTGAGGGGGTAAAGGAATTCGCGCATTCTCTGAGTGAATCTAAAAAACTCATGCCTGAATCTCTTACTGTTCATACACTTTCCTTTAAGCGCGCCTCTGAGATGACAAGAAATAAATCTAGATATAAAGTAGCTGAACGTTCTGAAGTAGAAGAAATGATGAGCATGGCTGAAGAATGGACGAAAGAGCATCAATATGACCCATACTATCTTTATCGTCAAAAAAATATTTTAGGGAACCTTGAAAACGTGGGGTATGCCCTGCCAAATCAGGAAAGCATTTATAATATTATGATCATGGAGGAGCAACAGACCATTATCGGTATTGGCTGCGGGGCAGCAAGTAAGTTTATTCATCCTGAGACTGGAAAAATTAATCATTTTGCTAATCCAAAAGATCCTAAAACATATAATGAAAGTTTTGAAGCATACACAGAGAAAAAGCTGAAAATATTAAATGAGTTATTCGATAAGAAAGAATCGCATGCTTAATATCTTAAGCTTCCCTTGTGATAAGGGAAGCTTTTTTTTTTGCCGAGATAAGTAATTTCAATTGATTAACAAAAATATTATTTAAAAGAAGGAGATGTCTGATTAAAGAAGAATGATATAGGTACAAAAGATCATTAACTTCTACGATATTGGATGTAAGCGCTTTACCAAAGGAGGAATGGAATATGATGAATACACCTTTGACAATGACGCAAATGATCAACAGAGCAGAAATATTTTTCCCGAAAAAAGAAGTTGTATCAAGAACGGAATCGAGAACACAAAGATTTACTTACAAAGAAATCGCGAACAGGACAAAAAGACTTGCAGCAAGCCTAGAGGGGCTAGGTGTGAAACGGGGAGATAAGGTCGGAACGATGGCATGGAATCATCATCGTCACCTTGAAGCCTACTTTGCAATACCTTGCAGCGGCGCAGTCCTTCATACCATTAATATTCGCTTATCCCCGCAGCATATCGTTTATATTATTAATCATGCGAAAGATAAAGTGTTATTAATTGATGCGGATATTGTCCCGTTAATTGAAAAATGTCAGGATCAGCTTAGGACAGTCGAAGCATTTGTCATTATGACTGATGATGATGAGCTTCCTGAGACTAGTTTGTCACCTGTTTATCATTATGAAAAACTTCTTGAAAATGCGGATAGTGAATATGCTTATCCAGATGATCTAGATGAAAACGCCGCTGCAGGAATGTGCTACACATCTGCAACGACAGGTAATCCAAAAGGTGTCGTTTATTCTCACCGTGCCATTGTTTTACACAGTATGGCAATAGGAATGGCAGATAGTGCAGCTGTAAGCGAGCAGGACGTTGCAATGCCAGTTGTACCTATGTTTCATGTCAATGCTTGGGGGCTTCCGTTCGCGGCAGTCTGGTTTGGCACAACATTAGTTATGCCAGGCCCTTACTTCACGCCAAAGCTGCTAGCAGAGATGATCCAACAGGAAAGAGTAACAATCACTGCAGGCGTGCCAACAATATGGCTCGGCCTGTTAAAAGAATTGGAAGAAAACACTTATGACATGAGTTCCTTAAGAGGAGTGCTTTGTGGTGGTGCTGCTGCTCCAAAGGGGTTAATTCGAGCGTTCGAGGAGAAGCACAAAATACCGTTCATGCATGCCTATGGAATGACGGAAACCTCTCCATTAGTCGTTATATCGACTCTAAAAAGCTACCAAAAGGAGCTTTCATATGAAGAGCAGTTGGATATTAAAGCTAAACAAGGTGTCCTCGTTCCTGGTCTTGAAATGAAAATCATGGGAAGCAAAGGCGAAGTGGCATGGGATGGAAAGGAAATGGGCGAACTATGTCTGCGGGGACCATGGATTGCCTCAGAATATTATGATGATGAAAGAACAGCTGATTCTTTCCGAGATGGGTGGCTCCATACAGGTGATGTTGTTTCAGTTGATGGGGAAGGCTTCATGAAGATTGTTGATAGAACGAAAGACTTAATCAAGAGCGGGGGAGAATGGATTTCCTCTGTAGACCTTGAAAACACCTTAATGGCCCATGAAGCTGTCTTTGAAGCGGCGGTCATAGGTGTTCCCCATGAACAATGGCAGGAACGCCCATTAGCATATGTGGTATTAAAGGACCCATATAAAGGGAAAATATCACAGGAAGAGCTATTAGAATTCCTGAAGCCGCAGTTTGCCAAGTGGTGGATTCCAGATGATGTTATTTTCATTGATGATATTCCAAAATCCTCAGTCGGTAAATTCTTAAAAAGAGAACTAAGAGATATGCAGCAAAAGCAATTATCTAATAGTGAAAACTAGTTATGAGATGAAGCAGCCATTGGCTGCTTTTTTTATTGTAAAAATGGAAAGGTGAAGAAGCGTATTGAGTATCGCATTTATTAAGTTTTTCTCTTATATATCTTGAAATAAGTACCGCGAAATATGGCGAAAAAACCAATTTTTTTGTTAAAAATTGCGAAAATATAGAATTTTTATTTATAATAAGACTATGAAACCTTAAGGGGGAGATTGGTTTGGCAATCGATTATGTAACTGAAACGGTAAATTTAACAGTTGAAGGCAGAGTAGCAACAATCGAGATGAATAGGCCTGAATCTTTGAATTCATTGAATGTTGATATGATTAAAGGTTTAGCATCAGTAATGAAAGAGGTTAGTAATACAGAAGAAATAGATATTGTGGTACTAAAAGGTGCTGGTCGAGCTTTTTCATCCGGAGGTGATATTAAAACCATGCTTTTAGAGGCGAATGAAAGCGATTTCCCTCTTGTAATGGACGCAATTAATGAAATGGTTGTAACTTTGTATAGCATGCCGAAACTGACGATCAGTGCAGTGAAAGGTGCAGCAGCAGGCCTAGGCTTTAGCTTGGCACTTGCAACAGATTATGTTTTGGCAGATAAACAAAGTAAATTAGCAATGAATTTCATCGGTATTGGACTGATTCCTGACGGCGGATCTCATTTCTTCCTTGAGAGCAAGCTTGGGGAAGATAAAGCGAAGCAGCTTATTTGGGAAGGAAGGCCAATGAAGGCTGAGGAAGCGCTGCAAAAAGGTCTTGTTCATGAAGTGGCTGAAGGTGATTTAGATGAAGCCCTTCAAGTTAAACTACAAGCATGGCTTAATAGCCCTGTTCAAGCAATGATCAAAACGAAAAAAATTCTAGCCGATAAGAACCGTCCGCTACTATTAAAAGTGCTCGAGCTTGAAAAATTAGGTCAGGCGCAAATGCGCAGAACAGCTGACCATAAAGAGGGCATCGATGCTTTTATCCAGAAGAGAAAACCAGTTTTTAAAGGAGAATAGTGTAAAGGGGAAGAGCCTTGTGCTCTTTCTTTTTTTGTGGGAGTGATTAAGAAAAGGTGGCGAGTGACTAAAAAAGGGTAGTGAGTGACTAAAGAAGGTTATAACTGACCCAAAAAACCATCAAGCAGTGGGAGTGTAAGATAAACTGTGTAAGTAAAAGAGCGTTCGACTTTTACTGCGCATTTTTATTTGTTTTTGGAAGGATAAAGAGAATAAGAATGGGATGTTTTTTACATGTCTAAAACTAAGCGTGACCTCAGTCCGTTGAGTTAGCGAATCTCATCTAAGAGAAATATCAACCGAAGACGGTGGATGAAATGAAAAAGGCGATAAATGATATCTTTGGCCCAATGTTTGAATCCATGTTAAAAGGTGAAATGAATCACCATATAGGTTATGATTCAAATGATAAAAGCGAGAAGTCTACGACAAATAGTCGGAATGGATATGGAAAGAAAATGCTTAAGACAAGCTCTGGGGAAGTCCATATTCAAGTTCCGAGAGATCGTGAATCGATATTTGAACCGCAGCTTTTTCCGAAACGAAAAAGAGATGTTTCTGCCATTGAAGATAAGGTATTAGCTATGTATGCACGCGGAATGTCTCACGTGATGTTTCCTCCACGATTGAAGAGATCTATGGATTTTCTATTTCCCATGAGATGATTTCGGATATGACTGATCAAATTCTACTCGACCTAGAAGAATGACAATCCAGACCTTTAAGTCCGAGTTACGCCCTCTTATTTGTGGGCTGTATGGTTACAACGTTTCGTAATCAATATGAGATGTGTATGGAGCTCCAAGTCAAAAGGCTAGCGAAAGTGCATTCGAGTCATTTTTCCAACAGTGGTCAGCCTATCCTGGGGCAGTAGACGTATGGATTCGAAATAGGAATCATGTAGAACAGCTTTTTGATTATGGGAGTGCGATAAGAAAAATTATGTATACGACTAATGCAGTGGAAAGCATTCATGCCAGCTTTCGAAAAGTAACCAAAAAAGGAGTATTCCCCCATGAGAATGCCCTATTCAAGTTACTCTATTTACGTATTCAAGAACTAGAAACGAAATGGGGAGGTGGACATATACAAAATTGGTCAATGGTCATGAATCAACTCTTTCTATACGAAAAGCTGAAAGAACGTGCCCTTACCTACCTAGAATAATTTACACACTTAATTTGACAGACCCAAATATCTAATAAAAACCATCTAAAAAGGATGGTTTTCGTTTAAATCATTTTATTATCTGTGAAATAACACCAATTTACCCGCAGGAGATGAGCATCGATGTGTTTTTTCATCGAGTTGTTTTTCTTTAAGCATTCTTTCACCGATTCCTTTTGCTTCAGTGTCATCCTCTGCTTGGAATGCTTCATCAAGTATTTTTTCACCATTCGCTTCAAATGCAGTAAGTTTGTATGTTTTCATTGGAGAACCCCCTAATAATAAAGATGCGAAAATTCAAATAGTTACTATTATTCTTACATAATTTCTTGAAATGTGCAAAATATAATTTGTAAATAAATGAACCTTTTCTACAGTTCAATCGTAATAGTAATGAGAGAGGGAGGGTGTGTTCGACTATGACTTTACAGATTGACCATATTACGAAAAGGTTTGGCGAGTTTACTGCGGTAGATGATCTTTCTCTTACCATTCCTGAGAAAGAAATGTTTGGATTTCTAGGTGCAAATGGAGCTGGAAAAACAACGACTTTCAGAATGACTCTTGGTCTGATTGATCCTACTAAGGGAAGCATTACTTGGGATGGCAAACCGATTGATTATTCGACCAGTTCCATTATCGGATATCTGCCTGAAGAAAGAGGGCTTTATCCTAAATTAAAAGTGAAAGATCAGTTAGTTTACTTAGCAAGGCTGAGAGGCATGGAGAAGCAGGACGCATTAAAAGAGCTGGATTACTGGCTATCACTGTTCAAGGTCCCAGAATATCGGGACAAAAAGGTGGAGGAGCTATCAAAAGGAAACCAGCAAAAAATTCAATTTATATCAGCTGTTATACATAAACCGAAGCTTCTGATTCTGGATGAGCCATTTAGTGGATTAGATCCGGTGAATGTAGAACTCTTGAAGGATGCAGTAGTTGATTTGAAGAATAATGGCACAACGATTGTCTTTTCATCTCATAGGATGGAACATGTTGAAGAGCTTTGTGAACATTTATGCATTATGCAAAAAGGCAAACCCATTGTGCATGGCGAATTGCGTGCAATAAAACGTTCATTTGGAAGAAAAAAGCTAATTGTTCACGGTGATTTTAATATGGAATTCTTTAAGAGCCATCCGCTTGTAACGAAGGCGCGTATTACAGCAGAAGGGGCGAACCTTCAAATTGAGAATGAGCAAGCTGCGGAAGAAATTCTAAAAGGTATTGTCGGAATGGGCTTGATCAGGAAGTTCGTTATTGAAGAGCCTTCTTTAAATGATATCTTCATTGAAAAGGCTGGTGCAGCATATGAATAATTTCTGGATTATCCTTTGGCATACGTATAGTACTAAATTAAAGACGAAATCATTTATTGTTACGACAATTATCACTTCTTTACTTATTATAACCTTAGCAAATATGAGTAATATCATTAATTATTTTTCATCTTCTGATGAGAAGGAAAAAATTGCAGTCATTAATCAAGCAGAAAGCTCCATCCCAATAGTGGATCATATGTTGGCTGTTAATGAATCGATCGTGTTAGAAGATTATGATGGCTCAGTAAACGAGGCAGAATTGGCTGTTATTGAAGGTGAATATGAAGGACTGCTCATCCTTTCATTAAATAATGAAGACCTTCCAGTTGGCGAATATAAATCGAGAAGTGTTGCTGATACAAGCAAATCTTTAGAATTGCAAAATGCTCTGCAGCAAATTAAAACAGAGATGGCTGCATCAAAAATTAATTTAACATCTGAACAACTGAGCGAATTATACGCACCAGTTGAGTTTAACACAGTTGCATTGGAAGAAAATGCAAAGACTGAAGAAGAATTAAGCCAAGCTAGAGGGCTTGTTTATGTCCTGCTTTTCCTTATTTATTTTGCGGTAATCACTTATGCAAATATGATTGCCATGGAAGTGGCAACTGAAAAGTCATCTCGTGTAATGGAAATATTAATTTCTAGTGTTCCACCAATAAAGCAAATGTTTGCAAAAATATTAGGTGTTGGTTTATTAAGCTTAACGCAAATGGTTGTCATTGGTTTAGTCGGTTATTTTTCATTGCAGAAAAACCTATCTTCAATGGAAGGCGGCTTTTTTGAAGCATTTGGTTTCAGTGATTTATCCATCAGTACAATCGTTTATGCTGGTGTATTCTTCTTATTGGGTTATTTCCTTTATGCTACACTCGCAGCATTCTTAGGTTCACTTGTAAGCAGAATAGAAGATGTTCAACAAATGATTATGCCAATGACTATGGTTATTATTGCAGGCTTTCTTATTGCAATGTTTGGTCTATCGCAGCCCGATTCTACTTTTGTAACCATTACATCCTATATTCCATTCTTTACTCCAATGCTGATGTTTTTAAGGGTTGGGATGCTTTCGCTTCCGATTTGGGAACCAATATTAGGAATTGCCATCCTTGTTGGAACGACAGTTATTCTGGCGATTTTTGGATCGAGAGTATATAAGGGAGGCGTATTAATGTATGGAAAATCTTCCTCATACAAGGATGTGAAAAAAGCGCTGCAGTTAACAAAAAAAGAAGACTCCGCCGATTAAGGCGGAGTTTTTTTGATTATCCTGTAGCACCATCTAGATAAAACAAGTCAAATCATTCTTCAAGATATAAACCTAAAATTGTTAAAGGAAATCAGAAACTCTTTATAAAGTGTCGGAGAACAGAAGAAAATGCATGTGCTAATTTGGGTGTTGGTTTTTATTTTGAAAATTTAAAAATCGATCCGTGGATTGATTAGTAAACAAAAACCTTAGGGAAAGCTTGTCTCGATAATTTATTAAAAAGTGATATTGTTTTTTAATCAATGTGTCAAATGGGCTAATTTTACTTTTTCAGATGATATTCCCACATGTTGCCGTTTTTCCAGTAGGCTTGTTTTGAATTAAATCTATTAAAGTGTTGTGTTCCTCTAACCTTGCAAGATCTGCTACGACGTGTCCCACGAGTATTTCGGCAAGAGCAGTTAGATCTGCGAGTGGATCTGCGTGTGCATCTGCGTGTGCATCTGCATGTGCATCTGCGTGTGCATCTGCAGTTAGATCTGCGAGTGGATCTGCATTTAGACCTGCGAGTAGACCTGCGAGTGGATCTGCGATTAGATCTGCGAGTGGATCTGCGATTAGATCTGCGAGTGGATCTGCGATTAGATCTGCGAGTGGATCTGCGATTAGATCTGCGGGTGGATCTGCAATTAGATCTGCGAGTGGATCTGCGACTAGATCTGCGAGTGGATCTGCGACTAGATCTGCGAGTGGATCTGCGAGTGGATCTGCGGCTAGATCTGCGAGTGGATCTGCGACTAGATCTGCGGCTAGATCTGCGACTAGATCTGCGACCAGATCTGTTTGATCCTCTTTTTCCAGGGCCTTTTCTGGCTACAGGATCTTGGAATAAATAGAACTCCATTCCTGCCGATTTTACTTCATCCACTGCCAGCAAAATATCTGATTCATTATAGTTTCTCAAAGTAATCCTCCTTAACGTTTTAATAAAGGAAATGTTTAGAACATTAGTTAAATTAGAATGATTGAATATTACTAAAATCCCTTTTCCTCTATATCGTACGCTTAGCACTATAAAGTTGACTTGGTCATATGTGCAATTTGTTGAAAATGATTGAATCGCCCTCAGTGTCATACTCTCTTCATTTGTCATAATCTTTAATATCTTATGAAAACAGGAGGATTAGTCATGGGAGGTAGTGAGCTTTCAACATATAAGGTGTTTATTCAGCCGCAGGATTTCTCATTTTTAAAGAGTGATATTTGGTCAGAGGAAAAGGTTCCGGGGTATGTAACAATACAAAATAAAAAACTTGACATCGATATAGGATTTAGAGGGTCACATATAAGAAAAATCAAAAAAAAATCATATCAAATTGAATTTTATAAACCTAAATTGTGGAAGGGTGCGAAGGAAATTCATTTGAATGCAGAATATAATGATCCTTCTATGATAAGAAATAAATTATCATATGATTTCTTTTCCAGTATTGGCGTATTAACCCCCTCTGCAGAGCATGTTTTTATTACATTAAACGGTAAGAAAGAGGGAGTTTATCTTCAGCTTGAATCAGTAGATGAGTATTATTTTAAAAAAAGGGGGCTTCCGGTTAGAGCGATATTTTATGCAGTTGATGGTGATGCTAATTTTTCGTTATTTAGTGATCTTGATAAGGAATCTAAAAAATCTTTGACTCTTGGTTATGAGCTTAAGTACGGAGACGAGGAAGAGGAACTATTTCTCCAAGAATTCATTTATAAATTAAATACTCTTTTGAGAGATGAATTTGAGAAGGAGATCATTCGATATTTGGATGTGGAAAAATATTTACTCTGGCTTGCTGGGGCAGTATGTACCCAGAATTATGATGGATTTGTACACAACTATGCATTGTATAGGAATGGAGAGACTGGATTGTTTGAGATTCTTCCATGGGATTACGATGCCACTTGGGGCAGGGACATTAATGGGAAGAGTATGGATTATAACTACGTAAGGATGGAAGGATTCAACACTTTATCAGCCAGAATATTGGGAATACCAGCTTTTAGAAACAAATATTATCGTATTCTAAACGAGTTACTTGATGATCGATTTAATGTTGAAACAATTAGACCCCAGATAAATGCACTCTATTCTAAACTGAGGCCTTATTTTGGTAAAGACCCTTACAAAAAGGATAAGATTGAGGATTTTGAAAAGGAACCAGACTTTATTTGCCGGTTTATTGAAGACAGAAATTCTTACTTGCGAGCTGAATTAAAAAAATTAGGTCAATAGAAATGGGCGATAGATATGAGTGGTAAATAGGCATTTTATATAGTACATCCACCCTCCAAGATACGTATATATGAAATAGAAACAAACATTTAGATCAGACCATAAGGAGGAGAATGGGAATGAAGAAAAGGATTCTCAAGAATCCCATACAAGACAAATCTAATGGATTTTTAGATTCGTTTGTTGGCAGGAAGGTAAAAGTATACAGGGGGGGACCGGAATCTAAGGAGGGTACACTTCTGTACGGTAATGCTGATTATTTAGCACTTCATCTTGAAAAGGAAGAAAAGGACCTGAGTAATATTGTGTATTATCATACCCAGCATGTCAGAAGCATAAGTGAAAATTCAAAATCGAATTCAATTCAGAAGACTGTAATCAATACGATGGATCAAGAAGTAATAGATACGGATAGCTTTTCCGAAGTAGTCTATAGGCTTAGAAATAAAAAAGTGAAAATCAATCAAGGTGGTCCAGAAGCGACAGATGGATATCTCTTAGATTCAACAACAGATTATTTAGTTCTATTCACTGAAAAGGATGGAATAGTGTATTTTAATATCCATCATATTAAGAGTGTTCGAGAATTCATCCAGCAGGAGGGTGAAGAGACTGAACATTCCATGACATTTTTTCCAGCAAACAAATTTGAAGATTTGTTCAAACGGATGACTCACACATGGGTTTCGATCAATAGAGGCGGTCCGGAAGCACTTGAAGGGATTCTCGTCGAAATCGAGGAAGGGAATTACACATTAATTAACAATGAAGAAGTTCTCAAAATCCAGCCATTTCATGTAAGAAGCATTAGCCCTGGATCAAAAGGGTCTTTCGATCAAGGTGAAAAAGAAGATTCAATTGATGATGAAAAAAATAGTAATCATTCAGGGGATAGAGAAACTAGCGGTAATAGGTCAAGTGATAGAAGGTCTACCAGTAATAGGTCAAGTGATAGAAGGTCTACCAGTAATAGGTCAAATCGACGAAATACAGGTGGGTTACAGCACAGGGATGATGAGAGAACAGGACGCAGAGACTGGAGGGAAAAATATAAAAGAGAAAAAGTAGTCAAGTCAGTTGATTATGAATGGAAGCCTGTTAAGGAATATTAATTAACAGGGCTAATATAAAAAATAGGTGCATTTTATGGAAGATGCATCTATTTTTTCAGTAAGGGGTGAAGCTTAAGTTGTCAGGAATAGATCAATTACAGGGTGAAATGGTAGAAGTTAATATCTCGGGTAGAAACAATGTAAGAGGTATATTAATTGAAAATGGAATGGATATTTTAGTTATATTTGATGGTGAAATTTATTTTTATATACCTCTTATACATGTACAGAATGTAAAAATGAGTCCGCTTGAAGATAATGAAGAAAAGATAGAGTTAGATGAAGACTTACCGTCATTTATAAACCATGAGACGATATCCTACCGTAAAATGTTGACCAATGCGAAAGGGCGTTTTGTAGAAGTATTTGTAACCGGAAATAAAACGATACATGGTTATATTACAAGTATTCTGAATGATTATCTTGTTTTTTATTCCCCTGTGTATAAAACCATGTTCATCTCATTATCCCATATTAAATGGGTGACTCCGTATATTTCTACCCTCACACCGTTTACATTAAGTAATGAAAAACTGCCACTGCAGCCTTCAAATATTTCTGTCTCACGAAACTTTGAAGAGCAGCTAAAAAAGCAACAGGGAAAACTTGTCGTTTTTGATATGGGTGAAGACTCTGAGAAAATCGGCCTGTTGAAAAATGTGGATAATAATATAATCGAAATGGCAAATGCAAATGGAAAAATGATATTCTGGAAGCTAAGCCATTTAAAAACCATCCATTTACCTTGAACGATCAAAAGACCAACGTGCACATTACGCTGGTCTTTTTTCCATTCAGAATTTAAGGACTCATAATCAATCATGTTGATACTTACATAAAGAAAACCTGAAGCATCTAAGCAAAAACAATTTGAACCCAACAATAGAGTAGGAACAGTGTAATAATTGTTGTTGCAGGAATGACAAGGAGTGACACTTTTAAATAATCTTTCCACTTTATTTCAATTTGGTTCTGTCTAAGAATATGCATCCAAATAAGTGATGCAAGTGTTCCGATTGGCAACAATAATGATCCCATATCACTCCCTATAATATTGGCTAGATAAATAGTTTTTAAGGTGATTGGATCTAGACCCATCTCTGTCAATGTAATGGTTCCAATCATTAAGGCTGGATGATTGTTAAATATATTCGATAAAATGGATACTAGCCCTCCCATAATGAAAGTGGCATGAAATAACCCTTGATTAACAATAGGATTAAATAATTCGACCATCATCGCTGTTAATCCCGAATTATGGAGGCCGTAGATAATGACATACATTGAAAAAGCAAAAATGAGAATGTGCCAAGGTGTCTTTTTCAATATATCAGTTGGTTTGGTACCTAACAGATACCATCTCCATATCAAGAGTCCCAAAGATCCGGAAACAGCTACAAGTGCAATAGGGATGGAGAAGTAAGAGGCTACAAACAATAGACAGCGTAAAACGAAGACAAAAATTAGTATTTTTAACATAAGTTTTGTTCGTTTTCTCTTCGTTTCTACAGAAATTTTATCTTTTAATGGATGAAACTCTTTTGTGAAGAACATCTCCTCAATATTAATAAATGAATCTGGCAGGCGCTTAGGTAACTGTTTTTTGATTATTAAGAACATGAAAAACGACATGAATAACAATCCAATCGTCGCAGGTACAAACATCATGGCTGTATGCATATAAAGTGACATGTCAATAATCTCTAAAGCAATCAGATTGACAATATTACTGACACCGATTGGTGCACTGGAAGCTGTTGCAATCAGCGCTCCGCTTAACAGGTAGGGAATCATTTGATGTCGTTTTAATTGTAGATTTTGGAGAAGTAATATTAATATGGGAGTGGTGATTAGTATACTGCCATCATTGTTGAATAAAAGAGTCATTAAAAAACATAAAAGTTGAATATACCAGTAAAGTCGGTAACCAGATCCTTTGGATAAAATAACAAGCTTTGCAGCTGCCCAATGGAAGAAACCGAAGCTCTCGAGAATGACTGCCATAACAATTGTAGCGAGTATGGTTACAGATGCGCCACTGATTTTTTGAAAAATATCTGCAATATCATGAAGAGAAACAATCCCTGTAATAAGAATGATTATTGCTCCAATGGAAGCTGGCCAAGCTTCATTTATTCCCAGTGGTCTCCAAAAGATAACGAACATAGTCATTAAAAAAATTAGGATTGTTAGCCCTATTCCAAGAGTCATCATAACCCTCCTTTCTAAAAGTCTAACAAGACATTTGACTTGGCATGTCCTATTCCCTATATATATATTCGACCCTATCGAGGAGGACTAGATTGTAATCTAGTTTTTTAAAAAATGTATGTTTATCATTATAATAAAAATACCTATATGACAAATGGCTACTAATGTGTAAGCCCAATATTAAAGTATCAAATATACTCTTGATAAGAACGTGCATTCGTGTGGTGGATGCGTTAGAATGAAGGAAAAAGCTTGTGAGGGTTTCTATGAAGAATATTACATTTATTCATGCTGCGGACTTGCATTTAGATAGTCCAATGATCGGTTTAAAGCATTTACCACAAAGTATTTTTCGCAAACTGCAAGAAAGTACTTTTGAATCCTTTTCTAGAATTGTCAAAACAGCGATGATTAAAAAAGTTGATTTTGTTATTCTTGCCGGGGATCTGTTTGATGCTGCAGACCGTAGCATCAAAGCGCAAACGCGTTTTCGCAAAGAAATGGAAAGATTAGCTGATGCTGATATTCAGGTTTTTACTGTTCATGGAAACCATGATCATATGGGGGGAGAATGGGCTCATCTATCTTTGCCGGATAATGTCCATATATTTAGCAATGAACCGGAAATGCTGTCATTTATGAAAGAAGACGTGAAGGTTCATTTATACGGTTTCAGCTATCCAACAAGACATGTTCATCAGAGGAAAATTGATCACTATAAAAAGGTGGATGGCGGGGATTATCATATTGGAATATTACACGGTAATCTCGAAGGAAGCACAGACCATGGGAACTATGCACCTTTTTCTCTATCTGATTTGACATCTAAAGGATTTGATTATTGGGCACTTGGCCATATTCATAAGCAAGTGATCTTGAATCAATCTCCTCCCATTATTTACCCTGGAAACATTCAAGGGAGAAATAGAAAAGAAACAGGGAAAAAAGGTTGTTTTTTCGTTGAATTATCTGATGCTGGTCAATCCTTTGAATTTATTGAGACAGAAGCTGTCATGTGGACGGAAGCAACCCTCGATTGTTCTTCTATTGATTCTTTCCAAGGGATTATGACTGAGTGCTTAAAATTACTTGAAGCGGTGAGGTATGAAGGCAAAGGTACCCTTTTGATTTTAAATATCGAATCTGTTTCTCTGTCCCCGGTGGAAAAAAAGGGGCTGGACAACGGTGATTTATTAGAGCTCTTACAAGAGCAAGAAAAAGATGAGGAGTCATTTGTTTGGGTATCGGATTTGCGGTATTCAGACAAGGTTAAGTGGAATCGTGCTCAATTAAAAAAGGAATCGGAATTTTATCAAGAATTCTTTAAGCAAACAGACCAGCGTGAAAATTATCATCAAAGCCTATCTCAGCTATACGCTCATCCAATTGCATATAAATATGTGGAAAATTTGACGGAAAAGGAAATAGAAAAAATCGTAGATGATGCGGAAACAATGCTGCTGAATCTTCTTATGAAGTCGGAGGTGAAATCGTGAAAATCCAAGCAATACATATTTATGGCTATGGAAAGTTAACGGATGTCATCATCAATAATCTTCAAACGTTTCAAGTTTTCTACGGAGAAAATGAAGCAGGGAAATCGACAATAATGTCCTTTATTCACAGCATTTTATTCGGCTTCCCAACAAAGATTCAGACAGAGCTTAGATATGAGCCGAAGACAGGGTCGAAATATGGAGGACGATTAACCGTCCATTTTCATGATAGAGGTACGGCTATTATTGAGCGTGTAAAAGGAAAGGCTGCAGGGGATGTAAATGTTTTGTTAGATGATGGAACAAGGGGAGGAGAAACACTTTTAAATGAGCTCTTGCACGATGTAGATAAGCAATTGTTTCAATCGGTTTTTTCATTCAATATTCATGGATTGCAAAATGTACAGCATTTAAAGGGTGAAGACTTAGGAAAATTCCTTTTTTCCGCTGCTGCAATTGGAACAGACGGAATCGTGATTGCAGAACAAACCTTACAAAAGAAACTGGACGAGCGTTTTAAACCGAACGGAAACAAACCATCGATTAACGTACAATTAAAAGAATTGCAGCAGCTGCATAATGAATTAAAAAAAGCTGAGCGGGAGAACGGTGATTATTGGACGAAAATACAATTGAAAGAAAAATTAGAGAATGAACTTGATTTGCTAATTGAAGAACGTACTGATAAAGAAGGGCAGTTAGCGGAAATAAGAGAATGGGAGAAAATAAGGTCTTCATTTATTCAATATCAGCTATTACAAGTGGAGGCTCATTCGATGGAGACTGCTCATTTTCCAATAGGTGGATTAAATCGATTAGATCGTCTTGAAGCAGCCATGAAACCCATTGAAGCGCAAAAAACCAGCATAGAGGCTAGAGTTCATGCATTGAAAGAGAACATTTACGAAAACAAACCTCATGCTAAAACGCTTGAAAAAGAAAATGAAATTCAAGCTGTAATAGAGAGTATCCCAGTATGGGAAAGGATTCTACAGGAAAAAGAGGAACGCTCAATTCAATTAAGATCCATTGATGAAGAGTTGAGTATATTAGGTGAAAAGCTTCATATTGAAATTGAAGAAGAGAAAGTCAGAGCAATAGATACGAGTGTAATTCATAAAGAAAAAGTAATAAAAGCAGTCGAGAACCAGAAAAAGCTGCATAGTAAAAAAATGGAGCTAGATGAGCGTTTTGAAGAGGAAAGAAACACTTTAGTCGATCTGGAGGACAAGATAGAGAAGGTTAAAAGCAATTTATTGACAGATGAAGAACGTACCGAATTACTAAAGAAACAAACGGTTTATAAGGATAAAAAACAGATTGAACAAGAGTTACAAGAAATTAGAGAAAGAATGATCCATTTAACAAATGAGCAGAGTAGGACTCGTCAAGAACAATTGAGTAATAAAAGAAGAGATCGCTTCCAATTCTCCTTTTTCACAATAATGTTTGCATGTTTGGTCATCTGGGGACTTTTGAATTCGCACTGGTTTATGGCAGTTATTGGCTCGGTAGGATTCGTTTTCTCACTCTATTCAATATTAAAAAAGTCGCCTGCCATTACAGGTGATTTAATTACAGATGAGTTGGCTTCGCTTCAAGAGCGGGAACAATTACGAATAGCATCATTGAGCAAGATAGGCTTAATGGAAAATGAGGATGTAGAAGGTCTATTGACGATAGATGATGAAAGACAATCTCAATATCGCCATCATCAGCTTCTTTGGCAGCAAAGTAATGATAATTACGAAAAAATCATTCGTTCCTATGAGGAATGGGAAGTACTATCTGCTGAGGTTCATTCGGAAATTAATTGTTTAGGTCAGAAGCTCAACTTACCGGAGCATATTGTGAAATCACACCTTTTAGAAGCTTTTACGTTTATAGAACAGGTGAAAGCACTACTTAGGGAAAAGACGTATTTAAATGAGCGCCAAATCCTTGGAGAACAAAAACTCACATCAATAAACGATTTATTTAACGAATTAAATCAGCTTCTTGATCGAAAGCCAGCTAAGATACACGAGGGTGCATTCTTATTAAGGAAAAAGTTAAAAGAAGAAATGGAGAAACAAATTACACAAAGAGAACGGAAGGAAAAGCTGTCAGAATTAGAAGCTGAATGGGAGATGAATCATTCAAAATACCTTCATTATCAGCAGGAAGTTTCAGCGCTGCTGGCAGTTACTCAAGCTGTTTCGGTAGAAGAATTCATTAAAATAGGTAATCTTGCAGAGAAGAAGATCGCGCTAGAGGGAGAACTTCAAAATCTGAAATTGAAGGTAAAAATGTCTTCCCTTACAGATGAAAGGATGAAAGCGTTGGTATCAATAGACAACCTTTCAAACATTGTTATGGAAAACGAATCGAGATTATCGCATATTGAAAAGGAAGTTCCATCATTGCAAAGGAGGCTCGCTGAAACTAAATATGAAATTACCTTGATTGAGGATGGAGGAACTTATGCAGATATACTGCACACATTTAAAATGAAGAAAGCTGAGTTTGATGAAGCTGCGAAAGAATGGGCGACATATGCAACTGCAAAAGACATTCTCAAGAGGACCGTCAATCGATTTAAAGAAGAAAAGCTTCCTAAAATTGTGAAAGCGGCAGAACGTTATTTTTCTTTATTAACGGGAGAAAGATATAAAAGGGTCTATCTAAATCAAGAAAATGGTTTATTTCACATAGAAAATAAAAACGGCCTAATATTTGAAGCAAAAGAGCTGAGTCAAGCGACTGCGGAACAGTTATATATTAGCTTTCGGTTAGGATTAGCAGAAATTGTTTTTGAAAAATACGCAATGCCGATTATTATTGATGATAGCTTTGTAAATTTCGATCAGGAAAGAACAGAAAATGTGATTCGATTATTTAAAAGTATAACAGGAGTGCAAATATTATTTTTCACATGTCAGCGACATCTAATGCCCTATTTTTCAGAAGAGGAAGTAATTGAAATCAATCATTTGACGAGCATGCCTTCGTCTTTCTAGTGCCCATCCTGAAAACTTTAGTAGGGCAGAAGCTAGTATGATATAATTGTCAAATAGAAGAGTGCATGTAGAAGTTTTTGAGTAATTGTTAGAAGGGAGATTTTGGGCGGCTATGTCAAAGGGAATTGTATATTATGAAGTAGGAGAGCAAATTGAGGTTTTTTTACTAATCAAAAATGCCACAAAGGGAATTGCCAGTAATGGAAAGCCTTTTTTAACATTGATTTTTCAAGATCAAAGTGGAGATATAGAAGCAAAGCTATGGGATGTTTCTGATCAAGATGAAAAGAATTATAGTCCTGAAACGATTGTAAAGGTTACGGGAGATATATTAAACTATCGGGGACGTAATCAGTTAAGAATTCGTCAGATAAGACCCGCTTCACCAACAGACACAGTGAAACTGGCTGATTTTCTAGAGACTGCACCTCTAAGCTCTGAAGAAATGATGGGGAAGGTAACTCAGTATATTTTTGAAATGAAGAATCCTAATATACAGAGGATTACAAGGCATTTGTTAAAGAAGCATCAAGAAGCTTTTCTTGAATACCCTGCGGCTACGAAAAATCATCATGAGTTTGTTTCCGGTTTAGCTTACCATGTTGTATCAATGCTTGATTTAGCAAAAGGGATTGCTTCGCTTTATCCAAGCTTAGATAAAGACCTTCTTTATTCGGGTATCATTCTCCATGACCTTGGTAAAGTAATTGAACTATCTGGACCTATATCTACTTCCTACACAGTTGAGGGGAATTTACTTGGCCATATTACAATCATGGTCAATGAAATTGGCATGGCGGCAGAAGAGTTGTCCATTAACGGAGAAGAAATAATGATCCTTCAGCATTTAGTACTGTCCCACCATGGTAAAGCGGAATGGGGCAGCCCGAAACCACCATTAATAAAAGAAGCAGAAATTCTTCATTATATCGATAACTTAGATGCGAAGATGAATATGCTTGATCGCGCATTAGAGAGAGTGAAGCCTGGAGACTTTACTGAGAGAGTCTTTGCTTTAGACAATCGCTCCTTCTATAAGCCAACTTTTCATAAATAAATAGTAGAAATCGTCCGATCATAGGACGATTTTTTTTATTGGTTGGTTAATGCAGCACCATAAGTATTCATCTACTCGTGGTTATAGTCTTTGCTTGTAAAAGCTCAGGATATAGGTCATAAGGGTTTTGTTAGAGTAGTGAGTAACGAGGCAAATCATATCATTGTGTCGAAAGGAGGAGGCTCCTATACCTCTGAGGATCCTGGGCTGAGCAGTCGCCTCCGCATATCTATTTGTCCAGCTTCGGCTCCTAGCCCCTCGAGGTCTTAAGCCAGAGCAATCAAAAAGGCAAAGGTCACGCCTTTTCGTTTGCTCCGTCTTAAGCTTGTCGGGGCTGAGCAGTCGCCTCCGCATTTCTATTTGTCCAGCTTCGGCTCCTAGCCCCTCGAGGTCTTAAGTCAGAGCAATCAAAAAGGCAAAGGTCACGCCTTTTCGTTTGCTCCGTCTTAAGCTTGTCGGGGCTGAGCAGTCGCCTCCGCATTTCTATTTTTCTATTCATATTTTTGGATATTTGGCATAAATTTTAATAGAAACGTAGACAACCTAATAATAGGGAGGATTTAAATTGATACCAGTATGGATCTATTTCATTGTAGCAGGAATTTTTGTTAGTGCATTTATGGCTGTGAAAACGGGAAGAGATGAACGCAAGACTGAAAATGCATTCATTGAGCAGGAAGGCGAAGTATATATGAAGAGGCTTGAGGAAGAAAAAGAAGAGAGAAAAACAGAACAAGAACAGCAACAATCGCTTGGAGTATAAGAGGGTCAAATATAAAAAAGGAACCTATTTGGGTTCCTTTTTTCATTATTATTTTGTTTCGCTGTCTTTGTCGGCTTCAGCTTTTTCTGGATTAAAAAGATCTTTTAGTTCTTTATCATTTACCTTAACATCAGCTTCTTTTAATTCACGATCCATTGCTTCTTGGATGACTGTTCCGTCAAGCTTGGACACTTTTACATCATATTCCATTTCTTTCTTCATATCTTCAAAAGGTTTTTTTTCTTCTTTTTCAGTTACTTGAATAACATGGAATCCATGAGTGGATTGGACTGGTTCACTGATCTGATCAACATCAAGATCGTAAGCTGCTTCTTCAAATTCTTTAACCATTTGTCCTTTACTAAACCAGCCTAGGTCCCCACCATTTGCAGCAGATCCTTGATCAGTGGAGTATTCTGTTGCAAGTTCAGCAAAATCTCCTCCATCTTTAAGCTTTTTCTGAACTTCTTTGGCTGTATCCTCATCTTCTACCAGAATATGTCTTGCTTTAATTCTAGGTTCATAATTGTCGTAGTACTCTTTCACTTCTTTTTCAGTTACTTCAATATCTTTAATCGCTGCTTTTTCTTGCATTAAGCCTGTTCTTAAAGTTGATTTTAAATGTTCTTCATCTTTATAGCCATATTGCATCAGTGCCATTTCAAAGTTTGCACCTAGCTGTTCTTTCATTTCGTCTACTTTTTCATTTAACTCTTCATCTGAGACTTCGTAGTTTTTGGAGAGAACTTTTTCATAAACAAGTTCTTGAAGAACGGCATCTCCATTTTGAGCCTTCAATGCTTCGTAAAATTCTTCTTGACTAACATTACCGTTTCCTGTTTCCACAACTACATCTGAATCCCCAGAACTACACGCACTTAAACCAATGACGCCAGCTGCAACAGAAAGGGATATAATCCATTTTTTCATGTTGAACACTCCCAAATTATTTGTCGTTTTTGCACATAATTTACTATAACATAAATAGATTTGATAACAAAAACATTTTGGATAAAATTAGCTTAAATTCTGAAAATTTTGGGTATTCGCCTAACCATTTACTTCATTCATACATACGATATATAGAAACTTTAAGGATATTTCGTCCAAATTAAATAAATTTGGTTTAAGGCGAGATACGTACCTATTCGAAAAACAATCAGTATGAATAGAATATGGTAACTACCATAAGGGAGGTGTTATCATGAGCGGTGGATATGGCGGCGGAGGATACGGAGGCGGCTTCGCGTTAATCGTTGTATTGTTCATTTTATTAATAATCGTTGGTGCTTCATGGCTTTAATTTAGAGAATAACTATGGGATTTGCATATAATCCTATAGCGATTGTGAAAGGAGGGTTTGCATGTCTGGTGGTGGCGGCGGTTTCGGTTATGGCGGCGGTTTCGCTTTAATTGTCGTTCTTTTTATTTTGTTAGTAATTATCGGAGCTTCTTGGCTGTAAGCCAACCTGATCCTTATAAGACAGTATTGTATAAACATCCCTTTTACACCAATTAAATAAAAGCGGTGGACTCAGGTCCACCGCTTTTACTATTCATTAGTTACATAATTATGTGCTTTTTTACGTAAAAGCAATATCTACAAAAGAAGAAATCAATAATATCGTAATAAGGACATTGATTGTCCGATATACTTTAGGTTGTTTTTCTTCAGGGATTTCTTTTTGTAAACATAATGAATACGTCATTTTATTAATGTAATATAATATAAAGACGGCAAAAATAATGAAAATGGAGATCATCGAAGATTCCCTCCTCTAGTCAGACTGTTTGTATGTTACTTACCATATCAAAGTTAAGTAAAAAAAGAAAGTATAAAAGGCTGGAAGACTGATATTTTCGGTAATCTCCTGTTTATATGAGACTGGAAGCTTCTTTTTTTCAATCTGGATTGGTAACGAGTATTTCAATTCCATCAGCATTTTCTTCAATATATGAATGATTAGGTGCCATCATCACAAATTTCACATAAATCATATCATAAAATGATAATCCGACATGATAGGCTAGCAGGATGATAAAATACAGTGCAAATTGCGTATACATAAAACATAAGACAATTAATGAACTATTAATAATAATCGAAGGAGTCAATAAAGCCACTAAAAATGAAAACTTCGAAATCGGCTCCATAATTTGTACGGTGATAATTGGGTAAAATCCAGATCTGAATATTAATCCCTTCTTGATCTTTTGTCGCATATGCAAAACAGGTAAATAATGAAGTAGCTTATGCAACGGATAAATCATTAATAATGCTACAAGGAAGATGAAAAATATTCTGTCACTAAAGGTGGTTGAAACGAATATATAGGTTGCTGGTATATAGGTTATAATGAAAGTGAAAAACATGGTTAATAACGAGAAAATCATGATTCTTAAATGCCCATATTGTTTCGTAAAGTTAATTGCTCTCCAGCAATTCATTGTCATGATAATCCTCCATAAATAAATTCTTAAACTCAAAACTTACTTAGTTACTTTACTCCGAAAGAACTGAAAAATCAATAGGAAATAAAGTGGTCTTTTCATAAGAAAAAGGGGACATCAAAATGTTTATGTGAAACATTGAGCATGAGTGAACAAAAATAAAAAGCGGAGAAGATAGATCTGAGAGATTCCGCTTTATAATAAAAAATCATTTAATTAATTCTTTTTCATTTTCTTCTTTTTTTACTAATTTTCCATCTTCCTCTTTAAACTCTCTATCAATATTCGAGAAGGATTTTTCAAATATCTCCATAAAATCATCGCCATAAATGTTACGAATGATGGCCATCATTTCAATAATATCAGGAAACTTGCCATACAAATCCCGCAAAGGCATTGCACCAGAAAAAACTGAATTCTTATCTG
The DNA here is from genome assembly GCF_030813235.1 of Cytobacillus purgationiresistens. Taxonomy (GTDB): domain Bacteria; phylum Bacillota; class Bacilli; order Bacillales; family Cytobacillaceae; genus Cytobacillus; species Cytobacillus purgationiresistens. The sequence continues at coordinate 240,620 of NZ_JAUSUB010000002.1, read as the reverse complement.
GTTGAAAAGACTCCATTAAATTTAGAAAAACGCTTTCACCTTCTTCAGTCAGTTGAATATACGTATTTCTTTTATCACTTTCTCTCTTGGAAAATTGCAAATAACCTCTTTCTTCTAATTTTTTGGAAAAATTAAAAGCTGTTGATACATGCATTACTCCAAACTTAGCAACATCAGAGATGGATGCACCATTCAAATGATAGGCAATCCATAATATATGATGTTCATTAATGTTTAAGTCGTAAGGTTTAATCCATTGCTGCCAATCCTTTTCAATCGATTTCCATAAAGCCTTACTTAACTGCGCAATTCTTTGGCTGAAGAGCATAGCTTCCTTCATTGAGTAATTCACGTCTGACATTGAGTTCACCTACTTTTTATATATTGTATTATCATTATGCCAATAAAACAAAAATTAATAAAGAAATAAATTTACTTAATTTTTAGATATTATTTCATTTAAATATATAACTGGCATTTGAATAGAGAATTAAATTCGTTTGTTGGCATTTTTTTTTAATAACCATTTTTATAACATAATATATTAGTTTTCTGTTTATAAATAAAAAATCCTTCTTTTTTCCGAAAAATATTTATGGAAAAAAGAAGGTTAGCTTTTTACATTATTTTTTTTTATCTAGAGTTGCTTCAAGCTCAGCGATGGATTTTTCTATATTCTGCAATTCCTTTTGTAATTCTTTTTGATGAGGCAGAATATCGGCTTTCCATTGATTGATGGATTCTACCATATCTGTGGTTAAAGCTGTCATTGCTTCTTTTCCTTCGTGACCAACATGCACGAGGCGTTTTTTAATTACTGATAGTTGATCGTTCAGCTCACTCATTTGCGATGCGAACACCTTGCTTTGGATGGATATGTATTTTCTTGTTTCCTTTCCTGAAGCAGGAGCGGATAAAAGAGCGGCTACACTAGCGGCTGTTCCTCCAACTAGAAGCCCTAGAAAAAGTGATTTTGCTTTCATTTTTTCATTCACCTCTACAATTTAAGATATAGTTTCATCATACCTCATTTTATTGAATGATACACCTTTTCTGCTGTCATCATTAATTGAATAGGTTTTCATAGGTGAGAAAAGACGAGCATATACATGATTAAAGGTGTGGAAAGGAGAAAGAAAGCAGATGGCTGCCATTGCATTTATCATCAGTGGATTCTTGTTTATTTGTGGACTCTTATTTTTATTATCGATAAAGAAGCCAGGATTTTATCCACCTAGACATCTATTGAAGAGGAGAGCCATGACATCTTGTGGTGGAGGTGCAATTTTTTTGATCATAGGGATGATGATGATGTAGTTGTTATAGAAAAGGAAAAGCCCGCGGCTGCGGGCTCAGAATATATTATTTATGATTGTATTGTTTGTTCATTTAATTTTGTTCTTTTACTAATAGATTGAGCAATTGGATATAGAATAATAATTAACACAATATTAAATCCTGCTGCTGGTAATACGCCAAGTGCAAACATTGCAAGAAAAGCATCTGGCAGTCCAACGATAAAATAAGCGGATGATAAGAAGATAATGCCGGAAATAATGGTTCCAACCCCAGTCAGTATTGTACAGACAAGAGGTTGCATTGGTACTTTTTTCAGCAACATCAGTAACCCAAAAAAGATAAAAGCAGTGACAAGTTTATCAATTATATTAGGGAATTGTCCACCAGGAAATGTAGTGGTTAGAGCAGATAACAATCCGGTCACTAATCCCATGAGTAACACGCTCTTTTTATCAGGAAATAAAATTATGCCCAAAAACATCATCGTAAGCATCATATCTGGTTTCATACCCATAATAATTCCGGGTGTAATCGTATGGAGCACAACACCCATTCCTGCCAAAAGGGCAAGGGCAACAAGGTTCTTACTTTTCATTTCTCATCTCTCCTCAGCTATTCTATGACTCTGGTGAGCTTACCGTTCCTCCTGCAGTGCACTCTTTGCCTGCAGCGAAAAACTTTAACCAATTATATCACCAATTATCTAATATTGAAATGATATTTTCTGTTAATTATTTACACGGAACTTTCTCATAAATTGAACAAGCTCAAATACATGGTCTTTAGGTACGGCATTATAAATCGATGCGCGGCAGCCGCCAACAGATCGATGGCCATTTAATCCAACAAATCCGGATGCCTTTGCTTCATTTAAAAACTTTGCTGAAAGCTCATCATTTGCCAGATTAAAGGTAACATTCATTAAAGAACGACTATCCTTTTCTGCGTGGCCAATGAAGAATCCTCCACTTTCATCAATTTCATCATAGATTGCTTTGGCCTTTTCTGTATTTTCTTTTTGAATCGCTTCTAGCCCGCCGATTTCCTCCACCCATTCAAGGACGAGTGATAAAAGGTAGATGGCAAGGGTCGGTGGCGTGTTATATAAAGAGTTATTAGCTGAATAGGTATGGTAGTTTAACATAGTCGGCAGTTGTGTATGGGATTCGCTTATTAACTCTTTGCGAATGATCACAACCGTTACACCTGATGGACCTAGGTTTTTTTGTGCCCCTGCGTATATTAAGCCAAACTGATTCATATCAAGAGGCCTTGATAAAATATCGCTCGACATATCTGCTATGACAGGCGTATTTTTAATTTGAGGAAATGCATGCCATTGTGTGCCATAAATTGTGTTATTACTGGTTAAATGAAGATAGGCAGCGTCACTAGATAGGGTAATGTCATCTAATTTAGGAATGGAACGATAGCCACCTTCTTTCGTGGAAGCGGCAATGGCTGTCTTACCAGCTTTTTTTGCCTCCTTCAATGCTTTGTCTGACCAAGCTCCAGTTAAAACATAATGAGCGACTTTCCCTTCAGATAACAAATTCATCGGGATCATTGAGAATTGAAGGCTTGCGCCTCCTTGAAGAAATAAAACTTCATAATCATCAGAGATCGCCAAAAGGCTGCGCAAAGATGAAATCGCTTGATTATGTACTGCTTCATATTCTTTGCTTCTGTGACTCATTTCCATGATTGCCATGCCACTATTATTGAAGTTAAGCCAGTTTCTTTCGGCTTTTTTCAGAACGGCTTCTGGTAAGGTTGCCGGCCCTGCATTGAAATTCAGTGCTCGTTTCATCATTCTTTCCCTCCACACTTCACCATAGTTGTTCTATACCACTGTAAAGAATTAAAGATATACTTATGTTACCAAAAATATGCGATTTGTACAGATTAAAAATAGAATATTTTAATTGCAAGAAAAGGTCTCTCCAATTGGAGAGACCTTTTCTAATCATTGTTTATTATTTAAATTGAGACTGAATCGCTGTAGAGAGGGCATGCAAATCCTCGGCTGTATAATCAGATTGATTCGACTTCCAGACCACGCCTAAGCCATCCCCCTTTCCATAACGCGGAATTAAGTGCATATGATAATGGAAGACAGTTTGTCCAGCATGCTCGCCATTATTATTGATTAAGTTTAGTCCAATCGGATTAAATGCCTTTTTTAAGGCATTGGCGATCTCAGGAACAGATTCAAACACATCACGTGCCATTTCTGGATCTAGCTCAAATAAATTTTCTTTATGTATTTTTGGAATAACCAGAGTGTGCCCTTTAGTTACTTGACTGATATCTAAGAAGGCTACTACATGTTCATTTTCATACACTTTTGCTGCTGGAATATCCCCATTGACAATTTTACAGAAAATACAATCGCTCATGATTTTCATCTCCTACAATAACTGATATTTAACATATTTTATCATAATTTTAAACAATTCTTAACTAAAAAGGCAGGATTCGTTAAGAATCCTGCCGAAATGAAGGGGAAAGCTTCAATATAAACGTTTCTATTTCAGGAAATACTCTTTAACAAACACCTCATTTGGTAATGAACCTGTGTTATTGAGTTTAATGATCTTGGTGTGACGATCTATCCTATATAGGTTTCACAACTTATAAGGCATTGATTGTCGTATTTAATAAACACCTCATTTAATAAAATGATTAGGCAGACCACTTTTGGGTAAAGCGGCCTTGTGTTTAAAAAATGATCAGTGGGTTTTCATTACTTGTATGCAATAAAAACATCTCCTTGTTAGTCACGTAAGAAGCAATCGTCTTTGAAAGGAACTTGTCTGCTGTAGACACCTCATCTCAAATAGTTAATCATCTGTTGATGATTATTTGATTTTGTTCCCCTTCAAAGATTAGAATGTCCGTTTTGATATTAAATATGCAGATAAAAAAATCTTAAGTAAAATGTAATCGGCTTAATCTGGACAAGGTGCATTTGCATTTTTTACAATAGAGGGTAAGAATAACTTTTTTAAAATAGGAAGGACGTTGGTTATGGCTCTTTTGGAAATCAATCAGGTAACAGGAGGATACACGAGAAACCCTGTTTTAAAAGAGATTTCCTTTGATGTAAATGCAAATGAAATCGTAGGACTTATCGGATTAAATGGAGCAGGGAAAAGTACGACCATTAAGCATGTTATAGGGTTAATGGAACCTCATAAAGGTGAAATTAAAATAAAGGGCAATGCCTTTTTAAAGGACAAAGAAGAATATCGTAAACAGTTTACATTTGTACCGGAAACTCCGATTTTGTATGATGAATTGACACTGGATGAGCATTTGGATATGACAGCGATGGCATACGGTGTAGATCAAGCTGAGTACAAGGAGAGAAAAACACAACTTTTAAAAGAATTTCGAATGGAGAAACGCTTGAAATGGTTCCCTGCACATTTCTCAAAAGGAATGAAGCAAAAGGTGATGATTATGTGCGCTTTCCTAGTTCAGCCTTCCTTGTATATTGTGGATGAACCATTTGTTGGACTTGACCCCCTTGGCATTCAGTCATTATTGGATTTAATGGAAAAGGTAAAAGATAGTGGTGCAGGTATTCTAATGTCCACCCATATTCTAGCCACTGCCGAAAGGTACTGTGATCGTTTCGTTATTCTTCATGAAGGAAAGGTAAGGGCAAAAGGGACGTTAGCAGAGTTAAGAGAGCAATTCTCTATGCCAGGTGCGACACTTGATGATTTATATATCCAGTTAACAAAGGAAGAAGATTATGTTTAATGAACAAATATTGTGGAAAAATCGGCTCAGTAAAAGGGTAAAGGAGCTAAGCCGTTATTTAAAATATATTTTTAATGGGCATATACTTATCGTTATGGTATTCCTGCTTGGGACCGCTGCCTATTATTATCAAGAATGGGTCAAGCAGCTCCCGCCAGATTATCCCGTTGCCATAATAATGGCGGTTATACTCGGTTTATTAATTACATATAGCCCTATTTATAGCTTTCTTGAGGAAGCGGATCGAGTGTTTCTCTTACCGCTTGAGGAGAGGTTGAATCGTTATTTTACAAAGGCAACAATCGTAAGCTTTTTGTTTCAAGCATACCTAATTATTATCGGATTAGGTGTTTTTATGCCTATGTATGCAAGTGTGAATAATGGGCAATTTAGTTCGTTTCTACCGTTTTTATTGATTCTATTAGCAGTAAAGCTGGTAAATTTAATGATTCGGTGGCGCGTACAGTTTTTTACTGAAACAAATGTTCATATATTTGATTCTATCGTTAGATTTTCAGTTAATACTGTCTTCTTATATTTATTATTTGCAGGAGCAAATCCGATTTTCATAATCGTCGTTGGAGCCATACAGCTGCTGTTATACTTCTATTTCCATATGAAAACAAAGGAAAAGGGTCTAAAGTGGGAATATTTAATTGATACTGAGGAAAGAAGAATGGCTTCCTTTTATCGATTGGCAAATATGTTTACGGATGTGCCGCATTTAAAGGATAGAATTAAAAGACGCAAATGGCTTGATTGGATTGTTGCAGGGTTGTCATTTGATCAAAAGAAAACGTATAGCCACCTCTATACACGCACATTTTTACGTGCAGGGGATTACTTTGGATTATTCATTCGTTTGTCTCTTATTGGCGGGGCAGTTATTTACTTTATCTCTTTTGGGTTTGGTCAAGTGCTTTTTGCCGTCCTTTTCATGTATTTAACTGGGTTTCAGCTTTTGCCTTTATGGAAACATCACCAAAATAAACTATGGATCGGATTGTATCCAGTTGATCATGCAAGCAAGGAAAAGTCTTTTAAAAGTCTGCTTGCGAATATCTTGAACCTTCAAGCCTTAATATTTGGTGTAGTCTTATTTATAAAAGGAGATTTTCTTATTGGTGTGGCCGCACTCGCTGCCGGTCTGGCGTTTTCTTATTTTTATGTCAATATGTATATCGTGAAAAGGTTGCGATCTTAAAGAATGATTTAATCAAGTGAAACTTTATCTTGCTTCTCCCGTATATTATTTGTATGGGAGGCGTAATGACAATGAACGAATATGAGCAAAGCATATATCGAGAAGTACAGGATTGGAAATTTAAATTAACAAAGAAATCCCGCTTACTCAATCGTGTTTCGAAAAAGGCGCAAAATAAAATGAATCATTATATACCAGAAAAAGCTCATCAAGTGATTACCGATGGAATTAAGCATATGGTTAAGGTCACACTTGCTGGTTCTAATATAACGACAAAAAAATTGCAATCTGAAGGATTATCATTGGAACAAAAGGATAAGAAACTGGATGAAAAGCTGGCGTCTTACCGAAAAACGGCAACGATTGAAGGTGCAGGAACGGGAGCAGGAGGCATCTTTCTTGGAATGGCAGACTTTCCTTTGCTTCTGTCAATCAAGATGAAATTTCTCTTTGAGTCAGCCTCCATATACGGATATGATACGACTGAATATGAGGAACGCTTATTTTTGCTTCATATTTTCCAACTTGCCTTTTCCAGCGATGAGAAGAGAAGAGAAACTCTGCAGACGATTGAAGAATGGGACAATAAAAAGGAAGGACTGGCAGATATGGACTGGCGCCAGTTCCAGCAAGAATATCGCGATCATATCGATTTGGTGAAGGTGCTGCAATTATTGCCAGGTGTTGGTGCTGTAATAGGTGCTTATGCCAACTACAATTTATTAGATCAATTGGGAGAAACAGCAAAAAATTGCTATCGCTTACGCACACTAAAAACAACGCCTCGCTTCTAAAGCATCAGGGTGTTGTTTTTTATTATAAGAATGATGATTCTTCGACATCAATCGACCTATTCCCCGGGAAATGATCGTAATAAAGAAAAAAATTGTCTAATGATTCTTTTTGAACGGACAAACCATAGCTTCTCACATCTTTTTTTCACTCTCATACCCTATAGTAAACCAAATGGGATAAATGCCTATTTTCAGGGATGAGGAAGGAGTAAGAGGGATGGGGGTAGAGTTAACAGCACTCCACTGGATATATGTTCTTTTTATTGTATTGATTATTGGTTTTATGGTCATGAGACGTGATACGACGTTTATATGCATTGTCGGTATATTTATTATTGCTATCACTGCTACTGGCTCTTTGAGTACGTCTATTAGCAGTATATTTGGCAGTTTTATCTTCGCCATCACAGAGCTGCTCTCAACGATATTGGTTATCTCTATTATTGTTGGAATGAGTAGAACGCTTACGTCTACTGGAATCAATGATGTCATGATATCTCCGTTTACTAGATTGATAAAGACCCCTGCACTTGCTTATTGGATTATTGGTATATTAATGATGGTGATTTCCTGGTTTTTCTGGCCTTCACCTGCAGTGGCATTAATTGGAGCGGTGCTGCTTCCGGTAGCTCTTCGTGCAGGGCTGCCAGCACTCGGTGTAGCGATGGCGATGAACCTTTTCGGTCATGGAATAGCTTTATCAGGTGATTTTGTCATACAGGCGGCGCCCAAATTAACGGCAGATGCAGCAGGCTTGCCGGTAGGAGAGGTTATATCAGCAAGCATACCGCTTGTGATTGTTATGGGTATGGTTACAACTTTAACAGCTTTTTATTTAATTAAGAGAGATATGAAATCCGGTAAATTAACATCCACTACCGGCGTTACGTCACAAACCTCACTAGATGCTAATCAAGAAAAGGAATATCAGGATCGATTATCAATCAAACAAAAAAGGTTTTTTGCACTACTTATTCCTTTGCTATTTACGGCAGATGTAGTAGCCATGTTTATGCTGGATTTACAAGGTGGAGACGCAACTGCTTTGGTCGGCGGGACAGCGATCTTTATCCTTATTCTTATCACACTTTTCACCCATAAAAACAAAGGCCTCGAAAAAACGACTGCCTATTTAATTGATGGATTTCAGTTTGGGTTTAAAGTGTTTGGTCCTGTTATTCCAATCGCTGCTTTCTTTTATCTTGGAGATGCAGGTTTTCAAACGATTATAGGAGATTTTCTCCCATCTGCATCCCATGGGATTGTCAATGATCTGGGTGTTGCTCTTGCTTCTATTGTGCCATTATCCGCACAAGTGGGCGCTGTTACATTAACAGTTGTTGGGGCAATAACAGGCTTAGATGGATCAGGATTTTCAGGAATCTCCCTTGCAGGCTCGATCGCTAATTTATTTGCAACTGCCATTGGAGCAGGAGCGGCAACTTTAACAGCGCTTGGTCAGATTGCTGCGATATGGGTTGGCGGAGGTACACTAGCACCAATGTAAGACATTGTTATTTCATTGAAACGATTACTATCTCTCTAGCACCATGTTTAGGGTTGTAATCCTCTTTTGTATCAATGACAATTTGATCGAACAATGTATTCATTATTTGTTTTTTTTCACTTTCATCTGCATGTTTCCATAGAGAATCAATATTTTCAATTAAAAATGTAATCTCATCTGTGTTTTCAATAGCATTTTGATTTATATGTTTAAGTTCTTTTGCCAGTTTTTTCTCATTTAATCTTAAGTGCTCAGTTTTTTGAATTAATTCATCGATATCGATAATATCTTTTTCAAACATTTCTTTTTGCTTATTAATAAGTTTCTCAATGTGTTTTATTTCTCTTTCAATGTTTTCTACCTTATCAATAGAAACATCTTCGGCCTCAGTTTTATTATAAAAATTTTCAATTTTGAATTCGCTAAATACTGTAGTAACAAGATTTTTCTCTAAAATAATATGGCTTGAGCACTTTTTACCAGCCTTTTTTCCTGAACATCGATATGTCTTATATTGGCCAGATTTGTGACCAGACATTGAGTGTCCGCATCGTGCACATTTTAATATTGAGGAGAAGTAATAATTGCTTGTTTCTCTTTTGCTACCGCTGCCTTTTCTTTTCTCTAAGATATTTTGTAATTCCCAAAAGTCTTCTCGCTCAATAATCCTTGGATGTTTACCTTCAATTAATTTTTTTTCCTTTGCTTTCTTTTTATACTCTTTAATGCTCTCACTAAAAGTAAGGTATCCTGCATAAGTTGGATTATTTGCAATATCTCTTACTGAGTCAACGTGCCAGTTATTGCCTGATCTCGTTGGATATCCCTTATCGGTCAAAATTTTTGCAATACTATAGAATCCTTTTCTAGCAGCAAAGTTAAATATTTCTTTTACCACTTTTTCTTCTTTGTGATTTATAACTAATTTCTTTTCTTCAAGTTTATATCCGTAAGGGGGAGTTCCGCCTTTCCAAAGCCCTAATTTAGCTTTTTTCTCCATACCAAGTCGAACTCTCTCAGCTAGATTTTCTCGTTCCCATTGGGCTATTGCAGCAACTAAAGTAATGAAAAGACGACCCATCGCATTAGTTGTATCATACACTTCTGTTGCACTTTTAAAATTACAATTGTACTCATCTAATATTTTTAAAATACTATATAAGTCCACTACTGATCTAGTTAACCTGTCTAATCGATAAACAAGTAATACATCTATTCCGCCTTTTCTAATTTCCTCCATCATGATATTGAATTTAAGCCTATTTAGATCTTTAGCAGAATAACCATCATCGATATAAATATTTGAGATTTCCCAACCTTGAGAAAGGCAGAAAGCTTCTAATTTTTCTTGTTGTGCTGCTATTGAATAACCATGCTTTGCTTGTTCTTCAGTAGACACACGTATATATATAACTGCCTTCATTTTCTCACCTCGTTTAAGATTATTGTTTATGAAATGGGAATTATGTATTGGAAGAAAAAAATTGTGGGTAAAGTAAGTACTTGACTCTGGCCTCCAGTGAGATAAACTCACTGTTTATCCGACCAAACGAAATCGTATAAATCATCAATGTGTACATTTAGTTGATTTGAAATATTCTTTGCTGTTTTTAAAGACATAATGGTTTCATTAGTTGCATATGCATTAATCTGCTGTTTCTTCATGCCAAGTTTATCTGCCAATTCAACTTGTGATATCTTTTTGTGCACTAGGATTTCATTTAGTCGGCATTTGCCGACATCAAACACCTTCCCACCACCTTATTAAAACATTGGACTTACAGTATATAGAAATTTACCTATTATTTTTATATCATCACAATTCTCTTGACTATATTTTTGATCAGTATATCTTTCATCATATGAATACGGTTCTAAAATTATTAAATCTGTAAATTTATATACTTTTTTAAGAGTTGCAAAATGTCCATTCACTATAACTGCCGCAATTTCACCGTTTTCGACTTCTTGTTGTTTCCTAATAATAGCGTAATTTCCTGAAGGGGCAATTTTATTCATACTCTCACCATGAACAACTAACCCAAAAACCTCACTAGGATTAGCGATATCATATGATGGATAAACTTCATCGACTATATCTTCAATCGCTTCTATTGGCTGTCCAGCTGATATCTTACCAATAATAGGTATCTTAATCTCGCTTGCTTCATACGATGTATCCCTTTCGTTAAGTACCAATTCGTTAGCAATAATGCCAACTTGCATATTTTTATAAGTTGTATCAATATCAGATTTTGTAACACCAAATACTCTAGCCATTTTTTCCAGAACACCCGAACTAGGCTTTGCTCTGTAATTCATGTAATCGCTCATAGTACTTTTAGCAATTTCAATTTTTTCAGCAAGATCAGATTGAGTCATTTTATTTTCTTTAAGTAATTTCTTTATATTTCTTACAATCACTTTCTTTTGTTCCTCAATCATTAATTTCACCACCTTTAAATTATAATTTGTTATTGCATATTTACATTACCATATTACGAAAAATTCGTAAAGAATAATTTTTGTATGATTTTTTCGTATTTTGATATTGTAATTGCAGAAAATTAGTAATATCATGGAAAGCATAAGGAGGAGATAACATTGATAACTACACAATGGGCAATAAGTGAGCTTCGCGAACGAACTGGGTATAGTCAGGCAAAGTTTGCAACAGATATTCTACATGTCTCACCTAAAACACTCTGGCTATATGAACAAGATTCTTCGAATCTACCAGAAGATTTAATTAAAAAGTACATGTACCTGTTCAATTTAGCTTACGAGGACATTTTTTTTGGTCCTAAGTACGAAAAAATCGTACTAATACGAAAGGAGATTAATAGAAGAATTGAAATGTTAAAGAAAGCTGAAATTGTAGAGCAGTCCTCATGAAAGTTCAGCATATGTTTTATCAAGAGGTGATCAGAGTGAAGTTAAACATGACGGAAGAAAAACTTCTTAAATTAAAACCTATTTTTGAAAGCATCTTATCTAGGAAGTATGGAAAGGAAATAAAAATTACAGCTTTAAGATATGGACAACATATAAGTGTAGGAGATAAATAGTTTGGCAGCCAGCCAGAAATGGCTTTCTCTTTTTACCATCATTGCGAAATTTGAAGAACGAAATCAGTTCTACTTGAAGGGAGGTGAGCATAGTGGAAGAGAGCAAAAAAATAACTACTATTTCAAAAATTGTTGGCACTTTAGTTGAAAGTGAATCTAGTGCATTAGAAGCTTTAGAAGTGTTAGAAAAAGCAAAAGAAACTTTTTTAGAAAGATGTTGGCACATATCAGCAAATAAAAAAGCAGACTAAAATAGTCTGCCCAAAATATTTAACCATACATGTCAATGATTGTTGTAATGCAATTTGTCTGTAAAATCAATGGTTTGTTTCCTTCGAAATTTGTGTTTTTGAAAGCGAAAGAATGAGTTCTATATTCCATCTTATGACTTGAATCATTCCGTTCAATACCAATGAACTTGTATCTAGTTAGATTGTTCATTAACTCATTGTAGTAGTCCTTTTGCCAAGAATAACCTGAATGAGTTACTTCAATATTAGGTATTTCATTGTAAAAGGAAATATCGTCAAAGCCATCAACAATGATTTCCAAGCCATCAGAAATACAAATGTTAAGAACCATATCCATACGTATCACCTACCTTTCTAAGCAAATTGTAACAGAATTGTAATCGGATGTAGTGGATTAAATTGAGATTAATACCAAATTAAGGAGGTGAGAAAAGTGGAATGGACAGAGTCAAAAGCAAGACCTGACCTTGTGGGACAAACAGCAACGGTTACTCGCAATTTAACAATTGTGGATGCACGGGAGTACTCAACTGGAATTTCCGTGAGAGTACAGGATGAAATGGGTGATGAATACTGGACTGGATTAGATGATATTGATTTGGAAAGATAGGAGGAAGGCATAATTGAACCAATCAAAACGCTATACAGTGGTTAATCATTACAACAAGTATTACAGTTTCTTAGATCGATTACCTAGGAAGAAACTTAAATGTAAAACATGTGGTCATAAATCTTCATTTCATAGAGGGAAAATTAGATTTGCTAAAAAGTATTATGACGGGCCATTTTGTGCAAAGTGTGGAACTAAAATCAAAAAAGGGAGTTGGAATAAATGGAAATGCAGGAAGAAAGCATGAATTTTAAGATTAGTGAAATGTTCTTACAATTTGCTCTTGATATGACATTAAAAGAAAAATTTAACGCAGCCGATTGGGCTAATAAGGCGAGTAAGACATATTACAAAAGGTATGTTGCAGAAAAAAAGACCCGTTGCGCCAACAACGAGTCAGAAACATTTAATATACATTAACCAACTTCAGTTTAAATAATGTTGTAAAAAAAATCAACTGGAGGTTTAGAAAATGCCATATTTTGATTCAAAGGAGAGGACAGTATTCAGTCCACATAATCCTAAACTAGAGCCTTTCTATAGTTATCTAGATCAATATCAAAAAACATTCAGTGGTAGTAATTTCTTTGAGGAATTAATTGATACTTACGAATACCTAGATCAAGTATTTAAGGAGGAAAAATAAATGAACCAACTGCAGCAAATGGAAGTAGAAATTGATGTTAACCCTGTAAGTGACGAGGAATCGAGGTTTGAAGTAACTGATTTATCAAGTCTGACTTGGGTGTTCAAAAAGCTTAAAAAAGAAAAAGATAAAGAAAAAGAAATTAAACAGGTAGCTGCTGAACAGAGGCAGGAAATTTTAGAATGGGAACGCAGTGAGTTATCCACAATTTCTAATAGAGTTGAATTCTTTGAAAATATGATTTCTCAATATCACGCTAAACAGCTTGAGCAGGATCCGAAAGCTAAAACAATTAGCACTCCTTATGGAAAATCAAAAACGCGGAAATCAAAAGAAGCACCTGAAAAGGGTAATGAAGAAGCTATCCTGCAGCATGTCATTGAAAACGGGATGGATGATTATATAAAAAATAGTGTGAAATGGGCTGAGTTAAAGAAAACCCTCAAGATTGCAGAAGTATCCGGTGAGAAAGTTGTTGTGGATGAAAATGGACAACTAGTACCTGGTGTAACTGTTAAGCCAGAATCAATCACTTATTCTGTGGAGGTGTAATTTTGCAAATCACTAATGGCTCAGATATTAAGAAAAGTGAAAGGGCAAAAATCATCATCTATTCCAAACCAGGTGATGGTAAAACAACGGTTGCAGGACTACTGCCAGGTAAAACTTTGGTACTCGATATTGATGGTACCAGCCAAGTGTTAGAAGGATATGCAAATGTAGATGTGGCCAAGATTGATGTTGGTGATCCTCATCAAAGTATTCTAGATTTTTTTGCAATAGCAAAAGCAAATATATCAAACTATGACAATATCTTTGTGGACAACCTTACACACTATCAAAAGCTATGGTTGATGCATAGAGGTGAAAAAACCAAGAGTGGAATGCCGGAGTTAAAGGATTACGCTTTATTCGATAATCATTTGTTAAAGGTTGTTGAAACTTTCAATGGGTTAGATGCAAACATCATTTATAGTGCTTGGGAAACTACACGCAGCATTATCCATGATGATGGACAACAATATAACCAATTCATACCGGATATTCGAGATAAAATAGTCAATCACGTTATGGGTATTGTTCATGTAGTTGCTCGTCTGGTGAGAAAAACAGACGGTGCAAGAGGTTTTATTCTCGAAGGTAATCAAAGTATCTTCGCTAAAAATCATTTAGATCAGCGTATAGGCTGTATTCAAGAAGAATTAATAGTGTCATCCACAATTGAAAACACAGGGGGAAATAAATAATGTCATTCTTTAAATTTGATGAAGAAAACGCAAGTACAGGCTTTGAATTGGTTGCAGAAGGTAAATATGAAGCAGTTATTCAAAATGCGGAAGCAGGAACTACACAAGGTGGTAAGCCGAAATTACAGGTTGATTTTGAGATTCGTAGTGACGTGCCTCAGAAACATCAAGGTGCAAAAATTCTTTATAACACTTTCACTTTTGAACATGAGGTTGCAGTTAAAATTGTGAACTCATTGTTAAAATCTTGTGGGTTTGCTAATGGTCATCCATTTAAATCAGCAGATGACATGGCAAAGCAGTTGATCAATAAAAATTTAAAAATCACTGTCAAACATGAAGAGTATGAAAAAGAAGTTGATGGTGTTAAACAAAATCGTACAGCTGCTAAAGCTAAATATTATGATGCATCAGATGTAAATCCAGTAATGGAACCCGGTGCATTCACAGTAAATGATGAGGATATTCCATTTTAAAACTAAATAGAGAGGTTGGTTTTACCGACTTCTCTTTTTTATACCCAAAAACAGTGATTATACAATGGGACGCAAAGTGCAAAGGAGATAGAACGATATGGAGAAGATATATAAGCCTATTGTTCCTAAATGGGTTGGTGAAATTCTTGAAAGAGAAAGAAATCAAGATATGTTTGCTTCTCACGGACGAACAAAAAAATGGGATGAGTGGAAACGTAGATATTCACGAAAGTTAAAATATGCAAGGCTGAACGGTTGGATTACTGATAGATATTAATGCAACCTTCTGATCATTAAGTGAACTAATAAAAAATGGAGGGCGAAATGAAAGAAAATCCATACAATTTCAACGAAATCCCTGCTGAATTAAAAGCCCTTCCTCAATGGATTTTGTGGAGATCAGAGAAAAGAAATAACAAACCGACAAAGGTTCCTTATCAGGTAAATGGAGAAATGGCACAGGCTAATAATAGACGTACCTG
This sequence comes from Cytobacillus purgationiresistens, assembly GCF_030813235.1. GTDB lineage: Bacteria > Bacillota > Bacilli > Bacillales > Cytobacillaceae > Cytobacillus > Cytobacillus purgationiresistens. The sequence continues at coordinate 225,265 of NZ_JAUSUB010000002.1, read as the reverse complement.
GTCAACCTTTGCAACGGCAGTCAAATTCTATTTAGAAGGCGATTATGATGGTATAGGTTTTGTCTTTAGCAGACAGGACAACTATATAGGGGTTGATATTGATAACTGTGTTGTGGAGGGCAAACCTAATACATTTTCAACTGAAGTTATTGACACTTTAGATAGCTATACAGAATTTTCCCCATCGGGCAAAGGTGTTCACATCATTATCAAGGGAAATCTTCCACAATCTGTTTTAGGTACTGGAAGGAAAAATACTAAACATGGATTAGAGATTTATTCATATGGTCGCTATTTCAGTTTCACAGGGAATCGTGAAAATTCTAATGATGTTTATGAACGTACAGATGAACTTGCAGAAGTTTTTGAGAAGTACTTTGACGATAGTGATATTCAAGGCCGAGTGAATTTAGCAGAATTTGAGAAAGATGAAATTAAAATATCAAATGATGTTTTATGGGAAAAGATTTTTCGGAGTAAAAATGGAGATGATATTCGCTCATTGTACAACGGTAATTTAATCAATAATGATCATTCTTCAAGTGATTTAGCCCTTTGCAACCATCTAGCATTTTGGACAGGTAAATCCTCAACTCGAATGGATACCATGTTTCGTGAAACAGGTCTCATGAGGGATAAATGGGATGTTATTCATTTCAGAGATACCAATGAGACATACGGAGAAAGAACAATAGCAACAGCCATATCTTCTACCTCTACTACTATATTAGACAACAAAGAGCAATTCCAAGAATTTTCTTTTGAATTTGCTACTGGTGATGCAGATGAAGTTGTGGAGAAGAAACCAAGAAAGAAATTCCGTTTAACTGAACTTGGTAATGCCGAACGGATCGCGTATGAATATGGCCATGTTATCAAATATGTTTCAGATATGGGTTGGCTAATATGGGACGGTAAACGGTGGAAAATTGATACTAAAAAAGAAATTGAACGAATTACAGCTAAGGTACTACGTGGCTTGTATAAATCAGATGATGAAATGGAAACAAAATGGGCGCGTATGTGCGAAAGAAGAAACATTCGAATGAACAGCATTAAGGACCTCATGCCGTTGGTTCCAGGAGAGCGTGATGACTTTGACCGTCATAAATATTTACTAAATGTCGAAAACGGCATTGTAGATTTAAAAACAGGTAAGTTGCAGCAGCATGATCGTGAGTTGGGGCTAACTAAAATTACCAATATTACATTTGATAGAAATGAGAAATGTCCTGAATGGATAAGTTTCCTAGAACAGATTTTTCAAGGTGACAAGGAGCTTGTTGAATACATGCAGCGACTCATTGGATATTCTTTGACTGGTGAAATAACTGAGCAAATAATGGTATTCCTAATCGGTGGTGGCTCTAATGGTAAATCCACTTTTATCAATACTATTAAGGACCTAACAGGTGAGTATGGGAAGCAAGCTAAATCAGATACCTTCATCAAGAAAAAAGAAACTGGAGCAAATAATGATATTGCTAGGTTAGTAGGTTCGCGCTTTGTCTCAGCTATAGAAAGTGAAGATGGCGAGCAATTATCTGAAGCATTTGTTAAGCAAATAACTGGCGGGGAACCTGTACTAGCTCGATTCCTTAGACAAGAATATTTTGAGTTCATACCAGAGTTTAAAGTATTCTTTACCACTAACCATAAGCCAGTAATTAAAGGAGTAGACGAAGGTATCTGGAGGCGTATTCGATTAATCCCTTTCAACTTGCAGCTACCAAAAGAAAAAAGGGATAAAAAACTTCCTGAGAAATTGAGTCTTGAAATGTCCGGCATATTGAATTGGGCGATTGAAGGTTGCATGAAGTGGCAGCAGTCAGGATTAAATGATCCAGATATTGTGATGAAAGCAACAGGCGATTACAAAGAAGAGATGGATATTCTCGGACCATTCATATATGAATGCTGCTTCAAACAAGTAAATGTACAAATTGAAGCAAAAGAATTATATGAAGTTTATTCCAACTGGTGTTTTAAAAATGGTGAACATCAATTAAAAAATCGTGCTTTCTATCGAATTTTGGAATCGCAAGGTTTTAAAAGAGAACGAGGTAATAGAAATAAGTATTTCATCCATGGTGTTACTTTAATAGAGCGAAAAAATACTTTTATACAGCAAAAGTTACTAGAAAACGATGAAAATAGCGAAAGTGTTACTAAAAATAACACATTTAAATTCTCTTAAAAGCCTTATGTACCAAGGGTTCATCATACTTTTACTTTCGTTTTTGTTATTTTTGTTAATAAAAATATATATAACAAAAAAATATAAATATATATAAGTACTTATTAGGAGCATTAAAGCCCAAAATAGGTAACGAAAGTAACCAAGGTGCTTCAATCCCTTGGGGCTGTAAGGTTGAAAGGTGTTACTTTTTAGTAACACATGCTAATTTTAGGCGTTTTTTCGTAACACATTTAGTAGTTTTGAATAACAGAGGTGATAGATTTGCAAGTTTTAATGATTCTTAGTCAAATTTGGAAATCGGGTGCAAATATCTATCTTGATAAAGATGATGATCGTATTTCGATAAAAAACCAGAATTTAATACCTGTTGAAGTTATGAAAGCAGCGGAACAAGATTTCGTAGCAATTGATGACTGGTTTAAATCTTGGAAAAACTCAAGCGCGGAAAAAATCACGCTCATGAAAATGGTCCATCAAATATGCGGCTGGCAGCATAATGAAAAATTGAATGATTGGTTATGCGCTGAAGAGAAATCTCTTTCAATGTTCGATGACTGGATGATAGTCCTGGCTAAGAATGGCTGGAAGGACATCTATGAAGATTATCGGCAATTTGAAAATGATGAATCTAATGCAATGGCACATGAACTGTATAAGCGGGCTGTTGCATATGCGAAGAAAGGGGCATGACGATGAGGGAAATTAAATTTCGCCTTTGGTGCAAAGATTTAGAGGAAATTATTGAGGTAAATGAAGTGGGTTTCGAAAACAATAAGTTATGGTACATCGAATGCATTGACCATGATAAAGAGTTACTTTACTTTCCTGAAAAAAATGACCATGTATTAATGGAATACACCGGATTAAAAGATAAGAATGGTAAAAAAATTTACGAGGGGGACATTGTAAAGCATCTAGGAAGAATTGGGGAAATAACTTGGGAATGTGAATATAAAGCTTTAGGGTTTTATTTGAAATCTGGTGAAGACTTATTGGATGTTGTAAATCCATATTCATCCTGGGCATTAGTAATTATCGGAAATATTTATGAGAATCCAGAATTACTGGAGGAATCAAAATGATTTCTTATCATTACACAGATACAGAACTAAATAAAATCCTTAAAACACTCACGATCGTGATTGATACTCGTGAAAATGTAAATGGACATATTCTTGAGTATTTGCGTCAAAAAGAAATTCCAATTAAGAATCAGAAATTAGATACTGGCGATTATGGCTGCATGATTCCAAAAAATGAAGAGTTGGGGATAACTCGAGACATATTTTTAAAAAGCCGAGTGGAGCGTAAAGCTCACATGGATGAAATAACAGGTAATTTGCAAAAGGATACTCAAACAGCCTTTGAAAATGAATTGATTCGCTCAAAGGACATTCCATTCACATTAATTGTGGAGGACTTAAATGGATATGAAAAAATGCTTAAAGGTAAATATCGTTCAAAATATAACCCGTTAGCATTGCTTGGAAGGTTAAATACATTTAAAGCAAAATACAATTTTGAGATCGTGTACTTAGATCAAAAATATAGCGGCAATTGGATATACCACCATTTTTATTATCAAGCGAAACATTATCTTAGGACAGGCGTTTTCTAAAAACTTAGCTAAGAAAGTGGGGATAAGATGTGGATAAGTTAGAAGAAATCAAGTCATTTATAAAAGCTGGCAGGGTTAGGTTAATTCATATTAATTGGATGGTTAAAGAGATTGAAAGACTCAGAGAATTGAACCGAGCAATCAAAGAAAAGAGTCGATTCAAAAATTATTTAAATGTTGTTGAAGAAAATCTTGCTTTGGAAGAGAGCCTTAAAAAGGTTCGGGCACAAAGGGATTATTATAAAAAGCTCTACTCAACAAATACCGATATGAAGAAAGCTTTGTAGGTGATTGATATGGGAAGAGCTAGATTAGTAAACAAAGCGAAGCTGCAGCAAAGATTGAAGTATAATTTTGTACTAGAAAAATTGGAAAAGCTCGGAGTTAAAGAATCGCAGCAAGGTGTTCCCTTACACAAATTATCCTATGAAGAATTGAAATATGAATTAACTCTCGCTTCATTCCGTGAGATTGATGTCATTAATGATGAAAATAGGTGGTTCTAATGAGAAACATCAACTTTGAGGATTTACCTAAACATGAGGTATCACAAAGGTCCTTAAGGAAATTAGAGCAAGTCATGTTTGCTCAAGATGACTTTGGCATTCAAAAGTACGGTGTCCCTTTATCCCATAGTCATAAATATGATTGGTTGCAAATGTTCCTGGAAGAAATTGCTGACGGTATAAAATACATCCAATGCGAAATTGATCGTAAGGATTATATCATTCAAATGCTGCAGGCGGGATTGAGAGCTAATGACCCAAAGGAATATATAGAAATTGCTCTTAATCTGCTCACTGTGAAAGGAACAGGGAAATGAATCCAATTGATGAACTTAAAGAGATTGTTAAAACACAAAAATCAATCTCGACAAAAAAGCTTGAAGAAATAGTTTTCAAATTTGAAAAGATGTATATTGCACAAGGCAAAAGGATCCGAACTCAACAAAATAGTTTATCTCTTTTGAATGTTCGATATCAAAGAGAAAGAGAGAAGTCCTTGAAGAGAAAAGAAATGGTGGAACAATATGAAAATCTTAAAAGGCATCATCGAAATTTAACGCGAGAATACAATTTATTGATTGAAAAATATGAAGAAACAAGGGCGGTTAAGAAATGAATCTAGATACATTGTTTGCGCAGCAACAAATACTTAAAGATCGTATTGGCTATAACGGACCTGATCGTTTTGACAAATTGATTTTAGCTTTACTTGTGGAATTGGGTGAATGTGCGAATGAATGGCGCGGGTTTAAGTTTTGGAGTAAGGATCAGGAGCCGAGGACAAAAGTTCCCGTAACTGGATGGGGTGAACCTTATAAAAACCCACTCCTTGAAGAATATGTGGACGGGTTGCACTTTGTACTTGAATTAGGTTTAGAGATTAATGTAACGCCAGTTGTTTGTGACTTGTATCTAAAAGCAGATGATATTAATACCCAGTTTATAGGCTTATATCAAGCTATAACACATTTTAAAGTAACTAGAAGTAAATTAGCGTACTATTCTTTAATTGAAATCTTTGCAGGATTAGGTGAAATGCTTGGCTTTACATTGGATCAAATAGAGCAAGCGTATATAGAGAAAAATGCAGTAAATCATGAACGACAAAATACAGGATATTAATTAGGGGGACTAATCAATGGCAAAAGTACAACTTAATCAAAAAGAACAACATTACGCAGATACACGTGAGCAAGCGGAGGAAATTGTTTTAGATGCTAAAGAAAATGAGAATCTTCAAATGCACAAAATTACAGAGAAATATAACAAGTATGGTCAGTATTTCTTAATTGATCTAACTTACGCTTATCAAACTCCTAAAGAAGTAATGGAGAGTCGTCCACAAAATGATAATTTACCAGATGGACAAATGAGCATTGATGATCATGAAGGCATTGAATATAGTGTGGACGGTAATGGTGCTGTATCTGTTCCTGATGGTCAATTATCTCTTGATAATGAAGAAGATGAGGACGAGCCTAAATTACAGAGTGTTAAGTAATGGCAAAGAATAAAAGGCAGCGTAAATGGATGCTTCTCTTTCGAAAGGAAGAGGGGCAAGCTGTTTACTTATATGAACGTTTGCAAAAACATGATTTGAAACGGCGGTTAAAAGATGGCTGGAGAATTTGGTATTAACTTATTTTGTATTATGTTCACTAAATTTAGGAGGAATGAAAATGTACGAATACGAGCAGGAAGATTATTTCGAGATTGATGAAAACTTTGAATTTAATACTGGAATAAACAAATTGTTAGATGAGGAAGTTGAAAAACGTTTAGCCGAAAGGGTTAAAAACTATCAAGAGGCTATTGATCGTGATAAAAAATCACAAAAAACCATTAGTGATTTAAGGAGTGACATGCATAAATTACAACTTAATCTAGGTGCTGCTGAAAAAACATTCAAAAAGGAAGGTGCAGACGATACTTTAAGAGAGTTATTAGGCGGGTTTAAATTAGGAGATGAAGTGTGGTTTGTAAGGAGACGTTATAACCGGGTACAATGCGACACTTGCTTGGGAGATGGTAAGGTCATTGCTGAATTTAAAGGTGAGGAAATGAAAGTGCAATGTCCAAAATGTAATGGGTATGGACACAATTCAGATATTACTAAATCTGTTGAAAAAGGAATTATAAAAGAGATTGAAATGCACACTTGGGCAAATGGGAAAAAGTTTGAAGTGAAGATGTATATTGATCCAACCACATATAAACCTGGTGACACTGTTTCTGCAAGAACGGGAGAATTCTTTAAAACAGAAGAAGAGTGTGAAGCAACTTTAAAGGAGGAATGAACGTGCGTGAAGCAAGGAACGGATTAAGACCAGTAACAGCTATTTCATATCAAAAAGAATTAAAGGGTTACTTTCATTGTTTTAGTCAAGAAGGGAGCCTTGAGGAAGGTATAGGAACTTATGCAACTATCGAATTAGAAGACGGTTCCGTTCATCAAGTGGATGCTTTCCAGATGAAATTCGATGATGTTGAGGAGGGATGAACGTGCGTGAGAGAAAGATTAGGGGCTATGCAGTAGAGGAAATGGTCGGTAGCCAATGGGTTTATGGTTTTGGTGTATACGCTGTTGAGTTTGCTGAGCATTATGCAAAGGAAATCGGTAGAAAAAGAGATTGGCACTTGTATACAGAGGATGCTGGAATAGTCAGAGTTCATGAAGATTCAATTGGTGACTATATAGGCAAAAAAGACAAGGACGGTAATGAGGTTCATGAAGGGGATATTGTTACTCTTTTCTGCCAAGAAAACAAAGGTGCTTGGAATGACTTCAAAGTTACTGGGGTTGTCACTTACTTTGAACAGTTTGCTCAATTTTTGGTTAAACGTGAAAACTCACATCCTCAATTAGGGTTCGACTTATTTGAATTGTGTGACCATGAGGATTATGAATTATTGGAAATTGAAGTGATCGGCAACATTTACGAAAATCCAGAGTTAATCAACTCTTGAATTAATCAGTTTACTAGATAAGGAGGCAGGCTATGAAGCAGCTTGATCTATTTAGAGAAATAATCGTTGATAATTTCGCAGGCGGCGGCGGGGCGAGTACAGGCATTGAAATGGCAACAGGCTTATCAGTGGATATCGCAATTAATCATGATCCAGCTGCCATTGCCATGCACAAGTTAAATCATCCGGATACAGAACATTATTGCGAATCAGTTTGGGATGTAGATCCAAAATTAGCATGTCGTGGCCGTAAAGTTGGATTAGCTTGGTTCAGTCCGGATTGTACCCATCATTCAAAAGCAAAGGGTGGAAAACCAGTTAAGCAAGAAATACGAGGGCTGGCATGGATAGCCGTAAAGTGGGCGCTTGCTGTTAAACCAAGGGTAATCATGCTTGAAAACGTTGAGGAATTCAAAGATTGGGGGCCACTTGAACATGGTAAGCCAATAAAAGAATTGAAAGGTATCACTTTCAATAGTTTTGTTAAATGCCTTGAAGCATTAGGCTATGAAGTTCAATTTAGGGAGCTGCAGGCTTGTGATTACGGAGCACCAACAATTAGAAAACGGTTTTTCATGATTGCTCGTTCGGATGGTAGGCCCATTATCTGGCCAGAACCTACTCATGGTAATCCCAACAGTATATTAGTTAAACGAGGCAAGCTGGAGCCTTGGAATCCTTCCGGCGATATTATTGATTGGTCTATCGGTGTCCCTTCTATATTTGGCAGGAAAAGACCACTTGTAAAAAACACTTTAAATCGAATTGAAAGAGGCATGGAGAAATTTGTTATTAACGCAGAAGATCCTTACATTGTTCCTGAAAAGCACCAGGCAGCATTTCTAATTAGTTACTACACTGAGCAGTCTGATAAAGAAGTTAGGGGATTATCGCTTCATTCTCCTTTACACACAATTACTGCAGGCGGTAATCGATTTGGTCTTGTTACAGCCTTTCTTACAAAATATTACGGGCAGGGAGTTGGCCAAAGCTTAAAAGAGCCACTTCACACAATCACAACAAAAGATCGTTTTGGATTGGTTGCTATAAAGTCGGACGGCTATGCAATAAAAGATATCGGACTTAGAATGTTGCAACCGCATGAGCTTTTTTTAGGACAAGGATTTCCAAGTAACTACATTTACAATATCGGTAAAAAAACTGATCAGATACGGAGAGTAGGAAACAGCGTTCCGCCTCCATTTGCAGAAGCACTTGTAAGAGCGAATTTGCCAGAGTATTGCGTGGAATACAGCCGTTATAAGCCGGCTTTGGCTAATTAACACAAGAGTAATAACGATGTGCGCCCATAAGGGCTTGTAAGGATGCACTAGGTAGCACTAGTGTAGGTTAATCCCAAATGTAAACCTATCGTCATTCACCTTATCCGAAAGGGAAACCAGACGGGGAGTGTAGCATGGTGAAAAAGCCATAAGTTGGTTAGTTACCAAATCACGACTGAATGGCAAGACGAAAACTGTAAATAAGGATGAAAGCTATACTGCTTCAATGATAGCTCAAGGGCGAAAATTACTGCGTGTGATGTAAGGTAACTATCCGTCACAAGAGGAAAGGGCTTACGATGAAATGTGGCGTAAGAACGAATTGGGATTTCTTCTACCAATCACTATAAGTGCTTAAAGAGTGAATATCACATCCGAAATTACAGAAGCTTGTCCTTACTAACCTAAATGGGGATTACCTAAGTTGGAAAGCCTAACAGGGCTATAGCAGTGGTGCTTGAATATCCAATAAGGTAACGGAGTCCTCGTATTAGTCTGAGATAGGGAAAGCCTATCACATGGCGAAGGAGGACAGCTTGTCTAGTTTAATACAACAAAGGTTAATGCGTGAGGCATTAGATAATCTTTAATAAGTATTAAATACTTCCAACGGAAAGACAAGTGGAGAGCCGTATACATTGAAAGGTGTACGTACGGTTCGGAGGAGAGCGTTTGGAAACCTACCATAGCAATATGGAAAGGCGCTAGGCGCTTATCCTACAATTAAGGAGGGGTTTTAGTGAAATGCGAATACTGTACAGGCAGACCTTTATTGGAAAGAAAAAATTTAATGGTCAGTTACAGTAGTGATTATAAAGTGTTTATAAATCAGTGCAACTACTTAGAGGATAGTGTGATTGGCAACACCGTACCTCATTCATTGCATGGTGTAAAAATAAACTTTTGTCCTATGTGTGGGAGAGACTTAGGAAAACATTCTTAATGAACATTTCGAAGATTCAGCGAAACAAAATGATAGGAAAGTTAAATTTGGAATTGGATATTATGTGGAAATAACATTGTGGATTGATACCTATAGAATAAGGCAGAGGTGAATGAAAAAAGTGGTTATTCCCGCCTCATTCGAACTTAATTACTAAGTACAATAGAAACTTAGTATTGAATCCAACATTGCGTATCTCTACACCAGTCGGGGTTTACTTCACCAGCAGCAGATGCAGGAGACACAATTGCTATAGTAAGTATGGAAACTAACCCAAGTCTCACAAACCATTTTTTCATGATTTCACCCCCTTTGTATGAATCTGTAAATATTTTAACAGGAAAAGGCAATAGGGTGAATGTGAATTTGTATATTCTGAATAAATGGTTATTTATTACTATAAGGAAACAAAAGGTAGGAAGTGTTGACTAGAAAGAAAATGCGAAAGAAGGAGTGTTATTATGGATAGAACATTTTTTGTGATGATTGAAGGAAATGAACCTATTATTATAATCGTTAAAAATGATGTAAACAGACCCAAACTTTTAGACTGTCACAGCGTTTTGGAGAAATGGGTGACTGATAAAAACGACTTCAAACCCTACGATTATTGGGAAATTGATACTTGCGAAAAACACAATATTTAATGTTGCATTTCGATAAGTTTATGAAACAAAAGATAGAAATTGTTAAATAGAGGTGAAACGATGGTAATTAAGGCTGAAGATTTAGATTTTGTTCAAATAGAGGAATACAAAGATGAAAAATCAGTAACTACTGTGATATGCATTCAATTTAAAGACGGACAGATGAAGATATTTGAAATGGAAAATAGAAGATAGAAGGAATTTCCTAATTAAAAAGAGCCCATGTCGAGGCTCTTTCTAAAGGAGGATAGATTTGAATAGGATTTATATACTTTATGATATATATCCATAAGTGCTTGGACAAATTTACAAAAAGAAGAGCCCATTCCAAGGCTCTCTTAGAGGATTTATACATTAGTTGAATGTAATCTATATTTCTTACGAAATTCTTTATTAAATTGCTTGGACAGATTACCTATTTTTAAAAATAGAAAAGAGCCTTTTCAGGCTCTAATTACGTGAAACGTATCACTTGTTGTTAAGGGATTAAAGTGATGGGTGTTGGAGCATGGAATTAAAAAATTGTAGTTTTTTAGGAGATTAACCTTGCCCAACATTATTAGTATTTGAAGAGTTAAATAAATTATTCATTCTTACATTTTTTCTAAGTGAGAAAGGCTTAGAGTAAGTAACCGTTTAAATATGTAAGAATGAACTTTAAGTCAAAATGTAGTACTACCCATATTAGTTGACTTAATTTTCTTTGTTAAAAACCTTGTCTGTACGAGGCCTGTAATGAAAACAAAAAATGCAAATCCTAATTGAACATATTTCGTTTCCTTGGCATTTCTCTTAATTTTACGTGATTGGACTTGGGAAACAGTTATAGCAATAACGATTTGAATAATACTGACTATAATGATGAGCTTATTTGTATGCATGTCATTCAATTATTTCACCTACTTTTTCTTGATAAAACCGTGTACAACAACATTATTAATATGTCTTCAGAGATCAAAAAGTATACATGATATTTATTAAACTGGATAAGCAGAGAATTTCATTACAAATACAAATAGCGAAGGAGGAAAAATTCATGCTACAAGTAGGAGATTTTGTGGAAGTGGTAAAACCGTTTTATTGGTATCGGGATGAACGTTATGAAATTGGTGAAAGATTTATGTTTGAAGAACAGCATAAAGGGCATGATTTTCAGTTTTGGGTTAGAAAGGTTACAGCATAGTTCGATAATTTAGCGAAACAAATTGATAGGAGAGTTTCACTGAAATTTATGGTTCAAGCGAATTAAAAAGAGAGGAACATTAAGTCCTCTCGTTTAGCGATTATAGCTCAAAAATAAATTCTTCTCTGAATTTTCTCTTATGAACACTGTTATCATTTTTATCTATCCAGGTAACAATTACTTTTAATCTTGTAGCCTTAGTAAATAAAGGGAAGTTTGAATGGTGAAACATTGGTTCTGCTGTTTTAATACTTTCAGTAAACAATTCATATTCCGAAGTTGAACCAGGATGATCTCTATATGCCTCGACTCTAACTAGTTCTACATTGTCTTTACCAATATTATTGATGTCCAAGCTGTAAAGGTTATATAAATCTGGTTTATCCGATTTATTGCTTTGGGGATCATCATTGTCGGGTTCAGCTATTTCAACCTTCCATTGATTTGAAGAGACTGTTACAGGCAGGTTTTCTAATGTTTTCGCGAAGGTGTTAATTGAGACAGAGAACGATAGTAAAACAATAAGTGAAATTGCAATAAACTTTTTCACTACACTCACATCCTTATTTTTAAAGTTAGTGTTTTTATTATTTGTAAATTTTATACACATCACATTTTAAAGAATAAGGATATAAGAAACAAAAGGTAGGAAGTGTAAATTAGTAAAAAAAGCAACTCTATTCAGAGTTGCCGTGTAAATTAACCTTTGGAGGCTGATATAAGTCGTTGTTTCTCAGCGTCAAAAACTGCAGTTGTCATATGTTTTCCATCCTTTGAAACAGTAACAAAAACATATACTTGCCTTTGGGGATGAAATCCATCACCACTAGTTCTTGAGGAACCATATTTATCTGCTTTCTCAAACACTTTGTTTATATCTTTAAAAAATACCTTTTCGCGTATGTTTAATTCTGCATTCTGATATTCCTTGTAAAGATTTTTGTCGAGTGAATTATAAAATACGTCAACATCCATAAAGTTTTTCTCAGAGTTATCGGGATACTTATACCAAGGTTTAGCATTATTATTCTGTTCAGCAAGGGAATGATAACCACCCAAAATAAGGGATATAAGTAAAAAAGCAATAAAAGATATCTTTTTCATTTTATAGATAGCTCCTTTTTTACAAATAGCATTCCATTAAATTGAAATTTGATTCATGTAAGAAGAGAATTTTTAGGAAACACAAGATAGAGGGAGTTTATAAGTGGAACATGGATATTTAACTTGAAGAATTGGAATAATAAAACTGATATTTGGAGCACAAGCGAGAAGCTTTACCAATGACTAATATAGGAGGTTGAATTAAATTAATCATAAACATATAAAATGGATTTTTTTTGCTCTTGCTATATTGGCCATGGTGATTTGGGGAGTGTTATATATATATGATTTATTAGTAGCTTTATACGGAACAATGCTCGCTACTATTGTCTCGGTATCTTTAATAAATCTATATAAAGAATAGCATTAAAAATAAAAAAAGACAGGATTTCTCCCGTCAGAGCTAAGAAAATTATAACATTTGGGAGGGGTTCATGTGCATCAACAAATGTCATTTGTACTTCCAAAGATAGATAGAAAAGCTACTCAAGAAGCTGTGGAAGCACAATTAGAAAAGTATCGTTTATTCAAATACCTTTCCTTCGAAGAAAGAGAAGCGAGTGTAACAGCGAGCACCGAAGAACGTTTTCATGGGCCAACTAATGAGACATCCGATCAAACAGGTGATATTGCCATTTATAATGTTGAGCAAAGAAAGTTAAGAGAGGACTTCTGCAATCATGTGGAAAGAGCTGTTTCAAGGCTTCCAAAATTAGAAAGGTTTTTAATTGAAAAGAGATACATGTCTGTAGAGGCTGAATACACCTCAGATTTCCAAGTTTATTGCTTTGAATACCAACCTCCAATAAGTGCTGTAACGTACGGGAAAATACGCACCAAGGCGTTCTACAGGCTTGCGTTGAATTTGAACATTGCAGTTATCGAAAATGTATAAAAATAGTTTAAAAAAACTTTAAAAATATTAACAAAAAACTTTAAAAACTCTTTAAAACATTTGGCTTTGGACATGGTAAATTTATATTATCGAGAATAAAGCAAAGAGGCATTCCTTATGGAGTGCTTTTTGTTTTGAATAAAGAATATAAACAAAATTAAATGCGTATAACTATTTTAAAAATTACTCAGGGAGGTAGATATATGATTCCAGATAAACTGGATGCAGTCATAAGAACATATTGTGAAAGTGTGAATACAGGAAAACCTGCGGCATGTCAGCCAGTTCAAGAACGATATAAGGATATGGCAATAGATATAATTCACTCATATGGAATTTTAAGTTATACCGAACCATTATCTGATGGGTGGATAACAATATGGATGTATCGCTATACTCATATTCTTGACGTGATAAAACAGAGTCCGCAGGTTCCTAAATCACAATATGATCATTGGGTCATAGGTAAACTTTTCGGATATGATGAAAATTCTATTGAAAAGTTTTTACTTAGACACGAGTAAAATCTGTTTTATGACATTTAGGGCAAGGTGGTAAAGTGTCAGTATGGTCATCTAAGTAGATAACTGTACCACAAGATTTGCATTTGTAATTACCTTTACCTGGTTTTTCTCCTGTACTTGGCATATTATCACCTCCTAGGTTAATAGTTCGGTATACTCTGTGAAAATCCTCCTAAAAAGAAGGAAAATATCACCTTTTGTCGTATATTATATTCGAGATAAGGTGGTTGGTAAATTGAAAAAGTTCTTGGAAAAGTATCTTGAATGGATACTGATGATTTTATTAATTTTATGTATGATTATTATAATTGGCTCATTACTGTTTTTTATTTTCGATTTGGATGTATCAATAATTGCTGGACTCATCGGATTCGTTGGTACGATAATAGGAGGAATTATAACGTATTTGGGAGTAAAGTTAAGTCTAAAACATAGAGATAAAGAATTGTTTTTACAAACTGCAACTAAAAAAATGATAGAACTTGATAAAATATATCCCAAATATAAGGCAATTGCTGATGAAGCCTTTATATGTAAGTATGATATAGCTTTTAATGAAGGAACTCCTAAAAGGTTACAGTCTCTTTTAGAGAAATATATAGCTTATGCTGAAGGTGATATAGAGGTTTTATATAGTGTCATGGAATATTATGATATCCAATCATTTAAAGCATATTTAACTGAAATGAGATTCTTATCTCATAAAAATATTGAAACAACAAATTTTTCTACAAAAGAAGCAATCAAAGTAATTAATGATTGTACTAATTTATTCCTTAAGACTGAGTTTTATTTAAAAAAGAACTACGATAAATACAAAACAAAAGAAGGTGAATTTTTCTAGAGTTCTTCAAGATGCTCTTAAAGATTTGCTTGGTATGAAAAATAAATAATTATTTAAAGTCATCTCTTAACGAGGTGGCTTTTTATTATGTCAAAAGGGTGATGGTAAATGAAATGCATTAATATTATATTCCTTTCGTTCATCATAATTTTATTCAATACACAACCAGGAATAGAGAATGATCCATTAAGAACAAGAGATTGGAAGTACATGTGTTAGAGGGGGGAGGTAAATGGAATGGATGTTCAATGTGATAATTGCAATCAATTATATAATGTTAATCCAATAGATAAGAAGCATGGCAATGGAATAGTCGAGACATATTTCACTTGTCCTCTATGTAATCACCATCACTTAGTATACGTAACTAATCAAAGTATAAGGCGGCAGCAATACCAAATTAGAAAACTATATGAATCAATCCCTGTGTATGAACTAGGCACTGATTATAAAAAGGATTACCTGAAAAAATTCGAAGCTCATTTCAAAAAGATTAAAGACAAGAAAAAGAAGTTGGAAGTACAAATGAATAAATTGAAAGAGCAATTCGCATCCAGCTGATGGGTGCTATTTTTATGAGAGGGTGAGCAGTTGTGTAATGATAACTAATCATCAATACTATGACAAATACAAGCGCAATAAGAAAGCAAAGAAGTTTTATGACAGTGACCCATGGCAGAAGTGTAGGCTGCTTGCTTTACGGCGTGACTACTATCTTTGTCAATCTTGCTTAAGGAATAAGCTCATTACATTTGCTAACATAGTCCATCATATTAAATCATTGGAGGATCATCCTCATCTTGCGTTGGTATTAAATAACCTTGAAACAGTATGTGATGCATGTCATAACGCTGAACATCCTGAGAAGGGTGGAGGAAAGCCGAAGGAGAAAACAAAGGTAAGAGTCCTTGCTGTGGATGGGAACAGGGAGATAACATAGCCCCCCTACCATAGAAAAGAAAAAAATCGAATTCTCCAGACCGGGATGCTCCGTCGCTTGTAACGCGGGAAAAAAATTCATGAAAGGGGGGTAACGCATGGCAATTCCTACAGCATCGAAAATTAGAGAATATCTTGGTGAATCTTACAAAGAATCGGATGAAGAGCTAATTCAGCTTTATTTAGAGACTCATCAATTTTACAGAAGGTTAAATAAAGAAGTTAAAAATGGAAGTTTAATGTATGAACATACGAATAAGGCAGGGGCCACGAATTTAGTGAAGAACCCCCTTTCAATTGAGCTTACTAAAACTGTCCAAACCTTGAATAATCTGTTGAAATCATTGGGATTAACTCCTGCTCAAAGGAAGAAATTAAAAGATGGAAACGGCTCTGGTAATGGAGACGATGACGATGATTTCGATGAGTTCTAATCTTTTAGAAATGAATCCAGTTCAACTTGATAAGTGGTACCAGGACTGGAGAAGAAAACAGGTTCATTACGGCTTCATCCTTGTGGACTTCTCACCGCGACTTCTGACAACATGGTATGCGGAACAGGTTGTTAATCTCAAGATTAAAGCAAGTAAAAAGGTGATTTTAGCCTGTAAACGGCATCTAAATGATCTAAAAAGAGCAGGAACAGATGATTTTCCATATGTATTTGATGAAGTGAAGGGATTTAGACCAATCCAGTTTGTAGAGAAGTATTGTAAGCCATCCAAGGGTGATTATAAAAAATTAGTGCTGCAACCATGGCAGCATTTTATATTTGGCTCACTATACGGTTGGGTCCATAGAGATACTGGTGTAAGGCGCTTTCGTGAGGGCCTTATTTTTGTTGGTCGAAAAAATGGTAAAACAACCAAAATAAGCGGATTGTCTAATTTTGCAGTCTCAAAAGATAATGAAAATGGTGCAAGGGTTTATGTATTAGCAAACTCCAAACAACAAGCAGGGGAATTATTCGATGAATCTAAGGCAATGGTAGAAAGCTCTCCTAAACTCCGTAAGAGGTTTAGGACTAATCAGAAGGGTATCTTCTATGATAAGACAAAATCACGTGTAGAACCCCGTGCCTCGGATTCAGAGAAGCTAGATGGATTGAATACCCACCTTGGGATATTTGATGAGATTCACGAATTTAAAGACTATCGCTTAATAAATGTTATAAAAAAATCTCGTGGATCACGTAAGCAGCCTCTCATCCTCTACATCACAACAGCGGGCTATCAGCTGGACGGACCTTTAGTTGATTACTATGCACAAGCAGAAGAAACGCTTGAGGGTGCTGTGGATGATGAAAGAACATTTTATTATATGGCGGAGCTGGATGAAGAATCAGAGTTTGATAAGCCAGAAGAGTGGATTAAGGCTAATCCTAATATTGGCGTTTCTCTTGATTTAACGGTACTCATTGACGATTGGAAAAAAGACAAGCGCACACCGCAGGAACGTAATGACTACATTACTAAACAATTTAATTTCTTCGTCAATAATTCCAAGCAATCATTTTTAGATTATAAGACGATCCAGAAAAACAAGAAGGTTGTAGCTCTTTCTGATTTCAAAAGAAAGACATGTGTTGGGGCATTTGATTTATCGGATTCAGAAGACTTTACCAGTGCTTGCTTGGAATTTCCTATTTTAAATTCAGAAGAGGTTTTTGTCTTATCTCATTCCTGGGTGCCTGAAAAGAAAGTAAAGGAAAATAATGAAAAGATCCCATACTATGAATATGAAAAATTAGGATTATTAACCATAATACCGGGTGAATACGTAAAAAAAGAATATATCTTTGATTGGTTTGTTGAACAATCAAAAAAGTATCAAATTAAAAAGATAATGTATGATCCAGCTAAAGCATATCAGCTTGTTGAATCACTAAACTCATACGGTTTTAAAACAGAAGTAGTAAGACAAGGTTATCTTACACTTGGTCCAGCTGTGGATGATGTGAAAGAACGGTTCTTGGATGGGAATGTTATTTATAATTACCAAGAGGAAGGCAAAGATAAACCAACTATGAATAGGCTTTTCCGATGGTACGTGAATAATGTGAAAATGGTTGAGGATCGTAATAGAAATAAGCTTCCGCAAAAACAAGGTCGCTACCGTAAAATAGACGGTTTTGCGGCCTTTTTAAATTCACATGTGGAAGTGATGACATATTTCGTAAAACCACAGGGGGAAGGGAATGTGAAGTTTGTTTCTGTTAATGATTTATAGCAATTGAAAGGTGGTGATAAATTGAATTGGTTTCCTCGTTTTAAAATGGCTTTTAAAGGAGCAGCGGCAGGGTGGAAAGGTAAAGGGTTTGATTTTGTTAACTGGGCTGGTAGAACGTTTTGGGGTATAGATAATTCAAAATTAGCATCAAATGAAACTATATTTAGTGTAATCAGCAGGCTTGCTAATACCTTATCTTCGTTACCATTAAAATTATATAAAGATTATGATATTGTCATGAACAATACAGCGGATGTTCTAATTAACAGCCCTAACTCAAATATGTCAGGTTATGAATGGATTAACAAAATTGAAGTATCTAGGAATGAAACAGGAAATGGTTATGCAATTATTATGCGTGACATTCGTATGCAAGTTGAAGCTTTATGGCCGTTAGATTCTGCATATGTAACACCTTTTATAAATACTGATGATAATGAGCTGTGGTATGAGGTAAGAGGCGGCAGCACTTACTATATTCATAATATGAATATGTTTCATGTAAAGCATATAACTGGTACGAGCCGTTGGGAAGGTATTAGTCCATTGGATGTTCTAAAAAACACCTTGGAGTATGATAAGGCTGTTCAGGAATTTTCACTAACAGAAATGCAGAAAAAGGAAAGTTTTATGCTATCTTGGGAAACTAATGTAGATACTGATAAGAGGAAAGAAATTATAGAAGACTTCAGACGGTTTTATCGTGAGAATGGGGGCATTTTGTTCCAAGAACCAGGCGTTACTATAAATCAGATGGAAAAGAAGTATTTTGCTTCTGATACTCTTTCGTCTGAGAAGGTGACAAGGGTTAGGGTAGCGAATGTATTCAATGTTCCTGTGTCCTTTTTAAATGATTCTGATGGTGTGAACTTGAGTAGTAATGAGCAGATGATGATTCAATTCACACAAATGGGGCTTACTCCTATTGTTAGGCAATATGAACATGAATTCAATAGAAAGTTACTTACACCAGCTGACAGAAAAGCTGGTTTTTATTTTAAATTCAACCTTGGCGGCCTCCTAAGAGGTGATACCGCAGCAAGAACACAGTTTTACCAGGTCATGTTACGTGGTGGTGGAATGGAGCCTGATGAAGTAAGGCGATTAGAAGATTTACCTCCTAAAGGTGGAGCTGCTGCTCAACTATGGGTATCGGGCGATCTATATCCAATTGATATGGATCCAAAAGATAGAAAAGTAACTTCGAAAGGGGGTGAGGGATAGTGGGAAAAGGAAAGCAAAATAAATTCTTTGATATGAAGATGTCTGCGAATAATTCCAATTCAGCAGATATTTTTATTTATGGAGAAATTACCAAATACGCTTGGGAAGAGTATGGTGAACACTCAGCAACAACCTTTAAGAATGAATTGGATGCACTTGGAGATGATCTTGAAACTATTAATCTATACGTTAACAGTCCTGGGGGAAGCGTTTTTGAAGGGGTTACCATTCACAATATGTTGAAGCGTCACAAAGCAAGAGTTATTGCACATGTTGATGCATTAGCAGCATCAATTGCCAGTGTGATTATTATGGCAGCTGATGAAATAAGAATGCCATCTAATTCTATGCTTATGATTCATAACCCATGGACATTTGCGATAGGTAATTCAGCAGAATTACGCAAGCAAGCTGATGATTTAGATCGTATAGGTAATTCAAGTAAACAATCATACTTACAAAAAGCTGGTGACAAAATTACTGATGAAAAGCTACAAGAATTATTGGATGCTGAAACATGGTTATCCGCAGAGGAAGCTTATTCATATGGTCTGTGTGATGTTGTGGAAGATGCTAATCAAATGGCTGCATCAGTTAGTGATGATTTGTTTGCAAAATATAAGAATGTACCTAAGCATTTGAAGTTAGTAGTCAATAATAGCCAGATAGAAGATTCAGGGGAAGAAATTGCTATGAGAAAGAAAATAGCAGAAGAAGCAAAAGTAAATGCGAGTTATTTAAACACAATTTTAGGAGGAATTATTTAATGAAAACACTATTTGAATTGAAGCAGGATTTAATCACAATTGGTCAACAATTACAAAAGGTTGAAGGTGATCTTTCTCAAAAAGCCGTAGATCCGAAAGCAAGTATGGAAGATATCAAAGCATTGCAGCAATCAAAGAAAGATTTACAAATGCGTTTTGATGTAATTAAGGAACAACATGACACAATGGAAGCTGAACAGCAAGCGAAATTAGCTGCTCAAGCTACAACAAATTCAGCTGGTATTGCAAATGAAAATGACCCGAAACAAAAAGTTATCAAAGCAAAAGCCGAATTAATTAAAAACGTTATGGCAAACAAGCCTGTTTCAGGAGAGGTTTATCAAGCACTTGGAGACGATAATACAGGTGGTGGAAAATTTTTACCTAAGACAGTCTCAAATGACATTATCACAGAACCAAGCGTAAAAAATCAGTTACGCGAACTTTCTACTTTTACACAGATTACTAACTTAGAGATTCCGAAAATCAGCTTTACGCTTGATGACGATGATTTTATTGCTGATAAAGAAACTGCTAAAGAATTAAAAGCAAAAGGGGATACTGTAACCTTCGGCCGAAATAAATTCAAGGTGTTTTCTGGCTTATCCGAAACTGTATTGCTTGGGACAAATGCTAACATTGTCTCTACTGTTGAAAACGCCTTGCAATCTGGTGTAGCAGCTAAAGAAAAGAAAGTGGCATTCTCTGAATCTCCAAAAACTGGTGAAGAACATATGTCTTTTTATTCTGGTGATGTTGGAATTAAAGAAGTTACAGGTGCAGATTTATTTGAGGCTATAACTAACGCCATTGATGATTTGCATGAAGATTATCGCGATAACGCAACTATTGTAATGAGAAAAACTGATTTTACAAAAATCATTAAAGAGTTAGCAAACGGAAATACAACTCTTTATGGTGCACAACCAGAGCAAGTTCTTGGCAAGCCAGTAGTATTTATTGATGCGGCAAAAAAACCTATTGTTGGTGACTTTTCTTACTCGCATTACAACTATGATATTGCCACTACTCAATATGAGCGTGATAAAGATGTCAAAACTGGCATCGAGCAATTTGTGGTAACGGCATGGTTTGACCATAAAATCAAGTTGGCATCTGCTTTCCGTATCGCGAAGGTTGAGGAAACTCCCTAAGCAGCCCCAGCAACTATTAGCAACTAAGACAGACACTTCGGTGTCTCTGTCTTGGTCCTAAAGGAAATGGGGATTTTAAAGGAGGATTATGATGTCAACAACATACAATGTTTATCGGGACGGGGAGAAAATTGCGACAGGCCTTTCAGAGAAAAGTTTCACTGATAATGACCTAACCCCAAATACAGTATATGAATATCAAGTTAGTGCCGTTAATCAAATCGGGGAAAGTGAGTTGTCTACTTCAACGTCTGTCACAACGGATTTTAGCCAGCCAACGGAGGTTTCCGTATCTCCTGCGACGAATAACCTCACAGTTGGCGGGAAAAGGAATTTAAGTTTTTCTATCCTTCCTGACACAGCTAAACAAGAAGTTATTTGGTCTAGTAGTTCGAATGCAACAGCAACTGTCAATGCCGCGGGTGAAGTAACAGCGATTGCTCCAGGATCAGCCACTATCACTGCTAAGGCAAAAGATAAGGAAGTCATTGCTGGTACAGCTAGTGTGAGTGTTACACAGCCTGTTACCAGCGTTACGCTCAACAAAACAATTCTATCTTTAGATGTTTCTGTTAAGGAGAAGCTTACAGCTACTGTATCTCCAGCAAATGCAAGTAACAAAAACATTACTTGGTCTAGCTCTTTGGAATCTATTGCCACTGTTGGGTCTGATGGCACAGTTACTGCTGTTTCTGCAGGAGAATCTACAATTACAGTTAAAACTGCAGACGGAAATAAAACGGCTACTTGTGTAGTCACTGTGAACGAAGTTGAACCAGATCCGCCAGAAGAAGGTGAATGATATTGACTGAGACAGTGAAAGAATATTTAAGAATTGATGGAACCGAGGATGATAAGCTCCTCGGTTTTTTGATTGATTCTGCAAAAGAATATCTTACTGGAGCAGGAGTTAAAGGAACAGACTCCAAAAGATACGAGCTTGCTGTGATTATGCTAGTAACCCATTGGTATGAAAATCGAGAAGCAGTTGGAAAGGTACTAGGGAAAGTGCAGCTAGGACTACAGAGCATTATTTTACAACTGAAAGCTGAGGGGTTAAAAAGTGAGTAACCCAGCAAAGTATCGTCAAAGAATAACTTTTCAAAAGAAAGTCTCTATGAAGGATGAAGAGGGGAACAACGTAACTGATTGGCAAGATCAATTCACTGTTTGGGCCTCAATCAAAGGGTTACGCGGAAGAGATTATTTAATCGCTGGTGCTGATGCCGTAAAGATATCCACTCGAATCTATATTCGTTTCAGACTTGGTATTACCCATGATATGAGGATTCTTTTTCGTGACAAAGAAACAAAAAGATATTTCGATATCACTAATTCCAATAATGTGGAAGAAAAGAATATTGAAATAGAAATTTTAGCAAATGAGGTTGGTCTAAATGGCTAATTCATCTTTTCAATTTGATGGTATTAATGAGCACATTGAATTTTTCGATTCAATCGGTAGAGATATTGATAAGGTTGATGATCAGGCGTTAAAAGCCGGGGGCGAAGAAATAGCAAAAAGGCAGCGCAGTCTAGTAAATCGGAGCAAGAAGAACCAGGCACATATTGAAAATAACATCACAGTGACTAAAGCAAAAGAATCTGATGAAGGTAAATTTGTTAACGTTGGCCCAAATCAAAAAGTAGCATGGAGAGCCAAGTTTTTAGAATACGGGACATCTAAAATGCCTGCATATCCTTTTATAGATAAAGGTGCAGAACAGGGTGAAAATGATGCAATCAGTGCAATGGAGCAAGTTTATATGAGGGCGTTGAGCCAATGATGGAAGCGAATTTTGATGCAAAAAAGGAACTTTTATCAACCTTGGAAGGGAATCCATTACTATCTGAATGGGTAAAAGGCGGCTTTCATAACCTATTTGCGCCAGATTCAATAATTTATCCAAGAGTTATTTATCAAGAAATTAGAAATAGTGACAGTGATTATGCTGACAATGAACCACAATCAGCTATTGTGGGTTATCAGATTAGTATTTATTGCGACCAACAAACTATTTCTTCTCAAACTAAGATTGCTAAAGAAATAGATAAAACACTCAAGTCCATTGGGTATTATCGCTATGACTCACAGGACTTGTATGAAAAAGAAGATAATATTTCACACAAAGTGATGAGATATGAAAAAAAATTCATGTGAATGAGGGGATGAAGTAATTATGGGAAAAGTGATTCATGGTCTAGATATGTTTCATACTGCAATAGTAACCGAAGATAACCAAGTAGGTGTTACTTTTGGTGAAGTGGAGCCATTGTTAGGCGCAGTAAATGTATCGGTAAATCCAACTACTGAGCGTAACTCCTTTTATGCAGACAATATGTTATATGCTGTTCTGGATTCATTAGGGGATATTGATATGGATATGGAAGCGGCTGATCTTCCTTTCGAGATGCAAAAGAAAATCTTCGGTCACAAAGAAAAGAGTGGCGTACAATTTGCAAATGCTGATGATATTACAGCTGAATTAGCTGTAGGCTTCCGTGCAAAAACTTCTGGTGGCGGTTATCGTTTCTATTGGTTCTTGAAAGGAAAGCCTGAATTACTGCCTATCGAGCATCAAACAGATGAAGGGAACGTTACTCCACAAACAGCCAAGCTCAAGCTTAAATTTATGCCATTACAATATAATAAAAACTGGAAGGCACAAGCAGATAGTGCACAACTTAAGGGGTTAAATTGGTTTGAAGAGGTCATCTATGATGAATCTCAATTAACTGAAACACCCTAATCAACCCCTAAATCTAAAAACTAGCTCCAAGACAGATACAAGTGTGTCTTTGTCCTGGAGCTAGTTGAGGTTATAGGGGCTTTTAAATTTTTAAGGAGGTATTTATATGAAAAATATATCAGTTGTGCTAAGAAAAGAAGAAAAAGAAGAGCGGTTCGTTTCACCAGAATATGTACCAGGAAGTTTATTTCGAAGGGCTGCAGATGTAGCTGAACTTATCGAATCTCAATCATTATCATCTGACGATCTCGATGTACTAATTTCATTTGTATGTGATGTTTTTGATAACAAATTTACAATAGATGAATTTGAGGATGGGACAGATGCAAGAAGAATGATGGATACGATCTATGGTGTTGTCAATTTCGTATTAGGGAATATCACAGCTGCTAGTAAGCTGCTTGGAGGTAGCGAAGGTGAAAACAATAGCGATGAGGGAAAGTAACCCTGAGTGAAGCGGTCATGGATATGTACAATGCTCTTATAGATGTTGGCTTTACTCAAAATCAAATTGATGAAATGGATGTTGTATATCACTTGAAGTTGTTGGCTCAACGGAAAAAGGAAAAACAGAAAAAAGATGTCGTATTTATTGATCAAATACTCGGTTAGGGGAGGGAGATAATTTGGCAAAAGACATTAGAGTAAGGTTATATTCCAACTCAAAACAGTTTAATGGCGAAATGTCTGCTATCTCCCGTCAAATGAAGGTTGTAAAAGCTGATTTTGAGGCTAACCGGACATCTGTTACAAATTGGGGGAACCAGTTAAAGCAAGCTCAAGTAAAAGCAGATTTCCTTACACAGAAGCTGGCTTTACAAAGAACCAGAGTTAAAGAACTAGAGAAAGCATTTAATGATTCTGCAGCTAAAAAGGGTAAGGATGCAAAGGAAACTCAAAACCTTGCTATCCGATTAAAAAATGCTACAGCTGAAATGAACAAGATTAAGAATGCTATTACAGATACCAACCAAAAGATGAAACAGTTAGGCGATCAGAAGCATTCTAAGAAGTTAGAAAATGATCTAAAGAACCTTGCTTTGCAATCTAAGCTAATCGACTCACAATTTAAAGCGGCTAAGTCATCTGTAGATAATTTTGGAAATGAGTTAAAGCAAACAGGATTGCATGCGGAGCAATTAAATCAAAAAATGAAGGTTCAAAAACAAGTAGTAAGCACCCTTGAAAATGAATATAAAAGGGTTGCGAGAGCAAAAGGTAAAGACAGTCAAGAAACAAAGCAATTGGCTATTCGTTTGAATGAAGCACGCAGTAGTTTAAATGGAATGCAGAACAGCCTTAAACAAACGACTCAAAGAATGAAAGAATTAGATTCTGCTACAAAGAACAGTCGTATGAGCATGCAACAATTAGGAGACAGATTAAATACTGTTGGTTCTAATATGCGTGAAAAAGGTGCTGCGGTTGCCATATCAACTGGTATTGCTTTTGCTGCTCTTGCAGCCCCGATTAAAAAAGCTGTAGAAACAACAATGGAATTTGATTCTTCCATGTCAAAGGTTGCAGCTATATCAGGTGCAAGCGCAGGAGAACTGAAAAAACTTGATAAACAAGCTCGTGATTTAGGTGCTTCCACAGTCTTTATGTCTTCTCAAGTATCAGAAGGAATGCAGTATCTTGCTTTAGCTGGATGGAAAACTAATGATATTATGGCAGCCATGCCTGGTATGCTAGACCTTGCTGCAGCAGGTGCTTTAGATTTAGGCAGAGCAGCTGACATTACTTCTGATGTTATGTCGGCTTTTGGATTATCAGCTGAAAACGCTGGCCATGCTGCGGATGTATTTGCTTTCGCCCAAGCCAATGCGAATACAAACGTTGAACAGATGGGTGAAGCGATGACCTATCTTGCTCCTGTAGCTAATGCGCTCGGTTGGGAATTAGAGGAGTCTGCAGCTGCAACCATGTCATTAGCCAATGCTGGTGTAAAAGGCTCAATGGCAGGACAAGCCTTTGCCACTTCGTTATCAAGATTGGCTAAACCAACCTCTGCTATGAAAAAAGAAATGAAAAAGTTAGGAATGGAATTTTTTGACGCAGAAGGGAATATGAAGTCGCTCCCTAATGTTATGGCTGAAATTGAAAAAGGTACAAAAGGGATGACCAAAGAGCAAAAGTCTTCCACGTTATCAATACTATTTGGAGCCCAAGCTTACAAACACTGGGCTATTTTGCTTGAGGATGGATCAAAGAATTTAGCAAAAACAACAGAAGAACTAAAAAATGCAGATGGTGCAGCTGCTAAAATGGCTAAAACAATGATGGACAATACTAGAGGGAAAATCATTGCATTTCAATCAGCTGTGGAAGGGTTACAAATAAGTCTTGCCCGTCAACTAACACCTGAACTAGATAAGATTGTGGAAAAAGGAACTGAATTAGTTAGATGGTTTACTAGTTTAGATGAAGCCACTCAAAAGACTATTGCGAAGACTGCAGTAGTTTCAGCTGGATTATTAGGTGTAACAGCTGGTGTAGGAGCATTAGCAATGGCTATTGGTGGATTACTAATGTTTGCTGGTCCAGTAGGTCTTGCTATCACAGGTGGAATTGCGGCATTAGGAGCTCTTGGGGTTGCAACCTTTGCAGTAAAGGATCACCTTAAGAATCTTCAGAAGGAACAGAAGAAAACCAAAGAGGAGACTTTACTCTTTGGGGAAGGTGTATCTGAAGGGACTAAAAAAGCTGCAAATTCATATGTCAATTTACGCGAGAAAGCTGAATATCAACTTTTTGAGTTGACCCGAACATCTGGCAAAGAAGCAAAGAAAATGGCAGACAATCTCATAAACACTTATTCAGAAATGTCAGTTGCATTAATAAGTGAGCTTGAATCGATGAAAACAGATATGTTGGCCGTCTTAAGTAGTCTATATGAAGACACTGGAAGAAAAGCGGAAGAAATCGGTCAAAAAATGATTGACCGAATGGTCGGAGATATTGATGCCGATATTCAAAAATCAAGAGAAATGATAAAGTCCTTAAGAGAATTAAAGGAAGAAACCGGGCTCATATCGTCAGAAATGAGTGCAGATCAAAAGAAACATTTTAGTGAGATAATGGCATTCTTTGACCAGTCCACGATGCGCTTTGCGGCTAATCAAAAAGAAGCAGTTGCTATGTTTAATGCCATTCTTAGTGAGCAAGGGAACCTCAGTTATAAGCAAGCTAAGAAATATTATAAAGATATCAATGAGGTCTATAAATCAGGGCAAGCTGCTGCTAAAGAGGACTATGAATATCGTAACTCAATTATAGAGAAGAACTTTGCACAAGGATATATGGAAGCCGAAGAAAGAAATGCTTTATTGGAAAAGAGTACGGCTGATTATCAAAAATCTTTGGCGAAGAATACTGCAAGTTATGAAGATAACCTTAAAGCCCTTTATCAACAAATGTCTAAAAGTGGACAACTACTTGATCTTGAAACAGGTAAACAGTTTGAAAGACAATCAGAAATGCTTAATGGACTAAATGGATTTTATGGAAAAATCGAAGAAACTGAACAACAGTATCAAGAAAGATGGGCAAAGAAACAAATTGAGTATTTTGCCGAATTAGGCGCTAGTAAAGAAGAGGCAATGAGCCAAACACAAGAAGCCCTAGTTGGATTTTATAAAGGGATTGGTCTAACGCAATCAGAAGCCCAAGCTGAAGCTGCTAAAACTGTACGAGCTGCTCAAATGGAACTTGATGCTAACAAAGAGGTTTCTGAAAAAGCTGGTTATGGGCATGGTACCAGTTTTTATACAGGCATGGGTAGTGTGAAGGGAAATACAAAAAAATCAGCACTTGAAATTATTCAAGGAATGCAAAGTGAGTTTGCAAAGGGTAAGGATGTTACTCAATCTCATGGTAGAGACAAAGGGATGCGCCATAAAACTGGACTTGACTCAACAAAACAAATGAATGATGCAGCATCAAGAGCCTTAAGTGAAAGAGTTACTTCCACATTAGGGAAAACAACTGATGGTGGCGGCGGTAAAAAGGCTGGTTCTGAATTTGTTAAAGGTGTTAACAGTAATAAAGGACCTGCTTCTTCTGCTAGTACTTCTGTGGCTAAAACTGCTGAGAGTGGTTTAAAGAATACTAACACTTCATCAATAGGTTCTGCCTTTGTATCGGGATTTGCTGGAGCTATAAGAGTAGGTTCGGGTAGTGGTGGCTCAGTGTGGAGTGCAGCATGGAATGTAGGTAAAAGTGCTATTTCTGCTTTGAAAAAGGCTATCGATTCGAATTCACCATCTAAATTGACTGCAGAAGAAGGCGTAAACTACACAGATGGATTCGCATTAGGCATTAAAAAAAGTACAAAAACAGCTGTAAAAAGCGCGGTTGAGATGGCTAAGAAAACGCATGGTGCTTTTGATACTGAAATAAATAATCAAGCTTGGATAATTAGTTCTGCCGCAAAAGAAATCAAAGCATATAGAGGAGATAGTAGTAGTAATGATTCAAGACAAGCTGTAACCTCAACAGAAAATAATTATTATTTCACTTACCATTCTCCAAAGCCTATTGATCCATATGAATCCAGCAGACTTGCAAAACAAGCATTAAGAGAAGCAGCCCTACAAGTATAGTGAGGTGAGGAAGTGCAATCATTTAGAAAAAAAGAAAAGTTAATTATTGAAAATGACCAAGGGCAAACATTTGAAATATCAGTGTTGAGCCCTTTTTATTTGGATAATGCAGATGGGTTAGATTCAATGGAGAATGAATTCTACACCTCTATTAATTATGATACAGATGGAGAAAATATTGTAGGTTCGAGTATAAGGCCCAGAAATATAACGATAGAAGGTCGGATTAGTGAAGATAAAGAAATTAATCGTATAAAAATGATTCGCTTCTTTAATCCTAGGCGTAAATTCACATTGCAATATACAGATGGGGAAATAAGCAGATTCATTAATTTTAGAGTGGAAAAAGCACCTGTAATCTCAAAAGACACCTATCCAGTATTTGTTATCTCTCTCTTGTGTCCGAAACCATGGTGGTTTGATCGAGAAATCAAAACAGATGTTGCAACATGGGTTGGTGCTTTCTCTTTCCCGTTAATTATTCCCGAAGATACGGGGATACAAATGGGCTATAGAGAGCCTTCGGTTATTGTAAATGTCAATAATACCAGTGACAATATTTCTCCGTTACGAATAGAGTTTAGGGCAGTTGGTACCTTGATTAACCCATCTATTCTTAATGTGGAGACACGAGAATTTATAAGGATCGAAAAAGAAATGATTGCAGGAGATGTTATATCGGTTAATACAGAACGAGGTAATGAATATGTAAGATTATCTAGAAATGGCGTCACTTCTAATATTTTTAATGATCTTACGTTAGAATCTAATCCGCATTTATCTCTTGATATTGGGGATAACCTGATGAGATATGATGCAGATTCGAATGTAGATAATTTAGAGATAACCATATACTTTACTCCTCAATATGTGGGGGTTTAATGATGATATATGTATCGAATGAGAACTTTCAACGCATTGGAATGGTGGGGCGTTTTTCTTATTTGTTGTGGAGAAAAAAGTATAGTAACCATGGTGAAGCTGAACTGCATGTTGATGTTACAACAGAGAATATTAATCTACTGCAAAAAGGTAGAATCCTTTTTAGAAAAGATGATAATGAAGCAATGTTCATTTACTATCGTGGATTTAGTGAAGATGCCACTGGCAAAGACCAGCTAGTTATTAAATGTTTTTCTTTAATCAGATGGTTGGATCGTAGAGTCCTTTGGAGGATAGCAACTTATAACCATACCCCAGAGGACATTCTGAGAAATATGATTACAACAGAAATCATTTCTCCCTCTAATGTAAATAGGAAAATTTCTCAAATAAAGCTTGCCTCACGTAAAGGGTTTGGCTCACCAATTGAATTGCAAGCTTCATATGTGGATTTGTTAGATAAAATTGAAGCTATATGCAATACCTACGAGATGGGAATTAGGACAATATTTGATGGTAAAGAAGCTAAATTTGATTTGTATGAGGGAGTTAATCGTACAGTGGACCAAAGGGCAAACCCACGCATTATTTTGTCAAAGGATTTTTCAAATGTTCTCTCAAGAAAATATGAAGAGGCAGACAACGATTTGAAGAATACTGCACTCATTGGTGGAGAAGGGGAAGGGGCAAATCGGACATTAACCAGTATTGAGCAGGGTATGGGCTTGAACAGGAGAGAAGTATTTGTGGATGCCCGTGATATTTCAAATCAAACTGAAGATGATGTCCAGATTCCCGATGCAGAGTATAAAAAAATATTAAAGCAGCGAGGTTTAGAAAAACTATTAGAATTCGAAGATTTTTACTCACTTGAATGCGAGTTGGATGTGACAAAGGAAAATACAAAGTATGGCCGCGATTTCTTTCTAGGTGACATCATAACCATTCGTGATGACAAATTAGGAATCATTATGAATTCTAGAGTTGAAGAGGTTGATGAAGTGTATCAACAATCCAAAGGAATTTATGTTAGAGTCGGAAAATCCGTCCCAACATTAACGGAAAAAATGAAAAAGTTGGTGAATCGATGACATTGAGAAGTGGATTCTTTAATAGTGTAAATGGAGATCGGATTTATAAGGCTGAATCCTTTGCAGAATACTTCTCTACTTTTATTAGTAATGGAGTTTTTCCTAAACCATCCACAGGACTGCAAGTAATAGCGAATGATGATATGTCAGTGAGCTTAAGGGCTGGTAAGGGTTGGATCAAGGGGTATTACTTTTTTAACGATGCAGATTATAACTTAGTTGTGGACGTAGCTGATGGAGTATTAAAACGAATTGATCGTATCGTACTTAGATTAGACTTTTCCAACAGAATGATTGTACCCCTAGTTAAAAAAGGTTCGTTAGCATCCAGTCCAGTTGCACCATCATTACAACGTGATGCAGATGCTTATGAGCTTGGCATTGCAGATGTCCTAATCAACAATGGTACAACTAGGGTCTGGCAAGCTAATATCACTGATACAAGGCTTAATACTTCATTGTGCGGCATCGTACATGGATTAGTGAATCAAGTGGATACTACAACTATTTTTAATCAGTATTTGAATTGGTTTGAAGAGATTAAAACTTCAAATTCAGCAGATTTGGAAGCCTTTAAAGCGGCTGAAGAGCAGGAGTTTTTAGAGTGGTTCAATAGTCTGCAAATTATCCTAGAGGGTGAAGTTGCTACAAATCTAGCTAATAAGATCATCGCCTTGGAAAATGAAATAACAACTGTACAACAAACTAAAATAACAGCCGATACAGGTGCTCCTAAGAAAATTATCTCATCCAATCTAATTGAAGAAATTAAATCACTAGGAATTGGTATGCATACCTTTTATTCTCCACCTAATGTAGTTCAAGGCGTTCCATCTGTTGGACGCTCTCACAGTGGTATAGCGGTAATCAATGACTCAAGTGGAAATGGATATATAACAGCATTTGATTCAATGGGTATACGCTATTCCAATAGCATTTTAAATGGAACTCCCCAAGGTTGGTTTAGTGATAGAGTAAGATTATTTGTCACAAATAACACGAACATTATAAACCTGCCACCAGGACTTTATTATGGGCAGCGAGCTAGTGGTGCACCAGCTAATTTTGGAAATGATTACTATGAGCTTGATATTACAGAAGCGCCAAATGGGTTAAGGCATTATGAAATAACACGAAATTTTGATATGAAAACTTTTATTGGATCTCGGGATAGTGAGGAATTCAGAGGCTGGAGGGAAGTTGGTTTATTTATTCCTGGCGGGGAATCCTACTTGCCATTAAGCTTGCAAAACGGAACTCAATCGTATGGACCAACACAATTACCAGGAGTTGCAAGGGTTGGCAATTTAGTTTATTTAAGAGGGTCAGTAACCAACATTAATGCAGTGGGTAGAATCATTGCCACGTTGCCTTCTGAATTTAGACCGTCCCAAGTAACTTCTATAATTCAAAATACATCACAAATATCAAATAATGCAAGGGTGGCAAGGTGGGGAATACAAACCGACGGAACAATCAGACTTGATAATGTAACGGATAATAATATAGCGGCTAGTCATTGGTTGCCTATAGATGGATCATTTTTGGTATAGGGAGGGGAATGAGATGAGAACTTGTTATAAATATGATAAACATACTGGCGTATGGATCCCAGGAGAAGAAATTATAGTTGAATGGGGTCAAAATATTCCTGAACAGTACACTGATATTCCAGTGCCACAACCTTGTTGGAATCCTGTTTTTGATCCTATTGCGTTGATATGGATAGAAACGGCTTCAGAAGACGAAAAGAATCCTCCTGAACCACCATATATACCTACTGATTTAGATGAAATTAGATTAGCGCTAGCAGAAATGGATTTAATGCGAGTGCGAGATAAAACAGAAATGCAATTAGCGCTTGCAGAAGCTATTAATGCACTGATGGGAGCTGAATAAGATTGGTTAAAGTTTATGTGGATTTAATTAAAGTAGGTTTATGGGATATTGATAATGTTCCATCATTATGGAAAGCAGATGTACAAGCATTATTAGAGAAAGAGACAGGAGCCGAATAGGCTTTTTTATTTTGGCTTAGAAGGAGTGATCATCATTGACCATTGAACTAGGGGTACTAATTGCAATTGGGGGCTTGTTACTAAGCCTCCTTACTTTACAATTCAATAAGAGTAAAGAAACCAAGAATGATATCAAACATAATACAAGAATTGAAACTAGATTGGACCATATCGTTCAAGGTGTAGAGGATATCAAAGTTGACTTTAGAACAAACGAGAAACGAATGAATGATTTTGGAGAGCGTGTTACTCGTGTGGAGGAATCCACCAAGCAAGCCCATCGACGTATCGATCAAATTAAACGGGAGGAATCAAAATGATTAAAGATGTAGTTGCTCAAATCGTAGGTTTTTTATCAGCGATTATGCTGTTTCTAGGGACGCTAAATATCCAGTTTCAATGGCTTACAGAGTCGAGTATTAACGCATTTGGTGTAGTTTTATCAGCAGGAATATTTCTTGGTGTAAACTTGTACACCATTTATAAAAACCATTATGGATTTACGGATAAGGCTAAACAACAAAAAGCTTGGCTGGAAAAAGAAAATCTTAAATAAGCTGCCCTAAAGGGTGGCTTTTTTATATAAAAAACAAAATAAGGGAGTGGATTGGGATGGTAAAATTTTTTATTGATCCAGGACATGGAGGCACAGACCCGGGGGCAGTTGGTAACAGTCTTTATGAAAAACAATTAACATTATCAATGTCATTGAAAATAAAAGCTTATTTGGAAGAATATGAAGATGTAGAGATTAAAATGAGCCGTACAGGCGACCAAACACGTTCATTAAAACAGCGAACAGATGAAGCAAACGCATGGGGAGCTGATGTTTTTGTATCGCCGCATGTAAATGCTGGTGGCGGTGAAGGGTATGAGGATTTCGTTTATCCTGGCGTTAAAGGAATAACGCTTGAAATCCAAGATGCAATTCACGATGCTGTTATTAAAGAAACAGGCTTTAATGATCGAGGACAAAAAAAAGGAAATTTACACGTGTTGCGAGAAAGCCATATGCCGGCTATCCTTACAGAGAACGGATTTATTGACCGTAAATCTGACGCAGACAATTTAAAGCAATCAGCGTTCATTAACAAGATTGCCCGCGGTCATGTTAATGGTTTAGTCAAAGTATATAAGTTGAAAAAGAAAAAGGAATCAGAATCTAAGCCAAATACTTCATCTAAGACTTACAGGATTGCAAAAGGCGATACATTTTATTCTTTGGCCAAGAAATACAATACAACAGTCTCTAATTTAAGAAAGTTAAATCCAGGCATCGATGAGAAAAATCTTCAAATTGGCCAAAATGTTAAAGTAGCCTCCACAACAAAATATCACACTGTTAAATCAGGTGACACTGTTTCACAATTGGCCAAGAAACATGGCAGCACGATTAAACAAATTCGTGACTGGAACAAGCTAGATTCAAAATATACTATCTACCCTAATCAAAAGTTAAGAGTGAAATAATAAATACCCCCTCTAAATTGAGAGGGGGCTCTTAAACTAAAGCACCCGTTAGTTGAAGAAGAAAAGCGAAGTTTATTAAACTTAATGGGGAGTTTCCTCCAATTTTTAATTAGAGTTCAATTATTATTTGTATTTTTAAGACGATGAAATGATTTTGTTTGAGCAAATTGTTCAAACCCAATAGACTTGTAAAATTCATAGGTATCCGGGGAAGTACAAACAACAATTGCAGTTTTTGCTCCTTTTTCACTCAACGCATTGAGAGCAAGCTTACAAACCGAGTTAGCTAACCCCATTCTCCAAAATCCCGGATCCGTTCCCACAGGTTCCAGTAATCCAACCTTGTTAACTTCATCAAACCAAATTAAACAAAATGCTACTAACTCGCCATTTGGGGATTCTATTACCCAATCAAGAGATGAATCGTAAGGATAGGCATTCATAACATTCAAGTAACTTTCTTCTGTGACTCTTAATGATTGAAATGCAGCCCTATGTACTGCCACTCGTTTCTTTAAATCTTCAGAGCCCTTGATATGTCGAGCTTTAAACTTATCAGGCAATTTAACAGGGAAAGGACAGCTATCTAATGAAATTTTTGATAGGACTTCAGGAGTTTCTTCTACTGGGTTGAATAAAGAATCTTCTAAGGCTGAAATAAGATGAGACTCAGTTTCTAGGACGGTTACCCTTTGTTCATTGGTTTCAGTTATTTTATCAAACCAATCAATGACATCCTTAGATAATTCAGTAAAATTAGGGTCAACTTGAAACATTAAACTGCCAGGTAGTTTTATCCATCCCCAAGCCACTGGTTTATCATCCATTTCCCAAATTGCAGTAATCCATTCATCCTCACGCCCAGCGTGTCGATGGCGTTGCCAAGCTAAATCGCCAATATGGTAATTAGATTCCAGTGTCCATATAGCTTGTGTAAGTTTCTGCATTCGTTTTAAATCACTTGAATCTATATAAGTTCGAATGACAGGTTTACTCATTAATTTAATCTCCTCGATTCTTCTTGGTAATTGCAACTATCTTTTTGATATTCTTCCTATGGCCTCCGCTTTAAAAAGATCGTATTTAATCATCTTAAACTAACCGCAATGACTGTCCCTAAAATTGAACTCTCCCTTTTTCCATCAAACATTCACCTATTGATATTCAATAAAGATTTAATTATTCCTTCTTCAAATAACCTGCCCTTTAGTTATAAAAGCCCTTCTCATTCGAGAGGGGCTTATAAATCTTCTTCCGT
This sequence comes from Cytobacillus purgationiresistens, assembly GCF_030813235.1. Taxonomy (GTDB): domain Bacteria; phylum Bacillota; class Bacilli; order Bacillales; family Cytobacillaceae; genus Cytobacillus; species Cytobacillus purgationiresistens. Next base: position 190,165 of record NZ_JAUSUB010000002.1, on the reverse strand, counting down.
TAATTGCTGTATAATTAATCCGTAATAAAACGCGAGTTTCTTCATCATAACTTAATTTGGAATTCGTAGTTGGAATGGCTTGGATGCTAACTATACAATTCGTATTGGACAAGTTTTAAGAGTAAAATAAAATTATTAAAAGCCAAGGCCCATTTGTAATCAGGTCTTGGCTTTTAAATTTTACTTAATTAAGCTATTAATTCTTTGCTCGATTTCATTTGAAACAGATAAAGGTCCGCCTAAAATATAGACATTATCTAAATTACTTTTATTTGCTACTAGATAAGAATCAACAACATTTGGTAAAGATTCGGGCTGAGTTAATAATATATGGTATCCTCTCATTGCTGCAAGTGGTGCACCAATCATTCCATCAGGGTAATTCATTCCGTTTGTAATTACAAATTTATTAGTAGTTACCATAAAGTAATTTGCAACATTAACAGATATCTCAAATCTACTATTTCCATTTATTCTATCGACATTCGCATACGTAGCAAGCTTAGCTTCTGCATTTTCAGAAACAGATAAAGGTCCTCCTACTATAACAATATTTTTAATTTGAGGGTTTTGACTTAAGTAGTTATCTACTGAAGAATGGAGTTTATCAGCATTACCAGTTAATAGAATGGGTATTTTTCTTTGACCGGCTACAGATGCCACTGATAACATGTCTCCAATTGCGTTTCCATTTACCACAATTGCTGTGTCTGTTGATTCATCAACTATTCTTTTAGCTGTATCAACTGCATTAGTATATCTACTATCTCCTGCAATTCTTTCGATTGACTTTATACCAAGCTGCTTAAGTTCATTTTCAACCTCGTTAGTTACAGACAATACACCACCTAAAATTATTGCATTAGAAGGCTTAAGTCTCTGTATTTCAGATTTAACTGCATTTGGTAAGGCATCTGACGGTGTCACTAAGATTGGAGCTTGTTCTTTTACTGCAAGATTAACAGCTGGGATAATATCACCATATGCTTCACCATTAGCAATGATTACTGTCGATGAATTAAAGCCCCATGAAGACAATTCTTTACTTACGTTAGCAGAAACCTCGTATCGACTGTTTCCACCTAGTCTTTTTATTCCTGGTGAGACTACCTGACGAGAATCTAGTATGGAGTTTTGATTCAATTCAGCATAAAAATCAACAAAGTTATGACCAAACCCTACATTTACCTTTTTAGAGAAGTTATTTTCTATAACGATAGGGTTTCCATTAAATTGTGTAACAGATGCAATTGTTGCATTAGTTGAACCTGTAACTGTGGTATCTAGTGCACCTTTTGTTAAGCGAAGGTAGTAATCGGGTTTAGATATATTCATTGTTGGAAGTACTGTAGATGAACTATCACTAAAACTTAAACCACTTAGAGTAATATTATAGTTTATAAAAGCTTCTTCCCCTGAGTGGAATGAAATTGTATATGTTCCAGGGGGAATCACGTCACCACTCACATAGATGACATTGTCTGGTGATGTAATATAATATTCTATTGGATTATTTTCAGTCTGATCTTTTACTGTAAGAGTACCTTTTGCTGTAGTTGAGAAAGTGTATGTATTTGATACTTGGTAATTTACTTTTCCTTTATAAGTTAAAGAAGTAGCAGCTTTTGTAAATGATTCGTCCAATAAGAATATACTAGAAATAAAAGTTATAAAGGTAATTAAAATAATTTTATTGAAAAACCTCAATGGTATTTCCTCCTTAATATTACAAATATGTTATTGACTTGATACAATTGATAATATAACATAATTTTTGTTGCATTATAATAATAAAATTAATTATTTTCATGAAGGATGTGGGATAAATTGTTAAAAAAGATACTCCTTTTTTTATCTTTTTGTTTCTTTTTTGCTAATTCTAATAATATACTAGCTGAAAGCAATTGGGATATTACTGTGTCGCCTACCGATTCTACTATTAAATTAAGTTGGAACGAAGTAGGTTATGAATACGAGATATACTTAGAAGATTATAAACAAGATGTATTAATCTGGGAAGGGAAAGAAAACAAACACACAATAAATAATTTAGAACCTGATCATATATATAAGTATAAAATTGTTGCTTATAATGAAAAAAAAGAAATAATAGATTTTGTAAGGGTTAATACAGCTACTAATAAAATTGTGTCTTTTAATAAAGGGGCTTTTTCCACATTAAATAATGTAACTGGCAACCAAAAATCGAATGAAGAAGTTAAGGAGAGCATATTAAACGATGCTACAGTAGAAGCTGTTATTGGAAAAGATGAAGTGAAATTCACTTGGGGAAATCTCCCTAATGATTACGATACATATGAAGTTTACAAAAATGCAGAATTAGTTGGGCAAGTATCTGCAGGTGAATATATTGATAAAAATATAGAACCAGGTAAAGAATATTCATATGAATTTAGAGGATACAAAAAACTGAGTGAGAAAGAAATTTCGGAGTTGAAAGAAAAAGCAGAAGAAGAAAATGTGAAGTTTAATAGTAAGCAAGAAAAGGAACTCTCTAAAAAGCCTTATTCTATTGGTTATAACATTAAAACATTAGAAGATAATTTAGAAGATAATATTAAAAAAAATGAAGTCGAATTAGATATGAATATTAATCCCTTTTCAGCTGGAATATCACCTGCTATAGAATATAGACCTGGTTATATATTAATTTATAAAACATTCATTCCAATGAATCGTGCACCTAATCCAATATCTAAAGTATCGAAATATAAAACCTTTCATGGTGACGGTAGAGTATACCCTAATTTTTTCTCAGATCAATATAGAACAAAATCTACAGTGGCCGTAATTTTTGGACCAAAGACTAGATTTCTTCATTTGGAAAAAGATGTGAGCAGGACATATGGTTATGATGCAAAAGGAAAACAAAATGGTAGTGCTAAGGAACCGAATACAGGGATGAAATTAACTAATACTAAAACCGGGAGTGATTGGGCTTCTTACACTTATAAACATGCAGTTAAAATCCCACTTATCGTCTCTCCACCAATTGATTATGATTATACAGCTAAAATTTATAAGAATGGTAGCTATAGGATAGAAGGATATCATGATACCGCGCCTTCACATGAACTACATATAGGCACTTATCCAGGAGATTCAAGAGCTCTAGTCTTCTTTGATAAGCATAGAAACTTCTTTGATTTATTTGGTATTGGTATTAATTATGTCGTGTATGGCTAAAAAAGTTAATTTTTAAGTAATATGATTTATATAATGTATATAACTAGGAAACTTTTAACGCCAATGGCTATCACATTTATTGCTGTTTTTTATTTGCTTTTTAATCTCCAGGATATTGAATACTCACTGGCTTGGGTTATTGGGATTTTTATTGTAATGTACTGTTATGCATTACCAGTTTCTCTATTTTCAGATTTTATTTTGAAAATATATCTGTTAAAAAGAATAGTTGGATTGATAATATATACATTATTTTCCATTTCAGCTATTGTGATGTTTTATTTAATATATAATGACTACTCTGATATAATAAGTCTCCTATTCTTGGAATCTGCGGCCGTGGTTCTTATAATAGTAATTATTTATTGGACGATAGATGAGCTATTACGATTTATTTATATAAAAATAAATTTGAAAATAAATACAATAAATTAAAAGCCCTCTATCTCTTAGAGGGTTTTGACTTCTAGGAAGAAATACTTAGGTATAGATTTAAAATCTAATTTATTTCTAAATTAATAACTTTTTAGCCCTCTATTGTTTCTATAAAGTACAACGATTCCATTTAATTTAATTTGTCCACTTGTCTAATACAATGACCTCACTTTCACTTGTGGAAATATTATAAGTGACTCCTTTCTCAACAAAACCTAATAGTTCAAAGTTCGACGAAATCTTGATTGAAATAATAATTTAATAATTCTTCGCATTTATTCTTAAGTCGTGGATTAAAGTAATTATGCTGTTCCTCAAATCCCTTATATAGAAATGAAAACATGGTGAAGGTATCATCACGACTAACTTGATGAACCTTCATATTACCTTTCCTCATCTTAACCCTTACTTCTTTTTGGTCCCTCTGCACCTTCTTCAGTGCATTTTCCACAAGCGTAAGATAAGGACGATTAATTTTAAATGGTGCCTTCTCAATAATCTGCAAATCACGTTCAAGAATAATGACTATCATGGGTAAGTATATGGCCTGCTCAATAATATTGCGGTCATTTTCAGGTATCCTAGTCATAATTAAACCCTTTCGACAGAAGTAATATCTTCGATCAGTATATAGATTTTCTCTTCGTTAACCTCAAATCTAATCTGCATTTTAACCATATCGACAGTATCAACAATCCCAGTTGAGTGTTTAAAAAATCCATTTTTCCAAGTAGTTATTTTTATAGGAAGGGTGTATTGGAGAGACTCCATGACAATGATTTGGATTTCCTCGAGCTCTTGTTCATCCAGCTGCGGCTTTGCTTGTTTATTTGAATCTGTTTGTATATCTCCAAGTAGTTTGACATGCTCTGGCATAAAAAACGCACCCTGCCATTTCATTTTTCCACGGTCACGAATCATAAATCCATCTCCTTATATAATTATTATATACAAACATTTGTTCTAAAATCAACTTGAAATAGAACGGTTGTTCCTATAATATTATATTTAAGGAGCTGATAATGATGAATCATTTGTTTAAATACTCAATTGAGGGAAGTAATACAATCAATTTAATTTATATTAACAACAAAGGGGAATTAACTTATAGATCAGTAATAGTGAGAAAAATAAATGTCGATAGTATTCTTGCTTATGATTTGAAAAAACAACAATTGAGGACATTTACTTTTGATGGGGTATTATCAGTTGCTAAACCAACGAGACAAAGAGGGGTCAGTAATGCATAACAAACTTACGAAGAGACAAAAAGAGACTTTGGATGCTGTTATCAATTATGTAAATGAAAACAATTATTCTCCATCTTATAGAGAAATAGCTAAGGAATTAGGTCTTGCTTCCTCTTCCACAGTGAGTGGAATATTACATTCATTAAGAAAGAAAGGTTTCGTCTGCTGGGAAGAAGGGCAGCCGAGAACATTAAGGATATTAAAAACCGCCTCGTAATGAGACGGTTATTTTTATTCTGTCTTCATAAATTTAATTGCAATTGCTCCAATATCAGCTTTAAATGTCATTGAAACTTTATAACCATTTTCTTCATAATAAAATTCTTCCTCTTCACTATTCATTATGTTTAAAAAGTGATCACTGAATTGTTTTACATCATCAAATAGAACATCTGCAATCGCATAGCTTGATGCTATTCCAGGTGTAGAATACTCAGTAGTTCCATCATTAATAATTTTTTTTAAGTTTCCAACACTATAAACTTGGTATCCGATAATATTTTTATCATTATCATAAAAAACTTCAAGAGTAAACATAGTTGTTGTTTCATCACTTATGCTATTATCTAATATTCTTTTAAAACCATAACCATCCTTAGTTCTCTCTATTTCTTGAAAATTTGAGGGATTAAGCTGGTTAATAAGAAGGTTAGAATTTTCTTCGAGAGTTTTAGCAGCCTTATTATATGAGCTTACAAAAATCTCGAGCTCATCGACCTCTTCTCCTGATGTTTCAATATTAGAGCATCCTGCTAAAAATAATAAGCAGATCAGTAAAATTATTTTTTTCAAGTTTATGATTCCTCCCATTCAATCAAATCATCGACAGAAACATTGAGTTTTTTAGCGATTATACCACTTTGTATTAGTGATGGTTGAGTTTTATTTTGTCTCCATTTTGAAAATGTTTGTTCAGATACCTCGCATGCTTTTGCCACATGTTTATTTTTTAACCCCTGCTCTTCCATCCAGTAATCTATTCGATTTCCTTTAATCATATGTATTTTCACATCCTTATACTACTATTTCTTGAAATTGCGTTTAATTTCCTTTAATGAATAGCTTCATAAAAATTAAAGAAAAATTTCATGTACATGCAATATTCAAGTCATTCGCCCATATACATTTACTATTCCAGATGAATATTCCAATTAAAATTCTAGGCTAGTATTCCAAAAGGAATAGTTGAAATCCTGTCATAACGATGGTTCAAGGTAGACTATCGATATTCCTTTTAAATGGGACTATTCTACGAATATACAAAGGGAAGGGTGGTGCTACATGTGATAGCAGAAGTCATTTCATCAGCGCTCGTTGGTGGAGTAGTGGGAGCATCTTATTTATACAAATTGGGGATGGGAGGGAATGATACTCAGAAGTTTGTCCGCATAGCTGATAATGCAGGGCTTGTATCAAAGGATGGGAGTAAGATACGTATTCACAGAAGAACGGTCAAAGAAAACTATGTAGAGTATGTGTTTCAACTTCCACAAGGATTGTCAGTTAATGATTTTCAACTAAAATTGGATCATTTTCAAGATGGTATTAATGCAAAGACTAAGTTACCAGATATCAATCTCAGTGATGTTAAAAGCATTAACCTTAAAACTAATCCAATTCTTCAAATTAGAGAAATACTTCAGAAAAAGAAAGAGCAGATAAAGGATATAGAGCTTTCGTTTGATGGGATGTTGAAGTTTAAAGTTTGGACTGCGCCATTAACTAATAATTTCCTTTATGAAAAAGAGTTATTTAAAAAGGTTAGTGGTTGGGAAGTTCCTGTCGGTATCACTAGAGAAAAATTAATAAAGCACAATTTTGAAACTGAATATAACTTAATTGTTGCTGGGAGTCCTGGGTATGGAAAGACAGTATTCCTAAAGAATATCATCACTACTCTAACAGCACGTCAAATAAAGAATGTTAATTTCTTTCTAATTGATCTTAAGGGAGGCTTAGCATTTAACCGATTCAAATGGTTAGAGCAAGTTAGAGGGCTTGCAAAAGATAAAAAGGAAGCGTTAAAGATATTAAAACAAGCACAATCCATGATGAATGAGCGTATAAATTTCTTGCTTCAAAGAGGGTATGAAGATGTAGCTGAAGCTGGTTTTCCTGAACGATATTTTGTTGTAATTGATGAAGCTGCCGATATAGCAAATGATAAAGACTGTCAGGAGCTTATCGAGGATATTTGCCGTAGAGGAAGGGGGGCAGGTTTTAGGACTGTCTATTGTACTCAATACCCTTCTAATCAAGCTATAAGCTCACAGGTGCGTCAAACAGTAAATGCACAAGTATGTTTCAGATTAAGAACTGCCGCAGCTAGTAGAGCTGTGTTAGATGCAGATGGGGCGGAAATTTTACCTAGGATACCAGGGAGAGCAATCTATTGGGCTGATGAAAGAAGTGTAGTCCAGACACCATATATTACAAATAAATTTATTGATAAAACAATCAAACCGAATATCACCTATAGAGCGAGAAAGGATGATGACTATGTTAGCAACTTTAACAAAGGAGCAAAGGCACGAAAATATACTCTTGAGCTTGAAGAAATTGGGCTTTCTTAGTCGTTCACAAATACAAAAGTTACATCGTTTAGGCGGTACCAGAAATGCTAATCGAGTGTTAAAAGCCTTATCAGATTATCTCAATGTGGTCCGTTTAAATGAAAATATATATTATCTAAATGCAGAAGGACGGCAAAGGGTTGGGTCAACAAAAGTGCTGAAAAAGACTCATCAAATCACCCATCATTTAATGCGAAATTCCCTATACCTTTCTTATGGATGTCCGTCCACATGGAAAAGTGAGATTAAGTTATCAGTAAAGGATGAAGTGACAGTTATTGCTGATGCTGTTTTTACTATGGCCAATACCTTCCACATTATTGAGGTAGACAACGAACAAAAAATGTCAATGAATAAGGTGAAAATCGAGAAATACAAAAGGCTTATAGAATTAAAAGTGTTTGAAAAACAGCCTAAATTTATTTGGATCACGACAACCGATTATAGAAAAAAACAACTTTTAGCATTATCAGATGGATTGCAGACTCGAATCTACTTGGCCAACGAATTTAATTAAAAGGAGCGATTATTATGTTCAAAAAGACAAAGACGATGAGCATCAAAGAATTTATGAACAGTCCAGCAGTTGAGCAAAAGGTCGAGTGGAAACCCATGGTAAAAATATGTGTAGTAGCTGGAGTGACAATTCTATCCCTAACATTCGGTGATGTTTCCTTAGCTTCTGCAGCTGCCATTGATGGTGTAGTAACTGCAAAGGTTATAAATGCCTTTAATCCTTTAGTTGAATTGGTTAAAGCTCTTAGCTACCCAATCTCTCTTGTCGTGATGTTAGGCGGCGGCCTATTCGTTATGATTGGTAATTCAGACAAAGGTTTTGAAATGATTCAGAAAGCTGGTTTAGGCTATATCCTTGTGCAAATGCTTCCGTTACTCATGGATCTACTTGTTGAAATTGCAAAGTCATTGTGAAACGAAATCATGATCAAAATAAAGCTTGTCCATAAGCTTATTTACAATCCCATTGAAGTAGGCAAATTCCCCTTTAATCATCCTCGTGCCTGCTTTCAACTTCATTACAAACTCCTTGAAAGCTTTAACGCCTATTTGAAGCTCTTGATCACCTGTAAATGCTCTTTTATCATTCTCATAATCAATTACTCTATTACACTGTTTAACTACTTTCCAAAACTCTTGTATAGTTTCAGCTTTTGAATAAAAATTACTTGTGAAATCTGCAAATGCTTTTGGAACCCAATGAGCTATAAAATTAGCTGATGATAGTTCCACGGATCTATTACGTTTATTTAATCTTTTATTATTTTGTTTTAAAGAAACAGGTTTTGTTTTAGTAGGACACTTCTCGGACTCTTTAGGCGGTGTCTTGTCGGACACATCATCTTGCACAGGTTGAATGATTATTGCATTTGCAGTTTGCAACATATCCTTTTTACGCTTCATTGATACCTGGCGGATCATGCCGAGGTCTTCTAGTTTCTTCATTAAACGCTGCACGGTTTTATAAGAGAGTTCTAGCTTGTCGGCAATCGTATTTTTAGACATATAGCTCACACCTAATTGCTTGCAACTGTGACGTTTTAAAAGCTCCAGTAATGCAATAAGTCTAACCTGTACGTCAGAACGCTTTACAGTGGCTCTTATGATGTCTTTATTTGTACGGATAGTCTTATTCATGCCTTCTATATCTTTAAAAGTGGAAAGGTTAATATATGATTCTTCATTTGCTATTACGTCAATACATTTCTTCATAATAAATGTCTCCCCAAGGAAACAAAAAAGCAACGATTCACCTGGCATACAAACCGTTGCTAAGAACCCTAGAATGTACTAAACTACATTTAGGGTACAGCAAATGTTTGCCTAGGGCATTAGGCGAACGGTATAAGTGTGTTGGTAGCACTTCTTATACACGCTGTGCTCTTTTGTTTTTATATTATGTCTTACATTGGCGGAGGTACAATTATTCCATGGGCAATCATCCCTGTTGCTGCCATTTGTAATGTTGATGTATTTGAACTTGCAAGAAGAAATTTTTTACCTGTGGTAATCGGACTTGCTGCAACAACAATTGTGGCAATGTTCTTAATATAAAAAATAGCTCCTTCTCTGTGAAGGGGCTATTTCGTTATTGTTCAACCTATTCTTCATCTTTTTGTATATAATACTTTGCAGCATATGCTGGTGACGATAGCAGTTGGGTGTACTCAGTTCCCGATTGCATGTCCTTATATGCATCAGTCGCCTCCCAATCTTTGAAATGAGTCTCTTTGTCCCAGATGGTGAGTATAAGGAATGTGTTCGTTTTCAAGGGTTCTAGCACTCGTACTGCTTGTAGTCCAGACAGATGAGCTAACTTCTCAGAAAGATTTTTATTATTGTATTCAAAGATCGGCTTTGCTTCGTCAGTGAGGGGAATATAATTAAAAACGGCAAACCCGCCGTTTCGCAAAGTGCCCTCTGAGTTGATGATTTTAAAAGATCTTGGTTGTTGAAATATGCTTTTTCCTGGTGTTTCATGGACTAATAATGTGTCTTGCGCATTCTGCATCATCACCATTGGTTTCTTAGTATGCTTCTGTTTAATGATGCTTAAAAAATTGCGTGTTCCACTCGTAATATATAAATTCATCTATGAATCACCTCTTGTTTTTCATTATACCTTTCCTTACAATGAACAGGAAATCTAATGTGAGTAGTTTGAATGAATTAAAAACGTCAATTTTTCGACATTTCCTAGAAGCAACTGTACAACTTTAAATGAAAAAAGTTATAGTAAATTTGGATAGGAGTTATAATAGGCTACAGGTTTCTATTTTTTACATAGATATATTACAATGATATGAGGATAAGTTTCGAAAGGTGGATACTATAAATGTCAATTACAATCAACGATACATTTCTTAAAGCTGCTAGGGGAGAGAGAACGGATTATGTCCCAGTTTGGTATATGAGACAAGCTGGCCGTTCACAACCGGAATATCGAGCGATTAAGGAAAAATATTCGTTATTTGAAATTACTCACCAACCTGAACTTTGTGCATATGTCACAAGGTTGCCGGTGGAGCAATATAACAACGATGCAGCGATTTTGTATAAAGATATTATGACTCCGTTGCCTGCAATTGGAGTGGATGTAGAGATTAAATCCGGGATTGGTCCTGTTATTGATAATCCAATTAAATCACTTGCAGATGTGGAGAAATTGGGAGAAATTGATCCGGAAGAAGATGTACCATATGTTCTCGAGACGATTAAGTTATTAACTAAAGAACAATTAAACGTACCTCTCATAGGTTTTACTGGTGCTCCATTTACTTTAGCAAGCTATATGATTGAAGGCGGACCTTCTAAAAACTATCATAAGACGAAGGCATTTATGTATTCAGAGCCAAAAGCATGGTTTGCATTAATGGATAAACTGGCTGATACGGCGATTTCATATGTAAAGGCACAAATTAAAGCTGGGGCAAAAGCGATTCAGATTTTTGATTCATGGGTTGGTGCATTAAACGTAGAAGATTATCGCTACTATATTAAGCCAGTAATGGAGAGGATTTTTGCATCCTTGAAGGAAGAAAACGTGCCGCTCATTATGTTTGGAGTAGGGGCAAGCCATTTAGTGAAAGAGTGGCATGATCTTCCTTTAGATGTAGTTGGGCTTGACTGGAGATTGCCAATTCAAGAGGCAAGAGCACTGGGCGTTTCCAAACCAGTACAAGGAAATCTTGAGCCAGCGCTGCTGCTTGCGCCTTGGGAAGTAATTGAAGCGAAGACAAAAGCGATTCTTGATCAGGGAATGAAGCAGCCTGGATACATATATAACCTTGGTCATGGTGTATTCCCTGAAGTAAAACCTGAAACGTTGAAAAGGCTTACAGCTTTTGTACATGAGTATTCTGCTGAAAAGATGGCAAAATAGTAAGAGGGAAAAACTGGATGATTTCGAAACAAATGTTAAGAGGTGGACAATTTGGCTAAGAAAAAAATCGGATTATTAGTAATGGCATACGGTACTCCGTATCGGGAAGAAGATATCGAAAGCTATTATACTCATATTAGACATGGAAGAAAACCAACGGATGAAATGCTTGAAGATCTTAAAGGTCGATATGAAGCGATTGGCGGAATCTCTCCTTTAGCTAAGATTACTGAGGATCAAGCTGTGTCATTACAAAATCATTTAAATGAAATTCAAAATGAGTATGAGTTTAAATCCTATATCGGTTTGAAGCATATTGAACCTTTTGTTGAAGATGCTGTTAAGCAAATGCATGAAGATGGCATTGAAGAAGCTGTCAGTATTGTTCTGGCTCCACACTTCTCTACTTTTAGTATTAAATCGTATAATGGGCGTGCCAAAGAAGCAGCAGAAAAGATTGGCGGACCCACTATTACATCGATAGAAAGCTGGTATAATGAGCCGAAATTCATTCAATTTTGGGTGGATGGTGTGAAAGCAGAGATTGACAAAATGACACGAGCTGAAAGAGACAATTATGTTCTAGTTGTATCTGCACATAGCTTACCAGAAAAAATTAAAGAATTGGGTGATCCATACCCTCAGCAGCTTCAAGAAACTGCTGAATTAATTGCTGAACAAGCAGGTGTGAAACACTATGCTGTAGGCTGGCAGAGTGCCGGGAATACTCCCGATCCATGGCTTGGACCAGATGTTCAAGATTTAACTAGAGATCTCTATAATGAAAAAGGCTATGAAGCATTTATTTATACCCCAGTTGGGTTCGTGGCTGATCATTTGGAAGTTCTTTATGATAATGATTATGAATGTAAAGTTGTGACTGATGATATTGGCGCAACTTACTTTAGACCAGAAATGCCAAATGCAAAGCCAGCATTTATCGATGCGATGGCAACCGTCGTATTGAATCATTTACAGCTTAAGAAATAAGACAAAAATAGGCCGTTCCAATCTTTTAGAAGTGAAAGATTAGGACGGCCGCTTTTACATAGAAATGTTTTTTGAGCAGTTGTTATATGAGTTGGTTTCAATTCTTAGAAATTATTAAGCACCGTAACGAAAATACTACTATAAGTAAAATGATTGTGGATAGTTGCTTATTCTCTACTAATGTTACCCATGATAAGATAAGGCTATCAGTCTTTGACCTTTGAATTTAAACTGCAAACAAGAGGGGGAAATATTTGAATATCAATCAAAAAGCAATTGATTTACTTGAAAAAAATGAATATGAAGATGCATTAATGTTATTTCAAAAAGCAGTATACGAAACAAGAAATGTACAATCTTTAACTAATCTTGCTTGGGTATATTGTTATGAAGAATATGATGACACAAAAGCACGTGGTTTAGTGGAAGAAGCAATAAATATGAATTCTACTTCACATTTTCCATATAATTTATTAGGTGAAATTTATATTAGGCAAGAAAAGTGGAAATACGCAAAAGATATTTTACTGAAATCAATCTCTATCTTCCCTTCCAAAACTTCTTATAATAATTTAGCTGTTGCTAATTATCATCTTGGTAACATAAAAGATGCTTCAAAATATTTTCTTCTGGCTTCAGAAAACTCTGATTATGCAATGTATAGTCATGTAAAGTGTTTAATTGAATTAGGAAATATTAGTGATGCAAAACTTAAACTTGATACATTTTCTGAAAATGATGATGAGTTTGTCGGTGAAGTTGATGTGGCGGATTTATATGTAGATTTGGGTTGTTATAAAGAAGCTATAAGATGGTTTGAAAAGGGTTGGAATGTTTATTGGAAACAACCTAATTGGATTAGTCGATATGTTTATTCGATGCTGAAATTAAATAATACAACTCGTTCTCATGAAATACTGAATGAAGTTATCAATCAAAAAATAGAAGAAATTAAAGAAGCATATGAAGAAGAATGCGATGAAGATTGGTCAGAAAACGATAAAGAAGTCAACATTAAAGAGTTACTTGATGAAAAGACAGAGTATGAACAAATGTTTGAACAAATCTCGTCTGGTTATATTCCCATCATGAAATTTGATACATCTATCCAGACAGCATGTTATCTATTTGGTTGCACACGTCATAATCATCCTGAGTATCAATAATAATACATTATAGAAAAAGAACAGGGATTTCCAATAGAAAGTCCCTTTCTTATACACGAATATCAACAATATCAACTAACAGAGCCTTTCTAAAAAAATGTTGTTCGTTTCATAGGTTTTGATTAGATAAACTATTGAAAAAAATTGATTAGAGCGAAAGGGTGCGAGACTCCTGCGGAAGCAGTGGGACAGGTGAGACCCCACAGGAGTGAACTGCACCCCAATCATTGGACACTCAAATGATTGGGGTGCTTTGATGAACAAGACAAAAAAAGTTAGCGGTTCAACTCTATTTATTGGGAAAGTTTTCTTATCATGAGGTTGCCGCATTTTTAGGGAGACAGGAAATCGGTGATGAAGTGGGTAGGATTATACCAAAAACATGGAGAAGAAGCGTTGGCACCAAGAAGTAGTTGTACTTTTTATGATCCATCATTTAAACTGAGTGTATTAAAATATCGTGCAGAAACAGGGGCATCATATTTTACTACTGCGATACACTTTAACTTATCTTCTCCTTATACCGTACAGCGTTGGGATGAGCAGCTTAAAAAAGCAGGTGGAGAAGCCTTTGTTTCCCAAAAGGAAGGACAAACCACTATGCCTAAAAAAGCGAAAACAGAAGAAGAAAAATTAGGAGAACTACAAGCAGAATTAGAACGTTTACGTATGGAAAATGCGTATTTAAAAAAGTTGAATGCCTTAGTTCAAAACAAGGAAAAATCACCAAAAGGGACAAAGCACCAGTAGTCTATGAATTAAGGCATGAATTTCCGGTGACTTCATTACTAAAATTAGCTGGGATTGCACGTAGTACTTATTATTACTTATTGAAGCAAATGAATAGCCCGGATCCAGATGCGAGCTTAAAGGCGGAAATAAAAGCAATAGATAACGAGCATCAGGGCCGTTATGGTTATCGCCGTATTCGAGGTGAATTAAAGAATCGAGGAATAAAAGTTAATCACAAAAAAGGACAACGTATCATGCAAGAGAGGTTTAAAAAGCATCGTCCGTATAAAGAAATATAAGTCTTTTAAAGGGGGAGTTGGGAAAATAGCGCCTCATATTTTAAATCGTCAATTTATAGCGAGTCACCCAAATGAAAAATGGGTGACGGATATCACTCAGTGTAACCTATTAGGAGAAAAGCTGTATTTATCACCTGTACTCGATTTATTTAATGGTGAAATCATCACCTACACCCTTGCCTCTAGATCTACCTATTCATTGGTATCTGAAATGTTAGAGAAAGCCTTTGAGCGTTTACCAAAAGGTCATCCTACGCTTATGATACATTCAGATCAAGGATGGCATTATCAAATGAAACACTATCGAGATAGGTTAAAGGAACGAGGCATTATACAAAGCATGTCACGCAAAGGGAACTGTTATGACAATGCCGTCATGGAGAATTTCTTTGGGATACTAAAATCGGAAATTCGCTACTTAAGAGAATTTGAAAGTGTAGAGCATAACGGATTAAAATAAAATTAAAAGGACTGAGTCCAGTACAATACCGGTCTCAGTCTACAGTTGCATAAATAATGTGTCTAACTTTTTTGGGTCACTTCAGAGCATCGCGACGAGGAGGCTCACAGCCCGCCTTGCAGAAAGCGGGCAACCTGAAGAGGAAATCAACCACTATCTGCGAAAAGCAACAAAGTATACGAAAACAGTCAAAATTATTATTGATATTAAAAAGATTTTATGATAAATTAAGTTTTGAACATAATGACTAAAATGTTCAATTGGTCAATAAGGAGCTGTGAGAAAATTGGCAGTCGATCGTAAACAGTTAATCATTCAAGCTGCTACTAAATCATTTTCACTTTTTGGGTATAAGGCAACTACAATGGATCAGGTAGCTAAGATTGCGAATGTAGGAAAAGGGACTATTTATACTTTTTTTAAAAATAAGGAAGAACTTTTTGATGAAATCATTTCATCTTTAATTAAAGAGATGAAAAGTGAAGCAGAGCAGGCGATTGACCCTGCACTTTCATTTCACGAAAATCTTCACAATGCCCTTTATAGAATTTTAGAATATCGTATGGAGCATCAATTAACCATTAAGCTCTTCCAAGAGGAAAAGGAAATGGGCACTCCGGCAGTCCTTGATGTGATGACCAGACTTGAAACTGAAATCATCAAGTATATTAAAGCAAAGGTCTTGCTAGGCATTGAAAAAGGTGAAATTGAAAAATGTGATCCAGAACTCACTGCATTTGTAATGCTTAAGCTATATGTCGCTTTTATTTTTGATTGGGAAAAAAGGCATACACCCTTGGATAAGGAAGAAATAGCACAGCTATTTGAGCAATATATTTTCAAAGGATTATCAAAATAGATGATCCTCATTTTTTGTCATAAATTGACCAAATGAACAATATAGTCAATAATCCACTAAAGCAATCAAGGAGGTTTTTTTTTGAGCAGTAATTTAGTAAAGGCAGAAGCAAAAGCGATTTTTCAAAATAAAAAGCTGTTAATTCCCATCATAGCGATTTTGTTCATTCCCATTCTATATACAGGTATGTTTCTTTGGGCATTCTGGGATCCATATGATCGTTTGGAGGATTTGCCAGTTGCGATAGTAAATGGAGATGAAGGGGCGGATTTTGATGGCACTGAGCTTCAATTAGGGGATGAGTTAGTAAAAAATCTTCAAGAAAGCAAAGACTTCGCTTTTAAATTCGTTGACAAAGAGAAGGGCTATAAAGAATTAAAGAATGAGCAATATTATATGCTCGTTGAAATACCAGCAGATTTCTCCCAGCGTGCGACAACCTTGCTGGACGATCAGCCACAAAAGTTACAGCTTATTTACGTTCCTAACGAAGGATATAACTTTTTATCTGCGCAGATAGGCGGCACAGCAGTAGAGAAAATTAAGTCTGCTCTATCAGAAAAAATAACTGAAACATATGCTGAAACCATGTTTGATAAGATGGGTGACTTGGCTGAAGGTCTGAATGACGCGAGCGAAGGAGCAAATGCGATTCGTGAAGGCACTGAAAAGGTGAATGATGGGTCAGTAGCACTTCACGATAATTTAAGCACGTTAGCTGAAAAGTCAATTCAGTTTAGCAATGGTGTGGATGATGCCAAGACTGGTTCAAATGATTTGGCTTCGGGTGCAAAATCGCTGGAGGAAGGACTTGGACAGCTGCTGGCCGGTCATCAAAAATTGACTGGAGCGGCAAAAGATTTACAAGCAGGAACAACGGATTTATCAGGTGGAATTAGTCAGACTAAGGATGGACTGCATGTTGTAAACAGTAATGTAGCACCTTTGATTAACGGTACTGCGGAGATAGAAAGCGGCGGAAATACTTTATCATCCGGTCTTCAAAACTGGCAGCAGCAAATGAACCAGTATGGTGCAGGTGTTGCAGATTTACAGAAAAATCTTCAAGGGCTGTTGGCGCAAATGCCTGAGGATAGCATGGAAAAAGTTCAGCTCGAGGAAGCACTTAACCAGTTAACTGCAGGCAGCCAGCAGTTAGCAGCTGGAGCAGGGCAACTGGCTGATGGCGGAACGAGGCTCGCGGGCAAGATAGGTGAATTGAATGCAGGGCAGCGGGCATTGCAATCTGGATTGACCAAGTTGGAAGAAGGGGCATCTTCACTTGAATCGGGTGCTGCTAAAATAAGTCAGGGGCAGTCAGACTTCCAAGCAGGAATAGGAGAATTTGGAAAGCAATTTGAATCAGCAGCTGCGGGCGCTTCAGAGCTTAGGGCAGGTGCTGGCGCTCTCTCAAATGGCATGTCCACCCTCCAACAAGGTTCTGCAGCCATGCAGGAAGGTGCCAGTAAATTAACGGACGGTGCCGGCAAACTTACTGAAGGAAACCAGGAGCTGTTAAATGGTTCCGGTGAACTAGCCAACAAGCTGGGCGAAGGAGCAGAAAAGGCAGGCTCAGTCAGTGCAACCGATCAGACTTTCGAGATGATGGCAGGTCCGGTCGAGATAGAAAATAATAGAATCAATAAAGTGCCAAATTACGGCACTGGATTTGCGCCATATTTCCTTTCTCTTGGCTTATTTGTAGGAGCGTTATTATTATCTATTGTTTTCCCTTTACGTGAACCAGTAACAGCTCCTAGAAGCGCTTTTAGCTGGTTTTCAAGTAAATTTGCTATTATCGCAGGAGTAGGTATTCTGCAAGCGTTGATTGCCGTATTCTTATTGATTGGATTATTAAAGATCGAAGTACAAAGCTTGCCATTATTTATTTTGTTTGCGATTATAACCAGCTTAACATTTATTGCGTTGATTCAATTTTTCGTGACTGCATTTGGCGATCCTGGCCGTTTCATTGCGATTGTGATATTAATTTTGCAATTAACGACAAGCGCCGGAACTTTCCCGCTTGAATTGATTCCAACACCGTTGCAAGCCTTCAATGCGTTTTTACCGATGACTTACACAGTAGCTGGATTTAAAGCGGTTGTTTCAAGTGGGGACTTCCACTTTATGTGGCAAAATGCAGGAGTGTTATTTGGATTTATTGTCTTATTCCTTGTCTGTTCCTTCACTTACTTTAAGCTTGCTTTTAAAAAGAAATATAGTGTGGGAATGGAAGAATAATATCTAATTTTATTCGTTTTTGTGGAGAAACAGAGTAAGTAACCAATCGGCATTAAAAAAGCTCTGAGCATTAGTGCTCAGAGCTTTTTCCCATCGTGTATGAATAAAATATCAATCTATCATATTATAAATCTGAAATTCCAAGGCAATGATCACATTTATTTCCATAGCATTCATGTTGCTCTTCCATTGACTTCCCACATTCTGAACACTGTTTCGCTGGCAAATTCCTAAAGAAATCCATAATGTTTTGAATCATGTTGAAGCCTCCTAATTTTCTGATTTGTTTAATTTGTTTAATTTATTTAATTTATTTCATTGTATTATAACAGAAAATAAATGTCAACATCTGTTTCAGTACAAAAGTAAAGGAATGAAAAAATGGGCATATTCTAGTATATTGATGTAAGGGATACTTTTCACTGATAAGGAGGAATAGGATTGAATTTTACGGTGATAGGCAGTTGTGGTGGTTATCCAAAAGCAAACGAAGCGAGTGCTGGATATTTACTCGAACATAAAGGGTTTTATTTGCTTATAGATTGTGGAAGCGCAGTTCTTTCAAAAATGCAAAGCTTTTTTCAACCTGAGGATTTAGATGCTGTAATTATCTCGCATTACCACCCAGATCATATTGCGGATATTGGTGTGTTGCAGCATGCCCGATTAATTCAAGGATTTTTAGGAATGAAGCGAGATTGTTTACCGGTTTATGGGCATGCTCTAGATGAGCAAGAATTTGCAAAACTGACTTATAAAGAAATAACTAAGGGTATACCTTACGAATCGGAAATGCCAATCAATATTGGTCCTTTTACCATTACTTTTTTAAGGACAGATCATCCAGTCCCGTGTTTTGCCATGCGAATAGAAGCTGATGGTCATGCCATTGTATATACTGCAGATACTTCTTTTAAGGAAGAACTTGTGACTTTTAGCAAGGAGGCAAATTTACTAGTGAGTGAATGTAATTTTTATAGTCACCAAGAAGGGAAAGGTGCAGGTCATATGAATAGCCACGATAATGGCAAGCTGGCAAACTCTGCAAATGTGAAGCATCTTCTTTTAACACATCTGCCCCATTATGGTACTATTGATAAGTTGAAGGATGAGGCTTCGGCTTATTATAAAGGTCCTATTTCACTTGCTGAATTTGGATTGTCCTTTCATATATAAAGAGGAGTGGATATGTAATGTTATTTATTGATAACCAAGGGATAACAGATCCAAGAATTAACTTGGCAATAGAGGAATATGCATTAAAAAATTTAGATATTAATGAATCTTATTTGCTATTTTACATAAATGAACCTTCAATCATCATTGGGAAGAATCAAAACACGATTGAAGAAATCAGTACAGAATATGTTGAGGCAAATGGTATTCATGTTGTTCGTCGTCTTTCGGGCGGCGGAGCCGTTTATCATGATTTAGGAAACCTGAACTTTAGTTTCATAACAAAGGATGATGGGGAGAGCTTTCATAACTTCTTGAAATTCACTGAACCTGTTGTAAAGGCTCTGAAGAAATTGGGTGTCAATGCTGAGTTAAGCGGACGTAATGACCTTACAGTTGATGGCAGGAAGATATCCGGGAATGCGCAATTTTCCACACGGGGAAGAATGTTCAGCCATGGTACTTTAATGCTTGATTCCGAAATCGAAAATGTTGTTTCAGCACTTAGGGTGAAAAAAGACAAGATTGAATCAAAAGGGATTAAATCTATTCGTAGTCGTGTGGCAAATATCTCTGAATTTCTAAACGAAAAGATTACAATCGAGCGGTTTCGTGAATTACTATTAAAGAATATTTTTGATGGTATTGAGGATATTCCTGAGTACAAGCTTCAAGAGGAAGATTGGAAGGAAATTGATAAGATCTCCAAAAATAGATATCAAAATTGGGATTGGAATTATGGCAAGTCACCAAAGTTTGATTTGCAGCACTCTCATCGTTTTTCAGTTGGCTCAATTGATATTCGTCTCGATGTGAATAAAGGCGAGATAAAAGAGTGTAAAATTTATGGAGATTTCTTTGGGGTCGGCGATGTAAGCGAAATTGAAGATAAACTGATTGGTATACGTTACGAGAAAAGCGAAATAGACAAAGCTTTAGAAGATATTAATATCAAGCATTATTTTGGAAACGTAACTAAAGAAGAGTTTGTTAATTTAGTGTATTAATTTATTTGGAGTGTTCACATAAAAGTGGACACTTTTTTTTATGTGGTCATTTAACTTTATTATGTCATTTCGCTTAAGAACACAGAGGAAGGAGCCTTTTATAATTTTAAATAGCTATTTTTCTATTAATTAATAAAAATTTTTCTAAATCTTCGATAAAAACAGACAACATACTTGAATGCGGAAATTTCTTTTAATATAATATATTTAGAAAACTATTATTTCGAAATGAATGATTATTCATTCAGAAAAGGGGGAGAAACTTGAATTTAACAAGTCAGCTTCACAAAACAGCACAAGAAAAAGGGCACAAAACAGCATATTATTTTATGGATCAATCAAGTACATATGCAGAACTTGATGCGTCTGTAACAAAATTTGCCTCAGGTTTATCATCAATTGGTATTAAAGAAGGAGACAATGTTGCGCTCTTATTAGGTAATACTCCGCAATTTGTTATTGGTTTGTACGGGGCGATGCGCTTAGGGGCAAAGGTGATTCCAATCAATCCTATTTATACACCCGATGAAATTGGCTATATTCTTAATAATGGAGATGTGAAAGCAATCATTATGCTTGATCTGTTAGTGCCATTAGCAGAAAAAATACATGGTTTGCTGCCTAAGGTGGAGCATTATATTGTATGTGAGACACCTCAAGGGCAAGAAGCAGGACAAGATGCTTCTGAATTATCTGTGTTTTCAAAAATGAAATCGTTTACACAGCTAGTGTTATCCGGGGATTTGGATTTTAAAGGTCCTGAACTGGAAGAGGATGAAACGGCCATTATTTTGTATACTTCTGGTACTACGGGCAAACCAAAAGGTGCGATGCTCACCCATCGCAATCTTTACAGCAATGCAAAGGATGTAAGTGATTACTTACATATCACTGAGGATGATCGCGTCGTTACAACTTTGCCGATGTTCCATGTGTTCTGCTTGACTGTAGCGCTAAACGCACCGCTAATGAACGGCGGAACGATCTTAATTGATCCAAGATTTAGTCCTAAGGAAATTTTCCGATTAGCTGAAGAGTATAAGCCGACTGTATTTGCAGGTGTGCCAACAATGTACAATTTCTTATATCAATATCCTGAAGGGAATGCTGAAGCATTTAGCTCTTTCCGGTTATGTATTTCTGGAGGGGCTTCAATGCCAGTAGCTTTATTGCAAAACTTTGAAAAGAAATTCAATGTCCTTGTTTCAGAAGGGTATGGACTGTCTGAGGCTTCACCAGTTACATGCTTTAACCCGCTTGATAGACCAAGAAAGGCAGGTTCAATTGGCCGCTCAATCATGAATGTAGCAAATAAAGTAGTCAATGAGCTTGGAGAGGAGCTTCCTGTGGGTGAAGTGGGAGAATTAATCGTTCAAGGTCCAAATGTAATGAAGGGATATTATAATATGCCTGAGGAAACAGCTGCAACCATTAAGGATGGCTGGCTCTATACAGGAGATTTGGCCCGAAAGGACGAAGAGGATTACTTCTACATTGTTGATCGCAAGAAGGATATGATCATTGTCGGAGGCTATAATGTTTATCCAAGAGAAGTAGAAGAAGTTTTCTATAATCACCCGGAAATTGTTGAAGCAGCAGTCCTTGGAGTGCCGGATCCAAATACAGGTGAGGCAGTGAAATGCTATGTTGTCTCGAAAAATCCGAATCTAACTAAAGAGGATCTATTAGACTATAGTAAAGAGCGTCTGGCTAAATATAAAGTCCCTTCTTCTATCGAGTTTTTAGAAGAACTCCCTAAAAACACGACAGGGAAAATTTTGCGCAGAGCATTAAAGCAGCAAGTTACAGAAATAAAATAGTGGGAAATTTCTAAAATCAATTGACAATATCAATTGATTGCTTTAGATTAATATTATTGAAAAGAACTATTTAATTGAATAGCCTATATTCATTCTTATCTAGAGAGGTGGAGGGACTGGCCCTTTGAAGCCTCGGCAACAGACATTTTGCACTGTGCCAATTCCAGCAAGCGGACGCTTGAACGATAGGATAGAGATTTAAGATGTTTTCTTAACCTCTTCCTATTTCGGAAGAGGTTTTTTTTGATTGTGAATCTAGGCAGACAAATGAATATTTTGCTGATTGGACCACCAAAAGCATGCAAGTGATGATTGTTAATCATCTCTCTTTGCTTTTGGTGTTTTTTATTTTCTTAGAGGGAGTGGATAGAAATGACGAAAGAAATCATATTGAATGCATTTGAAATGACAAGTGCGATGCATAATTCTCATGGTTTATGGAAGCATGCGGACTCTAAAAGGCATCGGCTATACAAAGATTTAGAATATTGGATTGGACTCGCTAAGCTGTTAGAAAAAGGGAAATTCGATGCTGTATTTTTTGCCGATGTTCTAGGTGTATATGACACATTTAAAAAGAGCAAGGAACCATCCATACGCGATGGTCTGCAATTTCCTGTGAATGATGGTGCTTTTGTCATTCCTGCCATGGCAAGTGTAACCAAGCACTTGGGATTTGCATTAACGGTGAGTACAACGTATGAATCGCCATTTGGAAATGCACGGAGGTTTTCAACCTTAGATCATTTAACAAAAGGACGTGTAGCTTGGAATGTAGTCACCTCTTACCTGCCTAATGCAGCTAGGAACTTTGGGCTGAAGGATATGATTAAGCATGACAAGCGCTATGACATTGCAGACGAATATTTAGATGTTTCCTATAAATTATGGGAGGCAAGCTGGGAAGATGGGGCGGTTATTGAGGATCATGCAAGCGGGGTGCTGGTTGATTCTTCTAAAGTTCATGAAATTAATCATTCAGGTGAATATTTTGATGTAGAGGGACCGCATTTAAGTGAACCCTCTTTGCAAAGAACACCAGTCATTTACCAAGCAGGTACTTCTCCAAGAGGGCGTGAATTTGCCGCAAAGCATGCAGAATGTGTATTTGTAGGGGGTCCAACACCGGAAAGAATCCGACATTATACAGAGGACATTAGAGAGCGGGCTGCTTCATATGGTAGAAATCCTGAACATATTAAAATCTTTTCTTTTCTAACTGTCATTGTCGGCAAAACGACGGAAGAAGCAGAAGAGAAGTTCGCTGAGCTCAATCGACTATGGAGTGCTGACTCTGCCAAAGCGCAATTTGGGGGTGCGAGTGGCTACGATCTCGCAGAATATGAAAATGACCAGCTGGACGATCCATTTGAATTTAAAAAGACGGAGCATGGTCACTATAAAGCGGCATCTTTAACAAAAGATGCATCAAAAAAATTATCAGTAAAAGAAGCACTTGCCCGACTGGAAGGGCTTGATAGAGAAACGATCATTGTCGGCAATCCAACCGAGGTAGCCGATGCAATTCAATATCAATTCGAGGCTTCAGGAGTAGATGGCTTTAATTTAAACCATTTGGTTACACCTGCAAGTTTAATAGAGTTTATTGAATTAGTTGTCCCTATTCTACAAGAAAGAGGACTATATAAAACTGAATATAAGGACGGAGCATTAAGAGAGAAGCTTTTTGAGCATGGCAGCCCAGTTCTAACGAGTGATCACCCAGGCAGCAAACATAGGAAAGGTGTTCATTCTGTCAATCGTTAATATCAAAATGGATATAGAGGTGCTAGTATGAAAAAAATATGGCTCACGTTTATATTAGTTGGATTTGTGATAGGGCTGTCAGCATGCAGCTCTGCTACAAGTGAGGAGAAGAGGAAGCTCGTTTTTGGTGCTACAGTTCCATATAGTGATATGTTAAAAGAAGGGGTTGTTCCTATCCTTGAAAAGAAAGGCTACTCTGTTGAAGTAAAGGAATTTAATGATTATGTACAACCGAACATTGCTTTGGATAGCGGTGATTTAGATGCAAATTTATTTCAGCATAAGGTATATTTAGAGAATTTTAATAAAGAAAAGGGCTTGGAGTTAATCGATGTTGTTTCAGTGCCGACTGCTCCAATTGGGATTTATTCTGTACAATATGGTTCATTAGATGAGATTAAAGAAGGAAGCACCGTAGCAATCGCCAATGATCCGACAAATTTAGCACGCGGTCTGACTGTATTAAGAGATGCAGGATTATTAAAGCTTGCTGAGGAAATTAATCCTGTGACAGTGACGGTGAAGGATATTGAAGATAATCCGAAGAATTTAAAGTTTCATGAAGTCGATGCTGCACAGCTGCCTCGTTCACTTGAATCTGTAGATTTAGCCGCAGTCAATGGAAACTTTGCTGTAGCTGCAGGGCTTGATCTAACAACGGCAATCTATCGAGATCAAATTCCTGATGAAATCCAAAACCGCATTGTGGTAAGAGATGGCGATAAAGATCAGCAATTTGTAAAAGATATCATAGAATCCGTTGAGTCTAAAGAATTTTTACAAGTAATTGATAAGCATTTCCAAGGATTTCATAAGCCGAAATGGATGGAAGAATAAACCTAGTCAAAAGTCTTAATTTTCAAAAATATATTGACAGTCATTTTATTATGTTTTAAAGTAATAATACAAAATAAAATAATTGTTTTCTTATCCAGAGAGGTGGAGGGACTGGCCCTTTGAAGCCTCGGCAACAGACTTAATTGAACTGTGCCAATTCCAGCAAGCGGAAAGCTTGAAAGATAAGAAGAGATAAAGATCGGTCCTTTTACCTCTTCTTATTTAAGAAGGGGTTTTATTTTGTGCATAATTAAATTTATCTCTCTTAAATCTGTATGAAAATGCATAACTCATAAAACAAATCGTCTATATTGGCTGGATGGTTAGGAGAAGTATTTGTATAAAGTTGATTAAACACATTGGTTAAATCGGAATTTGTTAATTGAGTTGCTGATTGGACCTCCAAAGGCATTTTTGTAACTAGAGAAAAGGTCGGTGGGAAAGTTAGCGGATGAGCTAAATGATCTGTGCTGGCTGTAGTGGCTAGCGCCTAGAGGTCACGAATGAACGGAAGTAAAGACCACCTTTATTTCATTCGCGTTTTATGCTTGTCGGGGCTGAGCGAGCCACCTCCGCATTTCAAGAAGTCCAGCTGCGGTGGCTAGCCCCTCGAGGTCATAAGTCACGAATGAATTGAAGGTAAAGACCACCTTCATTTCATTCGCGTCTTATGCTTGTCGGGGCTGAGCGAGCCACCTCCGCATTTTATTAAAGGGAGGCTGAGAAATGGAACAGTCAACAAGAGTGATCGATGGTGCAGAGTCATTTTTCTTCGATGGTAATGATACAGGCATTCTCATTTTACATGGGTTTATTGGTACACCTCAAAGTGTGAGGTATATAGGTGATGAGCTCGCTCAGTTGGGTTACACAGTATATGCACCCAGGTTAGCTGGTCATGGAACAGATTATCTTGATTTAGAGGAATGTACGTATCATGATTGGCTGCATTCCGCAGAGATAGGTTTGGAGAAGTTAAGAAAGCACTGCAAGTCAATTTTCATACTCGGACAGTCGATGGGCGGTACCTTGACTATATTGTTAGCTGAAAAGTTCAAGGGGATAGCAGGTATCATTCTTATAAATACTGCGTTATCCATTCCAAACCTTGACTATTTAAAAGGGAATACGATTCAGCAATATGTGGATGAGGGGACGCCTGATATAAAAGATAAAGAGGCGGATGAGATTATCTATAAAAAGGTGCCTGTGAAAGCCATTCATGAAATTCAAAAACTCATGGATATTGCCCCAGCAAGTATAAAAAGAATTCATTGCCCGCTCCTCTGTTTTAAATCGCTCGAGGACCATGTCGTACCTCATGAAAACACGGATAAGATTATAAAAGAGGTCGGTTCTCAAGATAAGGAGGTAAAAATACTCCAACATTCATATCATGTGGCCACGATGGATTTTGAAAAGGATCGAATTATAGAAGATAGTCACCTCTTTATTCAAACCCGAGTGTCTGCTGGTTATTTAGAAGATAGACAAAAGGAAGAATGGAGACTGCAAGGGAAAATTGGAGGACGGGAAATTGGCTAAGATTCTGCAAAATGCCATTAACAGGAGACGAAAGTTCCTGATTGCGTACCTAACAAAGGCTGACGAAACTAAATATCCAATTGCTGTATTAACAAACTTAACATTATCAGAACTAGAAGAAGAGTACAGGGATATTAAAGAAAATACATTGAGGAAATAAGGAGGCTTCCATGGATAAGTATATCGATCAAGAAAAAATCATTACAATCGTTTCCACATTGAAGCAACTCGAATATGGCTGTGTAACTGTGACTGTTCATGAAGGGGAAATTACCCAAATTGATATTACTGAAAAAAAACGATTTGCTCTAAAAAAGAAAGTTCTTTCAAAGAGTAAGTAAGAGAGAATTACTACGTTCTGCATGATAAGGAGGCTATGGTCATGCAACATAAGGATAATGGGATAGTAAAACAATTAAATGAGAAGAAATCCCTAGAAAAAAGTCATTACTTAAATTTACCGGACTTACAGTTTTTCAATTGGTGCAGTGAAAATTTTAAAATCAATAAGGGTGTCTTTAATACTGTTGATGAATGGTTTTATAAAAACGGTGTGGAAAACATTATGGTTCGCCGCATATATCTTCTTGCTTTCTTTGAATATGTCGCTGCCAACAGTGAAAACGTGAATAAGCAAAAAGTGATCCGCTTTGGACATGGCGGCCTGATAAGAAAGCTGCAGGATTTTAAGAGAATAATAGATTAAGAAGGTGACTTTGCATTAATCGAGTTTGGGGATTCCAATCTCAAATCACGTGGATTCCGTTTTTCAGATGAGAATGCGGGGGATTCCAATCTCAAATCACGTGGATTCCGTTTTTTAGATGAGAATGCGTGGGATTCCAATCTCAAATCACGTGGATTCCGTTTTTCAGATGAGAATGCGGGGGATTCCAATCTCAAATCAAGCGATATCTGTTTTTTAGATGAGAATGCGGGGGAATTCAATCTCAAATCAAGCGATATCTGTTTTTCAGATGAGAATGCGGGGGATTCCAATCTCAAATCACGAGAATTCCGTTTTTCAGATGAGAATGCGAGGGATTCCAATCTCAAATCAAGCGATATCTGTTTTTCAGATGAGAATGGGGGGATTCCAATCTCAAATCACGTGGATTCCGTTTTTCAGATGAGAATGCGGGGGATTCCAATCTCAAATCACGTGAATTCCATTTTTCAGATGAGAATGCGAGGGATTCCAATCTCAAATCAAGCGATATCTGTTTTTTAGATGAGAATGCGGGGGAATCCAATCTCAAATCACGTGAATTCTGTTTTTCAGATGAGAATGCGTGGGATTCCAATCTCAAATCACGTGGATTCCGTTTTTCAGATGAGAATGCGGGGGATTCCAATCTCAAATCACGTGAAGTCTGAGGAGGATATAAAAAATGACCAATAAAAGAGTGTATTTAAATGCATTTGATATGAATTGTGCGGGACATCAATCACCAGGCTTATGGACGCATAAGGATGATCAATCTTCAACCTACAAAGATGCTGAATATTGGACACATCTTGCAAAGGTTTTGGAAAAAGGAAAATTCGATGCTATTTTTCTTGCAGATGTATTAGGCACCTATGATGTATATCAAGGATCAAGAGATGCAGCTGTCAGGCAGGGCGTTCAGGTACCTGTTAATGATCCGGCATTTGTTGTACCTATAATGGCACAGGTAACCAAACATTTGGGTTTTGGCTTAACGGCTTCTACAAGCTATGAGCATCCATATGTTTTCGCTAGGAGAATCTCAACTCTTGATCATTTAACAAAGGGGCGAATTGGTTGGAATATTGTCACCTCTTATTTAAACAGTGCAGCTGTAAATATCGGATTGGACCAGCAAATTAGCCATGATGAACGGTATGAAATTGCAGATGAATATTTAGAGGTCGTGTATAAGCTATGGGAGGGGAGCTGGGAAGATGATGCAGTTGTTCTAGATAAAGAGAAAAGGCTATATGCTGATCCGGAAAAAGTCCATGATATTGAGCATGAAGGCAAGTTTTTTAAAGTACCTGGCGCTCATTTATGCGAACCATCACCACAGCGAACACCCGTGATTTTTCAGGCAGGTGCTTCTGCTAGGGGGAGGAAATTTGCGGCAGAGCATGCAGAACTAGTATTTATTAGCGTTCCGACTACGGAGGCGGGTAAAGTGGTTGTACAGAAGTTGCGCAAGGAGGCGGAAGTCATTGGGCGTGATCGACATGAAATCAAAGTTCTTTCGCTCATCACACCAATTATCGGACGGACGCAGGAAGAAGCAGAAGTGAAATATCGCGAGTATCAAGAGCATGCAAGCTATGAAGGTGCCTTAGCATTATTCGGGGGCTGGAGTGGAATTGACTTTGCAGGGCTTGAGCCCGATCAGAAAATCGAATACGTGAAAAATGATGCAATCCAATCTATCGTTGAAACATTTACCAATATTGATTCGACCAAGGATTGGACAGTAGATGAAATTGCGAAATATGTGGGTGTAGGCGGAATGGGCCAAGTTGCGGTAGGAACGCCTGAGAAAGTAGCCGATTTAATGGAGGAGTGGATTGTTGAAACAGGAGTAGACGGTTTTAATATAGCCTATGCAGTGACCCCTGGCACGTTTGAAGAATTTGTCGAGCATGTTGTGCCGATTTTGCAAGAAAGAGGCCTTGTAAGAAAAGAATATGAGGAGGGAACCTTCCGCAATAATCTATTTGGATATGATCAATTACCAGACCATCATATAGGACGACAGTACAGAGCAGTAAACCAGTAAACTACAATGAAAGAATCAAATCATAAGGAGTGAAAAAAATGACAAAAGTTGCGATTATATCAGGAGGGCCTTCTGCGAATTCAAGATTAAACGGTTTGGAAAATGAGACGGTGGCATTTTTAAAAAAGGAAGGTATCTCCTTTGAACAAATTAAGGTAAGAGAATTGCCTGCTGAGGATTTACTGCATGCGATATTTGATAGTCCGGATATTATAGCTGCCCATAAAAAGGTCGAGACTGCGGATGCCGTTATTATCTTGACCCCTGTATATAAGGCATCATATACAGGTGTTTTAAAAGCTTATTTAGATCTATTGCCACAAAAGGGATTTGTAGATAAAGCCATTCTTCCGCTCGTGATTGGCGGAACATTCGGCCATCTTCTTATGATTGATTACGCGCTTAAGCCGGTATTTTCAGCACTAGGAGCAACAACGATCTTTCATGGTGCGTATGTTTTAGATTCAGAGGTAGAGAGAACCGAGGATGAGTCCTTCTTCATTGACCATGAGGTCCAAAAAAGATTACAAAAGGAATTAAGTAATTTGGCCGCTTTTTTAAAAGTGAATGAGCCATTATTGAAATAATAAAATAATTGCCGATTAGACGACTAAAGGCAGCTTTCCTAAAATGGGAGGCTGCCTTTTTATGTGAGAAGTGCCAAGTTTGATTTTTATGGATAAGGAGGAGTAAGGTTGATTACTTTTGAACAGGTAAGCAAATCATTTGGGACAAAGGAAAATGAAATTAAGGCAGTCCAGGATGTCTCACTTGAAATAAACAAAGGTGAAATTTTTGGAGTAATCGGCTTTAGCGGTGCGGGTAAAAGTACGTTGCTTAGACTGGTTAATTTATTGGAGCAGCCCACCTCGGGGAAAATCATTGTAAATGACCAACAAGTGAATCAATTATCGCAAAAAGAACTGAGGAAGCTAAGAAGCAGAATCGGCATGATATTCCAGTCATTTAATCTATTCAGCTCGAGAACGGTTTATGGCAATATTGCCTACCCATTAAAACTTGCGGGCTGGACAAAAAACAAAATAGATGAGCGTGTAAAAGAACTGCTTCGATTTGTAGCACTCGAAGATAAAGCAGATAAATATCCTGAAAATTTATCTGGCGGACAAAAGCAGCGGGTAGGAATAGCGCGGGCACTGGCTACATCACCAGACATTTTAATATGTGATGAAGCTACATCAGCATTGGATCCTGAAACTACAGATGAAATCCTCAGTTTGTTGCGCAGAGTTAATAAGGAATACAGCATTACCATCATGCTAATAACCCATGAAATGCATGTTATTAAAAGTATATGCAACCGGGTCGCAGTCATGGAGAACGGAAAAGTGATTGAGGAGGGACAGGTGTTTGATCTTTTTACGAAGCCGCAAAAGAAGACTACTAAAAATTTTATCAGGTCCGTATTAAATGACCAATTATCCTATCATCTCTATGAAAAGCTGAAGAAAGAGCAGAGAGGAAGGATGTTTCGGATCATTTTCAAGGAAGGAGTGAGCAATGAACCGATTCTATCGCGTACGTGCAAGCGATATGAGGTTGATTTCAATATTATTTACGGTAATATCAATGAGCTTCAGGAAAGGCTGTTTGGTAGCTTGATAGTTGAATTTATTGGGGAGGAAAAGGAGGTTCAGAGAGTGATAGAGGAGCTGGCGGAAATTGTTGAACTAAAGGAGATGATCGAATATGAAAGTTGAATGGAATACCTTTTGGCCCCGTATTCTTGAAGCAACAGGTGAAACAATCACTATGGTGTTATTTACGCTCATCTTTGCTAGCATGATTGGATTGGCCATCGGGCTGCTGCTTTTTGTTACACGTAAAGGCAATATTTTAGAAAACCGTATCGTGTTTTTATCTCTTAATCTGTTAATCAATATCATCAGACCGATTCCATTTATTATCTTTCTGGTAGCGGTCAGTCCGCTGACACGTCTTTTTATGGGGACGACAATTGGAACTGCTGCGGCTGTATTGCCAATGACCATCGCGGCATCATTTGCAGTCGCAAGGGTGGTTGAGAATAATCTAGTCTCTATCGATCCAGGCATTATTGAAGCTGCACAAGCCATGGGTGCAAGCCCACTTCAAATCATATTTGGCGTCCTTATTCCTGAAGCATTAGGGCCCTTAATTCTGGGAATCACTTTTATAACGGTAGGTTTGATTGATTTTTCAGCGATGGCAGGAACTGTTGGTGGAGGAGGCCTTGGAGATTTAGCAATGACCTATGGCTATCAGAGGTTTGATACCTCCGTCATGATTGTCACGGTCGTCATTCTTATTCTGCTTGTACAAGTTGCACAGTTTATTGGGAATTTTTTATCAAGACTATTTTTAAGAAGATAATTGAATGGAAATGGGGAGCGTATAATGAGCAAAAAACTAAGTGGGCTATTTATTGTGCTATTAATCAGTTTGGTAATGAGCGGGTGTGCAGGGAAATCTGCGTCAAGTAATAATCATGTGAAAATCGGTGTGACCGGTTCTGATGGACAGTATTGGAATATTATTAAGGAAAGAGCCAAAGAGGAAGGTATCGACATTGAACTTGTGGAGTTTTCTGATTATACATTGCCAAACAAAGCGCTCGCCAATGGCGAGTTGGACGTAAACTCCTTCCAGCACCTAGCGTTTCTAAGCCAATTTATCGTTGAGAACGATGTGGATATTAAACCCATTGGTTCAACAATTGTGGCACCGATGGGACTATATTCGGAGAAATTCAAGACAGCCGAGGAAATTCCAGCAAATTCAACCATAGCAATACCTAATGATCCTGCCAATACCGGGAGAGGATTAAAGGTACTGGAAAAATCAGGATTAATTAAGCTAAAGGACGATGCTGGTTTATATCCGACACCCGATGATATTGTGGAAAATCCGAAAAATATTGAAATCCTTACAGTTGTAGCACAGCAAACACCACGTGTGCTTCCTGATGTGGCAGCTTCTATTATTAATAGCGGGATTGCTGGGCAGGCAGGGCTATTGCTGGAGGACGCAATATTTCATGATGATCCTCATAGTGAAGAAACGAGACCTTACTTAAATGTATTTGCTGTTCGGTCAGAGGATATTGACAATGAAACCTATAAAACGATTGCAAAAATCTATCAAGAAGAAAGAGTCATCGAAGCTGTGAAAGAAGATTCTAATGGTGCCAATGTGGTGGTTGATATTCCAGTAAAGGAATTGCAGTCGACACTTGATGAATTAATCAGCGATATTAAAGCGGGGAAAGATTAAATCTTACTTTTGAATAAAGGAAGGAAGCGATAGCATGGGGAAACAGATTCAGTTGAATGCATTCGAAATGGCAGGACCAATGCATAATTCACACGGTTTATGGAAGCATCCTGATAGTAAAAGACATTTACATTATAATGATTTAAATTATTGGATTGATTTAGCGAAGCTGCTTGAAAAAGGTAAGTTTGATGCGATATTTTTTGCGGATGTTGCTGGAGTTTATGATGTGTATCAAAAAAGCAAAGCCCCGGCGATTCGTGAGGGCGTTCAGTTTCCGCTGAATGACCCGGCATTAATTGTATCTGCCATGGCTAGTGTAACGACTGATTTAGCTTTCGCTGTCACAGTCAGCACAACATATGAGCATCCATTTTCAAATGCACGCCGCTTTTCTACTCTAGATCATTTGACAAAGGGGCGGGTGGCATGGAATATTGTTACCTCCTATTTGCCAAATGCAGCGAAGAATTATGGGCTGGCAAATATGGTGAAGCATGATGAACGTTATAACCGCGCTGATGAATTTTTAGAAGTTTCATATAAACTGTGGGAAGGCAGCTGGGAGGAAGGTGCTGTAGTGGCTGATGTGGATCATCATACTTTAATTAATCCAGATAAGGTCCATGAGATTAATCACAGCGGGAAGTATTATCAGGTGGCTGGACCACATATGACAGATCCGTCCTTACAAAGAACCCCTGTTATTTATCAGGCGGGTACTTCTGAGAAGGGGCGTGATTTTGCAGCAAAACATGCAGAATGTGTCTTTGTAGGCGGGCCGACAAATGAGAAAATCCGCTACTATATTCAAGATATTAAGAATCGAGCAGAAGGATATGGCAGAAATCCCGACAGTATAAAAGCTTATACCTTTTTAAATGTCATTGTGGCGCAGACGACGGAAGAAGCTGAAAAAAAGTATGAAGAGTATAGCCGGTTATGGAGCTCAGATGCTGCAAAAGCACAATATGGCGGTTCAAGCGGGTATGATTTAGATGAATACAAAGATCTGGATGCATACTTTGAGTATAAGCATACTGAACATGGACAGACACGTGCGGCTTCTTTAACAAAGGATGCGCCAAAAAAACTGACTGTGAGAGAGGTGCTGGAACGATTCGAAACAATAGATCGAAATCATGTCATTGTTGGTAATCCAACGGAAGTTGCAGACGCCATACAATTTTACTTTGAGGATACGGGAATAGATGGGTTTAATCTGGCTCATTTAGTGACGCCGAAAAGTTTGGAAGAATTTATTGATTTTGTTGTTCCGGAGCTTCAGCGTCGCGGTATTTATAAAAATGAATATGACCAAGGAACATTCCGGGAAAAGATCTTTGGTCCAGGCAGGTCGTTGCTTTCCAGCGATCATCCTGGAGCAAAATTTCGTCATAAGCATGTTCAGCAAATTTGAACAAGGGGTGAAAAAATGGGCTATAGGGTCGTAGGTAAAACAGGTATAAAAGTTTCCAATCTCTGCTTTGGCACGATGTCCTTTGGGGGAATTGCAGATGAAGCTGAGTCAAAACAAATGTTCAAACTTTGTCGAGATCGGGGTGTCAACTTTTTTGATACTGCCAATGTTTATAATGATGGAAGAGCCGAAGAGATATTAGGGAAGTGCATAGCAGATTGCCGCAATGAAATCGTGCTTACTTCCAAGGTAGGGTTTCCGGTAGGCAAGGATGTAAATGCAAGCGGTGCCTCTAGAAGACATATTTTTCAGTCGGTGGAAGAGAGCTTGAGGCGATTAGGCACGGATCGCCTTGAGTTTTACTTTATCCACCGGTTTGATGAAGATACTGATATAGAAGAGACGTTAAAGGCTCTTGATGATTTGCAAAGGCAAGGGAAGATATTATTTCCTGCAGTCAGCAACTGGGCAGCTTGGCAAATCATGAAGGCGCTCGGAATCTCTGAAAGAAGCGGCTTATCAAGATTTGAGCTGATCCAGCCGATGTACAATCTTGTTAAAAGGCAGGCGGAGGTCGAAATACTTCCGCTGGCTCAAGCGGAGCAGCTTGGAGTAATTTCATATAGCCCACTAGGGGGCGGGTTGTTGACAGGGAAGTACCGAGAGAACAGAAAACCAGCACAAGGCAGGCTGGTGGAGCAATTGAACTATGAAAAAAGATACGGTGAGCAGCAATATTATTCAGTTGCAGACCGATTTGTTCAATTTTCTGTAGACCATGGATACGATCCAGCGACATTGGCTGTTGCTTGGGTGAATAGTCATCCTGCCATTACTGCACCTATTATTGGCGCCCGCTATTTAAAGCAATTAGAGCTTTCGCTAGCAGCGGCTGAATTGCAGATTGGACCAGAGCTTCATCAACAAATAGCGGCTTTATCTGTTACTCCGCCTTTGTCGACAGACCATAGCAGAGAAGAAAATCTATTTAAGAAATGAGGTGAAAGTATGATAGAGACAAGGAGTAAAGATTTGCATATTCGTAATGAAAAAGAGGAACAGCTAGCAGAAAAAGCAGATAGATTGTCTTCACAAATAGAAGTGTATGCTGCGAAAAATGATGAAACTGGTGAATTCCCATTCGCTTCGTTTCAGTTGCTAAAAGACGCAGGAGTTCTTGGACTAACCATTCCGCGGGCTTACGGGGGAGAAGAAGCTTCACTATATGAGACGATTATAGTTTTAGAGAGGATTGCCAAAGGCGATGGTTCAGTTGCTCTATCTGTAGGATGGCATTTATGCTTATTTATAAATTATAGACATTCCCAAAAATGGGAAAAAGGCCAATTTTCCCGTATATGTAAAGATGTAATAGAAAAAGGAGAGGTCTTAAATATATTTGCAACTGAGAAAAATGGCGGAAATATTTTTAGAGGAAGCAAGCCTGAAACAATTGCCAGAAGAACGGCAACTGGATTTGAACTAACAGGAGAAAAGACATTCGCTACATTAGCTCCAATTGCAAACCCATTTATAGTGATTGCTTGGATAGAAGAGAAGGGGGTATTAGGCGAATTTTTAGTGAGAAAAAATGAAAATGTGGAATTGATTGAAACATGGAATACGATTGGTATGCGATCAACTGGCAGTCATAATATTTTGTTTCATGATGTTCAGCTCCCAGCAGATTCTCTTCTTTCAATCATGGATGGGAAGGGAGGTTCGAGAAACCGAGCTACTTTTTTATTTATTGCAGCCGTTTTTCTCGGAGTTTCGCATGCTGCCAGAGATTTTATTCTCGATTACACGGTTAATCACCGTTCTAATAGCTTGCAGGCATCCATATCAGATGTCCCTCATGTACAGCAGAAAATCGGAGAGATAGAGGTGCTTTTAACTTCCTCGCGCATGCTTCTTTATTCGTTGGCGGATAAATGGGACCAAGCGCAGACACTGGCTGATCGTGAGCAACTGTTTAAAGATTTCCAAGCAGCAAAATATATCATTTGCCATCAAGCTATAAAGATTGTTGAATTGGCTATGCAAATAGCAGGTGGGCGAGCACTTTCAAAGGATTTTAAACTTGAAAGACTGTTTCGTGATGTTCAATGCGGATTCCCGATGCACCCAGCTGATGATATGATTATTGGACAGCTGGCGAAGGAAGCGATTTTATTGTATAAGGAGGCATAGTAGGACTTGTCCTGAAAGTGCTACAAACATCGATCTCTTGAAATTTCCAAATAATTCATATATTCTGAGTAATAAGATGATATATTTATTTGAGGGGGGATTTATATGGCGAATTTAATATTAGATGATGGCGCTCAGCTTTATTATGAAGATCGAGGTAAAGGAGATCCGATTATCTTTATCCATGGTGTGTGGATGAGCGGCAAGTTTTTTAAAGAGCAAGTGCCATATTTTCAAAATGACTATCGGGTGCTTATCCCTGATTTGCGCGGACACGGGCAGTCTGAGCACATTCACTCCGGGCATACGATTGCGAACTACGCGAATGACTTGTATCAATTCATTACAAAACTCGGGTTAAAAAATGTGACACTTGCCGGCTGGTCTATGGGTGCTTTCGTTGTTTGGGAATATTTAAAGCAACATGGGGATGGGAATATTAAAGCAACAATAATCGTTGATGAGCTCGCTTCTGACTTTAAATGGCCGGACTTTGACATCGGTGCTTTCGATATGGCGATTTTGACCAGCTTTATGAGAGAAATACAAAGCAATCAAAGAGGCTTTCTTTCAGGATTTATTCCATTGATGTTTAAGGAAGAGCTAAAGGAAGAGGAGCTTGACTGGATGCTGGAAGAAACGACAAAATTACCTGAATCTATCGCAAGTGCTGTTCTTTTCGATCAATCTGTTGTTGACTATCGAGCAGACTTGGCTGCCTTTAATGTTCCGACCTTGCTTTGCTTCGGAAAAGAAGAGAAACTCATTCCGGTTGCTGCTGGTGAACACCTCCTAGAGCAACTGCCAAACGCCAAACTAGAGATCTTTGAAAACAGCTGCCACTGCCCATTCCTAGAAGAAACCCATAAATTCAACACAACAGTCGACAATTTTCTAAAAGGCTTATAGGTGCCTGTCACCTCCAAATAACGACAAATATCGACATTTGTATAGCTGTTTAGTGTTGAGGTCTATGTCTGTTTTTGCGGCATGGGCTGTTTTTAGTGGTTTTTGCACTTTTTTTCTCTTTCATGAAAGGGTTTTCAGCTTTGTTTAACGAATTTGATTTGGGTGGATAAACAGAAAGGATGAGGAATTTGACTGCTATTGTTGTAGAAATAAGAGATCATCTTGCAATCGTAACATTGAATAGACCTGAGGCATTGAATGCTTTTAATTATGAGACATTGCAGATATTGCAAGCCGAGGTTGAGAATATAAGGGCCAATCCAAATGTGCGTGTTGTCATTTTTACCGGTGCTGGAGAGAAGGCTTTTAGCGTAGGTGCTGATTTAAAAGAACGGAAAAACTTATCGGACCAAGAGGTTCGCAGAAATCTATATAAAATTGGCGAAGTGTTTAGTCTAATTGATCAGCTTCCACAGCCTACAATTGCGGGAATCAATGGCTTTGCTTTTGGCGGCGGCATTGAGCTTGCATTATCATGTGATTTTCGGATTGCAGCTTCAGAAGCTAAAATGGGGCTGACTGAAACAGGCCTTGCCATTATTCCAGGTGCAGGTGGAACACAGCGTTTACCGAGACTGGTCGGTGAAGCTAAAGCATTGGAGCTTATCTTAACTGCGAAAAGATTAACAGCAGAAGAAGCTTTACAAATCGGGATACTTAATAAAATTACAGCCCAGGAAAGTCTATTGGATACTTGCATTGACTTTGCGCAAGCAATGCTAGCCAATGGTCCACTTGCTCTGCAGCAGGCAAAATTTGCTGTTAAAAACGGCATGAATACAGACTTGCAAACCGGTATCCAAATAGAGAGAAAAGCCTATGAAGTATTAATACCAACTGAGGACCGAGTTGAAGCGCTCAATGCTTTTACGGAAAAAAGAAAACCTCAATTTAAAGGAAAATAAACATGTAGGTTTTGGCTATCTTTTCAGAAATGAGAAAAAAACATTGGGCACATACCCAATGTTTTTTCATTTAAGGCTGTTTATCTAATGCTAGTTTCAGCCCAAATCCAATTAAGACTAGGCCAGTTGCTCTATCCATGAACTTCTGCACTTTTTGTGACATAAGCCATTCACGTACATAATTAATACTGAAGACGTAAACAAAAAACCAAGTGATTGATAGAACTGTATAAATGACACCCATAAACATTAGTTGTAGAGCGGCATTCTCTCCAGGACTTATAAATTGAGGTAAGAAGGTTAAGAAGAACATGGCAACCTTAGGGTTGAGCACATTTGATAAAAGCCCTTGTTTAAAAGCTGACTTTTGCATCGCTGCAGCAACGTTGCCTTCATGACTTTCAACATCCTTCTTCTTTTTAATCGTAATAAAGGAAGATAGCCCTAGGTAAATTAAATAGATAGCTCCAACATATTTTATAATTTCAAAAGCAACTGCTGACTGCATGAGTATAGCTGACAATCCTAATGCTGCGGCGAAAGTATGTACTAAAGATCCAGTTGTAATACCTAAAGCCATTTTATATCCATCTTTTCTGCCGCCAGAAATGGTTCTTTTCGTTATTAAAGCTGTGTCGATACCTGGGCTCATTACAACAAATAATGAAAGTACTAAAAAAGTAAAGAATTCATGCATTTATCTCACTCCTAAATGAAATGTGAGGTGGCTGGCTCAGGGGCGACAAGCTTAAGACCTCGAGCCCATAGCCACAGCAACTAGACAAAATGAAATGTGGAGGGCATTGCTTAGCCCCGACAAGCAAAAGACGCGTAAGCAATGAAGGTGGATTTTACCTGCTTACAAGGCTAATGACCTAGTGGGGCAGGGTCTTCCAGCTAATAAGAAATTTCACAAGCTATTAGGTAAAATATGATCCATGATTAATACAATTCGGGATGTATTCCTTCATAATTTAATCCTTCATTTTTGGCTTGCTTAGAAGGGCAACGGTTCATTTTAAAAGAAACATTGAATCTAAACAAACCTCGACTGCTCTAGAATAGTAAGTAATCCATGCAATGAAATGGTCTTAATCATTCGCCATAGCGGGTGACAATTCCTTTAAGAAATTAATAATACATATTCGTATTTCTTCTGGACCAAAATATCAGCTTATTGTAGAACATCAATTATATTTATATTCGGAAATATCAGAATAATTAACAAGGATTCTTCAAATTTAATTAGAATATATATGGAAACGTTCTTCAGTGTATTAAAGCAGTTAGTTACTTTCTAGAAAAGTATGAGAGAAACTGAAATCTTTAGAAAATAATAAAAAGTTCTTGTCACTTTGATAGGATAGATTTATAATTTAATGAATAAAAGCATGAAAGCGTAAAAGCGTGAAAGCGAAAGGGGAATTTAATCAAATGGGGAAATTCAATTCGATTAAGATGTTAGCTGCTACTACTATAATTAGTGCTGCTTTTTTAAGTGCTTGCGGAAGTAGTGATAATACTAGCGGATCTGGAGGAGAAAATACTGAT
This sequence comes from Cytobacillus purgationiresistens, assembly GCF_030813235.1. Classification (GTDB taxonomy): domain Bacteria; phylum Bacillota; class Bacilli; order Bacillales; family Cytobacillaceae; genus Cytobacillus; species Cytobacillus purgationiresistens. Next base: position 150,827 of record NZ_JAUSUB010000002.1, on the reverse strand, counting down.
TCGGAAAAAACATATAAAGTCGGAGTCACTCAGATTGTTGAACATCCTTCTTTAGATTCAGCTGTAGACGGATTTAAAAAGGCACTGGATGAGAAAGGACTCAGTGTAACCTATGATCTTCAAATTGCACAAGGCGATCAAAATAATAATCAATCCATCGCGACAAACTTTGTTGGTGATAATGTGGATTTAATATTTGCGAATTCAACACCGAGTGCTTTAAGCGCATTAAATGCAACAAAGGATATTCCAATTGTATTTACTTCTGTTACAGATCCGATTGGTTCAAGCTTAGTTAAATCCATTGAGGAGCCAGGCGGCAATATCACAGGTACAATCGATAATCATCCGGATGCTATTCCTAATACGGTTAAATTTATCGATGACTATTTCGATATTGATACGATTGGTGTGGTTTATAACTCTGGAGAGTCAAATTCAGCAGCTCAAATCGATATCGTAAAAGAAGCTATTAAAGGTACTGATATGAAGCTTGCGGAAGCAACTGTATCCACTTCAGCTGAAGTGAAGCAGGCAACCGAATCCTTAATCGGCAAAGCTGATGTGCTCTATATCATTACTGATAATACAGTTGTAGCTGCATTAGAGTCTGTCATTCAAGTATCTAATGAGAATAAAATTCCGTTATTTGTAGGTGAATTAGATTCCGTTGAACGTGGCGGTTTTGCAGCATATGGATTTGATTATGAAGATATTGGCTATGAAGCTGGCGTGATGGCAGCGCAAATACTAAAGGGTGAAAAAGAACCAGCAGATCTGCCTATTCAATATCCGCAAAATTTAAAACTATTAATCAATAAAAAAGCGGCTGCAGATATGGGCATAGAGCTAAACGAAGAATGGAATGACGTTGCAGAATTTATCGAATAAGTAGGTGGATCCAACTTTGTTAGACAGCTTGAGTTAGAAAGGGAGAATAATATGGGAACGGCAATTTTTGGCTCCATTGAAGCAGGTGCAATCTATGCATTAATGGCATTAGGTGTATATTTATCATTTCGAATACTAGACTTCCCTGATTTAACGGTGGATGGTAGCTTTGTGACTGGTGGAGCAGTAGCAGCTGTGCTCATTGTTGGTGGCACCGATCCTTTCGTTGCAACTGTTGCAGCCATGGGAGCAGGGTTTTTAGCTGGATGTGTTACAGGCCTTCTCCATACTAAGGGGAAAATTAACCCATTGTTGTCAGGGATTCTAATGATGATTGCCTTATACTCTATCAATCTGCGGATTATGGGCAAATCAAATATACCGCTTTTGTCTGAAGAGACAGTGATTTCAAAGCTTACGGCATTCTGGCAAGGGCTTGGCATCGATCAGGCCCTCACCTTTTTCGGCTTTGTCCCGAAAACATGGGGAATTCTCATTCTTATGCTGATCCTTGCTTTTATTGTAAAGATCTTGATCGATTGGTTCTTGAAGACGGATCTTGGACTTGCCATTCGAGCGACTGGTAATAATGAAACGATGATCCGCAGCTTCTCAGCTGATACGGACACTTTGAAAATTCTTGGACTTGGCTTAGCAAATGCACTTGTAGCGTTATCTGGTAGTTTAATCGCTCAATATAACGGCTTCAGTGATGTCGGTATGGGTATTGGGATGATTGTTATCGGCCTCGCATCGGTCATTATTGGTGAAGCGATCTTTGGTGCAAAAACAATCATAAGAGCGACGCTGGCTGTAGTAGGTGGAGCGATTCTATATCGCATTATTGTGACACTTGCACTGCGTGTTGAATTTCTAGAAACAGGAGATATGAAGCTGATTACAGCTTTGATTGTCGTATTCGCACTCATTTTGCCTAAAGTGTTGGATAAACAGCGAGAAAGACAGCGGAAAAAGAAGCGGATGCTTCAGGCAAGAAAAAATGAATATGATAAACGAGGTGAAAATCTTGCTTCAATTAAAACAGATTCATAAGGTTTTTAATGAAGGCACACCAGATGAAAAGATGGCATTACAGCAGATGGACCTCCACCTAAAACCGGGAGATTTTATGACGGTCATCGGAAGCAATGGCGCAGGGAAATCCACTTTAATGAATATTATTTCCGGAAAAATGATGCCTGATTTAGGTGAAATCATTATTGATGGAAAAAATGTATCGGCAGTAAAAGAGAATAAACGATCTAAACTGATTGGCCGAGTGTTCCAAGACCCTATGGCAGGTACAGCTCCGGCGATGACGATTGAAGAAAACCTTGCGATCGCTTATACACGAACAAAATCACGGGGTCTGCAAAAAGGTGTTTCAAAGAATAGAAAAGTAATTTTCCAAGAAAAATTAGAAATGCTCCATCTTGGCCTTGAAAACAGGCTGCATGCTAAGGTTGGCTTATTATCAGGGGGAGAAAGGCAGGCGTTGTCCCTGTTGATGGCTACCTTTACCGAACCGAAAATACTGTTGCTTGATGAGCATACAGCTGCGCTGGATCCATCGAGAGCTGAGCTCATTACACAACTTACGAAAGAAATCGTTGAAAAGTATCAGCTCACTACCTTGATGGTCACACATAATATGCAGCAAGCCATTGACTTAGGAAACAGGCTGATTATGATGGACAAAGGACAAATGATTTTTCAAGCGGATGAAGAGGCGAAACAGCATTTAACTGTCGAGAAATTATTACTGGAATTCCAGCAAATTCGCGGTGAAAAGATGAATAGTGATAAGGCAGTATTAATTTAATACAAAGCAGTAGAGCAGATGTCGACCGGCATCTGCTGTTTTTTATATGGAGGAGAATGAAAGCTGAGACAGATTAATGTAGAAATTTACTGTTCTGTCTAGGGGGGAGGAAAGGAGAAAAGATAGAGGAGAAAAAGCGATATGCTCATCCAACTCCATCGAGAAGACAAGAGGTAGCTACGACTACAGGTAACATGGAATACAAATCACCCTAATGTAGCTTTAATAAAGTTTGATCAAAATAATTCGCTAATTATATATCTTGCGGCAATTAAATAAATCCATTTTGAAAAAAAGATTGATCAAAATGGATTTATTATTTGTGAAGTAGTATACAATTTTTATAAAAAAGTTTGATCATTTTCTACGTATGTTATTCCGCAATTGCGCCCGTTTGCTTAAGGTCGATGCCTTTTATAAAGACATCAAAAATGATTTTTATAGTTTGTCATTCGGTAAAGATAGCGAGATTCTCCAGTGTGGACATTAAACCTTCGTCGTGATCCTCCTTTCGTATTCCTTCAGGTACGTTTTCACAAACAATAGTGACCTTTGTACCTTCTGAAGTGGTTTCTAAGAGCCATTTCTGTGTCATCTCACCCGAGAACGCTGGATCCTCGGAATCGAATTTTACTGATTGCACAATTCGCTTGTCTGGAATCAACTCCAAAAACTCCCCTTGGGCTACGTCAGTGTTTTGGGAAGTCTTTCCAAGGTTTGAATGATCCATTTCGTACGTGAGGGTCACTCTATAAGTTCCGCCTTCGCGGGGGTCAAACATGTCAATATGACCCGACATTCCTTTCGGTGGAAGCCACGAAACCAATGCTTCCGGGTTTATGAATGACTGATAAATGGTTTGCGGTGATGCCATAATCACTCTTGAAGCAGAATCTGTTCTCTTATTATTTGACGTATTCGCCATGATGAAATCCTCCTTTTTGTCGTTGTGTCGCTGAGTCTATTTTTTTAAGTTTATCACCTATGAATGCTAGAAATTTCTTCTCGATTGCGGAATAGTATTTTTTCCATAAAATACCCTTTAGACAATCATACCCAAAGAGGTAAAATTTCGCATCTTTTTTATAAACGTTGCGACTTTATTTTAAACATCGCATTTTTTTCCAAACATCGCGACTTTATTTTCATTACACAACTAAAGCCTTACCTGGACAGAGCTGGTTCAATCTCATATGAGCCTCTGCAGAATGAAAAAAAGCCAAGGCAGATTCTGCCTTGGCTCCCCATCAAAATAATAAAGAGAGGCATAACCTCTCCAACATTATGGATAATACAAAACCGTTTGATATAGAATCATGTCGGTTCCGATATTCCTATAAATATGTTCCTTGTTAGCTAAAAACCGAATCGAATTTCCTTTTTCAATTTTGTAACACTCTTGGTGAATTTCTAATTCAAGTGTACCGGAAATGACCGTTAAATATTCTTCAACACCTTCATTATGCTTGTGTGAAGCGTGCTCGTATCCTGTCTCAATCTCAACTGAAAAAATTTCGAATTTTTTTCTTGGATCAAAAGGAAATATAGGGTAAACCCGGTAATTTCCCTCATATTCCATGATAGGTACCACATCATTTAGTTTAACCACATGAACAGAGGATGGTTCGTCCATAATTAAAGAGGAAAATGAAACTTGCAGCCCGGTTGCGATCTTCCAAAGAGTGGTCACTGTAGGGTTAGATTCACCACGTTCGATTTGCCCAAGCATCGCTTTGCTCACGCCTGTAAGTTCAGCAGTGGCATCGAGGCTGTGTCCTCTTTTTTTTCTTATACTTCTAAGGTTTGTACCAATATTTTTTTGAATGTTTTCCATATTCCCTCCGAAAAGTGTGGTGTATTATAACGCATATATGTATAATAAAACGCATAGGTGGTTTATTAAAACGCCCGTTATCTTTATTATAGTATATTTCTATCTTTTTATAAAAAATTTTTAATGGAGTGGAGAAAAATGACGGAAATAGTTTTGCAGAGACAGGATTCCTCTTTCAAGAAAGGAATACAAGCGGGCCTCACTATTGCAATTGGGTATGCTCCCGTTGCATTAACCTTTGGGCTATTAGCGAAGACCACAGGATTGACCATTGGGGAGACAGTCTTAATGAGTATGATAGTCTTCGCTGGAGCTGCTCAATATATCTCTTTAAGCTTAATCGCTCTAGGAACGAGTGCGCTGGAAATAATATTAACTACTTTTATTGTGAATATTAGGCATTTCTTGATGAGTACCGCGTTAAATGAAAAGGCAGAAGAGGATCATCTCTTATACAAAGCGATTTACTCCTTTGGTATTACAGATGAATCTTTTTCAGTTGTTGCTACTAGGGATGGAATTTTGAAAACGGGCTTTATTCTTGGTGTTAATTCAATAGGTTATTTTAGTTGGGTCATATTTTCAGCCATCGGGTTTGTGATTGGTGCCAATCTTCCGCAAATATTGCAGGAAAGTATGTCTGTAGCGCTATATGCCATGTTTATCGGGTTGCTTGTGCCTTCAATGAAAAACGGTATTAAGTTTGTTTTTCTCGCTGTACTAGCTGCATGTTTCAACTCGATTTTTATCTATACAAAAATCTTGGCCACAGGTTGGGGAATAGTCGCTGCAACGATTTCTTCTGCTGTCATCGTGGAGTTCATGGAAAGGAAGAAGAAATCACAAGGAGGGAAACAGAATGAGCAGTGAAATCGTTTGGATGATTATTGGTATGGGGATCGTTACTTATCTTCCGCGGCTCGCTCCGTTTATCCTTTTCAGAGGAAAGGAGCTCCCTCCATTTATTCAAGGTGTATTAAAGAATGTTCCGTATGCCGCACTTGGCGCACTGATTTTCCCAGGGGTTTTATCTATTAATGATGATATTTGGTTTGGTCTTCTCGGTGCGGCTGCCGCTTTTACTGCTGCCTATTTGGGTGCGAATCTGATGGTTGTTGTAATTGGCTCGATTGCTGTGTTAACTTGTTATTCCTATTTATTTACTTAATCACCTGCTAAAAGGCAGGTGGTTTTTTCTTATTCCCACTATTGGGTATGCTAGAAAAAGAAAAGAATGTTCATACTTTAGGTTCTATTTATGATTTTTTATACTAAACTAAATATGAAAGGGCTGTACAAAAAATAGTTGGTTGCGACGTCTCGCTCCTTAGTTCATAAGCCAAACAGGAATTCAAGGCAAAGAGGAAGCCCTGAGTAGGTTTTATGCTTTTCAGAGCTGCAAGACGTCTTCGCATTTTAGAGGAGGGGACCGGATGGCGAGAAAAATTGGCCTGTATGGTGTAGTTGCATATTTTCTATATGGTTTATTTTTTTATTGGTATTTATTCCATTTTGCTAATACAAGCCTTCCCTTTGAGTACCAGGGAACAGTGGCAGATCCCGCAACGTTCCTGAATGGCAGGGAATTAATGCTGAGCGAAGATTATTCTAAAATTCGAAACTTGTTATTCTTTTTATCCACACCATTCGAATGGCTGTTTTATTTGTTTATTTTACTGCTTGGCTTGTCTAATGCTTTTAAAAAGTGGGGCGAGCAATCATCAAAATATAAATTTGTAAAATCATCTATTTATGTGGCGTGGCTCTCGCTTTTTGCATTTATTGCAACAACCCCTTTAAGTTATATTAGTTTTACTCTTTCTAAACAGTATAATATTTCTACACAAAGCTTTGGCGGTTGGATGAAGGATGAACTGATTGATTTTTGGGTTAATTTTGGGATGATGATTGTCATTGTTTATGTACTTTATTGGCTCATCAATAGAAGTACTAAAAGATGGTGGTTCTATGCTTGGCTGCTTACCATTCCGTTTTCATTGTTTCTCATGTTTTTACAGCCTGTTGTGATTGATCCTTTATACAATGATTTCTATCCATTGAAGGACAAAGAGCTGGAAACGAAGATTTTAGATATTGCTAAAAAAGCGAATATTCCAGCTGAGCATGTTTTTGAAGTGAATATGGCTGAAAAAACGAATGCGCTGAATGCTTATGTAACAGGGATTGGTTCAAATTCGCGCATTGTACTGTGGGATACAACCTTAGACAAGCTGAATGATGACCAAATTTTATTTATCATGGCGCATGAGATGGCACATTATGTAGAAAAGCATATTTATATTGGGATTGCAGGCTACTTGCTGCTGTCACTTGTTGGCTTATATTTAACATCGAAGATAATGGAATGGGTGATTGCGAGATGGGGCGCAGCATTAAAGATACCGTCCGTTAATGACATTCGATCACTACCTTTGTTCTTGATGATTATTTCCATGTTACTCTTTGTCTCAAGTCCATTGTCTAATGCAGTTTCCCGATATCAGGAAACGAGAGCGGACAAATATGCGATTGAAATGACAAAGGATTCAGAAGCCGGAATTAAAACTTTCCAAGAGCTGACGCGCTCGGGATTAAGTCAAGTCAATCCGCCGTTATTAGTTAAATTTTTCCGCTATGGACATCCATCAATGCTTGAACGAATTACAATGCTGGAAGAGTATGAGATAGAGCATAGAGAAGATTAAATGATTTTTAGAACGGCTTTACTCTAAGATGTAGAGGCCGTTCTTTTTTTATGTGTAGATGGGCTTTGTAGATAATTTAACTATTCATAAGAAAATCCTCCGGTAGGGGAGGATTGATTTAAGCTATGTTCCAAATTGCTTGTGAATTTCAATATACTCCTTCGCTAGATAAATGAAGTCTGCTTTATTTCTTTGATCTAATGCTTCGTCTATTTTATGTTGTATGGTTGCTTTTTTTCTCTTTAGAATGGCTTCAGATAGGAGCATGTCGATGTAGAGGTCTAATACGAAGGCCTCTTTTTGCTTCTTGCGTTTCATTGCGCTTGCTTTCATAAGTTCGGCGTATGATTTTTCTTTCATAAAAATCACCCCAATGACTTTTTAATAGTATATGAAATTATATTTGTTTATTCAACTTATTTTTGAATAATTTAAATATTTTGTTTTATTTCAATAGACCATTTGATTCAACCTACACCAATTGAACTATAAAAAGTTTTGGAAAACAGGATGAAAGGCTGGATATATTTTGTTTAATTTGGTAAAATAGAACTAATTTTATAAATATTTTGTTAATTAATAAAAAATATAATCATGAGGAGTGTAAAGATGAAAAATCGGACAAGCCAATTAATCGAAGAATATGAAATCAATCCCAATACCTTAATGATTAAGCCTATTGAATATGGAAGTAAAATTTACTCGCTTATTTATGAACTGGATGAAGAGACCATTTCCCCATTCAAACCCCTTGATATTATCAAAAAGAGCTGCCGTTTTTTTGGAGCTAGCTATGAAGGCAGAAAAGAAGGTACGAGACAGCTGACAGGCGTCACCCATAAGGCACCTATTACCATTGATCCCACCAATTTTATTTATTTCTTCCCTACGGCTTCAGCCAATAACTCCAGTTGTATTTGGATTTCGTATGAACATGTTTTCCATCATCAGCCAATGGACGGCGGGATGACTGAGGTGGTATTCAAAAATAGACAACTGCATAGCATAGAAGTTTCTCATAATATCTTTCAAAATCAACTCCTAAGAACGGCATTGTTAAAAACAACTTTGAACAGCCGTATCGAAGAATCTGAAAGGAAAGCGATTTATTTCTTTAAAGGAAAAAGGGCAGATAAGGTTTCAGAAAGTATCCAATCCTTAAAATAATAGCTGATTCTTTAGGTTTAACTATCTGTAGCCTCTTTAGGGCTATGCCTTTTATATAAATAAAACTCAAGCAATTCGTGTACTTTATTTCGGATACGGGGGTTAAAGTAGTTATGCTGTTCTTCATAGCCTTTATATAGGAACATGAACATTGTAAAAGCTTCATCACTTTGAACTTGTTGAACTTGAAGCTGTTGGCTATTCATATAACGTTTGACTTCCCCTAATTCTTTTTGAATGACTTTCATCGTTTCTTCCACTAAGTTTAAATAAGGCTGTCTCAGTTTAAAAGGACTTTTATTAATTACAATTAAGTCTCGATTCAATACAATCAAAACCATCGGCAAATAAATTGCCTGCTCCATTATATTCCGATCCTTCTCTGGAATTCTTGTCACAATGGATCATACTCCTTTTAATGAAATAGAACATCTGTTCCTAATATATTTTACCCATTTAAAATTATTCATGCAACCGTAATTTAGTTGAATAGCTATTGAAAACTTTTCCATATCACAAATAAATTAAAGGAACATCTCATTTGCAGTTAAAAAAGCAGGGAAACTATTTCCGATGTCGAAGTATTAGAACAGCTAATGAGGGAGGATGAGATAAATGAGCATACAGAGAAACGTAAAACCTGAGGACTTATTTACATTAAAATCAGTCACTGATCCACAGCTTTCATCTAATGGAAGAGATTGTGTTTTTGTGGAAACAGTGATGATCGAAGAAAAAAATACATATAGCTCTCAATTATTTTACTTAAATGTTGAAGAGAAAAACCAGCCGGTCCAATTAACTTTTGGAGACAATCGCAATCATTCACCTCGCTGGTCGCCAGACGGCAATACTATCGCCTTTATATCCGATCGCGCTGACGGGAAAAGCCAAATATTTATCCTGTCCATGTCAGGAGGAGAAGCGAGAAAAATCACAAATGCGCGTAATGGTGCTGCAAATCCAGTGTGGTCTCCAGATGGAACAACAATCGCCTTCAATGTTTCTTTGAAGAATGGGGAATCACTTGAAGCAGATGGTGAAAAGGAAAGGGAAGAGGAAAAGAAAAACCCGATACCAATAGAAATTGAAAAAATGAAACATAAATCAGACGCACATGGATTTTGGGATGGGAAGTATCAGCAAATTGCCATTGTTCATGTCGAAACGCACAAGGCAGAACTCTTAACATTGGGAACGTATGATTATCAGCTGCAAAGCTGGTCACCAGATGGAAAATATATTGCAGCGGGTGCTGATTTAAGCGAGAACAAGGATTTTTCTTTCCAAAACGATGTATATTTAATCGATCCAAAGTCTAAGGAAATGAAGAATATCACAATTGGCAAAGGAAGCTTTGGTTACGCAACTTGGTCGCCTGACAGCAAGCATATTGGGTTGCTTGGGCAAACAAGAGAATATGAAAATGCAACGTTAGCAAAAATTTGGATTTATAATCTGGAGAAAGAAGAATTAACATGTCTTACAGCTGATTGGGACGTGCTAGTGGGAGATTACGTAGTTGCAGATTTTCAGCAGGGGGTGACAACTCCGGGAATTCTGTGGGGAGAAGATAACAACAGCTTTTACTTCCTAGCGACTGACCACGGAAACACGGTGCTTTATTATGGGACCCTAGATGGAGCGATGTATCCAGCTTTATTGGAGCCACAGCAGCATATTTATGGTGTATCAACAGGAGGAACGCTTGACCGGGCAGTTATTGCACTCAGCAAACCGACTCAACCGGGAGATCTTTTTTTATTAAATGTGATTACTGGCGAAAAAGAGCAGCTAACAAATGTAAATGATGCGTTTTTAAAAGAAGCCGTGCTTGCTGATGCAGAGCCGTTTCAATTCAAGTCATCGGATGATTGGGACATTCATGGCTGGATGATGAAGCCAGCTAATTATGTAGAAGGTGAAAAGTATCCATTGGTAGTTGAAATTCATGGTGGTCCTCATGCGATGTATGCGAATACGTATTTTCACGAATTCCAATCACTTGCAGCTGAAGGGTATGCCGTATTATTTATAAATCCGCGAGGAAGCCACGGGTATGGGCAGGCATTTGTCGATGCGGTTCGCGGTGATTATGGCGGAAAAGATTATGAGGATATTATGGAGGCAGTGGATTACGCTCTATCTGCTTACAGCTTTATAGATGAAGAACGTCTTGGCGTAACAGGGGGAAGCTATGGCGGTTTCATGACAAACTGGATGATTGGACACACAGACCGGTTTAAAGCCGCTGTGACCCAGCGCTCTATTTCGAACTGGATAAGCTTTTACGGTGTGAGTGATATTGGCTATTATTTTACAGAATGGCAAATCAAAAGCGATTTAAATGATATTGAAAAATTATGGAAACACTCACCCCTTGCTTATGTCGATGCAATGGATACACCATTACTCATTCTTCATAGTGAAAAGGATTTCCGCTGTCCAATTGAACAGGCTGAGCAATTATTTATTGCCCTTAAGCATCGGAAAAAGGAGACAAAATTCATTAGATTCCCTGAAGCAAATCATGAGCTATCAAGAAGCGGCAAGCCAAACTTAAGAATCAGTCGTCTGCATTATATTATTAATTGGTTTAAGGATTACTTAAACTAGAATGGTGCTGCAAACCCTCATTAAAAGGTTTGCGGCTTTTTTTTATAAAATTGTTCTATAATTAATAAAATAGGCATTTTAACCGATGATAAGAATAAGGACGGATAAAAAAAGTAAAAATTGCCAAAGTGTAAAATACAAGGCAAAATAGATAAGAGATAGGAAATAATAAAAATAAAAAGAAACTTTTTTCGACTTAAATCAGTCTTATTTAAATGGGGAAACATTTTTTTAAGTGAATGTGGCAGGAAGAGAGCTGCAGACTGGAATTTGATCCCGTTAATATGAATGAGAAAGGAATTTTAACATGAGATCAGATAGACATCAAAAGAAAAAACGAGGGAAAAGAAAGCCATGGAAAGTTATTTTGCTCGTTTTATTTTTACTTATAGGTGGAACATTGGCTTATTCTTATTTCCAATATAAACAAGGTGTACAACAATCAAAAGAGGATGGGTTTTCAGACTTGCCGGATGAGGTATATGAATTTAATGGGGCGAAGGATCAGTATGGCGGAACAAATATCCTCCTGCTTGGAAGCGATTCAAGAGGAGAAGAAAAAGCACGTGCAGATACGATCATGCTCGCTCAATACCATCCAGATAAAGGGACTTATAAATTAATCTCGTTTATGAGAGATATGTACGTTGATATCCCGGGCTACGGGAAAAATAGAATCAATGCATCACTTGCTTACGGCGGTCCGGATTTGTTAAGACAAACGATAAAGGAAAACTTCGGCATTGATTCGCAATACTATATGATCGCGAATTTTGACGGGTTTGTAAAAGTAATTGATGAAGCATTTCCAAATGGAGTTGAAATTGAAGTAGAAAAGGAAATGTCAAAGAATATTGGTGTGACGCTGCAGCCGGGGCTGCAAAGGTTAAATGGAGAGCATTTACTTGGCTATGTTCGCTTTCGCCATGATGCTGTAGGAGACTTTGGCCGAGTAGAGCGACAGCAAAAAGCAATGAAAGCTGTTGCCAGCCAATTTACGAGCTTTCAAACCATTCCTAAATTACCGAAGTTAGTAGGCGTTGTAACGCCTTATATTAATACAAATATGGGGACTGGGGATATACTATATATTGGTAAGGATTTCATTACAAAAGGCAATCCTGGCATTGAATCTATTACAGTTCCTGGAACTGGGATGTACGAAAATGCAAGAATTAATGGGATGTCAGTATTAACTATTAACCTGGAAGCAAATAAACAAGTCATTCATGATTTTTTAGCAAACTAACATTTTTTTAGCTGGCCCAATGAACGGTAGCAATGATTCTGCCAAAAATGCAGTAAGGTTGTTTTTTCATCAGAGAGAAAAGGTGATTTGACGATGGATCTGGAATTACTGAAAGCATGGTTTACACTAGATAATATATTAGCGTTAATTGAAGAATATCGTTCGTTTGGCCCGCTGCCTGGCATACTATTACCTTTGCTTGAAGCCTTTCTGCCTTTTTTACCGCTGTTTTTGTTAGTTATGGCAAATGCCAATGCATTCGGCCTTTGGCTAGGGTTTCTGTATTCCTGGATTGGAACGGTTGGAGGCGCTATGCTCGTCTTTTTATTGATCCGCAGGTATGGACAAGCACGGTTTCTAAGACTCATCAAACAAAACAATAAGGTTCAGAAACTGATGGCGTGGGTAGAGAAACACGGATTCGGTCCATTATTTGTTCTTTTATGCTTTCCGTTCACGCCATCTGCTATTGTAAATATCGTAGCGGGGTTATCAAGAATAAGCATTGCCCAATATGCATTAGCCATTATTACAGGAAAGATGGTTATGGTTTTTACGATGAGCTTTGTGGGCTATGACATTACTTCGCTCGTAACAAAGCCAATCAGAACGGCGATTGTTGCTGTTATTATCATCATCCTGTGGTATGTAGGTAAGCGGATAGAAGTAAAAATGAATATGAGCGTGGAGAAGAATAACCCTCCGAAGTACAAAGGATAATCTTTTGATTTAATGTCAGGAGGGAAATCAAATGAATGATGAATTAAGGAAAGAAAGTAGAGCTTGGTTTAAAGCCATTGCAATAGGGATTATGATATACATGTTTATTCGTATATTTTTCTTTTCCAACTATGTTGTACAGGGTGAATCAATGGCACCTACTCTTGAAGATGGCAATAAGCTGATTGTAAATAAAATGATGACCCAATTTGGTGAGTTGGATAGGTTTGATGTGATCGTTTTTCATCACAATGAACGGGATGATTTTGTGAAGCGTATCATTGGCTTGCCTGGTGATCAGATTGTTTATCATGATGATGACCTGTATATTAACGGAAAGATGATACAGGAAGAGTTTTTGGAAGAGAGGAAAAAGGAAGTGCCGCTCGGTACGAAGCTGACAGGAAACTTTACACTGGAAGAGCTCACAGGAGAAGAGACTGTACCAGAAGACAAGCTTTTTGTTATGGGTGATAATCGGATGGGCAGCTGGGATGGGCGTCACTTCGGTTTTATTGCTACGAGTCAGGTCGTTGGAAAGGTGAATATTTGTTATTGGCCATTGAGTGAAGCGGGGATATCATTTTAATGGAGAAAAGCTAGAAGCTATCAAATTTTTGAGTAGCTTCTAGCTTTTTCTTTTACAAAAGTAATGCTCGCTATTCAATGGATAGCAAGTGATGATCAAGCTCAATATGTTGCTTATACCAAATCTGCGTGGAGTTTTACTGGCAATAATTATGACTTTGATTTACATGTTTTATATTGCCATAACAGAAGAATTTATTTTTCGTGGTTTTCTCATTACAGCATTGAATAAATCCTTTGGCATGCATGTATCCATCATTATAGCTGTGTTTGTGTTTGTTTTCATTGGTCATCTTCCAAAGATCAACCATCTCTTTCATCACCCTCCTTATATCTTTCATTTGTTTGCATTTGGTTTGGTATTATCTTATGCGTATGTTCTATCGGAGTCGCTTTGGCTGAGTGTCGGACTGCATTGGGGATGGAATTTGGGCTCATTTTTGGAAGAGCGAATGTTACTTTAACAAACGAAGTCATGTACTCGTGGATAAATACTATTAGCTGGTTGTTGGTATTGGTCGATGTCTTTTTATTAATGTTGATTTACTGGATATATGGAAAGGATATAAAAAAAGAGCGATATCAATAAAAGAAAATTATTTTTTTGGAAAATTAAAATTTATTATTTTAAATTATAGGGATTTTGACATAAATTGATATAATATTAGTGTATTGGAAGTAAAAAGAAAGGAATGTGCTGCTGAAATTTGAAACAAAAGGCAAAGTGTACAGTAATATCAAAAATGATATACATAGTATTTTGAACTATATGGATGTTAAAGAAGATACTAATCTAGTAAATTAATATATTATGACTGCATCCATTAGAATCATAATTGGAGGTGTTTGCTTTGAGATTAGAAGGAAAAGTAGCAATTATTACAGGAGCAGCAAATGGGATTGGCTTTGCAGCAGCGGAAACATTCGCGAAAGAGGGAGCGACGGTAGCGCTTGCAGATTATCAAGCGGATTTAGGTGAATCCAAAGCGCAATTACTAAGAGATAAAGGCTACAATGTGAATTTTTATCAAGTGAATGTGGCTGATCGCAAAAGTATTGATGAAATGGCCAAAGCAGTCGAAGAAGACTTTGGGACCATTGATATTTTAGTGAATAATGCAGGGATAACAAGGGATGGCATGCTTGCGAAACTGACCCCTGCAGATTTCCAAGCAGTTATAGATGTGAATTTAACAGGCGTTTTTCATTGCACCCAGGCTGTCTTGCCTATCATGCTCGCCAAAGGTAAAGGGAAGATTATTAGCACTTCTTCCGTTTCAGGCGTAAACGGCAATGTGGGCCAAACCAATTATGCAGCAGCAAAAGCAGGTGTAATTGGCATGACAAAAACATGGGCGAAGGAACTCGGACGAAAAGGAATTAATGTCAATGCAGTGGCACCAGGTTTTATTGAAACGGCGATGACTGCAGCAGTTCCGGACAAGGTTATTGGACAAATGAAAATGATGGTTCCGCTCGGAAAGCTTGGCAAGCCCGAGGATATTGCCAATGCATATCTCTTCCTTGCTTCAAGTGAAGCAGACTATGTGAATGGAGTAGTGCTTCACGTAGACGGCGGAATTATGATGTAAATAGATAGAAGATTATAAAAAGTATTCCTATAGGAAGCTAAAAGGTGCGTTCGTATGAATAGAAAGCCTCTTAAAGGCCCTTTAGCATGCATAGCAGCCGCCAATTTGGCCAACTATTGCCAGTATGAAAGAAAAAGCAGTAAAAGTGCAACTAGTATGGCCAACTATTGCCAGTATGAAAGAGAAAGCAGTAAAAGTGCAACTAGTATGGCCAACTATTGCCAGTATGAAAGAAAAAGCAGTAAAAGTGCAACTAGTATGGCCAACTATTGCTAGTATGAAAGAAAAAACAGTAAAAGTGCAACTAGTATGGCCAACTATTGCCAGTATGAAAGGAAAAAGCAGCAAAAGTGCAACTAGTATGGCCAACTATTGCCTGTGCGAAAGGAAAAAGCAGCAAAAGTGTAACTAGTTGAATTAAATCGATAAACCTTGGTTAGATTACTCCATTATTTATAAAAGTGCCCAGGAAAAATTATCAGACTGAATTAAATAATGGCATTTCAGAAAAAGGTTATTGACCTTCTTTAACATGCAAGAGCTTAATTCCTTACTATCGAAAGAAATAACATTGAACTCCACTTGTTCTTCCTTCTTTGTTTGTGGTTCACTGATCTATAATTAAGGATTTTACTTTATACACCTCAAATTCAGGAGTTGGTGTACATTCCGCTAGTGCAAATGTCACATGTAACAACATAATATACAAATATTGATTTCTTTTTGCCACTTTCATAGAGCCCCCCTGCAAAAACTTTAAAATAATATCCCATCAACTATATAAATAGAATAAGCAGAGTAGTCCACTCTGTTGAACTCCTCTACCAATCCCCTTCTAGAAAGAAGGGATACTATTTATTAACGGCGAACCCATAGATCGATAGCGCACATGATTGAGACACGTAATGAAAAAGACAATAGTAGAGTGAAAATGCTCATGTAATCCATTTAGGAGTAACTCCAGTACTTGAATATGGTAAAGGGGTTTATTCTAATTCACTCCCAGTGATTTTTCAATCATGTGGTTAAACTGAATCATCAAATGGACTAACCTGGACAATCTCTAATTCAATAAAATCTATGATTTATGTGGTAAGATATTGAATATAAAATAGAGCATTTCAGATTGCATGGATTGAAAGATTGAAAATGCTGATTGGCATGGAGCTAAGGGCTCGAGGTCTTAAGTCAAGCCAACCCAAAAAGGAAAAATCACCTTTTTCGGTTGACTTGTCTTAAGCTTGTCGCCCCTGAGCGAGCCACCTCCGCATTTCATAGAAAGTGAGTTGAAAAGTAGATGTCCGTTCGTTTATTAATTGGCCGTTCAGGGAGCGGGAAAACAGAAACGTGTTTAAATGAAATTAGACAAGAATTAAAATCTGCGCCGGATGGCAGGCCAATCATCTATTTAGTGCCGGAACAGATGACATTTCTATCAGAATATAAATTAATTAATACACCGGGCCTAGGCGGTATGATACGCAGCCAAGTGTATTCCTTTACGCGCCTTGCATGGCGGATACTGCAGGAAACGGGTGGAATGAACCGCTATCATTTAAATAGCACGGGCATTAGCATGCTCATTCGAAAAATTATTGATGATAAAAAGGATGAATTGAAGCTATTTCAAAAGGCTGCTGATAAAAATGGTTTTATTCAGCAAGTTGAGCAGATGATGACGGAATTTAAACGATATTGCATTCAGCCCGAAGAATTGGCAGAGAAACAGGCCGAATTAGAGGCGGGTGGAAAAGCGCAAAAGGCATTAATGGACAAGCTGCATGACCTTGAGTTAATCTATGGAAACTTTGAGAAGTCTTTAATAGATAAATATGTAGATTCTGAGGATTACTTTCAGCTATTGAGCGAAAAGGCGAGTGAGTCAAACTATTTAAAGCAGGCTGAAGTGTTTATTGATGGCTTTTATAGTTTCACACCTCAGGAATATAGCATTATCGACCAATTGATGAAGGTGTGTAAGAAAGTAACAATTACGCTCACGCTGGATCAGCCATTCAGCCATGCTGCGCCTGACGAGTTGCATTTATTTAGAATGTCTGGTGAGACATGCCAAACCTTGTACGAGATGGCTAGAAATAATGGCTTACCTGTTGATGAGACAGTTCTAACCGAAGGGCTAAGATGGAACCATGGCTCATTACAACATTTGCAGCAGCATTTTGATACGAGACCGGCAGTAGCATTTGAGGGAGAATCAAAGATCAGTATTGCATATGCAGTCAACCGTCGAGCAGAAATTGAAGGCGTTGCACGGAAAATAAACCAGCTCGTTCGTGAAGAAAAAATCAGGTATCGTGATATCGCTGTTCTCGTGCGGAATGGGCATGAATATCACGAGATTATTTCTACGATATTCGCAGATTATCAAATTCCATTTTTTATTGATCAAAAACGGACCATGCTCAATCATCCAGTCATTGAATTGATTCGCTCAAGTTTAGAAATCATTTATGGCAACTGGCGGTATGAACCGATTTTTAGGGCGATCAAAACGGAGTTGCTTTTCCCAACTAAATTAGCTCCAGAAGTGCTGCGAGAAAAGATGGATCGTTTGGAAAATTATGTTCTTGCTTATGGTGTTCAAGGTTCGAAGTGGACG
This sequence comes from Cytobacillus purgationiresistens, assembly GCF_030813235.1. GTDB lineage: Bacteria > Bacillota > Bacilli > Bacillales > Cytobacillaceae > Cytobacillus > Cytobacillus purgationiresistens. The sequence goes on along the minus strand of NZ_JAUSUB010000002.1, from coordinate 133,023 downwards.
AATAAGCAGAGGTGGACGTATCGAAGAATGAAAGGGCTTGAATTGGAGAATACTGCCCAGACAAATGCAGAACAGGAGATTGAGCAGGAATTAAATAAATTACGAGAAATGATTACTGCTCCTTTATTACGACTTTCGAGGCGGTTGAAAAAGGCAGAGACTGGCCGTGCATTTTCTGAAGCGCTTTATCTATACCTGGAAGAAATAGATGTGCCGATAAAAATTGAGAAATGGCAGATGGCAGAAGAAGAGAATGGGAATCTTGTAAAGTCGAGAGAGCATAGCCAGGCATGGAATGAGGTTATTGAACTATTGGATCAATATGTGGAGATGCTTGGGGAGGAGGAAGTGTCACTAAAGCGCTTTGCTTCTGTTCTGGATGCAGGGATGGAATCACTACAATTCAGCTTAGTTCCACCTGCAATGGATCAAGTTGTCACGGCAGATTTGGAAAGGTCACGGGTGTCTGACATTAAAGCTGCTTTTGTAATTGGGCTAAATGAAGGTGTGTTGCCAGCAAAATTTCCTGAAGAGGGTGTCCTAGCAGACGCGGATAGGGAGCGCTTGCTGGCAAGTGGCATGAAAATGGCACCTGCGACAAAGCTGCGTTTATTAGATGAGGAATTTCTTGCATATAAAGCGTTTGTCACACCATCGGATTGGCTCTATATTAGCTCTCCGCTTGCAAACGAGGAAGGAAAGGCGTTAATGCCTTCACCGTATATTAAACGACTGACTGACTTGTTTCCAAATGCAAAGGAATTCTTCTATATGGCAGATCCTGCTGAGCTTAAAGAAGAAGAACAGTTGGAGTTCGTGGCAAACTTCAATACGGCATTAACCTATCTGACTTCACAATTGCAGTTAAAGAAAAGAAACTATCCAATTTTTGAATTTTGGTGGGATACGTATAATGTGTACATGCAAAATGTGCGCTGGAAGGGAGTGGCCTCCAAGGTTCTTTCAAGCTTAAATTATGAAAATCGTACGGCACAATTAAGCGATCAAGTAAGCAAAGATTTATACGGTGACACGATACAGGCAAGTGTATCGAGAATGGAGCTTTTCCATAGCTGTCCATTTTCCCATTATGCCCAGCATGGTCTAAAGCTGAGAGAGCGCCAAGTGTATCGTTTAGACGCACCTGACATTGGTGAACTTTTTCATGCCGCCTTAAAATATATTACTGAAACTGTAATGGCTAATAAGATGGCATGGAATGAAATGACTAAAGACCAATGTGAAATCCTTGCTAAAGAGGCAGTTGAAATGCTTGCTCCAAAATTACAAAACGAAATTTTATTAAGCTCGAATCGCCACTACTATATTAAGAGGAAATTAGAGCAAATCATTAGCCGAGCTTCTTTTATTATGAGTGAGCATGCAAAAGCAAGCGGCTTCGCTCCTGTTGGTCTCGAGCTGGGGTTTGGACCAAATGGAGAGCTGCCATCACTTGCCTTCCCACTGAAAAATGGAACAAGGATGGAATTGGTTGGAAGAATTGACCGCGTGGATAAAGCTCAGGATGAAAAGGGTGTTTTCTTGCGCGTAGTTGATTATAAATCCAGTGCAAAGGATTTAAACGTAAATGAAGTTTATTACGGTCTGGCCTTACAGATGCTGACTTACCTAGATATTATTATTGCCCATTCAAATGATTTGATTGGTGCTGAAGCTGATCCGGCAGGCGTACTTTATTTTCACGTACACAACCCGATGATCAGCGCAACTAAGATGTTGTCGCTAGAAGATATTGAAAAAGAGATATTTAAAAAATTTAAAATGAACGGTCTTCTTTTAGGGGAGGAAAATGTGGTTAGATTGATGGACCAGACGTTTGAGACAGGTGATTCTCCAATTATATCAGCTGGATTCAATAAGGATGGGTCATTATCAAAGCGATCTAAGGTTGCAAGCAAACAGGAATTTAATGATCTCCGTCGTTTTGTACGCCACAAATATAGTCTAACAGGCAATCAGATTACGAGCGGGCAAGTGGATATTTCACCATACAAAATGAAGGAAAAATATCCATGTACATTTTGTGCTTATAAATCGGTTTGTCAGTTCGATGAGTCACTTGATTCAAATGAATTTAGAATCTTAGATACAAAATCTAAGGAAGAAACACTTGAATTAATGCGCGAGGAGGTGGGGAAAGATGGCGAAGACAATCATACCGCCTAAGCCGATAGATGCTACATGGACAGACGACCAGTGGAAGGCAATCATGGCAAAAGGCCAGGATATCCTTGTTGCGGCAGCAGCAGGGTCTGGTAAAACAGCAGTCCTTGTCGAAAGAATCATTTCGAGAATCATCTCTGAAGATGAACCTTTAGATGTAGACGAATTATTGGTGGTGACCTTTACCAACGCTTCTGCGGCGGAAATGCGCCACAGGATAGGAGAAGCGCTGGATAAAGCGATTCAGGCTAATCCAGCATCGAGGCATTTAAGGAAGCAGGCGACATTGCTGAATAAAGCTTCTATCTCGACTTTACATTCATTTTGCTTGGAGATCATTAGAAAATACTATTATATGATCGATGTCGATCCAGCTTTTCGCATTGCAGATGAAACGGAAGCCCAATTGTTAAGAGATGAAGTGCTCGAGGAGTTATTTGAAGAGGAGTATGGCAAAGAAGGAAACAATGAATTCTTTGATCTTGTAGATACTTTTACGAATGATCGCAGCGATACAGCCTTGCAAGATGTGATTCGCAATGTGTATGATTTCGCGCGGTCAAATCCCTCTCCAACAGAGTATTTGGATCATCTTGTGAGCATGTATGATGTTGATGAGGAAATGGACCTGGAGCAGCTTCCTTTTGTTCAGTATGTGCTTGACGATATCACCCTCCAGCTAAACGGTGTCAAGCAACTGCTTGAGCACGGTCTGCAGCTGACAAAGCAACCAGGAGGGCCAGCTCCGAGGGCAGTCAACTTTGAGAATGATCTTCAACTTGTTGAAACGTTAATAGAAGCGAAAGATCTATCATGGAAAACGCTTTATGAAGCAATGCAAACCTATAAATTTGGCACTTTAAAAGCTTGTAAAGGTGATGAATTTGATGCGGAGCTTGTAGAAAGGTCTAAAAAGCTGAGAGACCAAGCAAAGAAAATGCTGCAAAAGATGAAAGATGAGCTATTTTTGCGAAAGCCTGAAAGCTTTATCCGTGATATGAAGGAAATGATGCCGTATATCTCAGGCTTATCTAATCTTGTAAAGGCCTTTTCAAAAAGATTTGAGCAAGTAAAGGTTGAAAAAGGTCTTGTCGATTTTGCAGATTTAGAGCATTATTGCTTAGCGATATTGGGGGATATTCAAGAGGATGGGACGATTAGTCCTACAGAAGCAGCCATCGGGTGCAGACAACAGTTTAAAGAAGTGCTGGTAGATGAATATCAGGATACGAATATGGTCCAGGAAGCAATTCTGCAATTGGTTACATCAGATTCGGAGCAGGAAGGCAATCTATTTATGGTTGGCGATGTAAAACAATCAATTTATCGATTCAGACTGGCAGAGCCGAATTTGTTTTTAGGAAAATATAATCGATTTACAGCAGCTGGCGATGAAGGTGGGCTGCGGATTGATTTGGCAAGAAACTTTCGCAGTCGTAAAGAAGTATTATATGGAACAAACTATATTTTTAAGCAAATTATGGGCGTATCGGTCGGTGAAATAGAATATGATGTTGCTGCTGAACTTGTAAAAGGCGCTTCCTATCCTGAAGAGAGTAGCCACCCCATTGAACTAACAATGATTGATTTAGCAGGAAGTGACGATCAGAAGAGCGAGGAATCGGAGCAAGAGGGATTTGATACAGCCGATCTTGAGCAATCGCAATTGGAAGCAAGGTTTATGGCGACTAAAATTAAAGAAATGATTGTTAGTCGCAAAGAGGTATACAATCCAAAGACTAAATCCACACGTCCGGTGATGTATCGTGATATCGTAGTTTTGCTTCGCTCAATGACATGGACACCGCAAATAATGGATGAGTTTAAGCAGCAGGGCATACCGGTTTATGCCAATTTAGCCAACGGCTATTTCGAAGCAACAGAAGTTTCCATTATGATGTCATTATTGAAAATCATAGATAACCCTTATCAGGATATTCCATTGGCATCTGTGCTCAGATCACCAATTATTGGCTTAACTGAAGACGAGCTCGCAAAAATTCGCATTCACAATAAAAAGGGTGCTTTCTATGATGCAGTAACTGCTTTTTGTACTGGTAAGCCTACGCCAGATAACGAGGAACTCTATGATAGGCTAAAACCCTTTATGGAACAGTTGAAAAACTGGCGGAAGATGGCAAGGCAGGGATCTTTATCAGAATTAATTTGGCATTTGTATAGAGAAACACGATTTTATGATTTTGCTGGAGGCATGCCAGGAGGCAAGCAAAGGCAAGCGAATTTGCGGGCTCTCTATGATCGCGCACGACAATATGAAGCTACTTCATTTAGAGGGTTGTTTAGATTTTTGCGATTCATTGATAGAATGCGCGAGCGTGGTGACGATCTTGGTGCGGCACGTGCGCTTGGCGAGCAGGAAGATGTTGTTCGTGTCATGACTATTCACAGCAGCAAGGGGCTTGAATTTCCTTTTGTATTTATCGCAGGGCTTGCGAGAAACTTTAATACAATGGACTTGAAAAAATCATATTTGCTTGATAAAGAATTAGGCTTTGCCTATAAATATGTGAATGCAGAAAAACGCATTTCATTTCCCTCACTGCCACAGCTGGCTTTTAAAAGGAAGAAGAAAATGGAAATGATTTCCGAGGAAATGCGTGTTCTTTATGTCGCTTTGACAAGAGCGAAGGAGAAGCTATTTCTTGTGTCTTCTGTAAAAAATGCCGATAAAAAAATAAAAGACTGGCAAATGGCAGCAAATTCTGCGGAATGGCTGTTAAATGACTATTCTCGGTCGAGCGCAGCCAGCTATCTTGACTGGGTCGGTCCATCGTTAGTACGTCATCAGGATGGAGAAAGAATCCGCGGAGAAGAAGGAAATATCAGTCCCCTGTTAAGTGAAGAGATTGTTGCTCATTCATCTTGCTGGGATATACAAGTAATAAGTGGCGAGGAAGCAGCAGTCTTACATGAAGAGGAGAATGAGGAAAAGGACAGTCTGCTTGAAAAGGTATATAAAGGTGAGCAGGTTCGAGTCGATTCACCGTATTTAGAGAGAATTTATGAACAGCTTTCCTGGTCATATCCTCATCGAAGTGCGGCCAGATCCCGATCTAAACAATCCGTTTCAGAAGTAAAGCGGCAAAAGGAAATCTTCTCAGTAGAAGAAAGCGGAACGGAACTGATGTCAAACTTCAAGAAACCGCTGCTAAACCGTCCGCTTTTTATGCAAGAGAAAACATTATCGCCTGCTGAACGGGGAACGGCCATGCATACGGTTATGCAGCATCTTGATTTTAATGAAGAATGTACAGAAGAAGCAATCGCAGCAAAACTTGAGATGCTGGTTCAAAGAGAATTATTGACAAGAGAGCAAGGAGAAATCATTGATCCAGGTCTTGTTGTTTCCTTTTTAACAACAGAGTTAGCCGGAAGAATGAAAGCGGCAGTCGACTTGCAGAGAGAAATTCCTTTTAGTTTATCACTTCCTGCAAGTGAAGTTTATCGCGAGTGGGATGGTGCAGACGAGGCCGTTCTCGTACAAGGGATTATCGATTGTGTATTTGAAGATGAAAATGGCTTGGTCTTAGTTGATTATAAGACTGATCGTATAACAGACCGTTTTAAAGGTGGATTAGAAGAGGCTGTCCCTCAGCTAAAAGACCGTTATCAAACCCAAATCGAAATGTATACAAAAGCACTCGAACTAATATTGAAAAGGAAAGTGAATGAAAGGTATTTATTTTTCTTTGATGGTGCACATACGTTGAAAATATAGCTACTAGTTCGTTGGTTGAACTTAGAACTTAATTAGGAAAGCTTATTAACAGTTCAAAAAAAGATTTGCCACTGTCGTTTTCGACAGTGGCATTTAAATTATGAGGACCTATGATTGCCGCAGGCACCGAAAATTAATTATTCCCAATATTCGGTTGATCGACAAGATTTGTATCAAGAACATTGCTGGCGCTCAGACCGTTATTTGTAATGATAAATCCACCAGTATTCGCTGCGCCAGATCCCGTTGTAGATTTGGAATTACTTTTAGGGGAAATATTGAGGGCATCACCAAATTGAACAATGCCGCCTCCCACATTTACAATTTGTACCGGACCAATAATCGCTGGCATAAATAACATCCTTTTTAGAAAGAAAATAACTGACTATGGAGTAGGATTTGGGAGAAGCTGACGAAAATGCTTGACCCTAGATTCCAAAGAAATATCTTTTGTACTCCCGATATGGAGGAATGAGCTTGCGGATACACCGATAATATCAATCTTGTTCACTTTAATGATCGGCTGGAGATGGAAGGTTTGAATATCGATATTTTCTGTTATTGGACTGACCTGAAACGGTTCCGTGAAAATATCGTATTCAGAAAAGCTGCCTTCTTTACCGTAGAACACATCTGTGTCCCGCTGTAACGCCAACGCCCTGGAAAAGCCTTGAATATAAGAAGTATCACCAATTTCAAATATGGATGAAAATCCAAAGGTGTCTACCTTAATATGATCGACGACAGATGTTCTTTTTAACATATCACGTTACTCCGGAGTGAGCGGCACAAATGGCCCGATAATTAATGACTCGGGTGGTGTATCGAAGGTTGAGGCGAGCTGTATGGTTTCAGCATCTCCAACTAGAAAGATAGAGGAGCTGGCGACAGCGATAATTCTAACATCATTAACGCATAGCTCTCTGTTATATACTTGATAATTCATTCCTGCTTCGTTCCTTTCATATTTTCGGGTAAGTGGCTTAAGAAGGCATGAACCCCATTTGCAATTTCCTTTTTAAGCTGTTGGATTACTTCTTCGTTTTGATGGAGATGATCATCTGCAGATTGTCTTATAGGCTGTTGTTTTAAATAAAAATCGATTCGTTTAGAAAGCTGTTTTCTAACATCCTCTTTAATAAATTCAGTATAGGATTCACCGGAGGCCATATTTAATTTTGCTTCAGCTTCTGCAACGATTTGGGGTAAGTCGGCTTCTATGAAGCGATACATTTCATTTTCGATTTCTATGTTCCGCTTTAATAAGTTTTTAGGTGACGCAGGCGTATTCATCTCTTTATTATCTACTGAAAAATCATCTATATCTTGAAAGTCGGAAGGGTTTAAACCAATATTTAATGTACCTTCAAGTGATTCCACTTTAAGCTGATCAAATTTATATTCAATTTTATCGATATGAATCGGTTGTTTGTCTCGATATTCTAATGATTCATCTTGCAGTTTCTTAAACTTTTTCTCGAGATTTTCTATTCTCTTATCCTGGTTTTGAATATAAGCTTGCAGCTGATGAAGGTAACCATATATATCTTGATTCATCTACATCACCACCCTTCTTGTTTTCATTATGGCTTGGCTGGAGCAACTAACGGTACAAAGGGAGTCCCGACAACAGTTCCTTCAGACAGAGGCGTATCAAATTCAGGAGCAGGCTCAGTAAACCCGCCAGTATTATATAAATGGGACGATGGTTTAATAATGCCTGCGCTGCCAATTTGGAAGACCGAAGAGTTTGAAACTCCGCCGATTTTAATCAACTGTATATGAATGGATTGCTGAATATAAAAATTACTCATATGACCACCCGATCTCTAAGCATTAAAGTAGTTTCCTTGGTCCACCCCATCATTATCGTACGTATTCGTTGAGCTATAATGGTTGACAACCTCAAGGCCATCCCCGGTATTGAATGATCCAGCTCCTGAAAATGTTTTAGCATTTGATAAAGGCATGATCTTATAAACATCTCCAATATTAAAAACAGAACTGCTCCCGATTGAAATGACTTGAACCGCTCCGACAATTGCTGGCATTTATGAACATCCTTTTCATATCATTTACTTTGATAAGCGCTTTAGGCATAACCCAGGTTTGCTTATTTACAGTTATCGTATGTGCCTAAAGAGATATTGTGATACAAAAAGCCCAAATTTCTTTCTCACTCGTTTTCATAAAAAAATGTTCTATAACAGAGAGGAAAAATATAGCTGTAATTGTTACAATTATGCTAAAATAATTATAATCAGAAATTTTAAATTATTTGTGAGGTGTTTTTTCGATGAACGTACCTTTAATTTTATCGCAGTTTTTAGACCGTGCTGTACGGTTATATGGTGAAAAGGAAGCGATATATGGTGATAACAAAGTACTGACGTATAACCAGCTCAATAAGCGCGTCAATCAGTTATCTCATGGCCTTAAGTCTTTGAATGTCAACAAAGGGGATCGAATTGCGTATTTAGCACCCAATTCCATAGAGATGCTCGAAGGGTTTTATGGGGTTTTACAGGTGGGAGGCATTATGGTGCCGCTCAATATCCGCTTAAAGCCGGCTGATTATGTATTTATTTTAAATCATAGCGAATCAAAGGTATTGTTAGTCGATCAAGACCTTTACCAGCTTATACAGCCTGTTAAGGATCAATTAACAACAGTAGAAAAAATCATCGTTCATTATAAAAATGATGATACGAATGAAACCGGTTACGACGCATGGCTATCAAGTTTTTCAGCTGAGAAGTATGAAAGAGAGTATTTAGAAGAAGATGATGTATGCAGTCTTCTCTATACAAGTGGCACAACCGGGAATCCAAAGGGCGTCATGCTTACACATCGCAATAATTACTTGCATGCCTTGAGTACGATGCACCATATTCGTGTAAACGATCAAGATACACTTATTCATGTGCTCCCAATGTTTCATGTGAATGGCTGGGGATCGCCATTTTACTATACAGCAAACGGTGCTTCCCAAGTATGCCTAAGGAGAACAACGCCTGAGGCGATTTTTTCCGCATTGGAAAAATATAAGGCTACTGTGCTCCATATGGCTCCAACCGTGCTGAATACCTTAATGCAATATTATGAGCGGTATACGCCTAGATTTGAGCATTCGATAAGGATTGTCATTGCAGGATCTGCACCGCCTCCAGCTTTTGTGACAAGAGTAGAGGAAGAGATGGGGTGGGAATTCATCCAGGTATACGGGATGACCGAATCGTCACCATTAAGTACAGTATCAACCATTCGCTCTCATTTAGATCATCTATCGGCAAAGGAAAAATATCGCATGAAAGCAAAAGCAGGCTATGAAATGATTGGTGCAGAAGTCAGGGTGCTAAATGAATTAGGTTATGAAGTTGAACCTAATGGCAAAGATATAGGAGAAGTAGTGGTTAGAAGCAACGGAGTGATGAAAGGGTATTGGAAAAATGATGAGGCAACGGCTGCTGCGATTTTAAACGGCTGGCTTCATACTGGTGACATGGGCACAGTTGATCACTATGGCAATATTGATATCGTCGACCGCAAAAAGGATATCATCATCAGCGGCGGAGAAAATATATCCTCTATTGAAATAGAAGGCATCCTATACGAGCATCCAGCAGTGCTGGAAGCAGCAGTTATTGCAGTTCCACACGAGAAGTGGGGAGAAACACCACATGCTTTCGTCGTGCTGCGAGACAAACAATCTACAACTGAGGAAGAGTTAATCTCCTTTACAAGAGAGAATATGGCACATTTTAAAGCGATAACAGGGGTGACATTTATTGAAGAACTGCCGAAAACGGCATCAGGAAAAATCCAAAAGATACATCTTCGCAACGATTATTGGGAAGCCAAAGGGGGACATGACGGCAGATATGTCAATTAGATAAATGGAACGGGGATTGCAGCTGAGAAACCTGCAATCTTTTTTCATTGTGCTTGGCAGTTGATTTGTTGAGGAAACATCCTTGCAGTTATAATGATTAATGTATAAGTTTCCATCTAAGGGCTAGACATGGTAAATGAAATCATTTTATGATGTAGTAGCTACTTGTTTTTTAAGAAAAGGAGATTATATATGTATCCGATATCTGACCAGAGCAGAATCACCTCAATTGATATCATGAGGGGGTTTGCATTACTCGGAATTTTTCTTGTGAATATGCTTTCCTTCCATTCCCCTTTCATTTACATTGATCCCTTCACATGGTGGAATGATGGTACGGATCGAACGGTGTTTATGCTCATTGATGTGTTTGTGCAAGCGAGCTTCTATCCTTTATTTGCCCTCTTATTTGGTTATGGTGTCATGATCCTAAGAGAGCGCGTGATCCTAAAAGGTTTATCTTTTCCGCTGATTGTATTCAGAAGGTTTTCCTTTTTGCTAGTTATTGGTCTTTTGCATGCGTTTTTTATTTGGCACGGTGATATTTTAGTAACTTATGCTCTACTTGGCTTTATATTTATTCTTTTTGTGAAAATGTCGGCGAAGAATTTAATTATTATTGGAATAGTCATATACACCCTGCCTAATATTCTATTAAGCTTGCTCTTGATTTTGGCCACATTGATAGAGCCTGAAAGCGGGATGACTCCATTTGTAAATGTTCAATCTTATATGGATACTTATCAAAATGGGTCGTTTGCTGAGATCACTTCTCAGCGAATTGCGGATTGGTATTTCACTAATAATCTTGGAACGTTTCCAATCTTAGCTATTTCCATTCTACCGTTATTTTTAATTGGAGGCGGAGTACAGAAACTTAAATTGCTTGAAAACATGGAAAATCATAAAAAGCTGATTCAAATGCTTGCTGCCTTTAGCTTGATCATTGGATTGATGTTCAAATCACTTCCTTATTTATGGGATGAAAATATGGCGGCACAATATATCCAAGACATTTTTGGCGGTCCGCTGGTGGCTATTGGGTATGGTTTATCGATTGCTCTCTTAGCTAACCAGAGAAGCATGAAAAAGATTTTATCGCCATTGACTTATGTTGGACGTCTTTCTTTAAGTAATTATCTTTTTCAATCCATTGTGTCTTCATTGATATTTTATGGGTATGGCTTAGGATTCTATGGTGAAATTTCAGTCCTATATGGTACGCTTATGGTTGCAGTGATTTTTATTATTCAAATTCTGTTTAGCCGTTTATGGTTGCAGTATTACTACTATGGTCCATTTGAATGGCTATGGAGAAGTTTCACATATTTTCACCTGCCAAGAATGAAAAGAATGCTATAAATAGCTGCATATCATAATACATTCAGAAAAATCTGCGTTATACTGGTTTTGAGAATACTAAATGAGGTGAAGATATGAAGTTTTTAACAGTCAATCATCATGGGTTGGAGAAATACGGAGTGTTAGTAAACAATGATACTAGCTTTCTCCCTCTTAAGGAAGCAGCTGAGAAGAAATATGGTGAAAATCGATTACCGGATACACTAATCGCAAGTATTGCTTCCAGTGAGGAATTGCTTAATGAAGCAAAGCATTTGAGCGAGTGGGCAGAAACAAATTCAGCGGCTGCTGAACTTGTATTGCCATTAGATGCGGTAGAAATATTGGCACCCATTCCACGCCCCTCAAAAAATGTTTTTTGTGTTGGGAAAAACTATGCTAAGCATGCAATTGAAATGGGGAGTGCAGCAGACATTCCGGAAGACATCATAGTTTTTACAAAATCTCCTACAGCTGTAACAGGGTCAGACATGGAAGTGCTGAATCACAGTAAACTAACTTCCCAGCTTGATTATGAAGGAGAGCTTGCGGTTGTAATAGGCAAGAAGGGAAAAGGGATTTCAGAAGAAGATGCATTGGACTATGTCTTTGGTTATACGATTGTAAATGATATCACGGCAAGAGATTTGCAAAGTAAACATAAACAATATTTTATTGGAAAAAGCTTAGACACATCTTGTCCGATGGGACCATGGATTGTAGATTCAGCAACGATTGATAACCCAAATTCTTTGACCATCCAAACCAAGGTAAATGGGGAATTAAGACAGGACTCTAACACACAGCAATTTATTTTCCCAGTGGAAAAAGTGATAGCAATTTTATCTCAAGGAATGACACTTGAGCCAGGAGATATTATTGCAACAGGGACACCGGCAGGAGTAGGTAAAGGTTTTAAGCCACCACGTTTTTTAAAGCCAGGGGACGAAATTGAAATATCAGTAGAAAATATCGGTACGCTTACTAATCGGTTAGAAGCTTAAAAAAAATTCAAAGAATGGACACAATATGTACAGGATTGGTTAAAGTTCAATCATTAGTTTAGAATTTAAAGAATGATTATGGTATGATGAAAACGAATTCATACCCATTGTTACAGGCTTTAACCAAGATGGTAAAGGTTGTAATAAGAACTTATAAAACAATTGGTTCGTTTAATGGAAATATTAATTATTGAAGGAGGTTTTTTACATGACACATGCTCACTTATCTACGTGGATAGTCGCATTCATATTATTCTTCGTGGCACTTATGTTGCAAAAGAACGGTAAAGACAAGGTTGTACATATGATTTTAAGACTTTTCTATTTACTGATCATCGCTACAGGTGTAATGATGCTTGTATCCATAAGTAATATTGATTTAATGTATGTATTAAAATCTATTGTAGGTCTTTGGGTTATCTCCATGCTTGAAATGATTTTAGTTCGCAGGAAAAAAGGCAAGGCAACTACAATCTTATGGGTACAACTCATTGTTGCTTTCCTACTAGTGTTATACCTGGGCTTAAGCCTTCCACTAGGCTTTACTCCTTTTATGAAATAGGCTAATAATCCTAGAAAAAGCTGCTTTTTTAAGCAGCTTTTTCTTTTTTTAATGTCTTTATTCCTGTATTTGTGTTATTTTTAAAATGAATAAACAAACAAGAACAGTCATAATAGTCTTTAATTCCTATTTGTAATACGACAAATTCAATTAGTGGTGATGATGGCTATGGCTCAAACAATTACATGTCGATACGAAAATGATAACCAGTTAAAAGGATACATTTTAGACAAACGCTTGCAGGATTCCTCTCAACTCCTTGTTCAGGTATATTCTGGAATTCTCGACCTGGAGAAGATTAGTCATCTCTTACATACATTACAATCTATATTACCTAATGCAGTCATAGCTGGCTGTTCAACCTCTGGAGAAATTATGAATGGTCAGATTTATGAGCAACAGATTATCTTATGTTTTACATCATTCGATAAGACAGAAATACTTCCACTGATGATTAATAAAGAAGAATTATCAAGGGAAAAGGCCATAAGTGAAACGACTATTAAAAAAATAGTCCGACCAGAGACAAAAGCGCTCATTTTATTAACGGCTGGATACGAAATTGACACCCAAGAACTTCTTGACAAGATTTACCGAGTTTACCCGCAGATGATAGTTACTGGGGGACAAGCGGGGGATAATGGTACGTTAGATCGGTCATATGTATTTTTGAATGGACAACTATGTTATGAAGGCGTTTTGGCGATTGCATTGAATGGAGAACAGCTTCGAGTCCAGCCCTTCACAAACTATAAAATTGAAGAAATCGGTCACTCTTTTACAGTAACAAAAGCTAGGGGATCAATGATTATCCAGCTGGACGATGGCATCCCCCTTCAAGTCTTAAAGCATTATTTAGGGGAGGCGTATATTAAACAGCTCCCATCCTCTAGCCTGCCCCTGCCTTTTCTTGTTAACCATAAGGACGAAAGCCTTCCGGTATTTATCACCAAAGTATTTAAAAATGGTTCAATCAAGTTAAATCGGAGAATATCTGCAGGGGACCAACTATCTGTTACCTATACGAAAGTGGAAAATGTGATCGAGGATATTGTAAAGTTGGCCAATCACCTAGCTGACTTTGAAGCAGAAACAATGTTCATCTTTAATAATATGAGTAGGAAATGGATTGCTGGTGATTTCACTGGGAAAGCGCTAAATTTAATGCAAATGATCGCTCCAGCGAATGGTTTCTTTTCGTACAGTGAAATATCCAATCATCAGGATAGACCTAAGCTCATTAATCAATCTTTAAGCGGTATTGCCTTTTCTGAGTCCCCCAGCATTAATATAAAGAAAAGGATGATTCAATCAGATGTATTTGGACAGATGATGAATGATGCTTACGCCCATCTAATAAAGGCATCTGACGATCAAAAAAAGGAATTGCTGTCAAATCTAAACATGACCAATCAATACTATCAAACGCTCTTTAAAAACAATCATGATTTGGTGTTTACTACGGATCATCAAGGCTATTTTACAAGTGTAAATCCAGCATTTGAGAAAAATACAGGATATACAGAGAAAGAAATTGTTGGTCAATCGGTTATAAAAATGATTTCAAAAGAGGTAGTACCCCGATTAAGAATGCATTTTATCAACGCTTTTAAGGGAAAGGAACAAGTTTACCACGCTGAATTAATCGGAAAATCAGGTGAAAAGGGACATTACCAAATTAAAAACGTTCCTATTATGATCAATGGAAAAATTGTCGGTATTTATGGCATCGCTAAGAACCTGACTGAAATGAAGAAGATAGAAGATAAATTAACGGAATTATCATATTATGATCATTTAACCGGTCTGCCAAATCGGACAAAGTTTATTGAGCAATTAAATATTCTTATTAAACGGGCACGGAAAAATCAGCAAAGACTAGCCATCCTTACAATCGATATCGACCGTTTTAAAATCATCAATGATAGCATCGGTCATTTCGCAGGGGATAAGGTATTGAAGAGTCTATCAGAAAGAATTGATAAATATGTTCCTGCAGGATCATATTTAGGAAACTTTGGCGGAGATAAATTCACATTGATACTATCAGATAAAATCAATGTTGAAGATATTATGAAGGCTTCTCAATCGATTCTGCATTCCATTTCTGAACCTCTATATTTTAATCATCAAGAATTTTACGTCACGGCAAGTATAGGGGTCAGTATTTATCCAAATGATGGACTGGATCAACATAGCTTGTTAAAAAATGCTGACATAGCTAACAACCTATCTAAGCAGATAGGCGGAAACCGGATTACATTTTTTTCAGATGAGATGAATGAACATCTCATCGCACGTTTTGAAATGGAAAGTTATTTAAGAAAGGCCTTACAAAATAACGAGTTTTCCTTATGTTATCAGCCACTCATAGATTTAGAGTCGGGTAAAATTTTTGGCAGCGAGGCACTTCTAAGGTGGAATCACCCTAAGTTGGGTCTAGTGCCACCAGTAAAATTTATCCCGTTAGCAGAGGAGACCGGGTTGATCAATGAAATAGGTAAATGGGTGCTAAATACTGCGTGTATGCAAAATAAACGCTGGCAGAGTCAAGGCCTTGGCCACTTAACAATCTCTGTGAATGTCGCAGCACAGCAATTCCAGGAGCCAAACTTTTTATCTATCGTTCAAAATGCACTACAGCAGTCGGAGCTTGAAGCAAAATATTTAACACTTGAACTAACAGAAAGCACAATGCTGGAAAATATTGATTACAGTATTTCAGTAATGAAGGACTTAAAGAACATGGGCACCAAGGTCTCCATTGATGATTTTGGTACTGGTTATTCCTCCTTAAGTTACTTGAAAGATTTACCGATTAATACGCTCAAAATCGATCGTTCCTTCATTAATAACTTAAAAATAGATACTTCCGATATCGCCATCGTCAAAGCTATCATTACGATGGGGCACGGCCTTCATGTGAAGGTGCTTGCCGAGGGAGTAGAAACCAAAGAGCAAATTGACTTGCTCAAGCAGTTGAAATGTCATTATGCACAAGGCTATTATATACACAAGCCGTTAACCATAGTAGACTTTGAAAAAGGTCTTAGAGAATCCTCATAAAAAAAAGAGCTGACATTAAAGTTAGCTCTTTTTCGCGCGTGCAGGAAAAGTTATGATATGGAAAAGGGAGTGAACAAAGAGCTAAGCTTTTTCAATGAAACAAATACATTTCCTTTGTAGTCGAGTTGTCTCTGCTTTTCGGTTTGGTCTGGCTGCGGCTCCTAGGGGCTCGAGGTCTTAAGTCAAGCCAACCAAAAAAGGAAAGATCAACTTTTTCGGTTGACTCGCCTTAAGCTTGTCGCCCCTGAGCGAGTTGCCTTCGCTTTTGAATTAGTCTAGCTGCGGCTCCTAGGGGCTCGAGGTCTTAAGTCAAGCCAACCAAAAAAGGAAAGATCACCTTTTTCGGTTGACTCGCCTTAAGCTTGTCGCCCCTGAGCAGTCGCCTTCGCTTTTGAATTAAGATGATATTTTTTCTATTACCATTCTTTTGCCGCTGTTGAGTGTGAACTCGAAGCGATCGGTTTCGTTTTCGTAGTAGAAGAAATGATGCTGGACACTGCAAATATATTCTTGATTATCGAATATCATGAAGTTGACACCGCTTTTTCTTTCACCATCATTAAAGAATGTTAGTTGATTGTAACAGTAAATACAATCGAATATTGAGAAGTTGATGCTATTTAAATTTGTAACAAATTGAAAAAAAGCATCGTCATTCACTTCATCTAATAATCTTTCAAGGGAGAATACAAGAAGTTTTCGAATGCGAATTTGATCTTGGTCCTTTAAATGGAATAATTCATCGGAACAAGAGACTTTCCCATTTTCTAACATGCTACCTTTTTTCCAACGTTTGAATCTGTATACTTCAATATCCTGTTGTATAAATTCATCTAATAAAGAGGCTTCGTCTGTTTCGTTATCAAAAAATACCCATTGATCATTAATAAACTCAACTATCCCCTCAGAAAAAGCACGAGTTTGATTCTCGATAAGTTTCGTCCGTTGCTGCCTGTTCATAAAAAACCTCCATTTACTCTATACACTCTATTTTTGGTCAATTGCTCGACGTTTTATAACCTTATATAGGACAATTAACCATTTTATTTAGCTTGCATAGAATGAATCCATGCATGATGTGCCCAACAATTCCACTAAAACCGCTTAGGACTCTATAAGTTTATCCTCAAGCTATGACTTGCTGCCGAATGTACTCCATAGTTCGTATGATAAAGAGGTGTGATAGAAAGGATGATATTTAATGTGTGGAATCACAGGCTGGATAGATTTTGCAACCAATATGGAAAATGAAAAAAACACGCTTGGCAAAATGACCGAAACGTTGGCTAGAAGAGGACCTGATGATACAAATATTTGGACTTCGCACCATGCAGGATTCGGCCATAAGCGCTTGGCTGTCGTTGACCCCATAGGCGGCAGACAGCCAATGACGATTGAAAAAAGGAGCAATCAATATACCATTTGTTATAATGGCGAATTATATAATACAGAAGATATTAGAAAAGAACTCCTTATAAAAGGATATTCTTTTAAAGGTCATTCTGATACAGAAGTTTTATTAACTTCCTTCATTGAATGGGGAGAAAATTGTCTTGAACGGTTAAATGGAATTTTTGCTTTTGCTTTATGGGATGAACAAAAACAAGAATTATTTATTGGCAGAGATAGATTAGGTGTAAAACCGCTGTTCTACAAAGAAACCTCTAAAGGAATTATATTCGGTTCAGAGATGAAGGCGATTTTAGCTCACCCAAGAGTAAAAACCGAGCTTGATAGAGAAGGGCTGGCTGAGGTTTTTGGACTGGGTCCATCGAGATCACCAGGAGCGGGTGTGTTTAAGGGCTTGAAGGAATTACGTCCAGCGCATGCTTTAAATTTTTCAAGAAAAGGAAAGAAGATTTGGCGTTATTGGAATGTGGAGAGTAAACAACATCAAGATAGCCTGGAAGAAACAGTGGATAAAGTTAAATATTTAGTGACGGATGCGGTGACAAGGCAACTCGTATCTGATGTACCGCTATGTACATTGCTATCAGGGGGCCTTGACTCCAGCGCGATTACCGCTATTGCGGCAACGGCCTATCAAAAAGAAGGGAAAAAGCCGCTTAAAACTTATTCTGTCGATTATGAAGGAAATGACCAGTTTTTTAAAGCGAATGACTTCCAACCCAATTCAGATGGCGTCTATATAAAGCAAATGACTGATACCTTTCAGACAGTCCACCAAAATTGCATTATCACTCAGGAAGAACTGGCACACTACTTAATTGAAGCAGTTCATGTTAGAGATTTACCTGGTATGGCAGATATTGATTCATCATTATTATGGTTCTGTAGAGAGATTAAGAAGGATCATGTTGTAAGTTTATCGGGGGAATGTGCGGATGAAATATTTGGCGGATATCCTTGGTTTCATCGTACAGACGATTTAAGTCGTACTGGTTATCCTTGGATGAGATCGATTGATGAAAGACAAAGATTATTAAAAGCAGATTGGCGCAGCAAGCTTAACCTTCAAGAGTACAGTATGGAGAAATTCAAGATGGCTGTGGATGAAACACCTAGGCTTGACGGTGAGAGCGAATTAGAAACTAAGCGCAGGGAACTATTTTATATCAATATGATTTCCTTTATGACTACATTATTAGATAGAAAAGATCGCATGAGCATGGGGGCGAGTTTAGAGGTTCGTGTCCCATTTGCTGATCATCGGCTTGTGGAATATGTCTGGAATATTCCATGGGAGATGAAAATGCACGGCAATCGAGAAAAAGGAATCTTACGTAAAGCGCTTGAAGGTGTGCTACCAGAGGATGTACTCTATCGTAAGAAGAGTCCATACCCTAAAACACATAATCCGGTCTATATAAAAGTCGTACAGCAAATGCTGAATGATATTCTAAGTGATAAATCATCTGCATTATTCGAGTTCTTCGATGAGAAAAATTTGAGGGAAATCGTTGAAACAAAGGGCGATGCTTTCCAAGTTCCTTGGTTCGGTCAATTGATGACGGGACCGCAGCTCCTTGCGCATTTAGCCCAAATTCATGTTTGGTTTAAAGATTATAATATTAATATTGTCGAGTAAAAGAAGCACGTGGCCCAATGGTTATTTCAGGCGCTGTGGAAGATAATACAGTTTTAGATATAATGAAGGCGGTTCTGGTATCTCCTATTTAGATATTTAGATGACAAGACTGTCCTGACTAAGCCATTAAGTGGCGACACAGAGACATTTACTGATGAAGAGTTGGAGATCGGTTCCATTGTTAAAGTATAGTAGCTTATGTCTTTGCAGGTATTACAACAAAAAAGGAAATCGAGGTTAAAGAAGTGAACAAGGATAAATCCCTACTGTTTACTTAACTGAGCTAGCGGCCTTGGAGGTTTACAATACAAATGATGTCAAAGTAAAAGGAACAATTAAAGAAGTATCTGGCCTATTGCAGGTCAAGAGGTTGAACTAACCTACAATAAAGAAAAAGAAGAATATGCCTTTGACACTACACTTCATCTTTAAGACGGAGTTCCAACATTTGAAGTGGTAGCAGTGGATAATGCAAACAATACAGCTAAATTCAAACGAACAATCATGATCGATACAACAGCACCAGATGTGGAAGTCTCAGGTTTGCCTGCAAGCAAGTATGTAGAGCATAATCAAGACAACCCAATCGTCGATGTGAAGGTTGCCGATAACTTTGATGAAATTCGCTTATATTTAGATGGGGATGAAATCTACTATCAAGAATTCGAAGAGCCATTTGAAATGAGAGGCTTTGAACAAGTCATTGAAGATATCGAATTAGAATTAAAAGACGGCCCGAACCAATTCGTCTTCGAAGCAGTTGATTTAGCCGGAAACAAAACAGCTAAAACGATCGAGCTTCACAAGCTTAAAGAAGGTGAAACAGCGCCTGATAAAAAAGACGCACCAGACAAAGGGAAACCGGTCCCTGACAAACCAAGTCAAATTGTTAAACCAGAAAACCCAGGTAAAGGCAAAGTAGAAGTACCAACACCTTCACCAACTAACCCGGCGATACCTGGCAAACCAGTCATTGGCGGTAAACTGACATTCTAATCAAACAAAAATCGGGATCACATTGCGAGGTCCTGGTTTTTTATGATTATAGTGTTAATTATTTTACCCCAACTCAGTACCTAATCAAGTGCGAAGGTAGAAAAAAAGAGATAATTAATCCCAACTCAGTGTCAAATCAAGAGAGAAGGTTGAAAAAAAGAGATAATAACGCCCAACCCAGTGCAGAATCAAGAGAGAAGGTAGAAAAAAAGAGATAATTAATCCCAACTCAGTGTCAAATCAAGAGAGAAGGTAGAAAAAAAGAGATAATTGAACCCAACTTAGCGCCAAATCAAGTGAGAAGGTAGAAAAAAAGAGATAATAACGCCCAACTCAGTGTCAAATCAAGTGAGAAGGTAGAAAAAAAGAGATAATTGAACCCAACTCAGTGTCAAATCAAGTGAGAAGGTAGAAAAAAAGAGATAATTGAACCCAACTCAGTGTCAAATCAAGTGAGAAGGTAGAAAAAAAGAGATAATTAATCCCAACTCAGTGCCAAATCAAGTGAGAAGGTAGAAAAAAAGAGATAATAACGCCCAACTCAGTGTCAAATCAAGTGAAGGTAGAAAAAAAGAGATAATAACGCCCAACTCAGCGCCAAATCAAGTGAGAAGGTAGAAAATAAACGATAATTAACCCCAACCAACCCAGGATTGAGTGCGTAAAATTGTGTGAAAAAGAATGAGCCATACTATTCACTCTTGTCAACACTGTTTTCAACGACGAATAACAATAAAAGAAGAATAATGATGACTCAGTTACCGGGAAAAGAGTGATGTTATAAAAAATCCAGCGCTCGCTGCACCGGAAAGAATAATGAGGAAAAAGTAAAGGGATGCGATTGTTTTTTTCTAATAAGGGTACAAAGAAAGATTATACGAGGATTGAACTAGGGCGCACTATAAATAGTATTTTGCTAGAAGTAGTCTTAAATATTGAAATATGTATGTCTTTTTTAAACAACCGTTTGACGAGAGCATGACAAAAGGCTAATCTAAAAGGGTTGGACCTATAGAAGCAGGTTATAAATATACGAAATACTAAAGACGAGGAGAAGTGGCGATGAAAAAAACAATAATCTCTCTCATTATGATTCCGTTGCTTCTTTTTGCTGCACTGCCAGCTAGTGCAGTTGAAAAAGAAGAGAAAAAGTGGCAGGATGAATCAATATATTATCTTATAGTCGATCGCTTTAGCAATCGTGATAATAGTAATGATTATGAAGTGGATGTAAAGGACCCGGAAGCTTATCATGGCGGTGATTTTAAAGGGGTAATCGATCGTCTCGACCATATCAGCGACCTTGGCTTTACAACAATTGCTTTAAGCCCGATTTTTAAAAACGAAAACAAGGGCTATCATGGCTACTGGGTTGAAGATTTTTATGAAACGGAAGAGCATTTAGGTTCAATCGAAGAATTTCAAGAACTTGTAAAAGAAGCGCATGAACGCGGAATTAAAGTCATGCTTGATTTCCCAATCAATTATGTCGGAAGGGAGCATCCGTGGGTAAGTGAT
The DNA here is from genome assembly GCF_030813235.1 of Cytobacillus purgationiresistens. Classification (GTDB taxonomy): domain Bacteria; phylum Bacillota; class Bacilli; order Bacillales; family Cytobacillaceae; genus Cytobacillus; species Cytobacillus purgationiresistens. The sequence goes on along the minus strand of NZ_JAUSUB010000002.1, from coordinate 111,672 downwards.
TCTGAAAAAGCAGAGTGGTTTGAAGAACAAGATGAACTTGAGAAGATGGAAAAAGTTGATAAGGACTGGGCAGAAGGGTTGCCTAAATTAAATCATGACAATCCTGAAGTAAACCAATATTTGATTGATGCAGCCAAGTGGTGGATAGAAGAAACTGATATTGATGCTTATCGTCTTGATGGAGTTCAGTTAGCTTCTGAGAGCTTTTTAACTGACTTTGTTTCAGAGGTGAAAAAGACGAAAAATGACTTTTATTTCTTAGGTGAGGTATTGTCGAATGATCCGCAATCAATTACATCTTATGAAAGTACTGGAATAGATGGTTTTGCCGATTATCCATCAGCTGAAACGAGGAGAGCAGCATTTGTCGAGCCAGATCTTCCGATGACAGCGCTTTTAGATCAATTAGAAACAAATATGAATACATATGAAAATCCCTACCAGCTAGGAACATTTTTGGACAACCAGGATATGGTGAGATTTACCAGAGATCCAGTTTCAATTAATCAGCATCCTGGACCAAGATGGAGGACGGCGCTTGCTTATTTATTCACAGCTCCGGGAATTCCAATTGTTTATTATGGAAGTGAAATTGCTTTAGATGGTGGAGAAACACCAGATAACAGGAAGCAAATGGACTTTCGTACAGATAAGGAATTAATCGAGTATATTGGTAAATTATCAGAAGTAAGAAATAGGCTTCCATCAATTACTAGAGGATCAATGGAAGTTCTTGTTGAAGAGAATGGGTTTACTATTTATAAGCGCGAATATAAAGATGAAACATCCGTTGTTGTAATTAATAATACAACAGGCACAAAAGACGCAATTCTTACAGCTGAACAACTAGATTCTAATAAGGAGTTAAGAGGTCTATTGGCTGGAGATCTCGTCCGAAGCAATGAGGACGATGAGTACCACATTGTTTTGAATCGTGAAGAATCAGAGGTTTATGTCTTAACGGATAAAGCAGGATTTAATTTGACTTACGGTTTTACACTTCTAGGAGTCCTTTTTGCTTTCTTCTTATTTCTTTTCTTTGCTAAAAAGAGAGGCGGAAAGAATCAACCAGAATAAAAAAAAGAGAAACTGCCACTGATGAAGCATCAGCGGAGTTTCTCTTTTTTTTATCCATTCAAAACTTTGCCTCCATTCACATGGAGAACCTGTCCACTTACGTAACTGGAGTCAGTACTTGCAAGATAAACATAGGTGGGTGCTAGTTCAAAGGGTTGGCCAGCCCGATTTAATGGAACGTCCTTTCCAAACTGAGCGACTTGGTCGGCGGAAAATGTTGAAGGTATTAATGGAGTCCAAATCGGTCCTGGCGCAACGGCGTTCACACGGATGCCTTTATCTGCTAGAGAGAGGGCTAGTGATCTCGTAAAGGATACGATGGCACCTTTTGTTGAAGAATAGTCAATCAGCTCTTTATGGCCACCGTAGGCAGTCACAGATGCCGTATTAATAATGCTATCGCCCTTTTTTAGATGAGGCAGAACGGCCTTAGTGAGATGAAACATAGAAAAGATATTTGTTTTAAATGTTTTTTCCATCTGCTGTGAAGAGATATCTAGAAGGTCCTTTTGCGGATGCTGCTCTCCAGCATTATTAACAAGAATATCAATGCTGCAGAACTTTTCTATCGTCTGAGAGACAACGCCTTGGCAAAATGATTCTTCCCCAATATCACCAGCGATTAGTAAACACTTACTGCCTTCTTCTTCTACAAGCTTTCTCGCATCCTCAGCATCTTTATGTTCATTTAAATAGACGATGACAATATTTGCACCTTCTTTGGCATAATAAATGGCGGTTGATTTTCCAATCCCGCTGTCACCGCCAGTAATAATTGCAACTTTACCTTCAAGCTTTCCAGCTGATTTGTAATTTTGATCTATATAGATAGGTTCGGGCTGCATTTTCTCCTCAAGCCCAGGTTGCACATTTTGATGCTGTGCAGGAAAATTTTGTGGAACATTAGAATCGTTTGTCATTTTTTCATCCTCCAATAACAAAATCATTCCCTATTTATGATGAAAAAAACATCTTAGGAAATAAAGAAGATTGAAGAGACTGCCAAGTGAAAGGCGGAAAGTGGAAAAGTACTAAGCGGAATACATGTTCTAACCGACTATTAAAACCATTTTTCGGTGAAAAAGCGGAAATTCATGTTCTAATCCATCTATTAGAACCATTTTTTGGTGAAAAAGCGGAATATCATGTTTTAATCCATCTATTAGAACCATTTTTCGGTGAAAAAGGGGAAATTCATGCTCTAATCCAGCTATTAGAACCATTTTTCGGTGAAAAAGGGGAACTTCATGTTCTAATCCAGCTATTAGAACCATTTTTCGGTGAAAAAGCGGAATATCATGTTCTAATCCGGCTATTAAAACCATTCTTCGATGAAAAAGGGGAACTTGATGTTTTAACCATCTATTAGAACCATTTTTAAATAAAAATCGTAAATGAGTATATGGAAGCTTTCATTATAAAAAAACAGCCCATAAAAAGGGCTGTTTAACGATAGTTCATAAATTGTACATCGACAGACAAATCAGCTTCCTTAACTGCAGCGATAATTTGTTGCAGGTCGTCACGATTTTTACCAGTGATGCGAATTTGATCATCTTGAATTTGGCTTTTAATTTTCAAGCCGCTATTTTTTACAATCGTATTTATCTTTTTAGCATTATCTTTATCGATGCCTTGGATCAGTTTTGCTTTTTGACGAACAGTACCACCTGATGCCCCTTCAATTTTGCTGTAATCGAGGTTTCTAATGGGAATGCCTCGTTTAATCATTTTACTAATCAATACATCTTTCAATTGATCTAACTTATATTCATCATCAGAGATAAGAACAAGTTCTTCTTTATCAAGAGAAATTTGACTCTTGCTGCCTTTAAAATCATATCTTGTTTGAATTTCCTTCATCGCAATGTTAATGGCATTTGTTACTTCTGAAAAATCAACTTTTGAAACAATATCGAATGAACTTTCTTTAGCCATAAGCCTTTACAGCCTCCTTTTACACTTTTCTTATGTATAAATAAAACACTCTATTTGAAAAGAGGTTTCACTTTATGTTCTCATTATAGTAAAATATAGCAATGTGAACAACTTAGGAGGATTTTTAATGGCTTTATTTGAGTATATAGGACAGACAACAACATTAATGGTATCAAGACAAGCTGCTTTTGGCTATTTTTTAACAGATGGACAAGAGGACGTGCTTCTTCATAACAATGAGGTGGAAGAGCCATTAGAAGACGGGCAAGAGGTGCAGGCTTTCCTTTATATTGATTCTCAAGGCAGAATCTCAGCAACAACGAACATCCCTGAAATTCAGGTTGGTCAATACGGATGGGCAAAAGTAAGTGATGTCAAGCCTGGGATCGGCGTGTTTATTAATATAGGCGTACAAAAGGACATGCTGCTTGGCGAAGAGGATTTACCAGCTCATCGTTCAGTATGGCCAGAAGTGGATGACACGCTTTACATTACTTTAAGAGTGAATAGAAATAATCGGATTTATGTCAAGTTGGCTACCGATCCAATTATTGAGGAAATTTCTGAAAAAGCAGATCGTGACAGCTATAATAATAATATTCACGGCTTTATTTATCGTACAGCTAAAGTCGGTAGCTGGGTTTATACTGCTGAAGGCTATAAAGGCTTTATCCATGAATCTCAGAGAAAAGTGGAGCCAAGACTTGGTGAAAAGGTAGAAGGTAGAATCATTGATGTGAAGGAAGATGGCACAATTAATGTTTCTTTAATACCGAGAAAACAGGAAACGTTGGACGATGACACAGATGTCATTCTTTCTTATCTTGCATTGCGCAATGGCGCCATGCCTTATAGCGATAAAAGCACACCAGAAGATATTAAAGACCGCTTTCAGTTGAGTAAAGCTTCTTTCAAGCGTGCGCTTGGCCGCTTGATGAAGGATGGACGGGTTTATCAAAAAGATGGATGGACCTATGAGAAGGAACAAAAAGAAGAACAGGAATAAATAAAAAAACGAGCCGTTCATGCGCTCGTTTTTTTTCTATTTAAGATATATGATTATAAATGATCTGTTTTCTTAGAGAATTGCTTTTTGCCTGCTTTGCGATTTTTGTCTTCCTGCATATTCTTTTCATGACGGAAAGCGTTATTATCTTTCGCTTTTTTATCATTATCTGTAGTATGAGACATAAATAAAACTCCCTTCCATTCAAGTGAAATAAGATCGTACACTTATTGTTCGTAGAATGGAAAGAAGTATGTATGAGTGCGTTAATCGCTAAGTTTATTTAGGAAGAAGATTGCAATCGTTCCTGCGCCGGCATGTGAGCCTACTGCTGAGCCGATTTGAGTAATATAAAATTGCTTAACATTTAATTCTTTTTCAATTAAGGCTTTCATTTCAAGAGCGGTTTCTTCATCATCACCATGACTAATGCCAATGAGCTGCTGATCTAACGACTCACCGCGTTCCTTCATGATTTCAATAATTCTGCGAAGGAGCTTCTTCTTGCCTCGGTGTTTTTCAATGGGAACGAGCTTTCCGTCTTCAACATTCAGAAGAGGTTTAATGTTTAATAATCCGCCAAGAAATGCAGAAGCTCGAGAAACGCGTCCGCCTTTTGCAAGATATTCTAAGTCATTAACAGTAAATAAATGCTCCATATGTTCACATCTGAATTGAATATCCTTAATAATTTCTTCTTTCGCAACATTGTTTTTAGCAAACTTGGCTGCTTCCTTGACAACGAGGCCATGCCCCAGAGAAGCGCATTTGCTATCAATGATTTGCAATTTGAAATCTGGATATGCTTCTTTTACTTGATCTAGCATCATGACAGCTGTCTGATATGTACCTGATAACTCGGAAGAAAATGCTATATAAATGCCGTCTTCATTATTTTTTGCCATTGCAGTGAAGATTTCTTCGAATAGTAAGGGGGATGCTTGAGATGTTTTTGGAACCTGTCCACCACGGATGGCATCATAAATCTTTTTTGAATCAATTGTAATAATGTCATCATATTCTTCATCGCCCAAATGGACTTTTAAAGGAATAAGTGTCACATCATTTTCTTCAAAAAAGCTTAACGGTAAATCACACGCGCTGTCAGCTAAGATTTTTACTGACATACCTATTCACCTGCTTTCATATGTGTAGATGATTTAAGTGTATAGAATTTCCTAGAAAAAAACAATCAAATGTATTGAAAAATATAAACTTGGGTAAAGAAAACATAAGTAGTATGAGGAGGTTATTATGGCTTGGTTAGAAACTAAAAAAATAATTGTCGTATTTATAGGTGCTGTTCTGAATGCTTTTGCAATGAACTTCTTCCTAATCCCTGCAAATGTTTATGCCAGCGGATTTACTGGTGTCGCGCAGTTATTGTCAAGTATTTTAGGCGGGGTTGTCTCAACAGGGATATTATTATTTGTATTGAATATTCCTGTAACGATTCTTGCGTGGAAAAAAGTTGGACGTTCGTTTACAATCCATAGTTTTATTAGTGTATTTCTCATGTCACTATTTATGGAAATCATCCCAGTCGTTCAAGTTTCACATGATATTTTATTAAATGCTGTTTTTGGAGGTGTCATAGCTGCAGTGGGTGTCGGCATAACTCTAAAGTGGGGGGCATCTACTGGTGGTATGGATATTATTGCCATGATACTGTCTAGGGTGAAAGACAGACCAATTGGTACATATTTTTTCACTTTAAATGCCATTATTATTATTACAGCAGGATTTTTATATGGAGGAGAGAAAGCTTTATATACACTCGTAACTCTATATGCTTCAACACGAGTTATTGATGCTATTCATACCAGACATGAAAAATTAACTGCGATGATCATTACTAAAAAACAAGATGAAATGAAAAGGGCTATTCATAATCGTCTTGTGCGTGGAATTACAATCATACCTGCCAGAGGGGCATTCTCTAATGAACAACGTGAAATGCTTATGATAGTAATCTCCAGGTATGAATTATTTGATTTGGAAAGGACGATTCAAGAGGTGGATCCTGAAGCATTTACAAACATTGTAAATACTTCTGATGTGTATGGCGTATTTAGGAAAGACTAAATTGTTGTATAGATCTGTTGGTTTTTTCTCTACTGTAATTTGAGTTTGGGGCTGAGCGAGCCACCTCCACATTTCGGATTGTCTAGTTCCGGTGGCTAGCCCCTCGAGGTCATAAGTCACGCAGGAATTGAAGGGAAGTGCACCTTCATTTCCTACGCGCCTTAAGCTTGTCGGGGCTGAGCGAGCCACCCCCACATTTCGGATTGTCTAGTTCCGGTGGCTAGCCCCTCGAGGTCATAAGTCACGCAGGAATTGAAGGAAAGAACACCTTCAATTCCTGCGCGCCTTAAGCTTGTCGGGGCTGAGCGAGCCACCTCCACATTTCGGATTGTCTAGTTCCGGTGGCTAGCCCCTCGAGGTCATAAGTCACGCAGGAATTGAAGGAAAGAACACCTTCATTTCCTGCGCGCCTTAAGCTTGTCGGGGCTGAGCGAGCCACCTCCACTTTTCTTATAAGGAGGTAATTATGCTGCATTTACTGCTGGCTTTTGGCATCATGATGAGTTCTTTTCTTCCAGGGCAGTATTTGATGGAAGCTAATCAAACGAATATGCCGATAACTTTTGAGATTTATACAAATCCAGGTATGGATGCACTTGAGATGGATCTTGTTGTTGAAAATTCATCAGATCAAACGGTTACTTTGGAGTTCCCTACATCACAAAGGTATGAGCTTGTCATTCGTGATGAGAATGGGGAGATTGTTTATGATTATTCAAAAGGCAAGTCTTTTTTGCAAGTCATACAGAATCTTGAATTGCAGCCTAAAGAAACAAAAAAATGGCAAGAGAAATGGGATTATATGAAAGATGGTAAAAGGGTGAGTGAAGGGGACTATCGAATAGAGGCTAATTTAACAGGGCAGGTTATACAGCCAAGTGGCTTGCAGGCAGATTTAAAAGCAAAAACAAGCTTCCAGCTGCCGCCTTTAAATCAATCCTTCAGTGATATGAGGGTATCGGGTCATGATGGAGAATATACTGTAGTGGGCAGGCACCATTCTAAGCAGCCATTTTATTATACGGTTGAGGATGGTCATCATCAATTAATAAGTGAAAAACTACACTCGTCAGACAAGGAAGACTTTGCAATTAATATTCTGCTTAAGCAAGAAAAACTTCCTGAGAATGGATCAATCATTGCTTACTTTTATGAAAAATCAAATGGGAAAATGGTCAATACTTTTCCAGTATTATTAGAGTCCTTTTAAAGCAAGGCTCTTTTCTTGATAAGACAAACCATTGAAAAAAAGTTGATTGGAGCGAAAAGGGTGCAAGACTACTGCGGAAACAGCGGGACAGGTGAGACCCCGAAGTGAAGCGGACGAGAAGGCTCACCCCCCCCCCGCGGAAAGCGAGCACCCTGGAGAGGAAATCAACCACTACCTACGAAAAGCAACGAAGTATATGAAAACGCCTAAAGCAAAAAAGCTGACATTCTAAAATGTCAGCTTTTGCTTTACTGAATTTAAATTCCCCCAAGGGAAGATTCATTCACATTTTTTAGCTTTTCTGCTTCAGCCTCTGCATATGTGGAATGATATGGTATACGTTCATCATGCTTAGAAACCGTGTCAGCACCCTGTTGAACAAATCGTTTCGATTTATTACGTTTACCCATTCGAATCTCCCCTTTGAATAAGAGTTTGGAAACAGCCTTGCTGCTTCGTTAATTAGTATATACTAAATTCCTCTTTTCAAAAGGGCAGATATTGGATGCTGCTTATATCGCTTTTAATTGAAGCAGATCGTTTAAGTAAACAGCTATACCGTCTTCTTCGTTTGAAAGGGTCACTTCATTAGCAATCGTTTTTACTTGATCGATGCCATTCCCCATTGCAACTCCGTATCCTGCAAATTCAAGCATTTCTAAATCATTATCTTCATCCCCAAAGGCAATGACTCTTTCTTTAGGAATTTGCAAATAGTCGCATGCGTGCTGCAATCCTACGGCTTTACTCAAGCCAGCTTTAACGATTTCGATGATATGAAAAGGCTCTGCCCAATTGCGGTGATGAATGACTTCTGCATGAACATCTGATAAGTGTTTATTGACTTGCTTTACGTGGGCTTCATCTGTATGAATCAGCATGCTCGTTGGCGACGCGTTGAGAAACTCGCGCAAATCGCCTGTGGTTACTTGAGGATTCCCGAGATTAAAGATATCCAGAAGCTTTTCATCATGGTAATGGAGATATACATCATCCAGTACCTCTGCGATCACATTATAAGAGTTAAAATCTTGGCTGGCTTCTACAATTTCTTTTGCAATCTTGATATCGAGCGGAGAATGTCGGATTCCCCACTGTTTATTGCGCGGATGATGAACAAAAGCGCCATTAAAGTTTACAATTGGCGTTGTTAATTTAAGCTCTCTATAATACATTTCGCTTGAGCGGTATGGTCTGCCAGTGGCTATCATGACTTCATGACCTTGCTCACGAGCTTTTTCAATCACTGTTTTGGTTTTCTGAGATATGGTTTTATTATCTTTAAGTAAAGTTCCATCAAGATCTAGCGCGATTAAATGTTTTTTTACCATAACGTCTCCTTCTTAACAAATATTGATTATTTAAGCATAAAAGTTTTGGGAATCCCTTTTTCCATGGTAAACTTGGTTGGCAGTAAAATTTTTCAAACTGTATGAAAAATAATTTTAAAAGACCAATTTACACTATGTTACCAATTTATAGTGTCGGATGTAAAAGAAATCACTCTTTTTTCATTAAAAATTACATTATATTTATATAATCTTTACATAGGGGGACAAAAAGATGATTAATATCGAGCATACAAACATAAAAAACATACCTGTACTTCATGTTGCAGAACAGTCGAATTGGAATGAAAAGCTGCCATTGATTCTTTTTGTTCATGGTTTTACAAGTGCAAAGGAACATAATCTCCATTACGCCTATCTAATGGCAGAAAAGGGATTCCGAGTAGTTTTGCCAGAGGCGATTTACCATGGAGAACGAAATGCAGGTCTGAATGATGCTAACTTACAGATTCATTTTTGGGATATTGTCATGAACACCATTTCTGAACTAGAAGTTGTGAAGGATGCTTTATTAGAAGACGGCCTTGTTGATGAAGCGAGAATCGGCGTTGCGGGCACCTCTATGGGTGGCATCGTTACGTTAGGGGCAATGACGCAATATAAATGGATAAAGGCAGCAGTCAGCTTAATGGGGATGCCTTATTATGAGAAGTTTGCACTTTGGCAAATAGATGCGTTGAAGAAAAATGGTGTAGATATTCCACTTAACGAGGATGAAATTCAGCAATTACTGGGTAAAATAAGAGAACTGGATATAAGCATGCAGCCTGAAAAATTAAATAAGCGCCCATTATTATTTTGGCATGGGAAGAAGGATACCACCGTGCCATATGTACATGCCTATGATTTCTTTGAAACAGTAAAGCCATTGTACGATGATACGCCAGAAAAAATTAAATTCATCAGCGATGAGCAAGCAGGACATAAAGTAAGCAGAGAAGGCTTAATTAGAACGGTTCAATGGTTTGAGGATTATATTTAAACCTTCTTCCTTTATTTTTTAAATTAATTTGTTATTATAGGTATAATCAGAGTTTTTGAATGAGGGAGTGTAGAAAAATGGATAATGATTTAAAAGAAAGCATCATGGGTGCACTTGAGCTTGTAGTGGATCCTGAATTAGGAATAGATATTGTTAATCTTGGGTTGGTTTATGATGTAAGAATGGACGAGGAAGGCAGCGCAGAAGTTGATATGACGTTGACGTCAATGGGATGCCCGCTTGCAGGCACCATCGTAGATCAAGTAAAGAGTGCATTAACAGATATTCCTGAAGTAAAGAAAACAGAAGTCAATATTGTGTGGAATCCACCTTGGTCAAAAGACAAAATGTCTAGATATGCAAAAATCGCCTTAGGTGTGAGAGATTAAGACTAAATGAGTGTAAGGAATATTCGTCTAGAAAAGAGTAATCCTGCTTTTAATAAGGAATGATGAATTCAGCAGAGTAAAACCTGCTGTTTTTCTTTTTTCTTTATGGAGGTTAAGATACTTTTATTATTCATAATTTTTCGATAATGTGATTGTGTACATCTCATTCAGTTGTCATTAGAAATATGATGATGTATTCTAATACAATATAGTTTTAATTTTGGTTCTGTGAAAAATTGATTGATATGAAAGAGGAAACCCTATACAGGACATAAGCTTTTGGTGAAATATTCACCTTTAATAAACGGAGTTGATTGGATGAGTAAATCGAATATTACAGATGAGTTGAATAGGCCCTTAAGGGATTTAAGAATATCAGTCATTGATCGCTGTAACTTTAGATGTCAATATTGCATGCCTGCAGAAATTTTTGGGCCGGATTTCGCCTTTTTGCCTAAAAATGAGCTATTATCATATGAAGAAATTGAACGACTAGCAAAAATCTTTGTCTCACTTGGTGTTGAGAAAATAAGATTGACTGGCGGGGAACCTTTATTGCGAAAAGAATTGCCGACACTAGTGGCAAAGCTTGCAAAAATTGAGGGATTAAGCGATATCGGTCTAACGACAAACGGTGTATTGCTCCCTAAGTATGCGAAAGATCTAAAGGAAGCCGGACTGCAAAGGGTCAATATTAGTCTCGATAGCTTGAAGGATGAGCTATTTGGAGAAATTAATGGCCGTAATGTAGGGGTAAAGCCCGTGATTAAAGGAATCAAAGCAGCTCAAGAAGCCGGTTTAGGCGTAAAAATCAATATGGTTGTGAAAAAAGGGTTAAATGATGAAGAAATTATTCCGATGGCGAAGTTTTGTAAAGACAACGAATTGCAGCTCCGCTTTATTGAATATATGGACGTTGGCAGTACGAACGGCTGGCGGATGGATGATGTGGTTACGAAGAAAGAGATTTATGACATGCTGAAAGAGCATTATCTTTTAGAACCAGTCGACCCAGATTATTTTGGTGAGGTAGCAAAAAGATATCGATATGAAGGAACAAATGTGGATGTAGGCTTTATTACATCTGTTTCGGAATCATTTTGCTCCAGCTGTACGCGTTCAAGATTGTCGGCGAATGGCCAGCTGTATACATGTCTGTTTAATGGAGAAGGACATGATATTAAAACATTTATAAGGTCCGGCGTAACAGATGAAGACATCTCAGGTTTTGTCAGTGGCATTTGGCATAAGCGAAATGACAGATACTCAGATGAACGAACAGATGAGACAAGAGCGAAACGCAAGAAGCTGGAAATGTCTTATATTGGCGGTTAACGCAAGAGCATCTACTTGAAAATGTGATGTTGAATAGCACATCATACTCTGAGCTGAGAAGCTCAGAGTTTTTACATAACTTAGATTGAGTGGAAAAGGAGCAGATTTAAATGGTTGTTGAAAGAAGGACACCGATACAAGTCGGCGAAGCGGTACAAAAATTAATGAAGTTTAAACAGCAAGGAGAAGTGGAGTTTGTACATATTACCCAAAGTAACAATCGTTATTTGGCCGAGGATTTAAAAGCGACTAGTGATGTTCCCCACTTTGACCGCTCACCTTACGATGGCTTCGCTGTCCGCTCTACTGATACCCAAACAGCATCGTTATCCAATGAAGTGGAGTTTGAAGTGGTCGATCATATTGGTGCAGGCTATGTGTCTAGTAAGGAAATAGGCCCATTCCAGGCTGTTCGGATAATGACTGGTGCTCAAATGCCTGAAAATTGTGATGCGGTGGTCATGCTTGAGCTGGCAAAGACATATGAGAAAGATGGTAAACCACATATGACAATCAAACGCAGCTATCGGCACGGGGACAATGTATCATTTAAAGGTGAAGATGCGCTTAAGGGGGATTCCCTTGTAGAAAAGGGAACAAGGATTAACCCGGGCATTCAAGCGATCCTTGCGACATTTGGCTATGCAGAAGTACCAGTTGTAAAGAAGCCTGTGATTGGTTTATTTGCCACAGGTACGGAATTATTAGAAGTTGATGATGACCTGCAGCCAGGGAAGATAAGAAACAGCAATTCTATTATGCTTGCAGCACAAATTGAAAGAGCGGGTGCAGAGGTCAAGTATTACGGTAAGCTTGCTGACGAGTTTGATACTTGCTATAACGCAGTAAAAACAGCAGTTGATGAAGTGGATATGCTGATCACAACAGGCGGCGTGTCTGTCGGTGATTTTGATTATTTACCTGCTATTTATAAAAAAATGGAAGCAGAGGTTCTATTTAATAAGGTAGCTATGCGCCCGGGCAGTGTCACAACGGTTGCACAATTAAATGGCAAGCTGCTGTTCGGATTGTCTGGCAATCCATCCGCATGTTATGTAGGCTTTGAATTATTCACAAGGCCAATTATCCGATATATGCTTTTGTCACAGAAACCGCATTTAAGGAAAGAAACAGCGATTTTAAAAGCAGATTTTCCAAAAGCTAATCCATTTACTCGTTTTGTCAGAGCAACAGTATCTGTTGAGAACGGTCAATTGATTACTTCCCCAAGCGGAGTCGATAAATCCAATATTGTAATGAGTCTTGCAGGTGCAAATGCATTAATGGCACTTCCTGGAGGGACTAGAGGGTATGGGGAAAATAATGAAGTGGATGTGTTTATGCTTGAGGATTTTACTGGCAGCGAATGGCCATGGTAAATCCTCCATTAGTCTTCCAAATCGTCGGCTATCAAAATAGCGGAAAGACAACATTAGTGACAAAATTGATAAAACAGCTTGCAGATAGGGAGCTTTCCGTTGTGACGTTAAAACATCATGGTCATGGGGGAAGGCCTGATATTGCAGAAAATAAAGATACTGCACAGCATATGCGCTCAGGTGCCCTCGCTTCAATAGTGGAAGGAGACGGCAGCTTAGTATTGCAAGCTGAAAAAGCAGAATGGGCACTATCTGAGCAAATTGCACTGGCTTCAAGGTTAGGCCCGAAAATTGTTCTTATTGAAGGCCATAAAAAAGCCTCCTTCCCAAAAGCAGTTCTATTAAGAAGTATGGATGATGCAGAATTACTGGAAACCTTAAATCATATCGTTATGGTTTTTTATTGGGAAGAAGCAGTTAGAGGGTTGCAAGCAAAATATAAAAAAATTCCCTTCTTTCAAGTGAATGATGAAGAGGGATTTGCATATTTGATAAACTATTTTAACAATATTGAAATGGGTTAACCAATAAACTTGGTTAGCCCATTTTTTATAAATGGAGAGCTACTGAGGAACCTAATGACTTTAAGAATCTCCTTTATTTTAGGAATGAGATTCATTCGAGAAAATCTGATTATAAAAATATTAGAATCTGGAAGTCATGTAGTTATAAAGGATGAAAAGAATAATGAGAAAGCACATTTTCATAAAAAATGGTTGCTTTTCTATTCTGAACTATCTATAATATTAGATACACAATTCATAAATATAAATATAAATTTATAAATATACAATAAGAAGGGTGAAATCATGAAAGCTTCAATTATTGGAACAACTGGGTATGGAGGAGCAGAGCTGCTTCGAATCTTGAATCACCACCCTGAATTTGAAATTCAATCTATTCATTCTACGAAAGAAGATTTACCGATATGGCATGAATACCCTCATTTATATAAAATTGTTAATCAAAAGTTACAAGGTATTCATCCAGATGAAATTGCAGCGAATGCAGATATTGTATTTCTTGCAACACCATCTGGGATTTCTGGACAATTAGCAGGAAAGTTCGTTGATAAAGATATTAAAGTGATTGATTTATCAGGCGACTTAAGAATTGAAGCTGGACAGTATGAGAAATGGTATAAAAAGGACCCTGTTTCACAGGAATTAATAGATGAAGCAATATATGGATTGTCAGAGTGGAATGCAGAAGCAATAAAAGGAGCAAGCCTCATAGCAAATCCTGGTTGCTATCCAACGGCAACATTACTCAGTTTGGCTCCAGTTATCAAAGAAAATATGATTGACCCAGACAGTATAATCGTAGATGCCAAGTCAGGTATTTCTGGAGCAGGACGATCCCCATCCAGAAAATCAAGTTTTTCAGAGGCTAATGAGAATTTTTCGGCCTACAAAGTCAACGAGCATCAACATACACCAGAAATTGAAAAGCAATTGCTGCAATGGAACGAAAGGATCAAGCCTATCACTTTTACAACCCAGCTCTTGCCTATTACAAGAGGAATTATGACAACTAGTTATGTAAAACTAAACAATGACTGTAGAACCTCTAAATTATTGGAATTTTATGAAAATGTGTATAATGAATGTCCATTTGTTAGAATCAGGACGGAAAAGAACTATCCCTCAGTAAAAGAAGTGGCAGGATCGAATTATTGTGATATTGGCCTCAATGTTGATGAGAGAACAGGCAGACTGACAATTATTTCGGTAATTGATAATTTAATGAAGGGAGCAGCAGGGCAAGCTGTACAAAATGCGAATATCATGTTTGGCATAAACGAAACAACGGGTCTTGATTTCATCCCGCTTTATCCATAAGGAGGAAGGAAACAAATGCAAGGTTTGTCACAATCAACAAAGATTACAAAAGTAGCCGATGGAAATATTAATACGCCTAAGGGGTTCAAGTCAGCAGGTGTTCATGCAGGATTGCGCTATTCAAAAAAGGACTTGGGTGTGATTATCAGCGAAACACCTGCACAATGTGCTGCAGTATATACAACAAGCAGCTTCCAAGCTGCACCACTCCTAATTACACAGGAGAGCATAGCTGAAGAGGGATTAATCCAAGCAATCGTTGTCAATAGTGCTTGTGCAAATGCTTGTACTGGTCAACAAGGGCTGGATGATGCCTATCAAATGAGGGAGTTAACAGCTAAGAGGTTTAGCTTGAAAAGCAATTATGTAGCGGTAGCTTCGACTGGTGTAATCGGAGAATATATGAGAATGGATAAGATTGAATCTGGTATTCAATTATTAGAACCTAACAATGGTCACCATAGTGCAGAGGCATTTCAAACAGCGATTTTAACGACAGATCTAGTAATGAAAAAAACTTGTTTTTCAGCAGAAATTGATGGAAAAACAGTGTATATGGGAGGTTCAGCAAAAGGGTCTGGTATGATTCATCCGAATATGGCTACGATGCTAGCTTTTATAACAACAGATGCCCTAGTTGAAAGTGAACATCTCAAAATGGCATTAAAGACAGTCACAGATCAAACATTTAATCAAATTACTGTTGATGGAGATACATCGACAAATGATATGGTTTTGGTCATGGCGAATGGAAAGAGCGGTCATTCACCATTAACGCCAGACCATCCAGAATGGTCATCATTCCTTCAGCTGCTTGCAAAAACTTGTGAGGACCTTGCAAAGGAGATAGCCAAGGATGGCGAAGGTGCAACGAAATTAATTGAAGTGGAAGTATCAGGAGCAGAAACAAATGATGCAGCTAGGATCGCAGCAAAGCAAATTGTTGGATCAAACCTTGTGAAAACAGCCGTTCATGGGGCAGATGCGAACTGGGGAAGGATTATCGCTGCATTAGGGAAAAGTGGTGTGAAAGCAAGTCCTGCAATTGATATTGCAATTGGACCGATTATCATGCTGAAAAATAGTGAACCACAAGTTTTTTCAGAAGAGGAAGCAACGCTCTACTTGCAAAATGATAAGGTAGATATTCTTGTGAACCTTCATTTAGGTGAAGGAAGTGGAAAGGCATGGGGCTGTGATTTGTCCTATGATTATGTGAAAATCAATGCCAGCTATCGAACATAAGGAGGGTTCCCTTTGAAAAGTATCGTCATCAAATGTGGGGGAAGCGTGATGAATGAGTTATCTCCATCTTTCTTTGAAAGCATGAAGAATCTGGAGGAGGCAGGCTATCGCTTAATTTTTGTTCATGGCGGAGGCCCAGATATAAATAAAATGTTAGAGATTCATCAAGTGAAGTCGGAATTTGTAAATGGATTAAGAAAGACAACTGCTGAAGTAATGGAAATCGTTGAGATGGTATTATCTGGGCAAGCAAATAGGAAGCTAACGACGATGCTGCATTTAAACGGATTTAAAGCGGTTGGTATCAATGGAAGCGATTATGGATTTTTACAAGCCGATTATATGAATGAACAAGAGCTAGGTTTTGTAGGAGAAATTAATCAGGTGAAAACGGAGTTTTTGGATATTATTCTAAATCACCATTATCTTCCTGTCATAACACCGATTGCGATGACTGAAAACGGTGTAAAACTCAATGTAAATGCAGATTTTGCGGCAGCTTCAGTTGCAAAGGCAATCGATGCAGAGAGTTGTATTTTTGTCACTGATGTAGAAGGTGTACTCATTGATGGAGTTCTAGCGCTCGAGCTTGATACAGCGGGAGTAAATGAACATATTAAATCCGGTCAAATCTCAGGTGGAATGATTCCGAAGGTTTCGTCAGCCGTATCTGCGTTAGAGCATGGATTACAGAGTGTCATGATTGTTTCTGGAAAAAATGAATTTTTTGATGGAACGATGTGGAACGGAACAAAAATCACGAAAAAATCGGGGGTGCTGCAATGAGTCATTTATTTCCTACCTATGCGAGATGGGAAGTGGAACCAGACTTTGCTGAAGGTTCAATTATGACCGGTAAAGATGGTAAAAAGTATTTGGATTTTACATCGGGAATCGGAGTATGTAATCTTGGCCATCGTCCTGAAGTTGTGCAAACAGCCATTACAAACCAACTTAATCAATTCTGGCATGTATCGAATTTATTTACACAAGAGCAGCAAGAGACAGCTGCTAAAAAGTTGGCAGCAGCAGCGGAATTGGATTTTGTTTTCTTTTCAAATAGTGGTGCAGAAGCAAATGAAGCAGCGATTAAGCTGGCAAGGAAAGCGACTGGCAGAGAGACGATTATTACGTTTAATCAATCTTTTCATGGGCGTACATTTGCTACGATGGCAGCCACGGGTCAGGATAAAGTTAAACAAGGTTTCGGTCCGATGCTGCAAACATTTATGTATGCGAACTTTAATGAAATTGAAACATTAGAACAGGTGATGGATGAAGACATAGCAGCAGTCATGCTTGAAATTGTTCAGGGTGAAGGCGGCATCCATCCTGCAACTCAAACCTTCTTGAACAAGGTACAAAAGCTTTGTCATCAAAATGGTTCCCTGCTAATTGTAGATGAAATTCAAACAGGGATTGGCAGAACAGGAAAAGCCTTCGCTTTTCAACATTATCAACTGCAGCCAGATATCATTACCTGTGCAAAAGGCCTCGGAAGCGGGATGCCGATAGGAGCCGTTGTTGCCAAAAAGGAATTAAAGGATGTATTTGGCCCAGGAAGTCATGGCTCGACATTCGGAGGAAACCCAATTGCAATAGCGGCTGCCATTGCTACAATGGATACTATTTTCAAAGAAAGTTTCTTAAATGAAGTTCAGCAAAAAAGCGAGTATATCGTCAATAAGCTACAAGAATTGTTAGGGGATGTACCTGAAGTAAAGGGAATTAGACATTTAGGATTAATGATCGGCATTGAAGTGAAGGGAAACCTGCCTTTTTTATTAAAGGAATTACGAGATCAGAGACTCCTTACTCTACCGGCAGGTGAAAACGTATTGAGATTGCTTCCGCCTTTAACTGTTTCTATTACAGAAATCGATCAAGCGGTAGCAACTATAGCAGCTGCGATAAAAGCACTTTCGAAAACAGCCGTATAGGCTGATTATTTAAACAATAAAATGTATAAAAATAAATAATTATAAATGAATATACAGTCATACATGAGGTGTAGAAGATGGAAGGTTACTTGCATTTACAAAGTGGTCACAGCTATGAAGGCGAATGGCTATCAGAGCCGCCAAAGAAGAATATTGAAGGAGAGATTGTCTTTTTTACAGGTATGACAGGATATCAGGAAGTCCTAACAGACCCTTCTTATAAAGATCAGATCATTGTGTTTACGTATCCGTTAATCGGAAATTATGGTATCAATGAAAGTGATTTTGAAAGCAAGAAGCCCCATGTGGCAGGAGTGATTGTGTATGAGGGAAGTGAAAAGCCATCTCATTATCAATCAGCTTATTCACTAAAAGAATATTTGAATAAGTGGGATGTCCCACTTATGGGCCATATGGATACAAGAGCGATTGTTAAAAAAATCCGATCAGAGGGATCGATGCCAGCTGTGATGTCCTCTGACCCTTCATTCAATGCAAAGGAAATAGTATTACAGAAGGATGAAAAGGTTTATAAAGTATCCTCAACCAAACATGAGACATACGGAAGTGGAGATACTCATATTGTCCTATATGATTTTGGATCGAAGAAATCTATCATCGATTCTTTAGTGAAAAGGAATTGCTGCGTTACATCGGTACCATATCATACAAGTTTCGATGAGATAAATTCGCTAAATCCGGACGGTATTGTCCTTTCAAACGGTCCTGGCGATCCAAAAGAGCTCGTCAATTATTTATTCAATATTAAAAGAGTGCTAGAAACATATCCTACACTAGGGATTTGTTTGGGTCATCAGCTATCCGTATTAGCAATGGGCGGAAATACGAAAAAGCTTTCTTTTGGACATCGTGGGGCAAATCATCCAATTGCAGACTTAGAAAAAGGAACGGTTATGATGTCTTCACAAAATCATAGCTATGTCGTTGATGAAGCCAGCTTATTTGGAACAGGGTTTATAAAAAGATACGTGAATCTTCATGATCAGTCGATTGAAGGTTTAATGCATGAGACTTTCAAGATCCAGACTGTACAATTTCATCCGGAAGCACATCCGGGTCCAGGCGATACTAATTATGTATTTGATGAATTTATAATGATGATCACCGAGGAGAAGAGGAGAGTTAGAGCTTATGCCTAAAGACACCAGTATCCAGTCTATTCTAGTCATTGGATCAGGGCCCATCGTAATCGGGCAAGCAGCAGAGTTTGACTATGCTGGCACACAAGCTTGTGCAGCCCTGAAAGAAGAAGGTTATAAAGTCATTTTAGTTAATAATAACCCTGCGACAATCATGTCAGATCAAACGTTTGCCGATAAAATTTACTTCGAACCGCTTACTGTTGCGAGCTTGGAAAAGATCATTGAAAAAGAAAAGCCAGATGGGCTTTTAGGGACATTAGGCGGTCAAACTGGCCTAAACCTGACTTTTCAATTAAGTGAGGCTGGGATTCTTGAAAAGAATAAAGTTAATCTACTTGGCAGCAGCATTGAAGCCATTAAAAAAGGCGAGGATAGGGAAGCATTCAGGCAGCTGATGAAGGATTTGAATGAACCTGTCCCTGAAAGTGTAATCGTCCATGAAATCGAGGAAGCCATTGCATTTGCAGATGCAATTGGTTTTCCAATCATCGTACGTCCTGCCTATACTCTAGGCGGAACAGGCGGGGGTATCGCGAATAATATGGATGAATTAAAGTCCCTAGTTAAAGGCGGACTAAAAGAAAGTGCAATCACGCAGGTTCTTGTTGAACGAAGTATCGCTGGCTTTAAAGAAGTTGAATATGAGGTCATGCGCGATGCTAACAATACTTGCATCACAATTTGCAATATGGAAAATATCGACCCGGTTGGTATTCACACTGGGGATTCAATTGTTGTTGCACCAAGCCAGACATTAACGGATGATGAGTATCAAATGCTCCGATCTGCTTCTATTAAAATAATCTCTGAATTAGGCATTATCGGCGGCTGTAATATCCAGTTTGCACTTGATCCCAACAGCAAAAGTTATTACTTAATAGAAGTGAACCCAAGGGTAAGCCGTTCTTCTGCATTAGCCTCTAAAGCGACAGGGTATCCAATCGCAAGAATGGCAGCGAAATTAGCGGTAGGGTACCATCTCTCTGAAATAATTAACCCTGTAACAGGAGATACATTTGCCAGCTTCGAACCAGCACTTGATTATGTTATCGTCAAGTTTCCTAAATGGGCATTTGATAAGTTTCCACACGCAGAGCGTAAGCTAGGAACGCAAATGAAAGCAACTGGAGAAGTAATGGGCATTGACCGCAATTTGGAAAGAGCGCTTTTAAAGGCTGTTCATTCATTAGAAGGAAAAGGTCTGGATTTACAATCCCCTTCCTTAAGTAAGCTTTCAGTTGATCAATTAGGAATCATGCTATTGGAGCAGACGGATGAGCGTTTCTTTATCATTCTCGAACTTATTCGCAGAGGGGTGGCGGTTGATGAGCTTAAAGCCAAAACAAAGATTGATAATTTTTTCCTGAACTCTTTTAAGCATCTTGTTGATATGGAAGAGAACATCGCCTCTTTATCATATGAGGGAGTCAATAAGAGCGAAATGCAAAGGTTAAAGGAAAAGGGCTTTGGCGATGAATATTTAGCGTCAGTGTGGAAAGTATCCGAGCTTGCGATACGTGAGAAAAGAAAGCAGCTGGGTGTACTCCCTGTATATAAAATGGTTGATACATGCGCAGCTGAATTTGCTGCTGAGTCCAATTACTTTTATTCCAGTTATTTTGGTGAAAACGAACAAACAATGAGTAATAAACGAAAAGTGCTCATTATCGGTAGCGGCCCAATTAGAATCGGCCAAGGAATTGAATTTGATTATTGTTCTGTTCAAGGTGTTTTTGCTTTAAAAGAAGCTGGTGTAGAAACAGTGATGATCAATAATAACCCTGAAACCGTGAGCACTGACTTTACGACTGCGGATCGCTTATACTTTGAACCGCTCATTCTTGAAGATGTGTTAAATGTCATTGAAACAGAAGGCATCACTGAAGTCATCGTACAATTAGGCGGGCAAACAGCATTAAACCTTGCAGCAAAGTTAGAAAGCTATGGGATCACTTTATTAGGAACCAATTCAAGAACAATTGATGCTTTAGAAGACCGTGAGCTTTTTTACGAACTATTGGATGAATTAAATATCCCTCATATTGAAGGATATGTAGTTTCAGCCGAAAAAGAGCTTCATGAAGCTGTCAAAAAAATCGGTTTTCCAGTCCTTATCCGCCCTTCCTATGTAATCGGAGGCAGAGGGATGGAAGTGATTGCGAATGAAGCTGAATATGCCCAGTATCAACAAAAGCATGATATTCCTTATCCAGTTTTGGTCGATAAGTTCTTACAAGCCTATGAAGCTGAGCTTGACTTGGCGGCGGATGGCTACCATATAGCAGTTCCTGCAGTAATGGAACATATTGAAAAAACAGGCGTACATTCGGGTGATAGTATGTCCGTTCTCCCACCAAGAAGCCTGACACAATCAGTACAGGATAAAATGATTGCCTATGGTCAAGCGATCGTACAAAAACTGGGCTATAAGGGGTTAATGAATATTCAATATATTGTCGATGGAGAGGATGTCTTCCTGCTTGAAGTCAATCCCAGGGCAAGTCGTACAGTGCCAATAGTAAGTAAAGTAACTGGCATACCACTCGTGAAAATTGCGACAAAGATACTGTTAGGTAACTACGCTCTTGCGAAGGATGAACTGCCTAACTTAGAGAACACACCATTTGTTTGTGTTAAATATCCAGTATTCTCGAATTATGCCATGAAGGGGTTAGATTCAAAAGTAGGGCCAGAAATGAAGTCTACTGGAGAAGGAATCTCACTTGCTCCGACATTTAGTCAAGCAATGAGAAAAGTATTTAATGTAGGGAAGGTTGATGAGAAAATCATCGTGTGGAAGGATGCACCTATTCCTGAGGATTTGCGTTTGCTTGCTGAACAATCGGAGACGAAAATTATCCTTGCTTCAACAGTAGAAAACTGGGTTGAAATTAAACCGGTAGCGTTGTTTAACCCGCAACAATCTTCAGAAGATCAAGCAATGCGTGAGCTTGCTGTCAAAAATAGAATTATTACCTTTACAGAGATTGAGACAATGGAAGCCTTTTTGCAAGCTCAGAAGGAAGATAATTGGCAAGTTTGTTCTATTCAGGATTGGCATAATGAAAAAAATAAGGAAGTGAGTATACTGTGATTACTGCAGCTATTTGCGAAAAGAAACTTAATATAAGAGGGCAAGACTTGCTAACGTTGGCCGATTATTCTCCTGAGGTCATTAAAGGGCTTGTAGAAAAGGCCTATCAAATGAAAAATAACAATCATCAGGACGAAGAGCCTCTAAAAGGTAAAATCCTTGGAATGATTTTTGAAAAATCATCAACAAGAACAAGGGTATCATTTGAAGCAGGGATGCTTCAACTTGGAGGTCATGCATTATATTTGAATAGCCAAGATATGCAGCTGGGACGCGGTGAAACAATTGCTGATACAGCAAAGGTACTTTCTAATTATGTAGATGCGATTATGATACGCACATTTTCTCATGACATTATAGAGGAGCTGGCTGAGCATGCTACGATTCCTGTTATCAATGGACTGACAGACCTTTATCATCCATGCCAAGCGTTAGCTGACCTTTTAACGATTAAAGAAATAAAAGGTAAACTAGAAGGAGTAAAATGTGTTTATGTAGGCGATGGCAATAATGTTGCTCACTCACTTATGATTGGAGCGGCTAAAGTCGGCATGAATATGACTGTAGCATGCCCAAAGGGATACGAACCTGAAGAGTCTGTTGTTAAGCTTGCGAAAGGATTTGCAGCAGTTAGCGGAGCGGAAATCAAAGTTGAAAATGATGTAAACTTGGCTGTACAAAATGCGGATGTCATCTATACAGATGTCTGGACGAGTATGGGTCAAGAAACAGAGAATGAACTTAGACTCAGTGTTTTTAAAGATTATCAAGTGAATGAAACACTAGTACAACATGCAAACGAAGATTATTTATTCCTTCACTGCCTGCCTGCACACCGGGGTGAAGAAGTTTCGGCTGAAGTGATCGATGGTATCCATTCAGCAGTGTTTCAACAAGCTGGTAATCGCATGCATGCACAAAAAGCATTGCTCTCAGAGTTACTTTAAAAAGGGGAAAATGGCCAAGGAGATAAATTCTTCTTGGCTGTTTTCTATTCGAAAGTGGTAAACGAAAGATCGATTAATATTAATCATCTTTTGCGTATTTCATTATTTGTTTTTAGGAAAGTAAAATGACAAGAGGTCCGGCAATAAAGCAATATATAGCAAAGTATCTTAAGTTTCCCCGCGCCATAATGCCCATAAACCATTTGAGGGCAAAGTAGGAGGCGACCAATGAAGCCATAAAAGCGACCGTATATGGCAAGGCGAGCGTGTCCAAATTAGGGTCTGCAAAAATATCCTTGAACCCTAAAATCATGCTTCCAAGGCTGACAGGAATATATAGGAGAAATGAAAACCTTAAAGCCGTTTCCTGTTTCATCCCGAGTCCAATGGCTGCTACAATAGTGGCTCCTGAACGACTGATTCCAGGAATAAGAGCGACAGCTTGGGCAAGTCCTACAATGATGGCATCCTTAAATGATAGATCTTTCTCATTTTTCCGACCCTTTAAATTACGGATCAGCCACAGAGCAATACCAGTGATGATTAGAGTAAAGCCCACTGTTTGAATATTGCCTGTAAGATAGTCTCCAAATAGAACGCCCATGACTCCTGCAGGTATGGTGGCAATAATTAAGTAAATAATAAAACGAAAATCGGCTTCCGCCTGCTTATCTTTTGTCTTTAAATAAAGTAAGCCATTCTGCACAAGTCTAATGATATCGTGTCTGTAAATAAAAAGAACAGCTATGAGGGATGCGGTATTAACGAGAATAGCAAAACTCATGCCTTGGATATCCAGGTCAAAAAAATACGCCGCGATTTCCACATGACCACTTGAAGACACAGGAATAGGTTCTGTTAAACCTTGCAATAAGCCTAATAATAAATATTTGAGAAGCAAAACGAACTCTTCCATTCAATATCCTCCAGAATCTAATCATTTTCTTCATTTAACAATAGTTATTCTATCCATGTAAACCGTATTTACCAAACTTTTACACATTTTTAACGTATTCGTTCATTCCCTTGAATTACCTTTATGATGCCTCTTTTCATGGAAATAATAATAAAGAATCAAATAAAAAGGGAGGATTAATATGGGACAGAATCGACAATTCAAATCAGGTCAAAAAGCACCGAATAATGGAGTATATGTCGAAATTGGTGAGACTGGCAGCACTGTGAATGATCCGCAAAAAATTAAATTAAATGCAGGAGAGTTATTCCCGGATAATTCGAACCATAATCGGGTTTGGACTTATCAAAGGAAACCTTAATGGATAGTTGTACGTATATGTAATAAAGCTAAAGCCATCCCTTGCTAGCGGATGGCTTTACATTTGGAAATAATGGCTTATAATAAAAACAAAGGTCAAAGATGGTCAGGAGGAGGCCGCGTGGATATTAATCAAATGACACAAGCGATGCAAGACGGATTGATAGGCGCTAAAAGTCGGGCAACCCGAGAGCAGCATCAAGAAGTGGATGAAGTTCATTTATTTTTAGAATTGATTAATCAGCCGGATAGTCTGCTTGGAAATATTTTAAAAAGATCAGGACTATCCCTGGAGGAATTCGATAGGGATTTACATAAGCTTTTGAATAAAAAGCCGCAGGTGACAGGCTCAGGAGTGGAAGATGGGAAGTTCTATGTAACGACTCAATTACAAAATATACTGGCAGAAGCAGAAAAAATTCAGAATGATTGGCAGGACGATTTTTTATCAGTTGAACATTTACTTTTGGCTGCTCTATCATCAAGTCAGTCACAAGTTAAACAATTAATTAACATCAATCATCGGAAAATTGAAGAAATGATAAACGAAGTAAGGGGGAGTCAAAGAGTGACATCGCAAAATCCAGAGTCAACTTATGATGCTTTAAAAAAATATGGCAGAGATCTAATAGAAGAAATCAAGTCAGGTAAGGTCGATCCGGTTATCGGCAGAGATCAGGAAATTCGGAATGTAATTAGAATTCTATCTAGAAAGACTAAAAATAATCCTGTATTAATTGGTGAACCTGGTGTAGGTAAAACGGCGATTGTGGAAGGCTTAGCGCAACGGATTGTAAGAAAAGATGTGCCCGAAGGCTTGAAAGATAAAACGATATTTTCTTTAGATATGAGTTCGCTGATTGCTGGAGCGAAATTTAGAGGAGAATTTGAAGAACGATTAAAAGCAGTGCTGAATGAAATAAAGAAAAGTGAAGGCAACATACTTCTCTTTATTGACGAAATTCATACGATTGTTGGAGCAGGCAAGACGGAAGGTGCGATGGATGCAGGTAATATGCTAAAGCCGATGCTTGCACGAGGTGATCTCCATTGTATTGGCGCCACTACTTTGGATGAACATCGCAAGTATATCGAAAAGGATCCGGCATTAGAAAGGCGTTTTCAACAAGTTATTGTACAGGAACCCGATGTAGAAGATTCAATTTCGATATTGCGCGGACTAAAGGAAAGGTTCGAAATTCATCATGGTGTAAATATTCATGACCGTGCCCTAGTTGCTGCTGCTACTTTAGCCGATCGTTATATTACTGATCGATTCCTTCCTGATAAAGCCATCGATTTAGTTGATGAAGCTTGTGCAATGATCCGGACGGAAATTGATTCGATGCCAAGTGAACTGGATGAAGTAACAAGAAGAGTGATGCAATTAGAAATTGAAGAAGCTGCTTTAATTAAAGAAAGTGATGAAATAAGCAAGGAAAGGCTGAAGACATTACAAAAAGAGCTTCGTGTAATTAAAGAAAAAGCACATGAAATGAAAGCCAAATGGTTAATGGAAAAAGAAGGAATTCAAAGGGTGCAAGAAAAAAGAGAACGGCTCGAACATTTGCGCAGAGAGCTGGAGGAGGCTGAGAATAATTATGATTTGAATAAGGCGGCTGAGCTTAGACATGGTAAGATTCCTGCGTTGGAAAAAGAGTTAAAGGAGCTGGAAACGGAAGTAAATGAAAATCAAACAGATCGTCTTTTAAGAGAAGAAGTAACAGAAGAAGAAATCGCCGGGATTGTGGCGAGATGGACAGGCATTCCAGTTATGAAACTTGTAGAAGGAGAAAGGGAGAAGCTGCTAAGACTGGAAGCCATCCTTCAAGAAAGAGTAATTGGCCAGGAAGAAGCTGTTAAGCTTGTTTCAGATGCAGTTCTTCGGGCAAGAGCGGGCATAAAGGATCCAAACCGCCCGATTGGTTCCTTTATATTTCTCGGTCCGACAGGCGTAGGTAAAACAGAGCTAGCAAAAGCCTTGGCACAATCACTTTTTGATAGCGAGGACCACATCATCAGAATCGATATGTCAGAGTATATGGAGAAGCATGCTGTTTCAAGATTAGTAGGTGCACCTCCAGGGTATGTTGGCTACGAAGAAGGCGGACAACTCACTGAAGCCGTGAGAAGAAAGCCATACTCTGTTTTATTACTTGATGAAATAGAAAAGGCCCATCCTGAAGTATTTAATATATTGTTGCAGATGTTAGACGACGGCAGGATCACTGATTCCCAAGGTAGGACTGTAGACTTTAAGAATACAGTCATTATTATGACATCCAATATTGGCTCTCATTTTTTACTTGAACGCGCTGAAGTGAAAGAGGAAGACTATATAATAGAAGAAACTAGGAACAAAGTGATGAATCAATTACGTGCTCATTTTCGTCCTGAATTCTTAAATCGGGTGGACGAAACGATTCTCTTTAAACCTTTAACAATAACAGAAATCAAAGGAATTGTTGAAAAATTGATTAAAGAATTGCAAAAAAGATTAGCCGATCAACAGATAGCTCTTAACATAAATGATGAAGCAAAAGAATATATTGCAGAAAACGGCTTTGATCCAGTGTACGGTGCAAGACCTTTAAAACGCTTTATTCAAAAACATGTAGAAACAAAATTAGCGAGAGACATAATTGCAGGTAATATTCGTGAAAAAAGTGAAGTGCTGATTTCAGTTGGCGGAGGAAATATTGCATTAGAGATTCGTAATTAATAAAAAAAACCTGTCAGTTGGCGAGCTTTTAAAAGACGAAAAGGAGAAGAGGAACGATTTGTATCTTCTCTGGTTGTGGCTGTAGCAAAGCAATCCTTTTCAAAGTGTAAAAAAGTCATCCAGCTAGGATGACTTTTTGATACTGTTTAATGGATACTTTCTTTTTCAGCTGGTCCTTCTGGAAGGATCATTGGAATGATGAATAATAAGATTGTCATTCCAACTGAAAGGATAGTAGCTGTTTGGAATTCATACTTAACACCAATCATGGAGCTGACAACGTAAGTCATCATATGAACTAGAAGAAACGTCCAAAAAAATGTCCAAAAGTATTTCATCGATTTCACCTCATACGTATTTCAGTCTATTCCATATTATCATATCAGGTCTAAATAATAAACGCGTTTGAATAAAATAACCGTGCTTTTTTATTTCAATGGGCTAATCCCTATGCAAATTATATGTACAATCATACATTAGTAGGAACAAGAGTAAAGGGGTTTTTTAGATGGAAAGCCGAAACTTTCAGATGGATACAGAATGGAATATGATCCATTATCCCGATAAACCTAGTGGTTTCGGTATTCTTATTATTGGGGATGATCGCCATTTTGTTGATGAGAAAAGCAGTTTTTGGACACAAAATGAAGGGAAAGCAGCACTGTTAGCACAATTGAAGCAATCTGGATATACTGTGTTTTATTCCAATTTGTATGGAAAGAATTGGGGAAGCAGGCAGGCGGTGGAGATGGCAAGAAGCTTATATACTCATGTGGTTCGTAATGAAATTATTAATGAGAAAATTCATATAGTAGCCGAAGGGATGGGGGCACTTGTTGCGCAGAAGCTTATGGACGATATGGGTCATTTAATTAGGTCCTCTACATTGATCAATCCAATTCTTTCGTTACAAAGTCATCTCGATCAGGAAAAGGAACATAAATTTTTCTATAAGAAGCTAATGAAGGAACTGGAAAGCTCTTATCAAGCTAATCGGAGCCATGTGTTGAATGAAGCTATCTTTCAGCAGGAAGAAGTCATGACAGAGGTTAATATGCCAGTGAAAATTATCCATATTCTTTCAAGTGGCCGTGCGTATAAACAATCGAAAATGTTAAAAGAGATGTCTGTTAAATGGCAAGATGAAGAGATGCCGATTTCCATCAGCTACATGCTGCCCGAGAAAAAACGGAATCTGGCAAAGCAAATAATTCATTTTATAAAAAATAATGAACAAGAATTGTAAACATCTAAATGGACAGCTGCGGCTGTTCTTTTTTTAGCTTCTCAGGAAACTCAGCCTACTAGAGATAAAAACCTTCTTTTTTGTGCTTTCCCCTCTATTTGCAGGAATGAAATAATATACTTCTCTCTTGCATAGTATACAATAACCATGCTTTTTTAGGAGGCATATTATGGACAGGGCAGTCATTATTGGATCATTTAGTTTCGTTGGCTTTCATTTTTGCAAATACTTACTTGATCAAGGTTATCAAATTATTGGTATAACCACGCTGGAAGATCCATTCCATGAGGATAAACGATTAGAAATTGGCAGAAATGCGAACTTTTATGAAAAGGAAGCTATTATTCAATTGGAAAAAGAGACGTTAATCATTGCTGATTTATATGGGTTATTTCTGCAAAATGCAGAGGCAATTGAAAAGGGAATAGAACGATTTCAGCAATTAGAGGATAATCAGGAAGAATTGAAGTCTATTTTCATTTTGCCTGCACAATGGTTAGAGGAAGACCATAAGTATAAGCAGATGATTAAGCCGATAGAAAAAGAAATGGAGAAAGGTTATTCCTACTACTTACCAACTGTTTACGGACCTTATCAGCCGGATTCACTCTTATTTCAACAAGTTTTTTTAAATCAATTACAAAAAAACGAACGGTTGACGATAAAAGAACAAGAATGGTGTGCAGATGCAATGTATGTTGAGGATGTTGTTAAAGCGATGCATAGCTCCGTTCAAACAGATCAAGCAGGTGAATGGCTCTTGAAAAGTACAGTAGAAAATCATTGGGAACTATGTGCAGAATACCTTGAGCTAAATAAGGATATTTTTAAAAATAACTTAGAAAAAACCGGTCAAGAGGAGCGGGAAATAGCAGAAAGGGATGTACAAGATCAATTTGGTGTAGAAGTGGGATTAGAAAATCAAAAGAAACATTTATCGTTTTTATTGAACAGATAAGTGCTTTAAAACGAAAAAGCTTTTCAATGACTATCAGTAAAGGTTAGAATGATGATATGGTACGAGATATGAGAGCAAATGCTGCTATCACTAAAGGGGCGGAGAAGGAGATGCAAACAAGCATAATAAAATTTGGATATCTTCTTTTATGCCTTCTTTTATTAGCCTCTTGTGGACAACCTATGTCTACGGGTGAACTCAAGAAAGCAGGATTATTGGTTCCTGATACAGTGAATGATCAGGTTTGGGGTACAAAAGGCTATAAAGGAATGTTAAAGATTCAATCCAATTATGATATTGAAGTATATTACAAAGAGGGAATGGATTCTGAGCTAGTTGTTGAAAGAGCAATAAAGGAGTTTGCGCAAAAGGGGGTTAATTTAATCTTCGGTCATGGGAATGAATATGCGGACTACTTTAATGTGCTGTCTCCTCAATATCCAGATATACATTTTATTAGTTTTAATGGAGATGCAAAAAATAGTAATACAACAAGCTTGAATTTTGAAGGATATGCAATGGGGTTCTTTGGGGGAATGGTTGCTGGACATATGACAGAAACCAACACAGTTGGACTGATTGCAGCATTTGAATGGCAACCGGAAATAGAAGGGTTTTATGAAGGGGTTAACTTTCAAAATAAAGATGCCGATGTTAAAATACAATATGTCGGACATTGGGATGATGCAGTCAGAGCAACAGAATTAATGGATTCTTTACTTGATATGAATGCAGATGTTGTCTATCCGGCAGGTGACGGCTACAACGTGCCTGTTATTGAAAAGGTTAAGGAAGAAGGCATTTATGCCATTGGCTATGTTTCCGACCAATCAGACTTAAGCAAATCAGCTGTCCTAACAAGTACGATTCAGCATGTTGATGTACTGTATGAGCTTGTTGCGGATAAATTTAATGATGGTGATTTAGATTCAGGCAATTTATCATTCGATTTTCAAGATGATGTAATATCACTCGGATCATTCAGTCCGGAGATGGATGAGAAATTTACTGAAAGCTTAAATGCAGCCGTCGAAGATTATAAGGCAACAGGCAAGCTTCCCAATCAATGATATTTTTTGATCTAGTAGGAGGATAAGATAGAATGCAAAATGATAAGACAATGGAGTTTATGCAAATAGCGATGAAGTACATGCCTGAAGCGAAGGAAGAGCTGGAAAAAGCAGGTGTTGAATTATCACTTGAAATGATCCAACCATTCATGACTTTGTTCACGAAAGTGATGACTGAAGCATATGAAATGGGTAAAGCAGACGCTTTAAAAGAGAAAGAGTAAAGTAAATGCCAGCCCTGAATTCTTGAGGCTGGTTATTTTCTTGTCTAAAAAAGATGAAGCTAACGGTTTCCGTTAGCTTTTCCTTTCATTATTTTTTAAAGAAGCTTTGAATAAAAGGTCCTGCCTGTTTAAATAATGGTTTTAACTGTTCTGCAGAAGCCATCAAATTTGTCACATTGTCCATTAGTTCATCCATATCCAGGGTATCTAGGTTATTTACAAACTGTTCTATTTTATTTCCTTTAACTTCCTCTTTTTTTGCATTTCCACCCACTATCCAATCCTCAGATTTATGTGTTCCTTCTTGTTGCCCAAACATAAATTGACTAAAAGAATCACTCCGATTTTTTTCTTTCACTAGTTCCAGCCCTCCCCTTTAAGAAAACCTCATAATAATATATGGGTAAATCGCGTATGTGAATGGACGAATGCATAAATTTAACATGAAAAATGTTGGCATTAAATCATTTTATTTGCTAAAATTAGTACCAAGTCATAATAATTGATATTAAAATATATAAATAAGTCATCTGGATCGAAAAGTGGAGAAGAAACTGGGCAAAGAAGATCGTTCAGTTACGGTGGCTTGTTCTTCAAGTTCTTTAGTCAAACGGAATGAAGTAAAGTACTAACCTCATACCGGAACCAAGCAAGCCACCTCCGCATTTCAAAAAAAGGGAGTGGAGAAATGAATACAGGGATTATTGGAATAGGAAGAAGCCTGCCTGATAGAATTGTTACAAATGCGGATCTTGAAAAAATGATGGATACATCTGATGAATGGATCAGAACAAGAACGGGAATTGAGGAAAGAAGAATTGCAGATGACGAAACAGATACTTCTCATATGGCCTATGAGGCAGCAGTTAAGGCGATGGAAAATGCTGATATAAAGGCAGAAGATATTGACTTAATATTAGTTGCTACGGTAACACCAGATCAACCGTTTCCAAGTGTGGCGTGCGTGTTGCAAGAGAGACTTGGAGCAAAGAAGGCTGCAGCGATGGATGTAAGTGCTGCTTGTGCCGGCTTTATGTATGGTATGATAACAGCGAAACAGTTTATCGATACTAACACTTATAAATATGTATTAGTAGTAGGTGTAGAAAAACTGTCTAAAGTTACGGATTGGAATGATCGAAATACGGCTGTGTTATTTGGTGATGGGGCAGGAGCCGTCGTGATGGGGCCTGTTTCAGAAGGAAGAGGGATTCTCTCCTTTGAACTTGGTGCTGATGGAACTGGGGCAAAACATCTTTACCAAGATCAATATATCATAATGAATGGTCGTGAAGTATATAAATTTGCTGTACGCCAAATGGGAGAAAGTTGTATCAATGTTCTGAATAAAGCAGGGTTGTCCAAGGAAGATGTTGATTATCTCATTCCCCATCAAGCTAATATTCGTATTATGGAAGCATCCAGACAAAGACTGGAACTTCCTGATGAAAAAATGTCTAAAACGATCCGGAAATATGGAAATACCTCCGCATCTTCCATTCCAATCGCAATGGTTGAGGAATTGGAAGCGGGAAAGATCAAGGACGATGATCTTATCGTGATGGTCGGCTTTGGCGGAGGTCTTACATGGGGTGCTGTTGCCCTTCGTTGGGGAAGATAATGTATACAACAATAAAACTGAACGAATCATAAAGGAGTGTCAAATATGATGCAAAAGAAGAGAGTTGTCGTTACGGGAATTGGAGCAGTTACACCGCTCGGAAAAGATGTGGCTATGTCCTGGGCTAAAATCAAAGCGGGTGTATCAGGAGTTGGGCCGCTAACGAGAGTCAATGCGGATGATTACCCAGCAAAGGTAGCTGCTGAAGTAACTGATTTTAACGTTGAAGAATACTTAGAGAAAAAAGATGCAAGAAAGATGGATCGATTTACACAGTTTGCAGTTGCTGCAGCATTAATGGCCGTTGAAGATGCTAAGCTCGACATTAATGATGAGAATGCGCACCGTATTGGAGTATGGGTTGGATCGGGAATCGGCGGAATGGAAACATTTGAGAATCAATTCGAAACGTTCTTAAATCGTGGATACAGAAGGGTGAGCCCTTTCTTCGTTCCAATGATGATTCCTGATATGGCAGCAGGTCAGGTATCCATTACCTTAGGAGCGAAAGGGTTTAATTCATGTACAGTAACTGCATGTGCAACCGGCACGAACTCAATAGGTGATGCATTTAAAGTCATTCAGCGGGGAGATGCTGATGCGATGATCACAGGGGGAGCAGAAGCCCCAATTACAAGAATGTCTGTGGCTGGTTTCTGCGCTAATACTGCGTTATCTACTAATCCTGATCCACAAACTGCAAGCAGACCTTTTGATAAGAATCGAGATGGCTTTGTTATCGGTGAGGGTGCTGGACTTGTCGTTCTTGAAGAACTTGAACATGCGTTAGCACGTGAAGCTACTATTTATGCTGAAATCGTTGGCTATGGCTCAACAGGAGATGCCTATCATATTACTGCTCCGGCTCCAGGCGGTGAAGGCGGTGCACGTGCTATGAAGATGGCGCTTGACGATGGTGGATTAAGCCCGGAGAATATTGATTATATTAATGCGCATGGAACAAGTACTGATTATAATGATAAATTTGAAACGTTAGCGGTAAAAGAGGTATTTGGCGAGCATGCATACAATCTGGCCATGAGCTCAACGAAATCGATGACCGGTCATTTACTGGGTGCAGCTGGTGGAATTGAAGCGATCTTTTCAATTCTTGCGATGAAGGAAAGTATTTTACCACCAACCATTAACTATGAAACACCAGATCCGGAATGTGACTTGGATTATGTGCCAAATAAGGCGAGAGAAAAAGAAATCAATGCCGTCATGAGTAACTCGCTTGGGTTTGGCGGACATAACGCAACGCTTGTTTTTAAGAAATATCAATAATAAATGGTTAGACTGGTGCCGATAAGGTGCCAGTTTTTTTTGTATTGCTCTTTTCAAATTTTTTAATAAGTTTTGATATGACAAACAATTGATAAAAAAGTTGATTGGAGAGGAAAGTGCGAGACTTTTGCGGGAGCAGCAGGACAGGTGAGACCCCGCATGAGCATAGCGATGAGGAGGCTACCCTCCGCCCCGCGGAAAGCGAGCACCTGGGGAGGAAATCATCGAATACCTGCGAAAAGCAACAAATTATACGAAAACTGCCTTTTGTAAAGATATGAAAGGATAAATTTTATAGTTAGGAAAATGTCTAGCGCAAGCGTCCTTCCCGCCCTCGATGGTTTAAGCCAATCCTCCCAGAAAGGTAAAGAACACTTTTAAGTGAGGCTCGACTTATACTATGCCGGAGGGTGAGCAAGGCGCCCCCGAGCTGTTTAATTGCCTTTTTAGGGGGTATTCATCCTCTTTTCTTCGAACCATTCAGTTCTAAACCCATAAAATATATTACTATTTTTTTATTTTGGAGGTTTAGAGATGGGTGTTATTCGTACAGATCAGTGGCTTAAAGAATCGTTTGACAAGCCTGAAGAGTTGATAAAGCCTTTGTTGACAGATTTCAATGAAGATGATTCGCACAAACTTTATGCATTTTTAGAAACGTTTGGCATGTACAGTCCGAATAGAAGGAGCAAAAAAATTTTTGACCAATTAGTTGAAAAAGATAGTTGGGAGACAGTCGAACGTCTTCATAAGAAATACAAGAAAAAATGGCAAGGACCAGATGTTCCCATCTATATCTTTCCTATCGCTGCTGGTGGGATTTTTTCTGATTGGCACGGCGGGATGAAGTCTGGTCTTTCATTCAGTGATAAGATCTTTCTATTTCTTCCAGTATTACAAGATGAAAAGGAGCTCGAGGCTTTATTTGTCCATGAATATCATCATGTGTGCAGAATAAATAAACAACAAAAGACCATAAATCAATTTAACTTGCTCGATAGCATCGTGTTAGAAGGGCTGGCTGAATATGCAGTTGAAATGAACTGTGGGAAACAATATCGATCGAAGTGGTGTACCAAATTCACCCGTGATGAAATTGAGGAATATTGGAATCGTTATGTGAAAGACCATTTAGATGTGAAAAAGAATAAAAGAGTTCATGACCAAGTTTTATTCGGAGGTAAAAGGTATCCTCGAATGCTTGGCTATTCTGTAGGTTACGAAATTATATCAATATTTAGGGAAAGGGAAGTTCTAACAATAAAAAATAGTTTTATATTAGAGGCAGAAAAGTTTCTTCCAAAATTTAAAAAATAATTTATAAAAAATTCAAATAAGGCTAAAATATTGATATTTTTGCCTTATTTTTTACATATATATCATAATAATTACTAACGTCTACCATGTTTCCTATTGATAAAATACTATTTTAAATAGTATCAAAAAGAAGAATTTTTAAAAAACTTCTTGTATTCGTAATCAGTTTGTAATAATATACAGTTAATTAATTATGAAAATTCAGCTAAAGCGGTTAATTGATAATATTTTGAATAATATGTTAATATATTAATTCTTTTAATCTTTTAATCAGATGGGCGGAGGGTGTCATGACTGCATTATTAGAATTAAGAAACTTAAAGACTCATTTTAAGCGAGATAAAATTGATATACCTGCGGTTGATGGGGTTGATTTGACTATCAATAAAGGCGAAACAGTGGCATTGGTAGGTGAGTCAGGGTCAGGAAAAAGCATTACTTCTCTTTCTATCATGCGATTAATCCCAAGTCCCCCGGGGAAAATTGTAGACGGGGCAATACTTTTCAATGGCAATGACCTAGTAAATTTGACAGAAGATGATATGTGTAAAATACGGGGTAATGATATCTCGATGATTTTTCAGGAACCAATGACTTCCTTAAACCCGGTATTAACAGTTGGTGAACAAATTATTGAAGTTTTAATGTATCATCAAAAATTGAGTCGAGCTGCTTCGATTAATAAAGCAGTTGAAATGCTTGAAATGGTAGGTTTTTCTCGTGCGAAAGCATTAATTAATGAATATCCCCATCGATTATCGGGTGGAATGCGGCAAAGGGTAATGATTGCGATTGCAATGAGCTGCAATCCTAAGTTACTAATTGCTGATGAACCAACAACTGCGCTAGATGTAACAATCCAAGCACAAATTTTAGATTTAATGAAAGAATTAAGTGTCAAATATGATACATCCATTTTGATTATCACTCATGATCTCGGTGTTGTATCAGAGGTAGCTGATAAAGTGGTTGTTATGTATTGTGGACAAGTGGTAGAAGAAGCATTGGTGGATGATTTATTTGATGAACCCCTTCATCCGTATACGATAGGATTAATGGGGTCTATCCCTTCTTTGGAAGGTGAAACAGACAGGCTGCAATCCATAGAGGGAACCGTTCCACCACCAGAGCATTTTCCAATAGGCTGCCGTTTTGCTCCCCGCTGCCCTCATGCATTTGATCGATGCAGAGCAGAAGCTCCTAAATTAGTAGAGGTAGCTGGAAGAAGAAAGGTCCGCTGCTTTTTACATAGTGACAAGGAGGCAACAGTATGAGTGCAACAACTATAGCTAAAAAGGGAAATCACCCATCAAATACAGATTCTGAATATTTATTAGAGGTGGTTGATTTAAAGAAACATTTCCCGATTAAAGCAGGGATTTTACAACGTAATGTCGGATCAGTTAAAGCTGTAGATGGTGTTAGCTTTAAAGTGAAGAGAGGCGAAACCATCGGGATTGTTGGAGAATCAGGATGCGGAAAGTCAACTGCAGGCAGGACCTTAATTAGGCTCTATGAACCTACTGCTGGTAATATTCTTTTCAAAGGCCGAAATATCTCGAATATGGGAGAATCTGAGCTAAGAAGATCCATAAGAAAAGATATTCAAATGATTTTTCAAGACCCTTTTGCATCGTTAAACCCAAGGAAAACTTTAAAATACATATTGTCAGAGCCAATGATTACCCA
Organism: Cytobacillus purgationiresistens; assembly: GCF_030813235.1. Classification (GTDB taxonomy): domain Bacteria; phylum Bacillota; class Bacilli; order Bacillales; family Cytobacillaceae; genus Cytobacillus; species Cytobacillus purgationiresistens. The sequence goes on along the minus strand of NZ_JAUSUB010000002.1, from coordinate 75,282 downwards.
TCAAATGTATAAAGGGAAAGAACGGGGAGAGAAAATCGACGAGCTGCTTGAAAAGGTCGGCTTTAATCCAATGTTTGTCAATCGTTACCCACATGAATTTTCCGGGGGTCAAAGGCAGCGGATTGGGATTGCTAGAGCCCTGGCAGTGAATCCAGATTTAATCATCGCGGATGAGCCAGTTTCAGCATTGGATGTATCAATCCAAGCACAAATTATCAATCTGATGGAAGACCTGCAGGATGACTTAGGATTAACTTATGTTTTCATCTCACATGACTTAAGTGTCGTTCGTCATATTAGCGATAGAGTGGGAGTGATGTATTTAGGGAAAATGATGGAGTTCGCCATTAAGAAAGATTTGTATGACGAGCCGCTTCATCCATATACGCAGGCACTCCTTTCAGCTGTTCCCGTACCAAAGAGAAAAGGTGTGGAGAGAAGAGAACGGATTATCTTAAAGGGTGATCTTCCGAGTCCTTCAAACCCGCCGCAAGGCTGTGTTTTCCATACTCGCTGCCCGGCTGCAACGGCTATTTGTTCAGAAAAAGTTCCTGAATATAAGGAAGTGAAGAAAGAGCACTTTGTCGCCTGTCACCTCTATTAAGATATGAGTCATTTTAATATTTTTTGAAAATTAAAATAAAGAAAGTTTATATACTTGAAGGGGGGCGGTGCAAGACCTACTTACTCCACTCTACTCGCTAAAGAAGGATAAAACGAATAATACTAAGGGGGAAATATGATGAAGAAGCAAGCTTGGCTGCTAAGTGTAATGTTAATCTTAGCGATGTTTTTAGCGGCATGTTCTGGAGGTGGCACAACATCTACAGAGAAGAAAGATCCGGAGAAGGAAGAAGCCGCAGGGTCAGATGAACCAGCTCAAGGTGGAGATATGGTAATCGGTACAACAGGCAACCCGACATCATTTAACGGTTTATATTCAAGTGATGCAACAAGTAGTGATGTAGAAGGTTTCATGTTTGAAACATTAGTAGGTTCAGACTTAGAATTTAACCCTTCAGTTGACAACGGGTTAGCTGAAGAAGTGGTTGCAGCTGAAGATGGTCTTACTTATACAGTTAAAATCACAGATAAAGCTAAATTCCATGATGGTGAGCCATTAACGGCTGATGATGTTGTTTTCACATACAATATTCCTTTAAGCGATGAATATGATGGTCCTCGTAAATCATATTTTGAGGCTGTTAAATCTGTTGAAAAAGTAGATGATTATACAGTTAAATTTAATATGAGTAAAGTGGATGCACAGTTTCCTGTTGTTGGTTTAGGATTTAGTATTCTTCCTGAACATATTTTAGGAGAAGTGCCAATTGCCGATTTAGGTGAGCATGAATTTAATACAAAGAATCCAATCGGTTCAGGTCCATTTAAATTTGAAGAATGGAAAGATGGAGAATATGTAAAATTAGTTGCTAATACGGATTATTGGGATGAAGGACCATACTTAGATACAGTTACTTTCAAAATTGTTCCTGATGCCAATGCAATGCTTGCGCAATTACAAGCAGGAGATATTGATTTCTATTCTGGCATTGCACAACCTGATGTACCAGCAGTAGAAGGATTTGCGGATTCAGTTGGACTACGGTTAGAGTCTGGATTAGCCCTTTCCTACACATTCTTAGGATTTAACCAACGTATGGATATGTTTAAAGATGTAAATGTACGTCAAGCCATTACACATGCGATCGATCGTGAATCAATTGTTACGAATGTTATGGCAGGTCTAGGCGAAGTTGCTCACGTTCCTGAAAGTCCATTAAGCTGGGCTTACAATAAAGATGTTCCTACATTTGATTACGATGTAGAAAAAGCGAAAGAAATGCTTACAGCTGCTGGATGGACTCCAGGTTCTGATGGAATTCTTGAAAAAGATGGAGAAAGATTCTCCTTTGAATTAAAAACAAACCAAGGTAATAAAGTTCGTGAAGATATTACAGTTATCCTTCAGCAGCAGTTAAAAGAAGTAGGTATTGAAGTCAAGCCGCAAATTGTTGAGTTCAGCTCATTGATCGCAGATATTGATCCAGGGGTTTGGAACTTTGAAGGAATCGTTTTAGGATGGAGCTTAGGTACTGATCCAGACCCAAGCGGTATTTTCCATACGAAAGAAATAGAAGAAGGTCTAAACTTCACAGGTTATTCTAATCCAGAATTAGATAAATTGATGGATGAATCTTTACAAGAGCTAGATAAAGAAAAGCGTAAAGAAATGATTGGAAAAGTTCAAGTAGGTTTAGCTGAAGATCAAGCATATTCTTTCTTATACTATCCTGAAGAGTTCCGAGCAGTACCAGCGGGCTTACAAGGATATGAATTCCATGCTAAAAACTCTTATTACAATCCAAACAAATGGTGGATTAAGCAAGACTAATTTTAGAAAAAAGAAAGGGAACTCACCCTTCCCTTTCTTTTTTTTCTATCAAATTTACTACATTGAATGAATTAAGAAATGTTTTTCTAAAAAATGAAAATTCTACTGGTTAATCATTATAGCCTGTATTTAGAATAAAATGAAAATGACCGAAAGGGAGACAAGGCAATGATTTCATACATTATCCGTCGAACCTTAATGGCGATTCCGTTGTTATTTGGAATCACCATTTTATCCTTTGCTATTGTTCAAGCTGCACCTGGCGGACCAACTTCAATGATGATGGATCCGACGATGAAGCCTTCAGATCGAGAAAAATTTGAGGAAAAGTACGGATTAAATGATCCAGTCCATATCCAATATATAAAATGGCTTGGGAATATGGTCAAAGGAGATTTTGGGGATTCCTTAATTAAACGAGGTACACCGGTCAGTGAATTAATCATGAATAGACTGCCGAATACCCTGATTTTAATGATTGCATCTACAATTTTGGCTGCCGTCATAGCTATACCGTTTGGAATATATTCGGCGATGCGACCCTATACGAAAGCAGATAATGCCATAACGATTACCTCATTCCTAGGGGTCGCAACACCAAACTTCTGGTTTGGATTACTTTTAATTATGTTTTTATCGGTAAAACTTGGATGGTTCCCTACCGGAGGTGTTGCCACATTGAATGCAGACTTTAGTATATGGGACAGGCTTCACCATCTCATTTTACCAGCAATTGTATTAGCAACAGCTGACATGGCGGCGCTAACGAGATATACAAGGTCTTCAATGCTAGAGGTGCTTCATCAGGATTATATCCGTACTGCTAAATCAAAAGGTTTTAAAGAAAAGCGGGTTGTGTTAAAGCATGGCTTAAGAAATGGTCTAATTCCGATTATCACAATTTTTGGATTAATGCTTCCTTCGTTTATTGGAGGAGCTGCTATTACTGAGAAGGTATTTGCATGGCCGGGGATTGGTCAACTATTTATCGATTCAGCATTTCAGCGTGATTATCCTGTTATTATGGCATTAACCGTAGTATCTGCTGTATTTGTAGTTATTGGAAATCTGTTAGCTGATATCTTGTACGCGATCTTTGATCCGCGTATTGAGTACTAAAGGAGGGGTTACAGTGTCACAAACGAATCCAGAAATCTCTCAAAGTGAATTAGAGCTGAACCCCAATTTAAAGGCAAAGCCTGAAACACTGTCAAAAATATTTTTAAGAAAATTCATGAAGAATAAACTAGCTGTAGTCGGAGCAGTTTTCTTAATTCTTGTTATTGTTGCTTCTACCTTAGCGTCATTTATTTCACCTTACTCGTTTGATCAAGTAAATCTCATGCATAAATTACATCCGCCAAGTGCTGACTATTGGCTAGGTACAGATCGATATGGCAGAGATATATTTACCCGTCTTTTATATGGTGGTCAGATTTCCCTTATGGTAGCATTTGGTTCTGTCATCGGAGCTTTAATCATTGGGGTATCAATCGGGGCTCTAGCTGGTTATTTTGGCGGGATTATCGATGCAATTTTAATGCGTCTAGTAGACATCGTCATCTCCATACCAAGTATTTTCTTATTGATTACTATCGTTACGATCTTTAAACCAAGTATCAGTAATTTGATTATCGTGTTTGCACTTACAAGCTGGACAAGCACAGCGCGTCTCGTACGCGGAGAGTTCTTATCCCTTCGATCACGTGAGTTTGTTCTCGCTTCCAAAACCATTGGTACAAAATCACATAGGATTATATTTGGTCATATCCTGCCGAATGCAATGGGTCCAATTATTGTTGCTGCGACTCTTTTAGTAGGATCGGTCATTTTAGCAGAGGCGGGGCTGAGCTATCTTGGCCTAGGTATCCAACCGCCATTTGCAAGCTGGGGCAATATGCTGCAGGATGCACAAAACTATACGGTCATGCTAACAGCACCATGGTATCCGATTTTTCCAGGATTGCTCATCTTACTGACAGTGTTAAGCTTCAACTTTGTTGGTGATGGTCTTAGGGATGCACTTGATCCAAAATCAATCGAATAATGAACAAATAAATGAGCGCTTGTTTATGAAAACGAGCGCTTTTTATCTTTGGAAAAAATTATAGAGTAAGAATAGTAAATGAATAAAAAATGAATAGCTTTCCATTATTTTACCAATTTTCAGTCAGTATATTTACGAGGTATGAATCATATGTTTATAAATAATGGGACAAGTGTAGAAACTGGAAGGAAGAAAAGATCGATGTTTAGAATCTTTTTTTTATTGTTAGGCTTTGGTTTATCTGTTTCAGGTGGAATCAGTGCAATGATTCATTTGAATTTATTTGCTGCTGGGTTAAAAGTTCATGAGTATTTCATCTATATGTTGGGAAGAGTTGAATTTTATTTTTTACCTATTGGAATCATCATTATATGGTTAAGTATATACTTTCCTATAAAAGAATTTGAGGCTTAAAATCTGGATTTGGTATGTAATGAAGGAATAAATATACTGATAACTGCCTATACTGATTGACAAATAGTATTGTGAAGCGGGGGTAAAAAAATGTTATATCTTCATGATGTGTGGGTCAATTGGTTTGAGGGAGAAGAGAATGGGTACAATGTGTGCCACTTCCATGAATGGCGTAAGGATGATGGAGTCGAACTTCTTGACCAAGTGCCATTATTGAAAATTGAGCCAGTGTTATTTAACTACATTGAAAATGATCTTTCAGAGCTGCCACAACAACTACTTGATGATGTGTTTCAAAAAGCGTACTTAAGAAAAAATCATGAACGGGTCCAAATGGAGTATTGTTTTGTTGTAACAGATGGATCAGGTATTTTAGCGATTGATACAATTGGCTATAATATTCCAATTAGGAAGAGTCGGCTCATTCCAAGACAGGAGCAGTTAGCTTATGAAATGATAGACAATCAGGATGCAATACAGTATTCTTTCAATGACCATTCGTCTTTAAAAGGCTTCCATATTTTATCACCATCGCCAGATTTAATGAATGGGCTGACAAGAAAAGAAAGACAGCTTAAGCAATTGATGTTTATGGCGCTCGATCAATTACATTCATCCAAAAATGACGCAGAAATACGCTATTGGTTTACAGAGTGGAATCCAGCACAATATGCTGAAATCCAGCAATTGAACTTTGAAGATGCATGGGCGCAATTGTTTGATGAAAGTAAACTAGGATGGACAAGCAAGCATGAAAGGTTCTGTGAGAACTTAATTAAAGGACAACCATTCTTTGAGAAATTATGGGAAATGGAGCATGGACCAAAGGTGAATTAACTTATACATATGAAACAACTAGGTTCAACTGCTTCTTGGATGAATAGGGGTTAAGTTAAATAGAGATTACACCTATTCCTTCATGAATGACATTAAGAAAGCTGACAACAGAATTTGTTGTCAGCTTTCTGGTGTTTAGAGGCTAAAGTCTAAATAAATATTCCACTTTGGTAAGGATTATTTTCTCTTTCTGCCCAGCCCCATTGCATTTTCCATTTTCTTAACCATTTTTCCAGCAACGAAATTAGCCTTTTCTGCGCCTTGATCTAAAATATCATCCAGCTCAGTTGATTCCAAAAGTTCATGATACTTATCTTGTATTGGTTTTAATGCCCCAATAACCACATTTGCTAGGTCACCTTTGAAATCACCGTATCCTTTTCCTTCATACTTTTGTTCGATTTCAGAAATAGGAATACCAGAGAAAATAGAATAGATTGTTAACAGGTTTGATACGCCAGGCTTGTTTTCTTTATCAAACTTGACGATGCCATCAGAATCAGTAACCGCACTTTTTATTTTCTTTTCAATTTGTTTTGGTTCATCAAGAACAGAAATAAAAGCCTTTTGATTCGGGTCGGATTTACTCATTTTTTTAGTTGGTTCCTGAAGGGACATAATTCGTGCACCGACTTCTGGAATTCTCACTTCGGGAACCGTAAAGATATCATTGTATTTTTTATTAAACCTCTCAGCTAGGTCACGAGTTAATTCTAAGTGCTGCTTTTGATCCTCTCCCACTGGAACTAAATCAGTATTGTATAATAGTATATCTCCAGCCATTAAAGGAGGGTAGGTTAATAATCCTGCCGTTACGGCGTCTTTACCAGCTGATTTATCTTTAAACTGTGTCATTCTTTCTAGTTCGCCGATATATGCAACACATTGAAGCATCCATGCAGCTTGGGCGTGTGCCGGAACTTCTGATTGAACAAATAATGTCGCTTTGTTTGGATCAATACCAACTGCAATATATAAAGCTGCAAGGCTGCGGATATTCTTGCGAAGCAGTAATCTATCCTGAGGGACAGTAATTGCATGTTGATCCACTATACAAAAATAGCATCGATATTCATTTTGTAATTCGACAAATTGCTTTAGTGCACCGATATAGTTTCCGATTGTTATCGTACCGCTCGGTTGAATTCCAGAAAAAATTGTCTTCTTCATGTTTTTGACCTCCTACAAATTGCGTGAAAAAATAGCGGCTGAAAGAATTAAAAGGTAACTTGAACACAAAAAAGACCATTCGTCTCCTATAACCTAGGGACGAATGGTCCGCGTTGCCACCCTAATTACTCAATAAATGAGTCACTCTCCATCTTGCATGATCTACAAGATTAACTGATAACGCAGCTATGCGTAAAAATAAGTTGCTTATTTTTGAAAGCTCAAAAGTCCATTCCATCTATTAGGATGCTTGTTTACACCAACCACAAGCTCTCTTCAAACCATTATAAATGTACTCTTCTTTTTTCACAGCAAATTTTGTATTATATTTTTAATAATAATATAATATTCACTTTGTAAAATCAAGTGAATGCTATAACAGAATGAAAATAACCAGCTGTTATATACCAAAATTATTCGACATAATTTGCATATGAAATGCTTTTCTACCAATGGTAATAGACCATTAATCTGTGAATTACAAAAATATAGATAATTTGGATTATTTAAAACGGACTTGCAATAAATTTTTAAACTAATTATAATAAAACCTACCAAACGACTCTTTACAATATCGTTACAATCTCTCAAGATATCAAAATCTTTTGCAGCGACCGTAATATAGTCAGCCGGTAAGTTTATAAGACTACATGAGATTGCTTATCCATTATATTACAACTAGAATTATCAGAATATAGGGAGATATCAATCTTTGTGTGTAATATAAACTTGCTTTTTTGGTAGTGCCCTAAAATAATCGACTTCCTTTTTTTGTATGGAGTTTACAGATTATTTGAGTAATCTACTCTATATGTACACTTGTAGTTTTGTAAAAGATGCGTTTGGAAAAATAATAGGGGGTTTCACCGTGAAAAAAAGATTTTCTATCTTTTTCAGTATGTTGCTTGTTCTTAGTTTGTTTTTAGCAGCTTGCGGCGGCGGCGGCGATAATGCAGACGGCGGCGACAAAGGCGATGGCAAAGATGTACCTCAAGATTTAAAAGTAAATATCAATACTGAACCACCTTCCTTACACCCAGGATTGGCTCAAGATTCAACTTCTGGAACTGTTCTTCGAAACACTATGGAAGGATTGACTCGTATTGGTCCTGACAATCAGCCTGAAAAAGCAATGGCAGAGGATTGGGATATTTCTGAAGACCAAAAAACATACACATTCAAAATTCGTGATGCAAAATGGTCAAATGAAGATCCTGTAACTGCTCAAGATTTTGAAAAAGCATGGAAATGGGCACTTGACCCAGAAAACCAATCTACTTATGCTTACCAGCTTTATTACATTGAAGGTGCTGAAGCAGCAAATTTAGAAGGCGGCAGCCCTGATGATATCGGTGTAAAAGCAATTGACGATAAAACTTTAGAGGTTAAATTAGTTAACCCTACTCCATATTTCTTAGAATTAACAGCATTCTACACATACCTTCCATTCAACAGCAAAATTGCTGAAGAAAATGCAAAATGGGCAACAGATGCTGGTGATGACTACACAACTAATGGACCTTTCCATATGACTGAATGGTCTCACAGTGACAAGATTGTCCTTGAGAAAAGCTCAACTTATTGGGATAAAGAGGCTGTAAAATTAGACACAATCGAAATGGTTATGATCAATGATCCAAACACAGAACTATCTATGTTTGACAACGGCGAACTTGATTGGGCTGGAGCGCCAACAGGTGCACTTCCAACAGATGCAATGCAAGCGCTTAAAGACAATGGTACGCTTGTGACACAAGCTATTGCTGGTATTTATAACTACAAATTCAACACAACTGTTGAACCGTTAAACAATGTTAATATCCGTAAAGCATTAGCTCATGCTATTAACCGTGAAGAGTTAATTGCAAATGTATTACAAGGTGAGCAATTACCAGCAATGGGTATCGTGCCGCCAACAATGTTCCCTGAAAACGAAAAAGGACATTTCCCTGATAACGATATTGATGCAGCGAAAGAATTCTTGAACAAAGGCTTAGAAGAACTTAATTTAAAAGATCCTTCTGATCTTCCGGCGATCGTTCTTTCTTATAACACATCAGAAGCACATCAAAAAATTGCGCAAGCAATTCAAGATATGTGGAGCCAAAACCTTGGCATTGAAGTAACACTTGATAATGCTGAGTGGAACGTATACCTTGATAAAGTTGATAACATGGATTACCAAGTAGCTCGTTTAGGCTGGTTAGGTGATTTCAATGATGCTATGAACTTCTTGGAAATGTACCGTGACGCTGATGGTGGAAACAACAGCACTGGATGGGAAGATCCAAAATTCCAAGAGTTGCTTTCACAATCACAAACTGAAACAAATCCTGATGCACGTCAACAGTTATTAAAAGATGCAGAAAAAATCTTCATGGATGCAATGCCAGTTGCACCAATTTACTTCTACACTAATAACTGGGTTCAAGATGAAAAATTGAAAGATGTTTTCGTATCTGGTCTTGGTGATGTTCAATACAAATGGGCATTCTTTGAATAATTATAGGAATTTGACGAAAGGTATATGGGGTAAATTGTCCCTATATACCTTCGTTTCTGTTAAAGAATTAAATTTCCTGCTAGTTACATTAAAAGAAGAAATTACTATTTATAGTAGGCATTTTCAGCTTTGACATTTGCCCTTCTTTATCTGAACAGTATTAAATTGGAGGTGTTGGACAATGGCGAAATATATCGGAAAGCGTCTGCTGTATATGCTTATTTCTTTATGGTTAATCGTAACAGCAACATTTTTCCTCATGAAAATTGCACCCGGGAACCCTTTTGCTTCTGAAAAAAAGCTCCCGCCTGAAATTCAAGCTAACTTGAATGCGCACTTTGGTTTGGACAAGCCGTGGTATCAACAATATACGGATTATTTAATGAATGTTGTTACATGGGATTTCGGTCCTTCGTTTAAATATAAGAGTCAAACAGTTAATGACCTAATTTCAGATGGCTTCCCTGTTTCATTTATTCTGGGATTAGAAGCGATTTTCCTCGCCGTTGCATTCGGAATTCTTTTCGGAGTAATTGCAGCATTAAAACAAAACAAATGGCAAGATTACACAACAATGGCCATTGCAGTACTAGGAATCTCCGTACCATCCTTTATTATGGCAACGTTTTTACAGTATTTCTTAGCAATAAAACTTGGTGTGTTCCCTGTAGCCAGATGGGAATCATTCATGCATACAATACTCCCGGCGATCGCCTTAGCAGCAGGTCCGATGGCGTATATAGCAAGGCTAACTCGTTCTAGTATGTTAGAAGTGCTGGCGAATGATTACATTAAGACTGCAAAAGCAAAAGGCTTAAGCAGTGGTGTTATTACTGTAAAACATGCAATGAGAAATGCTCTCCTACCAGTTGTTACCTACTTAGGGCCATTAACAGCGGGTGTCTTAACAGGAAGTTTTGTTATTGAAAAGATCTTTGGAATTCCAGGCTTGGGCTTCCATTTTGTTACAAGTATTACAAACCGCGACTATACAGTAATTATGGGTGTTACAGTGTTCTATAGCATTATCTTGCTTGTCGCTATTCTCCTTGTTGACATTGCATATGGAATCATCGACCCACGGATTAAACTCGCTGGCGGGAAGAAAGGAGAGTAAATGATGCAGATACCTAATGATAAATTCAAAGTAGTCGGTACACATTTAAGTGATACTGAAAAAATATCTAAGCCAAGTCTTTCGTTTTGGAAAGATGTATTTATTCGTTTTCGAAAGAACAAGCTCGCTGTATTTGGATTAATTTTATTAGCGATTTTAATCTTCATGGCGATCTTTGGACCATATATGACAGAGTATGATTACAAGATGACTGATTTAACAAATAAAAATCAGGCTCCTTCTGCTGAGCATTGGTTTGGTACAGATGATCTTGGACGCGATGTATTTACTCGTACTTGGGAAGGTGCAAGAATCTCCATTTTCATTGGTGTTGCAGCTGCTTTAATCGATTTATTCATCGGTGTAGCATGGGGCGGCATTGCCGGCTATAAAGGCGGGCGAACCGACGAACTAATGATGCGTGGTGCAGATATTTTATCTGGGATTCCATATCTATTATTAGTTATATTATTAATGGTTGTTCTTGGTCAAAGTCTTGGAACAATGATTATAGCAATGACCATAACCGGTTGGATTAATATGTCTCGGATCGTAAGGGGACAAGTGCTCATGCTTAAGAGTCAGGAATATGTTTTGGCTTCGAAAACACTTGGAGCAAGCACATCTAGAATTATGTCAAAACACTTAATTCCAAATTCAATGGGACCAATTCTTGTAACCATGACACTAACTGTTCCTTCTGCCATTTTTACAGAAGCGTACTTAGGTTTCCTTGGCCTAGGATTAACGCCTCCGCTTGCAAGTTGGGGAACAATGGCAAATGATGGTTTACCAGCATTGCGTTACTATCCTTGGCGTTTATTCTTCCCAGCTACATTTATTTGTTTAACCATTTTTGCATTCAATGTAGTCGGAGACGGATTACGTGACGCTCTAGACCCAAGAATGCGCAAATAAGGGAGTGAGAAGATGGAAAAAATACTTGAAGTAAAAGATTTAAAAGTCTCATTCCAAACTTATGGCGGACAAGTACAAGCTGTACGCGGTGTAAGCTTTGACCTTCATAAAGGTGAGACATTAGCAATTGTTGGTGAGTCAGGATCTGGGAAAAGTGTTACGGCACAAACTCTGATGAAGCTGATCCCAATGCCTCCTGGAAAAATAACTGGCGGACAAATTATGTTTAACGGTGAAGATATCGTTAAGAAAACCGATAAAGCAATGGAAAAAATCCGCGGTAAAGAAATGAGCATGATCTTTCAGGATCCAATGACTTCACTTAATCCGACCATGAAGATTGGGACGCAAATCATGGAAGGTTTAATTAAGCATCAAAAGATGGCAAAAGCTGATGCAAAAAAGAGAGCCATTGAATTATTAAAGCTTGTAGGTATTCCAATGCCAGAGCGTCGTGTGAATCAATATCCGCATGAGTTTTCAGGCGGTATGAGACAGCGTGCAATGATTGCTATTGCTCTAGCGGCTGACCCTAAGCTTCTTATTGCAGATGAGCCTACAACGGCACTGGACGTAACAATTCAAGCACAGATTCTAGAGCTGATGAAAGCTCTGCAAGGCAAGCTCGATACCTCAATCATTTTTATTACTCATGATTTAGGTGTTGTTGCAAATGTTGCTGACCGCGTGGCTGTTATGTACGCAGGTCAAATCGTTGAAATTGGTACAGTTGATGAAATCTTTTACGATCCAAGACACCCTTATACTTGGGGATTGCTTGCTTCTATGCCAAGTTTGGAAAACAATGATCATGATGAATTGGCTGCTATCCCTGGTACGCCGCCTGATTTAACCAATCCTCCTGTGGGAGATGCATTCGCAGCGAGAAACAAATATGCACTTGCAATTGATTATGAGGAAGAGCCACCAATGTTCCAAATCTCAGAAACGCATTTTGCAAAAACATGGCTGCTCCATCCGGACGCTCCAAATGTTGAACCGCCGGAAGCTGTGCAAAAGCGAATTCGCAGTCTTTCCTCCAATTTTGAAAAGCCAGTGCTTGTGAAGGAGGGTAAATAAATGGCTGAGAAATTACTAGAAATAAAAAATTTAAAGCAGCATTTTAATGTTGGTAAACCCAATATGGTTAAAGCTGTTGATGGTATTTCTTTTGACATTTACAAAGGCGAAACCTTAGGTCTTGTTGGTGAATCGGGTTGTGGTAAGTCTACAACCGGACGCTCAATCATTCGCTTATATGATGCAACAGACGGCCAAGTTAACTATGATGGTGTCAATGTACATGGAAAAAAATCTGCGAAAGATTTAAAAGCATTTAATCGCAAAATGCAAATGATTTTCCAAGATCCATATGCTTCTCTTAATCCGCGTATGACAGTAGCAGATATCATTGCAGAAGGCATTGATATTCACGGTCTAGTGAAGACAAAGAAAGAGCGTATGGAAAGAGTGTATGAGCTGTTAGAAACAGTTGGACTAAATAAAGAACACGCAAACCGCTATCCGCATGAATTCTCAGGCGGCCAAAGGCAACGTATTGGTATTGCCAGAGCGCTTGCTGTTGATCCGGAATTTATCATAGCAGATGAACCGATTTCAGCACTGGATGTTTCTATTCAGGCACAGGTTGTTAACTTAATGAAAAAGCTTCAACGTGAAAAAGGGTTAACTTATCTGTTTATCGCTCATGATTTGTCAATGGTGAAATACATTAGCGATAGAATTGGGGTAATGTATTTTGGGAAGCTTGTAGAATTGGCTCCAGCCAATGAACTATACAATAACCCTATACACCCTTATACCCAATCTTTGCTTTCAGCAATCCCGCTTCCAGATCCAGAATCAGAGCGCACTCGTCAGCGTAAAGCATACGACCCGGCTGTTCATCAATATAGCGATGACGAGCAGCTTGAGATGAGAGAAGTATCACCAGGTCATTTCGTTTACTGTTCTGAAAAAGAATTTAAGCAATATAGCGTTAAATAATTCACAAAAAAACGATCTCAATTTGAGATCGTTTTTTTGTGAATTAATCTGTTCAAAACAGAAAAACTAAAAACAAAAGAGACCTCAATAAAATTTCGAATATTTAAATTTAGTTTAGCGCTTTCACTCATTAATGCGGTTTGATGTATATAGTATACATTAGTCTGTATGAAATTACTATTGTGAATTTTATAATTAATTGATTTTTTTAAGTTTTTATTAATTTTAAGACTTTATGCTTTTCTCAAAGTGGTGTTTTTCTTGTAGAATAAAGGGAAATAAGAGAAAAAAAGCTCGTTTTTTGAGGAGGGACAATAATTATGAGTAACCTGAAAGGATCGTTGGTTTCTTTACTTTTACTTGTAGTATTCTTTTTATCTTACATAAATGTGAGTGCGGAGGATGGTGAGTGGAAGATGGACAAGCATTCACCAAAAGAATTTTTTGGTTTTGTTCGAGAGCTTCCTGAGCAAATGAGCCGTTTTCAATATGATTCCGGCTTCGTATTTGATTATCCAGATGCGATCAGAGGTGTTTATGTTACAGGGCCATCTGCGGGAGGTAAACGATTTAATGAACTCGTGGATACCATGAGAGAGACCGACTTAAATGCAATGGTCATTGATATGAAGGATGATTGGGGAAAGCTTACATATGTGCCGGAAGATAAGAAGAAATATGAAGGAATCATTGAGCCTTATATAAAAGATCCAAAGAAGATGCTATCGGTGATGGAAGAGGAAGATATTTATCCGATTGGTCGCATTGTTGTATTTAAAGATACGGAGTTAGCCATGCTAAAGCCTGAGTGGGCGTTTAAAGAAGGGAAGAACGTCTGGAAGAATGGACGTGGCGAATCCTTTGTAAATCCATTCTTGAAGGAAGTATGGGACTATAACATCGATATTGCAATCGATGCGGCTAAGCTAGGCTTTCAGGAAATTCAATTCGACTATGTTCGATTCCCGGAAGGCTTTGAAAATAAGGATAAAACCTTAAAATACAGTAAAGGACACTATGCAGATCAAATAGACGGAGATGATGTGCAACTGAGAGTCCAAGCTGTTACTGATTTTGTAGAGTATGCCAAGGAAAGACTGGAGCCATACGGAGTAAAAGTGTCAGTAGATATTTTTGGGTACACAGCTACCTTGCCTGAAGCTCCGGGAATCGGGCAAAACTTTTCAAAGATTTCAGAGCATGTTGACGTGATATCTTCAATGATTTACCCAAGTCACTGGACCTCATACTTTGGAGTTGAGAAACCTGACCTTGAGCCATATGAAATCATTAAGGAGTATGCAAAGCTTGAAAACAAAAAGATGGAAGAGCTGGAGAATCCGCCTATTTCAAGACCTTGGATCCAAGATTTTACCGCATCATACTTAGGGAAAGGAAATTATATGACATATGGAAAAAAAGAAGTTGAAGCGCAAATCAAGGCTTTGAATGAACAAGGGATTGACGAGTATTTACTTTGGAATGCTGGTAATAGGTATACAGAAAATGTTGATTATACACCTATGAAAGAATAAAAAAAGAAGCAGTTATGCGCCTGATATTCAAGGGCATAACTGTTTTTTATTTGACACCGTTGATATATCCGTTATCATAGAATAGTGGAAAGGAACATTTATTTCCTTTTCCCGCCTACATTATTCCATCCGGTTTGCACTTTAGCAGATTGGTCTACGAATTCGGATTTTTTCTTGCCACCAAAAAATCTTTCACCTAGCCCGTTTGTGAGTACTCCCAAAAAGGCTGTCAATCCAATTACGAGCAAAGAAACTAAAATCAAGTCTGAAAAGTAACCAATCATGATAAACCTCCATCTTTCTTTTCACAAAATAGCTGTGAGTAATATGAAGTATGCTTAGCTATATTTTAATCTATCTTTTATTGTATGAAAAGAGCAGTTTTCACAAATACTTCCTAATAAAGCATAGTACTGCTACAGATTTGTCTTTTTTAAGAATTTATATTCTTGAAAATATTTTTTATGAACCTGAAGATCGTCTGGAAACGAAAGCTGGGAGCTTATCATGCTGGAAATATCATTTAACAAAGGAGCAAATCCATGCATTGGTATGAAAAACTAAATCAATATTTTCCGATTGAAGAAATGAAATCAAAAGAGCATATGGAAACTTTATTAAAGGAGAGACCTGATATTTATCATAAAGCTGAAGGTCCATTACATGTGTTGATGTATGTTGAGCTTGAAACATTTGTTTTTATTGATTATTTATTTGTCTCTAAAGATGCTCGCGGTCAGGGATTAGGCCGAAAGTTAATCGCTCAGCTAAAGGAAAAAGGGAAGCCGATTATTTTAGAGGTTGAGCCAGTTGATTATGAGGATACGGATACGGAGAAAAGATTGCGTTTTTATAAGCGAGAAGGTTTTGAGCATGCTCAATCTATTGGTTATCGAAGACGCTCACTTGCAACGAAGGAAGTGAACGCAATGGAAATTTTGTATTGGGCTCCGAACAACGAAAGTGAAGAAATGATTTTTGACGCAATGAAAAAAACATACGAACTCATTCACACTTATAAAGATGCTCATTTCTACGGTGAGTCTTATCAACCAGTTGAAGAAGTACTCACCTTTTCAGAAAAAGAACCAGAGCGTGATGTTTTAAAGGATATCTAATATAAAATAAGCACAAAAGCTGGCATATATGATCACTCCTTGCCAGCTTTTGTGCTTATTTTTATTATTTTATTTTCATTGTCTGAATTTTAATTGAGAATGAAATAGAGGTTTACGGAACGTAAAAATGGGTATATAAAAATATATAATGATTTTTGAATAAATGTATATTTTGTGAACTCTTATAATAAATTCATGCAAAAATCGAAAAAAGTGAAACTTTTTTTGTATTAAATCGTCTTATATTATAGATTCACCTAGGCGAGTTGATTGTTTAATTAGCGTATGAGACTTTTATAATGAATATAAAAACATATACCAAATGATCTTTTATTGGTGTATAATAAAAATATAAATTGCTTATTTATAGTGATTTTAATTTACCCGTGAGATTTAACACAGTAAAAGCCTAGTGAATCATTAAAGAGCTGTGGCATCTCAAGATGAAAACGGAATCAGTTAGCTCGCCAATTTTATCTGCGGGAACCAAACTAATTAAACAATATAATTTTTTGAATTGGTTTATATATGTCTAAATTTAAGGAGTGTGAATTTGTAAAATGGTCACATTATACACTTCACCAAGTTGCACATCTTGCCGGAAAGCTAAATCGTGGTTAGAAGAACATGAAATTAGTTATAAAGAAAGAAATATTTTCTCTGAGCCTTTAACAATTGAAGAAATTAAAGAAATTCTTCGTATGACTGAGGATGGGACGGATGAAATTATCTCAACTCGTTCAAAGACATTCCAAAAGCTTGATGTTAATTTAGAAACAATGCCACTACAAAATTTATTCGAATTAATCAAAGATAATCCCGGGTTGCTGCGTCGCCCAATTATCCTTGACGAAAAGCGTTTACAAGTGGGTTATAATGAAGATGAAATTCGTCGTTTCCTTCCTAGGAAAGTTCGCACGTACCATCTTCGTGAAGCACAGCGTTTAGTAAATTAACAAATGAGACCTTCTTTTTTATAGGAAGGTCTCTTTTTTATGTGTTAAAATGAAGTTTCTTTATGTGAATAAAATCCTCCACAATTATTCTAGAAATATGATTACTAACCTGTTAAAGCTTGATTTCTTGTGAGAGGTCTTCTTTTCTGATAAAATACAAGCACTAACTTAAAATAAATATCATCCTATGGATGGTTTAAAAGTTAAAAAGGATATGATTATATAGGCATTCATTTGTTTTTTAAGGAGAAATGACATTTGCATTCCCTTTAACGAGTATTTGTCATAAAATGAAAGCAACAAGCAGATAATATTCTGTATCTTTTATTAAAATGAAATGGGAATATTTTATAACGTTACTTGCTTGTTTATGTTAGGAATATAAAAGCAAAATCAGGGTAATAAGTTTATAGATAGGATGCTTTTGGGGGTATTTAGTCCCTTCACCAACCGCTAGAAGGGAGAGTTGCTGATATGGAAATTGAACGGATTAATGATCACACAGTAAAGTTTTATATTTCATATGTTGATATAGAAGAAAGAGGATTTGACAAAGACGAGATCTGGTATAATCGTGAACGTAGTGAGGAACTCTTTTGGGAAATGATGGATGAAGTTCATCGAGAAGAGGACTTTATGTTGGAAGGACCATTATGGATACAAGTGCAGGCCCTAGATAAAGGTTTAGAGATTTTAGTAACTAAGGCACAGCTATCTAAAGACGGACAAAAGTTCGAACTGCCAGTGCCGGATGAAAAACTGAAAGATTTAGCTGTTGATGAAAGGGTAGAAGCCATGCTAGATCAACATTTTAACGTCACGGAAGAAGATGACGATATTGATGAAGGAGATTTAGAATTTGTGCTTACATTCAAGGACTTTGAAGATCTCATTTCTTTGTCAAAGCGCACAGAGCTTGATCATATTTCAACAAAAGTATATTCGTATAAAGGCATCTATTATCTGCTTGCTGAGTTTCCAGAGGATGTGTTTGAAGAAGAAGAAGAAATTGATAATCTTTTAAGTATCCTTCTTGAATTTGGTAATGAAACAGACACAACCATACATCTTTTAGAGGAGTATGGTAAAGTTATTTTTGAAAATGATGTGTTTGTGCAATTACGAAAATACTTTAAATAATTGTCGCCGATTTCATTTGAAATCGGTTTTTTTATAGTTCTCAGATGCTAAAAGTCTGGTATCAAAAGGGTAATGTCCATAATATCAAGAAAGTTGCCGATTAAGTTGGATGCCATGTCTTGTCTATTTAAATCCCAAAGATGGCTGATGTTTATTGAAAGACGTCCATTTAAACAAAGTCTCTTCACAATTGGTTGTGATTTACACAGGAAATTCTGGTGATTAGTTAACTGAATTGGCCACCACCAATTATCATCCACCAAAACCCTAGGACTTTACATGAAATCCGCCCAATGATTTGTTCGCTATATTGGGTAATCGTCTGCTCTGCATAGATCTTATGTAGCCTGGAATGCTGTATTTACTGTAAGAAAGCCGATATCGATGAAATCCATTAATCGTTCTTGGTTTATTTTTTTCCCTTTTATGCTTTTTAGGAACCTCTCTTATATTTCTAATGTTGTAGCAGGATTGTCCAATAAGTGTGTAATAGATCATCTGCATGTAGATGAATCTCCCAATATCGCTTCAATTAATATTTATTTTAGTAGCAGATGGAATAATTAGTGTGAAACTACCAATATTTTGATAAAATTATAAAAATACGTTTATTAGAGGGCAATAAAAATGAATAAATCAGGACAAGTGACTCTTGTGTTAATTTCAATTCTATTTACAACATACCAAAAAGTTATGTCTAATGAGCCTTTTTTTACAATCGACTTTTTTATATTCACCTTCATTGCTTGGTTTGTGGGCTGGCAATTTGATAAGGCGCAATATTTCGAAAAAAAGTCACGTGCAGGTGAAGACAGCTATAAGCGATTGATTGATTCATTACCTGAATCCGTTTTTATTCTCCAAGAGTATAAGATGGTTTATGTAAATGAAGCTGCTGCTTGCATGATGGGTGCTGCCAGTAAGGAAGCGTTAATCGGTAAATCCATATTTGAGTTTATGGATCCTGAGTATGAGGGACGTTTACTCGAACGAATGAAGCACGCTAAGAAAGAGCAACAACCTTTAAACACAATCGAATACAGATTTAATCGATTGGATGGATCCATGTTTTTCTATGAATCGTCAAGCTTGTCTATCACTTTTGGTGAAAAGGAAGCTGTGCTTTCAATTGGAAAGGATATTACTGAAAGAAAAGAACAAACTGAACGGTTGCTACAAAAGTCTGAAAAACTGGCAATATTGGGCCAAATGGCAGCGGGAATTGCCCATGAAATCCGTAATCCCCTCACTTCAATTAAAGGGTTTATTCAATTATTTAAAACCAGTAATCAACAGGAAGAATACTATGATATTGTATTATCTGAGATTGATCGGATTAATGAAATTGTAGGAGAATTCCTTGTTCTAGCCAAACCTTCCGCTGCTATTTTTGCAGAACAAGATGTTAAAGTACTAATAAAGGACGTAGTAACCTTAATAAATAACCAATCTATATTGAATAATGTTCAGATATATGTGGAATTTGACAGTGACTTGCCAATGGTCAGTTGTGAAAAAAGTCAGTTAAAGCAAGTTTTTCTAAACCTTCTTAAAAATTCAATTGAAGCCATGCCGAATGGTGGAAATATTGATGTTAAAGTAAAGGAAAAAGTTGAAGGGGAAATATCTATCTTGATTATTGATGAGGGCATGGGAATTCCAAAAGAACGAATCTCTACACTTGGCGAACCATTTTATACAACGAAGGAAAAGGGAACTGGCCTAGGTCTAATGACTTGCTATAAAATAATTGAAAGTCATAACGGTCAGTTAACGATTCAAAGTGAAGTAAATCAAGGAACAACTATAGAAATTATAATGCCTACTATTTCCCAACCGTTATTAGTTAGGGGATAAAGTAATTATTGAAGGGCTGCTATTATTCATTTGAAATAGTGGCCGATATGCCTGACCAAAAAATATCATTTAGAACTGATAATAATAAAATCGTAAAAGTGAAAGGGTTTCATTCATTTTTTATAGAATATACATTATAAAAAATAAAAGGGTGATGAGCTATTGTTATTAGCAAGAAGTAAGGAAGGGAAAATGATTGATTTGAGAAATACCCCTACTTATGTGCTGACTGGTATAAGAAGCCAAGATCAGTTTTTTTGTCCAGAATGTAAGATGGAAGTTATTCTTAAAGCAGGGAGGAAGCGAATTACTCATTTTGCTCATAAAAAGAGCGGTGATTGTCTTGAAAGCTACGAAAGGGAATCACAAAATCATATGAACGGTAAATTATTGATTTATGACTGGCTTAAAACTCAAGGTTTTCGCCCCCAGCTGGAAAATTTATATCCAGAAATAAGACAGCGGGCAGATATTGGCTTTAGCTTGAACGGGCTAAAATATGCGCTAGAGTACCAATGCTCAATCATTCCAGAGAAACTTTTTATTCAACGAACGGAGAATTACCTCCAATCCGGCATTCGGCCTTTATGGATTTTGTCTGTCGATCATCTTAACAGGAGGGGAAATAACCAATTTATTTTATCTGACTTTCATTATTTATTTCTTCAGCAAAATGCCACTGGTAACTGGGTGCTCCCATTCTTCTGCACTTCTTCAAAATCCTTCATCACACTTGATTTTCTTCTGCCGATTACAGCAAAAAATTCATTAGGGCAATTGTCTATAAAAAAACTATCCTTTCACACTCTCTCAGAAGCAATGAAATCTCCACAATTACAGATTCATCATAAAGAATGGGAGCAGGCAGTTAGGCGATTGAAAAACCAAGGAAATATCGGACACGGTTTATTTCCACAGCACTTTTTAAAAGAACTTTATTTAGCTGCTATGTATCCAGCTCATCTCCCCCCTGAAATAGGTCTCCCTGTTAAGCATGGGCTTTATATTTCAACCTCCTCAGTACAATGGCAATCCTATTTGTATTTAGATATTCTAAGACATCAGCAGCCGTTCACATTGGATGAAGCCTTTTATTCATTTAAAAAAAGGATCAATCGTAAGCATATCAAACTGCGAACAATCAATCCAAGTGCAGATGGACATGCTTTTATAGCAGTTAAGGAGTATATGGTGATTTTACAAAAGCTCTCTATCCTCTCAAGTGATGACGGCTATCATTACCTTGTGAATAAACCGATTTTACTTAACGAAAAACTTGACTGCATAGAAAAAAGCACAAAATCTTTTTACCTGCAGTTTGGTAAAAGGATTCTGCATCATACTCTTTTAGGAAAAAAGTAAATGAAAGCATTCTTTTTAACATAACATAAGACATTACGATGGATTCCTTAATATTGATTTGCGTAATTTGAAGAAACAAATTAGTGAACAATTTAAGGTAATTATTGTATCATTAAGATAATCATTCCGATTATCGGAATTTTCAATGGAGGAGATAGAATGATAAATGAAGCGCCAGTGAAAAAGCTACCTGCAAGAAGTGAGATAGCTGTAGAGGAAACATGGAGGCTAGAGGATATTTTTGCTTCTGATGAAGACTGGGATAAGGAATATCATGCAGTCAAAGAATTAATGCCTGGGGTAGAGAAATTCAAGGGGAAGCTTCATGAAAGTGCAGATACACTATTTGAGGCTTTACAATATCAAGATCATATTTTATCTCGACTAGTTAAGTTATATACATACGCACATATGAGATATGATCAAGATACAACCAACTCATTTTATCAAGGAATGGACGATAAGGTAAAGGGGTTATATTCTGTTGCAGGAAGCCAATTGGCTTATATTGTACCGGAATTGCTTGCTGTTGAGGAAGAGAAGATTAGCCAATTCTTAACTGAAAAAGAAGAACTCCGTTTGTACGAGCATGCGCTTAAGGAAATCAATCTGCAACGGCCTCATGTTTTGTCAGCTGACCAGGAAGCATTGCTTGCTCAAGCTTCGGAAGTTATGGATGCTTCAAGTAATACCTTTGGCATGTTAAATAACGCAGATTTGGAATTCCCTACAATTACAGATGAAAATGGGGAGGAAGTGGAAATCACCCACGGCCGTTATATAAACTTCTTAGAAAGCGATGATCAAAGAGTTCGCCACGATGCTTTTAAAGCAGTATATGAAACGTATGGCAAATTCCGCAACACTTTTTCAAGTACTTTAAGCGGAAATGTAAAGCGGAATAATTTTAACGCAAACATAAGAAATTATGATTCTGCCCGTCATGCTGCCTTGTCTGCAAATAATATTCCTGAGACGGTTTATGAAAACCTTGTGAATACTATCAACGATCATTTGCATTTACTGCATCGTTACGTGAAGCTGCGTAAAAAAGTACTTGGGGTAGAAGAGCTTCATATGTATGACCTTTACACACCATTAGTTAAGGAAGTAAAAATGGACATTAAGTATGACGAAGCCAAACAAATGATTTTAGAAGGTCTTGTGCCACTAGGGGAAGATTATTTAAATGTATTAAAAGAAGGCTTTGACAACCGTTGGGTGGATGTGCAAGAAAATAAAGGGAAACGCAGTGGGGCATATTCTTCAGGTACATATGGGACGAACCCATATATCTTAATGAACTGGCAAAATAATGTGAATAACTTATTTACATTGGCACATGAGTTCGGCCACTCTGTCCATAGTTACTATACACGTAAAACTCAGCCATACGCTTACGGCGATTATTCCATTTTTGTCGCTGAAGTTGCCTCTACTTGCAATGAAGCTTTATTAAATGATCATTTACTAAAAACAATTGACGATGATAAGAAAAGGCTATATCTGTTGAATCATTATTTAGAGGGATTCAGAGGAACTGTTTTCCGTCAGACGATGTTTGCTGAGTTTGAGCATGTCATTCATCAAAAGGTGCAAAATAACGAAGCTTTGACAGCCGAAGCATTAACTGAAGCCTACTTGGAATTAAACAAAAAATATTTCGGTGAAGATGAGCTTATCATCGACGAAGAAATCGGACTTGAATGGTCGAGAATTCCTCATTTCTACTACAATTATTATGTATATCAATATGCAACAGGCTATAGCGCAGCAACTGCATTAAGCAAGCAGATTTTAGAAGAAGGCCAGCCAGCTGTTGAGCGCTATATAGACTTCTTGAAATCAGGTAGCTCTGATTACCCAATTGAAGTTTTAAAGAAGGCTGGAGTAGATATGACCAGCACGAAACCGATAGAAGACGCATGCAAAGTGTTTGAAGAAAAGCTAAATGAAATGGAAGAACTCTTATCAAAATAATCGATTAGGGGATGAGCTGATGCTTGTCTCCTTTTTTATATAAATGACAGGAGAAGGTAGAAAAAAAGCAATAATAATCCCAAACTCAGCCCCGAGCAGTGGGAGAAGGTAGAAAAAAAGCAATAATAATCCCAAACTCAGCCCCGAGCAGTGGGAGAAGGTAGAAAAAAGGCAATAATAATCCCAAACTCAGGTCCGAGCAGTGGGAGAAGGTAGAAAAAAAGCAAAAATAATCCCAAACTCAGCCCCGAGCAGTGGGAGAAGGTAGAAAAAAAGCAAAAATAATCCCAAACTCAGGTCCGAGCAGTGAGAGAAGGTAGAAAAAAAGCAAAAATAATCCCAAACTCAGGTCCGAGCCGGAGGAGTAGGTAGAAAAAAAGGTCTATAACTCCCAACTTATGTCCGAACAACAATAACTTAAAAACCCTTAAACCTCTTCCTATCGTTCAGATAATAAATCAATATAAAGACGGACAAGAAAAGAAGGGGAATGGTGATTAACGGGGGTATTAACTTCATCAGGCCCAAAAGGTTCAGAATAAATGCGATGAAAATTAAAAGTAGCATTAGTAAAATCGGCATTTTTTTCATAGCCCGTTTTTCTCCTTTTTATATTTATCCTATGAAGTTAGAATGGTGTACATGCCATTGAATAGAGAAAGCTGAAGAGAATTTGACAATTATGTGAAAAGATACACAAACTATTGTCAGGTTCTTCTCCACATGATATATTTATGTTGTGAAGTTAATCACAAACAAACATATTACCCCTTTGTTTGATCGTGAAAACATCTCCCATCCCCTTTGTTTGTATAATATTAAATAAAAAGCCATACACCTCAGAGAGAGTGTATGGCTTTTGTCTTTGAAATAGAAACATCAATCAACGAATCTCCAGAAGTTTCCATGCTTGGCTGGCACTTGTTCAGCTTTTTGTTTTAATTGAAGCTTTTTCATTTCACGATTGACATCCTGCTCGCTCATATTGTAAACTACTGAAATTTCTTTTGTAGCTACAAGTTTAAAATGCTTTAAAAAGCTTTCCAGTTCTGGTAATGGAGCGCGTTCAGGCTTGATAGGCAGCATTTCTTCTAAAATTTGCTCATAAACCTCGTATTGGTAAAAACCTGTAATCTTAATACCTTCTTCTTCAATATTTTCATTAAAGAAGACGAGTGTTGGAATTTCATCGACATCCATTTCTGCAGTTATTTTCACATCACATTGAAATGCCTTTGCAGCACTTTCTGAATGGATATCTGTCACAAACTCCACAACATCTAATCCAATGTCAGTTGCACATTCCTTTAATACATCAAAATCAGATATGTTTTGTTTTTCAAGAAAGAGCACTTCCTGTAGCTTCCGTAGAAATCTAATTCCGGACTTTCGGCCTTGCAATTCTGCTGCCTTTATCGCAATTGAAGCAAGATGAGGTGAAGAGATGGGATTCTCATACCATACCGAACCATCACATGACATGCCAGAGCGGCTTCCTGTTTTCTCCCATTGGTCAACGATATTATCATAGCCTTGGCGCTTACCCCTATTTAAAGATGTTAGTTTGCCGCTTATCACATGCTTGATAGAAAAGTATCGACCGTATTCCACTAAAAGCTTTTTTATTATTGGCTCTAACCCCCAGCATTCAGGACAAAGAGGGTCGACGAAGATATATAATTCCAGCGGCTTTTTTTCGCTGCCATGGCAATGAGGTGATGTCGACTTTCTTTCGAATGATTCCTGATTGTTCACGTGTTATCACCTTTCATTTCATCATTTTCAGGTGTATTAACCATATGCTGTGCAGTTAGACTGAGCCTTGCAAATAACTCATCTCTAATAGGTCCATTTAGTCCAACTTCATCCATGGCTTCCTTCATACAGTTGAGCCAGGCTTTCGCTCTAGTCATTGTGATGGGAAAAGGCAGGTGACGGGCTCTTAACATGGGATGACCATGTTCTTCGGTATATAAAGCTGGTCCGCCTAAATACTGTGTAAGAAATTGTTTTTGCTTCCTTGCCGTTTCGGTCAAGTCATCTGGAAAAATCGCGACGAGATCAGGATGTTGTCCGACTCGACTATAAAAAGCATCGATAAGTTGATGCAATCTCTCTTCTCCGATCGCGTCGAACGGTGTATGCATTTTCTCGACCATTATTAAAAAACTCCTTTTATGAGTTGTTTTATCCCTTATTTTTAATTACCTTATTTATTTAACTATTTTTATTTTATCAAGGCATGGTTTATATCTCAAACAAATAGCTTTGAGAGTCGAAATAAGGAGCATTCTTTTTAATAATTTACCCTGTTTTTGGGTTTTTTTTCAGTTTTTTCTATTTATCTGGGTGAATGAGACAAAAAAATCCAACAATCAGAAAGACTGTTGGATTCTTGAACGATTACACATTCATAATATTAGATTTAACCTTCTGAACATAATTTCTAGTTTCTGTAAAAGGTGGAATGCCACCATACCTATCAACATTCCCTGGTCCCGCATTATATGCGGCAAGAGCTAAATCAATGTTTTCATTATACTTGTAGAGCATTTGCCGTAAATATTTTGTCCCGCCAATGATGTTTTGCTCAGGATCAAACACATTGGCTACACCGAGGCCCTTAGCGGTAGCTGGCATCAACTGCATAAGTCCTGATGCTCCAGCGGGGCTAACGGCATTAGGATTGTAGTTGGACTCCTGCTTTATGACTGCTTGAATCATACTGACTGGTACGTTGAATAGGGCGGAAGCTCTGCCAATCATGTCATTAAAATCAGTTGATCCTCCTGAAGTTGGCTGTTTCGTAAGTTGAATAGGCATAATCGTCTGACTGAATGGAGAGATCTCGGTATTTGCATATAATGATCCGATCGTTCCTAGTCCACCAGTAGGTTGAGACAAGTCCTCAGTGCTTTGAGTGGATAAATATTGATTTAAGATATCCCCAAAACTTGAACTTTGATTTGCATTAGGCTGGTTAAAGTTTTGCAATGCTTGAATTTCAAGCATCATCTTCAATTGATCGACATTCATAGAAAAAACCCCTTATAAAGAGTTAGTTATTCATCTGTTTATATTTTTCCTTATAAAACCGCAGAATTTTGTTATCTGTTTTTCTTATCGGTATTTCAAGTAAATTTAATAGTGCCTGAAAAGAATTTGAGCCTTTTTTCCTATTGTTAACTTCATACTCTAATTCGAAATCTTCGGTATTTAAATACATGCTATGATCTAACACAATTAGACCCTCTTTATACGGGATTTCTGCGCGTCTTGTTTTTAAAGAGCCAAAGTATTGAATGTCGGCAGTGTTAATTCCCTGTTCTTCTATTATTCGTGTGATCATTTCGTTTTTCAAAGGGTGACCTTGAAATAGGTCATTAACCTCTTTTTTGCTTATAGGCTCATTCGTTTCAAGCAGTCCCTCTGCGTGTGGCTGTTTTAAGGTGAGCTCATAACTTCCTTCTTTTTCTCTTACTCGCAGTGCACAGCCAAGATTTTTTAGAGAGAATGTAGGGGTGTCGAAATAAAAATTCTCTTGTGAAAAGAAATCTTCTTCTGAAAAAGAAAAGTAATTCATTAGGTTTATGAAATCTTCCTTATGTAAAATATTTTTAAATTCTATTTCAAGGTTTTGTGCCAAAATAATCTTTCCTTTCTGCTGCCTTGTCTGTATATTATCTCGTTCTTTTTCTCTTGCTGCAATCATCTTTGAGATTTTTACTAATCCTATGGTAAAATAATGGGGAGTATGGAGGTTGATAAAATGAATTCGAAAATTAAAGTGACGAATGCAAAGTGGAATGAAACAAAAAAGCAATTATTTTTAATAATCGGTGACGATGTACCATTATCTGAACTGGTTCCAAAAGAGCAAATGCTTGTTGACTCAGACAATTTATCGTTTATATACATAACAGAAAAAGACAATGATTATACATATATCATGCTGTCAGATTTTATATGGAGAGAGCTGAACGTAGCCCTGCAAAACGAGGGAGAAATATATTTATCACAGCAAGATAAATTGCTGCCATTGCCGCAATTTCATGAAGAATTAAGTTATCTTATAGAAAACATTAAAGGAAATAGCAACTATGGCGATGAAATGGTAAACAGGGTCGAGAGTATTTTTTAAAGAAGGACATGTGCCTTACTTAGAGTAAGAGTAGAGGCTAATAAGAGGTAGAGGGATTACTTTCCAATCCCCTATGGGACGCTCCAATCTTTATGTAAGGCTCTGTTTTTATTGGATTGTCTAGCTACAGTGGCTTCCCTGAATAAAGGCCTGAACAGAACCTTTGATGGAGAAGGCACTTGGGCTTTTCTTATAAGGTGGTGCGTGTATGAAACATTGGGATCAATTTTTAGGCCCTTACAAGCAAGCAGTTGAAGAATTAAAAGTGAAACTGAAAGGGATGAGAAGTCAATTTGAATCTGACCCTGACCACTCTCCAATTGAATTTGTAACTGGGCGTGTCAAGCCAATCGCAAGTATCTTAGATAAGGCGAATCAAAAAGGTGTCCCGCTCGATCGACTAGAGGCTGAGATGCAGGACATTGCTGGTATAAGAATGATGTGTCAGTTTGTGGATGATATTATGAAGGTCGTTGAGCTGCTGCGCATGCGAAATGATTTTGAAATAGTAGAGGAAAGAGATTATATTTCTCATAAAAAGGCAAGTGGCTATCGATCATATCATGTGGTGATTGCTTATCCAGTACAAACGATTCACGGAGAGAAAAAAATTCTTGCAGAGATCCAAATTAGAACATTGGCAATGAACTTTTGGGCGACAGTCGAGCATTCATTAAATTATAAATATAAAGGAATGTTTCCCGATGACATACAAATGCGCTTGCAAAGAGCGGCAGAAGCTGCCTTCCGACTGGATGAAGAGATGTCTCTGATTCGCGGTGAAATACAAGAAGCGCAAGCGTTCTTTTCAAGAAACAAGGAAATGCAGCAGAAGAATAAATCATAATAAGAAATGTAGAGGCGACTGAACAGCCCCGACAAGCTTAAGAGGAATCGGGCAGGAGGTGGTTTTGCCTCTGGACCAAGTTCACTTAAGACCTCGAGGGGCTAGGAGCCGCAACTGGACATTGAAAATGCGAAAGCCGCCTTGCTCAAGCCCCGCGTGAGCTAAAATCACCACATCCTGTGGGCCTAAAGCTTAAGACGCATTAGGAATGATGGTATACTTGGCCTTCAATTCTTATGCGGCTTAAGGCTTCGAAGGGCCGGGCGGTGGAACAAGACAAACTATTTTCTATTAATTGCTATTATTCATTTTTTTATTTTTTAAAAGAGGAGCTACGAAACGATGAGATTTGCTATCACTTCAAAAGGAGATTCAAAATCGAATACGCTCATGCATAAAATGAAGTCTTATCTGCTAGATTTCAACCTCATTTATGATGAGGAACAGCCGGATATCGTGATTT
This sequence comes from Cytobacillus purgationiresistens, assembly GCF_030813235.1. GTDB lineage: Bacteria > Bacillota > Bacilli > Bacillales > Cytobacillaceae > Cytobacillus > Cytobacillus purgationiresistens. Next base: position 46,475 of record NZ_JAUSUB010000002.1, on the reverse strand, counting down.
CAGTCGGCGGGGATGGCACTTTGTTATATGCATTTCATCGCTATAGTAGTCGTCTGGACAAAACAGCGTTTGTCGGTGTTCATACAGGTCATTTAGGATTCTATGCTGACTGGGTGCCTGAGGAAATCGAGAAACTGGTGATCGCAATAGCTAAAACGCCGTTTCAGGTTGTTGAGTACCCGCTGCTCGAGGTCATAGTGAGATATCAAAATGGGGGGAGAGAAACCCGCTACTTAGCTTTAAATGAATCGACAGTCAAGGCTGTGAATGGCACATTTGTAATGGATGTAGAAATTCGCGGCCAGCATTTTGAAAGATTTAGAGGAGATGGACTATGCTTATCCACTCCTTCTGGAAGTACAGCATATAATAAAGCTTTAGGAGGGGCTATCCTTCATCCTTCCCTGCCAGCTATCCAGCTTGCTGAAATGGCGTCTATCAATAATAAAGTTTTTAGAACAGTGGGTTCACCACTCGTTCTGCCAGGGCATCATGCATGCTTGCTTAAGCCAGTAAACGAACCGGATTTTAAAATTACGATTGATCATTTATCCCTATTGCATAAGGATGTTAAATCGATTCAATTCAGAGTGGCAGACGAAAAAATTCGATTCGCACGGTTTAGACCTTTCCCATTTTGGAAAAGAGTACATGATTCGTTTGTCGCTGATTAACAGATAAAACCATCAGTTCGCGCTGGTGGTTTTATCTATACAGAAAAAATCAAGAATGCCGGGAACAGATGAGACAGGAGCAAGAATAACATGGAATTGTTTAAACTAGTATGGGTGATTTCAGAAAATATGAAGGGAATGACGATCAAACAATTCCTTAAAGAAAATGATATTTCAAAGACTGCCTTAACAGATATAAAATTCTCTGGTGGATTTATCAAGGTTAACCAAGTGAAAGAGAATGTCAGGTATGCATTGAAACATGGGGACGTGCTTGAGATTGGTTTTCCAGAAGAAAAACCCAGTAACGCGATTATGGGAGAGGATATTCCATTACATATCATATATGAAGATGATTATGTACTAGTGGTCAATAAGCCTGCTGCTATGAATACGATCCCATCGAGAGAGCATCCGACTGGAAGCTTAGCAAATGCAATGATACATTATTATGAAAAGATTAATCTATCCGCCACTGTTCATATCGTTACAAGGCTGGATAGATATACTTCCGGCCTTGTGTTAATTGCAAAGCATCGCCACATCCATCATTTACTAAGTAAATTGCAGCAGCAGAATGGTGTTCACCGTATTTATGAAGCTTTTGCTGAAGGGACAATCAGTAGAAATGAAGGTATAGTAGAGCAGCCTATTGCGCGGAAGCCCACTAGTATTATAGAGAGAGAAGTAAATGAAGCTGGGAAATATGCTTGTACACATTATCAAGTAATAGAACGCACGAACGCTTTCTCTGTTGTAAGGCTTAAACTTGAAACGGGAAGAACCCATCAAATCCGCGTTCACCTCGCCCACATGGGACACCCTTTAATGGGCGATGATTTATATGGAGGTCAGGTTAACAGGATTAAAAGGCAAGCGCTTCATTGTATCAAGCTTTCGTTTTACCACCCGGTGCTGCACCAGACGATTGAACTAGAGCAGCCTTTACCCGAAGATATGAATTTGTTGCTTCAGAGATAAGGGGGAAGCTCAAGGCCTTAAGCCGAACTGGTCCAGAGGCAAGAACAGCCTCTAGCCCAATTCCCCTTAAGCTTGTCGGGGCAGATCAGTCGCCTCCACATTTCAGTATCGGCGGAATTTTTCTTTTGTGTAGGGCATGCTGGATTTTACTGATACTGTTTCCAGTTCGGGGTATTTAAGAGCGGTTAGCTGGTTGCCGAAAACTGCGCCGGTATCGATATTATACGTGCGATTGATTACACGTACTTGATGAACTGGTGTATGTCCATACACGATAATGGAATCCCCATTATAGCTGCTTGCCCAGTCTTTTCTAATAGGCGTCCCATCGTCATAGCTTTCTCCAGTTATATCCCCATACAATACAAATGTTTTTACCTTTTTATTATACTTTCCTATGTCTTCTTTTTGAATGCCTGCATGAGTAAGTATAAGCTTTCCGTCATCAAGAATCTGATAAAGTGGGGATGTCTCATATAGTTCGATAAAATGCTGCTGAATGGAGGTTTTCTGTTCCGGACCGAGGGAGTTGAATTCAGCCACAGTTGTTTCTAATCCATGAGTGATCTGAACGTTATTCCCAAGAAAAAAGCGATATAATTTATTACAATGATTCCCGGGTACGTAATAAGCAAGGTTTTTCTTTACAAGTGTATAAACAAGCTCAGCAGTCTGTATTGATTTTGGTCCTCTATCCGTTAAATCTCCAATAAAAGCTAGCTTTCTCCCTTGCGGATGCTGTGGATAATCTTTTATCCATTCATAGCCAAGCTGGGTTGTTAGCTCTTTTAATTCTAAAAAACACCCATGCAGATCCCCTATAATATCTAATTTCACTGGATTCACACTCCTTGTGCAAACTGTCATATTTTTGCTGCTTCATTTATATTTCCTATAATTAGGATTTAAACATCATTTTATTAGGAAAAAGAAAATAACTTTCTGCAAGTTTATTTTTAAACCCGAGACTGATTAGCATTTTTAACTCCATTATTATTACATCGATTAAAGATAAATTTTATTCCTGTTGTCGTGGTAGAATTTTTAGCTTATATCAAACAACACTATATCATAAGGAACAAGTTAAGGATGAAAATCAAATGGCAGATTCAGTATTGAAATTGATTTTAGTGCATTTTCTTCAAAAAATCGAAGGCTTGATTTTACTGAGGTGGGGACACAGAATTAATGAATAAGCGTTTAATTGTGACTGGCCCTAGAAGGTAAGTTGAGGAATTGAAATAGGAGCTGGAGTTATTCGATTAAACTCCATTTTGGATTGGCAATGCTTGCTTGTTTGGAGGATATCAAGTTTTTTCTTTAAATACAGCTTCCTTTTTGCAAGCAAGTGTTGTAAAATTAGCACTAGGTACTAATAACTTGTGATAATTTTGATAGGGGGATATAGTAATGACGATTTCACTTAAAGACAAGACCTTTGTTGTGATGGGGGTTGCGAATAAACGTAGCATAGCATGGGGGATAGCCCGTTCATTGCATGAGTCAGGTGCTCGATTGATTTTTACTTATGCTGGCGAACGATTAGAAAAGAATGTTCGTGATTTAGTTGAGACGCTTGAAGATGCAGACGCACTAGTCCTTCCGTGCGATGTAACGAATGATGAAGATATAGCTAGCTGTTTTGCCCAAATTAAAGAAGCTTCAGGAACCATTCATGGAGTTGCTCACTGTATTGCCTTTGCGAATAAGGAAGAGCTTCAGGGAGATTACATGAATACCACTCGTGATGGCTTCTTGCTTGCTCATAATATTAGCTCATATTCATTAACGGCAGTTGCGAAAGAGGCTAAGGAATTAATGACTGATGGAGGTAGCATTGTCACCCTTACATATTTGGGCGGTGAGCGTGCGATTAAGAATTATAATGTGATGGGTGTAGCTAAGGCATCTTTAGATGCTAGTGTTAAATATCTTGCTGCTGACCTTGGAAAAGAAGGGATAAGAGTGAACTCTATATCTGCAGGGCCCATTCGTACCTTATCTGCAAAAGGAATCGGAGAATTTAATTCTATTTTAAAAGAGATCGAGGAACGAGCACCATTGCAAAGAACGACAACACCTGAAGAGGTTGGGGACACCGCAGTATTTTTATTCAGTCACTTATCACGAGGCATTACAGGTGAAAATATTCATGTAGATTCCGGTTATCATATCCTATAAAAAATGACCGACTTCCGAATAATGGAGGTCGGCTTTTTTTTATTAGAAATGAACGCCCAGATTTTCCTTACATATAATACGATGTAACAATAAGTATAGGAAGGTGTGAACATAAGATGAGTGTTAAAAATAAAATGAAGCCGCTTCTATATATCCATCAACCTGAGTTGTCGCTCCCGCAAACATCTATGCAAAATTCATTTTCAAGTAAACAGTCGGAGGTAGCAGAAAATGAAAGCAAAGAAAAAGCAGCATTTTTCAATCAAGATGATTTAGAAGCAATTGGTTTAAAATCAGCAGTGGCAGAAGAAGAAAGTATAGTAAAAAAGCCCTTCAATCAAGGTGATCACGAGACATTTGGATCAAATGCTGAAATAGCAGAAGAAAGCATAGTAAATAAATCCTCCAATCAAGGTGATCACGAGACATTTGAATCAAATGCTGAAATAGCAGAAGAAAGCATAGTAAATAAATCCTCCAATCAAGGTGATCACAAGGCATTTGGGTCAAATCCTGAAGTAGCAGAAGGAAAAAGCAAAGAAATAGCATCATACAATCAAGATAATCTAGAAGCATTTGGCTCGAAAGAAGAAGTGCAGGAAGTCATTTCTGAATATATAAATGCCCCTGAATCGAGCAGCCAATCCTCTACAGAAAAATTGAGCTTTCAAAGGTTAAAAAGCTTTAAAGAGATGAATATACCTGAAAGAGTCAATTACTTAAGCCACTTTCCTAAACAATTACCTCCTGTACCATGCTTATTTGAAACAGAAGAAATTCAAGTTAGAGGTTTCTTAGTTACTTCATCAGACACTGAGATTGAAGTGAGAACATTAGATGGGGATGTACAAAAGCTCAATATTCAGAATGTGAAATCGATTAGAATGATTGGTTTCAGATGAAAAAACCGTTAATTAAAGATCGTTGAAATGCAAAGCAATTATACTTTAAGTCATATTTACAGTTACGTTAATCATCCTTCTAAATGCTTAAAGTATAAAAAAGCCAGTCGTTATCCGACTGGCCTTTATTATAGCGAAATTAATCATCGTAACTATATGAGTCAACATCATTTAAATGAATATCTTCAATACATTGCACTGCACAGAAGCAATTTAAGTCAACTGTGATACAGTTGTCTGTACTGCGGAATCCGTCAACTTTACAAACCTTTGACAAATCGATGCAGCATCCATCAACGATATTAGTTGTTTCCCATCCGTGTTTGCCGTGTCCTTCACATTCACTGATAGGCTCTAGTACTCTGAGTGTAGCGCAGCAATTATCAAATACTTCTTCGACTCTGAAGAAAATGGATACACATGCACAATTATCTACGTTTGTTAAAAATGCATGAAATGGTGATCCATCTGCAGTTTTTAGAACAAATACCCGAGTATTAGGACGTCTTTTCCTTTTCTGTTTTTCGCGATGAGGTGAAATAGCTCCGATTGGTTCTAGGAAACAGCTTGAACCGCATTCGCAATCAAATTCATCTTTTATTTGGTCTTGGATATCTTTTATAGCATGGACTACTTCACATACACAACTTTCGTGTTTGTAATCGTCTTTTTTTCCACAACCCATATTGTTTTTCCTCCTTATTTATTTCTTTGTGATCTACATTAATAACATATTGTAGAAACACCCTATGGGTTACGGACAAACGCCTTGTTTTTAAAAAAAATGGGCATTTTTTTTAAATAGATATATTAGGGGTGATTATGCATGTATTTATCATTTTTTGAATTTATTTTATTGGGCTTCGCGACTTTTCGATTAACCAGGTTAATTGTATTTGATCAAATAACAGAATGGATGAGAAGTCCATTTATGCGGGAAATAGAAGAGCAAAATGAAGAAGGGGAAAATGAAATATATATTGTACCAAAGATTGGCGGGATTTCTGGTTTTTTTGGGAAGCTCCTTAGCTGCTATTGGTGTGCAGGTGTATGGTGCTCTGTTATTCTGTGTGTGCTTTATTTTGTTATCCCATTTTATGGTATGTATATAATTCTTGTGCTTGCTGTAGCAGGCATTGCATCAATAATAGAAACCCTTGTACAGATGTGGCTCCCTGAATAAAAATAGGCATTTCAATTATACAAGCTTTTCATTTTTGCATAAGTTGTAGTTAAAGATGTTTTTTTATAAATAGGGGAGTGAAAGCTATGATTAAAAAATCCATCAATCAAAACACTACTTCTCAAAAAAAGACCTTTGCCCAAAGTAAGCCTTTAAAAAAACCTTCCGGATGCGGCTGTGGTAAGAAAAGAAAGAAAAGTTAGATAATAATGAAGCTGGCTCACATCCCGAGTCCGGCTTTTTATTTTGGAAAAAAATTTTAAGCAATAAAGAATGATTTTGGATAAGACCAGCGATTTTAGAAACAATAATTGTTAAATGATACTTACATAGGAAGGGAAGACAATGAAAAAATTAATTATTGTTACCGTATTGTTTATATCTTTGTCTGGCTGCAGTAAGCATGAGTCTAATGAGGCTCCGATGTCATTGGTTAAGGTTACTCATCCAACGCCTTCACTTATCAATAGTGACCATCGGGCGGATGATTCATCTTTGTTAAACGACATTGAAAAGGATGTTGAAGGCTATGAGGAATTGTATGATGCAGCGATTGTCAAAAATGATAATCAAATATTAGTGGCTTATAAAGTAAAACATCTTCAACGTTTCCACATGAAAAAAATTGAAAAGAAATTAACGGATTCATTAGAGAAGAAATATCAGGATGAAGAATTTATTGTTTCAAGTGATTATAAGATATTTTTAGAAGTGGTTGAATTGCATGAGAAAATGAAAAATCCAGATTACAATTCAGATGAAGCTGAAAAGAAATTCAAAAAGATAGTTGAAATGCAAAAAGAATTGACATAAGAAGGAGTGAATGTAATGGGGGGACAAAATAAAAAAACACCTGATCAAGAAAAGTACCAGCAGCTTGAACAAAAGCATGAGACAAAAAGACCGGTGCTAAAAAATTGTATTCGTGCTTTTTGGGTTGGCGGTCTTTTTTGCTTAGTTGGCCAAGCTATTACTTATTTCTATATCTACTTTTTTAATTTTACAGAACAAACAGCGAGTAATCCTACAGTTGCAACGATGATATTCATAGCTATGCTGCTTACGGGATTTGGCGTATACGATCGGTTAGGACAATTTGCTGGTGCAGGAAGTGCCGTGCCGGTGACCGGGTTTGGTAATGCTGTCATTTCAGCAGCGATTGAGCATCGTACTGAAGGCTTTGTGCTCGGGGTGGGGTCCAATATGTTTAAACTAGCGGGTTCAGTATTATTATTTGGCGTATTCTCTGCATTCATTATTGCATTATTAAAAACGATATTAATTAATATGGGGGTCATATAATGCTGAAGGGTAAGCAATCATGGATATTTAATAATCGCCCTGCAATTACTTCCACAGGTGTTTCAGGCGGTCCCTTTGAAGCAAATGGAATGCTAGCCGACGATTTTGACCTTCTTCATGAGGATTTATGGATGGGGGAAGACTCTTATGAAAAAGCACATCGTGTGTTAATGGAAGACGCAAGTCGTATTGCGTTACGCAAAGGGAACACCGAAAAAAAAGATGTGCAATTCTTTCTTGCGGGGGACTTAATTAATCAAATTACTCCTACGAGTTTAAGTGCCAGATCATTAGAGATTCCTTATTTTGGATTGTTTGGAGCTTGCTCCACCTCAATGGAAGGATTGGCTCTTGGCTCTTTCATCATTAATTATCAAGGAGCCAATACGATTTTAACAGGGGCATCCAGTCATAATTCGGCTGTTGAAAAACAATTTAGGTATCCAACAGAGTATGGGGGACAAAAGCCACCAACCGCTCAATGGACAGTGACTGGAGCTGGTGTGGCTCTTCTTGAACAAAATACTGGCCAAGCTAACGTACCTGTCACTACATCAGCTACGATTGGAAAAGTGATGGATTTAGGGCTGACTGATCCATTTAATATGGGTGGCGCGATGGCACCTGCTGCTGCTGATACAATTTCAGCTCATATGAAAGATCTAGACATTGACCCTTCGTATTATGATTTAATCGTTACAGGAGATTTAGGGAAAATAGGTCAGGAAACAGCTTTAGAACTGTTGAAGGACAAAGGATTGAAAATTGATAGAGATCAATTTCAGGATTGCGGGCTGCTTATATATAAGAAAGACCAGCCAGTTCAATCGGGTGCAAGTGGAGCAGGTTGTTCGGCTTCTGTCTTATACGGCCATTTAATCAATCAAATGAAACAAGGGGTATACAAGCGAATACTTGTAGTCGCAACAGGTGCGTTATTATCTCCTATTACTGTTCAGCAAAATGAGACTATTCCTTGTATTGCTCACGCTGTATCTATAGAAATGCAAGTTTAATTCAAATATTGAGTGCAGAAAGGAGGAGAAATCATGCTTCCGATGTTTTTTTGGGCATTTGTTGTAGGTGGACTGATATGTGTAATCGGTCAGATTTGCTTTGATGTTTTTAAACTTACCCCAGCACATACATTAAGTGGTTTCGTTGTTCTTGGTGCGGTATTGGATGGTTTAGGCTTATATGAACCGCTTATTGATTTTGCAGGTGCAGGCGCATCCGTTCCCATTACAAGCTTTGGCAACTCGTTAGTACATGGCGCGTTACAAGAAGCTGAAAAGCATGGAATTGTAGGCGTGTTGACTGGTATGTTCGAAGTAACAAGCTCGGGGATATCAGCTGCTATTTTGTTCGCTTTTATAGGTGCCTTAATCTTTAAGCCAAAAGGGTAATGCTGCCCAATTCAACATTTTAGACAAGAATGTTTCACTGGTATGGTAGCCTGCCTACACATCTTGTATGTGCTTTACATAAGTTGTAAAGAATCAAATAAATGTGAGGTGATATTATGGGCTACGGATTTGGCGGCGGCTGCGGAGGTGGCTGCGGCGGCGGAAGCTATGGCGGATACGGATACGGTGGCGGCGGTTACGGCGGCAGTACCTTCGTATTAATCGTTGTATTATTTATTTTGTTAATCATTGTTGGTGCAAGCTTCTTTTAATCGGTAAGAAAAAAGGTAACAGTGGATACATTCCGCGGTTACCTTTTATTTTTATAATCACCTTTTTCCTTTATTCTCATAGTATAAAGAAGAGTTTAAGAAGGAGCGTGAGGTTTTTTAAATGGATAATCATTTTTTCAAAAATATTGAGAAAAAAACAGGCGTTAATATGAAGGATGTACTTGACCTGGCTGGTTCTTTACAAAATGCTAATTTTAAAGATGAGAAAACGGTTAGAAGCGTCATAAGAAGAGTATCTCAAATCGCCAATAAGCAAGTTTCAAAAGATATGGAAGACAAGATTGTAGAATCCATAGTAAAGGATGGTAAACAGTTAGATTTTAATACGATTAATAAAATGATCAATAAGAAATAATGCATTTTGGCAAGAGAACCTGGTTAATGACCAGGTTCTCTTTTTATATGATTCACACCGTCTTGTCCTAAAGAGATTTAAAATTAGCCACGGGCGCAAGTTATGGTCATTATGACTTTATCAGAGTTGATAGGAATCGGGAAGCATAAGCTTTTTTACCCCGCCTTTTTTGCGGTGTTGACATAAATAGATAAGATTTTGCTCTTGTCATCGCGACATACATGAGCCTGCGTTCTTCTTCTAAGGCATCAAAATTGCCACTTCTATAATCTTCAAGCGCATGATCATGAGGGATGCTTCCATCCACTGCTCCAATAATATACACAGCCTTGTACTCAAGCCCTTTAGAGCGGTGAATGGTACTCAAGGTGATAGCATTTTGCTGCTTTTTACTTTGCTGTTTTATTTCTTTAGTCATCGCACGCATATGATCTACATGGCTTACGAAGTCGTGAATAGTTAAGAAATTTCTGGCAGCCACTTTTAAGTCCCTGATATCATCAGAACCTTTTTCCATTTTATTGCCTTCATTACCCCGCTTTTTAATAAAATCATTTAATCCTAAATCTTTTTCGACTTTTTCCATTGCGGCAAGAGGAGAGAGGCCCCTCAAAGATCGGATAAGGGGAACAGCTTTTTTTAATTTACTTTCTTGAAAGGCAAATCCTGTTTTTAAATGACTGAGGCACTCCAGCAGAGTCCGATCGTTCAAAATACTATCTGCCTTCATATCTTGTAAGACCGTATGCTTCATGAAAAAAGCAGGTAAGAGCTGCTTAAGTGCAGCTGGATCTTCCTCATTGATGGCAATTCTCAAAAAAGCAATCATCGTTTTAATGATGTAGCGATCATAAAATGACTCTGCATCTTGATCAAGCTTAAAAGGAAGGCTTGATTCTGCTAATCGTTCAAAAATTGCCCTGCTTCCTGTATGCGTTCTGAACAAAATAGCGAAATCATTAGGATTAAAGCCTTCTTTCAGCTTTTCTTGAAGATCAGTGACAATCATTGTAGCCTCTTCTTCTTCATCATAAGGATAAAAAATGATTGGGGCAGCGTCCGCTTTATACTGAGCAATCATCTTTTTATCCCGCCGTTTTTTATTATGGATGATCACTTTATTTGCAGCGGCCGTAATTTCATGTGCTGATCGATAATTTTGTTCCAGCTTAATTACAGTTGTTTGTGGGAACTCTGTTTCAAAATAGACTAAATAGGATGGATTGCTCCCACGAAAAGCATAAATAGACTGGTCATCATCACCGACTGCACAAATATTTTTTGTTTGGGCGGATAACAGCTTCATCAGTTCAAATTGAACTTTATTAATATCTTGAAATTCATCAATTAAGAAATGAGTAAACCGTTTTTGGTAGTTTTCTAGAATTTCAGGGTACTTTAGAAAGGCTTCGTAACATCCAAGCAACATATCATCAAAATCAAACATTCCTAATTTATCTTTTTCTTTTTCATATTCTTTAAAAAGAATTTGCACTTTCTCTTCCCATGGATTCTCGGCTTTAACTTCATGAGGAGTGAGCAATGCGTTTTTCCAAAAGCTAATTTGCTGTAAAGCGAGGTCATAGGCGAATTCCTTTTCATCAAGGTTCATTTCTTTACCTGCTGCTTTTACAATTTGCTCTCTTTGCCAGCCTTTACTAAGCAAGCGAGACTGTGCCCATTTTTCCGGAAAATGAAAATGAAGTATACGAAAAAAGATACTATGGAATGTGCCAGATACAATTCGTTGAATCGTTGTTTGTGACAGGCCTGGATATTGTAAAAGACGTTCCTTCATTTCTGCAGCTGCCTTGGCGGTAAACGTTACAAGCATGATTGCAGCTGGATTGATTTTTTCTTCAATAATCATAAAAGCAGTCCTAGCTGTTAAAACACGTGTTTTACCACTGCCTGCGCCTGCAAGTACAAGAAGAGGACCGCTTGTATTTATCACTGCTGTTGCCTGCATCTGATCAAGTTGAACTCCATTATCAGAGAGTTCTTGTAAATAAGGTGATTCATGGTCGTGCTGATGGTGTGGATGTGGAATATAGGTAGGGAGACTGGTCAGTTGCTTCGCCTTTTTAAAAGACGTTTTAGGACGCTCCTGTACCGCAGAAATACTTTTTGACTGTGGTAAACTAAACCCATTTTTTTCAATTGCAGCTGCTTCTTCCCGGACAATTGGTACATCTATCTCAGCTACCTTACACACCTTGTTAGATAGTTTTTCGTGATAGAAAAAGGGCTCATTGCTTATCCCTAAATAAAGCCTTACATTCTCACCACACTCAGGACAATGCAACTTTCCTTGTTTACCATGTTCATAAATAGCTTGAAATTCTTCTCGTATTAATGTGTCTAATTTAATGATTCTTTCATTTTTTCTCGCAGTTTTCATTCATAAGCCTCTTTTGAATCAATTTATGTATATAACAAATATGATAACAAACATTGCAGTCATTCTAAAGAAAAAAACATGTTTTAATCTTCTGTGAAAAGGAAACATATAATATATATAGAATTAATAATGAGAGGAGGAGAGCGATGTTTTATAATGGACCTGTTACGCATATTCAGTATCAACATTACGCTGAAAGAAGTATTGGCAACAAATATGATCCATTCTCATTGTCACCAATAAACAGAATTACAGTAAATCCCCAGAAGCTTGATCAGCAGCATGGCACCAGCCAAAAGTATCATAAAACTCCAATCCATGTTCAACAAGAAGAAAAGTTACATAAAACTGACGAGGCCATTTATAAGGAGATTGTCGGTAAGGGATATTTTTTTGAAGCATATGTTTAAAGGGGAAAGGAGAAGGACTAGTACGTTTGTACATGTAGTCCTTCTCCTTTTTTCCAGTCTGCATATAATACATCTTCTTTGTTTGATATCCCTTTTTTCTCAAGCTCTGAGAATAAATAAGGCTCATCCCATCCAATTGATCTTAGATTATCAATTAATATCTCACCATCTAAAATCAAATTAACAGGAAGAATAATCTTCGGATATTTAAGCTGCAAATCCTCAATAGTCGGAATGGCATGCGGTGCTTTTTTTAATGCACTAATGGTTCCATTTGTCTCTAAAAGGGCATATTCACATTCGCGAATAGAGAAGATACCTTTTACTCTAAGTAATTCCTGTAGCTGATTAAGATCCATATGGTTCTTCTTTAGTTCATTATAATTAATTTTGCCTTTCTTAATTACGTAGGAAGGCTCACCTTCAAGAAACCTTCTTGTTTTCCTGAACTTTTGCGTGATTGTCTCTGTGGTATAGATGAGTATGGTCCATAGCGCTACAGAAAACAGCATTTGTCCCATTCCGGTATTTTCATCATAAAGGGCATTTCCCACTAGTTCGCCCAAAACGATAGCAGAAATAAAATCAAATGGAGTGATCTGGGATATTTGCGATTTCCCAAGCAATTTGGTCATAAGAAAAAGGGCAGCGAAACCGACAATTAGAACGAGTGCGATATGGAAGTATTCATTCATTTTAATTCACTCACTTCTCAGCATAGTTGATGTAATTCTTAATTATTATGTGCAATGTAGCGAGAAAATATTGATAAAAGCTTGGATAAGTTTTGGAATAGAAGGGAGTTCAAATAATTGAAGGCAAGGGATAGAAAACATAAAAAAACGGTTCATAATGAACCGCCCTTTTTGTTTAAATATTTTTTTTCATGGTGCGATGGGGTATGCCTGCATCAAGAAATTCTTCAGAAATGACGTCATAACCAATCTTTTCGTAAAAAGGAATGGCATGTGTTTGTGCATGAAGCTTTAATGTGTCCAATCCCTGTTCTTTAGCATAGCTTTCAATAGATTGCATAATAGCTTTTCCGGATCCGCCTTTTCGAGCATCTTTTGAAACGCAGATTCGCTCTACCTTGCCATACCCGTCTACTATGCGGAATCTTCCTGCTCCACCAGGCTTATCGTCTTGATATAAGACAAAATGGGCCGCTTCATTTTCATATTCATCAATTTCTTCTTCTTCAGGCACATTTTGTTCTGAAACAAAAACTTCTTTTCGTACCGTAAGTGCATCATTGAATTCTTTTTCTGTTTCAACTCGTTTGACAAACATGATTACTTAATCCTTTCCAAGGCGGAATGTCTCGTATACACTCCAAGATCCGTTTTCTAGTTGATAAAGTAGATGGAACCGGTCAACTGTTTCTTCATGCCCTACATCTGACATTCTTAAGGATCCGTATACATCAGAATGTTCATCATTAGAAAGTTTTTGTCCGATGGTAATATGCGGAACAAATGCATATTCAGGTTTTTCACCAATGATTTTTTCATTTATTTCCTGATGAAGTTGATTCAACCCATCAGTTGGCTCGATTTTCAAGTAAATAACATTGTTTACAGGCTGAAAAGAACTTACCTTTTTAATGCTCATATCAAAATCCTTGTGGTTTTTAGCAATACTTGATAATGTATCAGAAGCTTCCCTAATTTGTCCTGCAGATGCTTCAAATGTTTTCAAAGTAACATGTGGAGGAATTAAGGCATAATGAGGGTCATATCTTTTTCGATATGAGTTGGCTAAGTCTTGTACTTTTTTAGACGGAAAAATAACGATTCCGTATTTCATAGTCATAAAATAAACCTCCATTAAAAGATGTGGTAAAAATCTTATTTCACTATTATAACAAATTTTCTAAAATCATCATATATAAAAGGTTTGCAATAATAGATAAGACATTTTTTGAATTCTAAACAAGCACCTCTAAATAAGAGGCGCTTATTCATGAATCATTATTATAGCATTTGTTTTAAGGCTCTTTTCAGATCAGGCTGCCAATGTGTCCAAGTGTGGTCACCATCAAATTCATCATAGAAATAAGTGAAACCGCGTTTCTTCATTAACTCAGAGAGCTCTCTATTAGGTGTAAGGAAATCTTTTTCTTTGCCATCAGTTGTTTTCACTGCCGTTTCTTCTTTTCCAATAACATGATATATATTCAATAAGTGAGTAGTATTAAATGCTTCTACTTCTGACATTACCTTCTCATTTACAAGTGGTGATTGCAATATAACAGTTCCAAATGTATGCGGGTATTGCAACGCTGTTAAAAGGGATACAGTTGCTCCTAATGAATCTCCGATTAAAGCGCGGCCCATTCCCATTTGATAGGAAGGATATTTTTCATCTAAGTATGGAGCTAGCTCATGTGCGAGGAAGCGTATGTATGCTTCGTGCTGCTCGCCATCAGGATGGTATTTTCTGCGGCGATCTTCTACATTTTTGTATGGTATGCCGATAATAATCGTGTTTTCAATATCTCTTGATTGCAGCAATTCATCAGATGTACGGCCGATTCTGCCAAGCTGGAAGTAATCTTTGCCATCCTGAGCAATCAAAATATTGTATTTATATAATGGGGAATAGTTCCCGGGTAAGTATACGAGAATTTCTAGGTCCTCGCCTAGCGCTTTACTTGAAAAAGTAAAGTCTGTAATTGTCCCTTTTGGTATATCCATGGATGAAGACTCCTTTACGAATAAAATATTGCTTTACGGTTGTATATATTATCATAGAACATGTAAAACTTCACTAATGTTGTTTCAACTTCTACAAAGATTTTAAGCTCCCTTATTAAAATTTTGATAATGAATATGAAAACAAAACCGCCTTCTTCTATTTTGTCAATATTTACTGATTTTATGATGATAATGCTAATAATAATTAGGGAAGTAGATGGTAGCCTTAGGGTTTATTTTACAGGTTAAGAACTAAAATAAAAAAGGTAGAATAATAAGGGAAGTTAGGTTCAGAATTAAAAGGGAGTTTATATCGATTTTGCCGTATTTGTCACTATTCTTTTGAGGTTTACTGTTTTGACTGTTCACTTATTGTTTAAATTCCGGCTCAGAATGGAATTTTTAGCACGGGGTGGTACTGGTTGCCTTCAAGGCAGCGGGTTTGTCTGTAGAGATCCAATACAAAGAACATTAGATATAATTATTTCTACATTACAAAGCAGTAGATGGACATTGGACAGTATATAATCTTGTATAGGAATAGGAAGATGGCTTGTTCTAAAAGATTTTAGAATTGTTAGTAAGTTGATACATTTTATCCTAAAAAAATTCAGATACTGGCAGTTTAAATTATATTGAAAAAGAACAAGATCAAACAAAACATTGTTTAACAATGAAGCGGTCCTTCTTCTAAGTATGTTGCTTTTTGTGAAAGGCAGTATTATTAGACTGAAATGAACATAATAATTAACTAATTCGTTTACGATGGTTTTCATTGGGTGAAAATGACAGGATTTGATTGATATGAAAAATTCTCATCTGTTTCCGTGTTAAACAATACGCAAGCATACTGCTTCCTTTTATTTCTATTACTAATATTTTTCTTTGACTAAATACATTGCGTTTTGAAAGATAAATAATTTCTAGAGGTTTCCTTTCATTCATTGCCTTATACAAAATCGATTTCATTCTCACTCACTTCCTTATTATTGATTAATTACATTATATGCGAACTTATGTTCTGTTTTCAAGTTTTTTGGAATATTTATTATTTCAAAGAGGTGGATTTAATAAATAAAATTGACAATATAATAAAATGATAGTATATTTTATATTGTCCTCATGTGAGAGACAGCATACATATCGATTCCGTAGCTCAGCTGGGAGAGCGCTACCTTGACAGGGTAGAGGTCGCTGGTTCGAACCCAGTCGGAATCATACTGAAGCCCTTGATATATCAAGGGTTTTTCTTATGTCTAAATTTCTAAGTGTAAGAGAAAAATCAATTTGTCGTCATTTTGTCGTCAAATTAGGGGTATTAGGATTTTCTTATGAAAAGTGTATCTAATTTGTTAGCTGCTTCATGATCAGCTTTTCTTAATGCATGACCATATGTATTCATTGTAACTTTAATATCAGAGTGACCTAATCGCTCTGATATTATTTTTGCGTGTACACCTTGATTAATTAATAGAGTAGCAGAGGTGTGTCGTAAATCATGAAGACGAATAAATCTCACATCAA
The DNA here is from genome assembly GCF_030813235.1 of Cytobacillus purgationiresistens. Taxonomy (GTDB): domain Bacteria; phylum Bacillota; class Bacilli; order Bacillales; family Cytobacillaceae; genus Cytobacillus; species Cytobacillus purgationiresistens. Next base: position 30,164 of record NZ_JAUSUB010000002.1, on the reverse strand, counting down.
CTCTTTTCGTAAATCTACTCCACCAGGTAGTTGGAGTAGTAGGATAGAAGTGTGAACCATCTTCTTTGCAAAATAACCACTCGTGTTCGCTTGCACTCCACATGTCACTAGATTTCAATTTTTCTTTTTTCCAATGTAATTTATAATTCTTCAATTCCTCTACTACAGAGCTGGGTACTGAAACAAGACGTTTTGACTTTCTTGATTTGGGAGTCTTAATTACTGAACCACTTTTTCCGCGAACAATTACTTGGGCTATATCTAAAGTTCCTTTATCTAAATCTACATGTTTCCATTCAAGTCCTAAACATTCACTTCTTCTTAAACACGCAGCAAGACTAAGCATTAGGTCTATTCTCCAATGAAACGGCTCATTTATTGCTGTTTCAAATAATGCTGCAACCTCTTCTTCATCATATACACTCGATTCTTCCACATCAACAATTTTTGGTTTAGGAACACCAGTGACAGGTGTTGTTTTTAATACTTTCCACTCTACAGCACGATTAAAGACAGATTTCAATACCTTGTATATATCCTCTTTTGTTGAAGATTTAAGAGGGAGGCTATCAACTCTTTTGGCATTATCTAATAAATCTATAAGATGTATGGTTTTTATTTTTTTTTAGGTGCCTGACTTATAATCATTTCCACATCTGGAGCATAAATGATGAATTGTTCAATAACGCTAGGGTCCTGAATCTCATAAACTAGCCTTTTCTTCAATGCTTTAAGATTAATACCTAATCTGTTAGGAAAGTCCTTATTAAGTACTCAATCAGATAGGAGTATATGAAAGTTGATTAAAGATTCATCTACTTCGTCATATTCAATTGATTTAATCGGAGGCATTAATTCAAAATAGAAAACACTCTTGTCCCAATTAATTTCACCCTTATATAATTTCAGTACATAATAAAAAGGTGTTAACTCCCCATCTACATATTGATAATCCAAATATTGCTTAGGCACGTTGCTTCATCCTTTCTTTCTTGGCTTTCATTTCTAATGCCCTTTTAAGAATCTCATTGGTTTCATCCGATTAGGGGGCAGCCTTGGGGTACCGAGCTCCATATATCTTCTATGTTCTTCGTCTGATTTGGCTTGTAATAGCTTGTCCCTAAATAGAATCAGTCGTTTCTTTGCGAAATTTTCTGTCATATTAAAAGTTTCTGCTACAAACTTCGCCCCGTTCACAATGTCTAGACAGTTAGAAACGTTGTACTCAATCAACATAAATGTCGGAACACAGAAATGATACATAAAGTTGTTGGCCTGAAACTCTTGAAGGTTTCTAAAATATTCCCTCAGTTTGAGTTGCTTCCCAACATGACGAATTACATGTCCGAGCTCATGAGCTGATGGTCAAGTGGAGGAGGTCTTTATGAAATTAGTTAGCTGTAGCAAATGTTTTAATATCTTTCTACCAAAGCAAACAGTAGTCGTTGAGAAAAAGCGTGTTTGTGGGGAGTGTTGCAGTAAGGAGAAAGAGCAAGAATTTAAGGTCAGTTAATCAACTGGATTTGTATTTAGTTCACTAAAATTACTTAAGGTTCTTAAGTAAATCTATGATCCTATGAAGCATGGCAATTATTATAGAAAAAAATATAATGACGATCAATGGAATAGTAATCATTCCTTCGTCCTCTAAGTTCATAGTAAGAAAAAAGAAAAAAGTTATTGACCCAAACATGTAAAGTAATGCAAGAGATATATATTTAGACATAATTCTGCCTCCTTTATTTACAGTATATACCATGAGGAGGAGTTAGAGAACATAAGAATTATTCAGTTTCAAAACATAAAAAATACCAGAAAACTTAGTTTCCTGGTAATCCGGGTGGAACATAATTAGGAGGGGTTTTTAACCACCCTCTTTGTTTCATTAAGTTTTTAAATGGTACTGCATATTGCATAAGGCTAACTTGAACTTTAAAAATCAATAATCCAACATCGGTTCGAATTGTTTGTGATAAAGCAACCCCACAATAAGATATAGAAGAGGCAATCTTTACGGATATTAAATTTGCAATTTCGTCATCATTTAATTTAACACCTTCAGGTACAGCAGCTGGCTCAGAAAAAGGTTTTTTAGTACTAACCTTCGGTAATGGGACTCCTTCTTTTAGTAGGAAATCCTCAATGTTCTTTGTATCATCTTTACTTCCTTGAAGTGCTTTTTGTAACATATCTATTAACTCTGAATCAGTTGTAGTATTTAATGCTACTTGATAAAGAGAATAAGCTTCATGAAAAGCAGTGCATAAAGTCCATAAACTCATAACTTCTCCGACATGTAAATGAGTATTAGGGTCGTCATCAATGAAATTTTTCAACATTGTAGTTACAGTTGCGATTGTATTTTTCACTTTTGCACCTCCAGATTTTTTATTAGCTTGACCAATCCTTTATTAATTATTCAATAGTCCGTTATTGGGGTTGGGTATAGAAATTTGAAGAAACACAATGAATTATTATGTTTCATAAAAAAAACCCGAAATATTATTGATTTCGGAGTCTTTCAAAAACTAAATCGATATGTAAAGTGTGTCCTTTTTGAGCAATGCTCGGCTCATAGATTTGTACTAATCTCCAGCCAGCATCTGAATATTGGTGAATTACTTTTTGATAATCAGATTTATCACTATTTATTGATAGATCTATACCTATGAATTCATATTCGTACATTTTATTCCTCCTTTAAATGTGTTAACTAATTTACGGAATAAATGTACAAAAGATTCAATAAAAAACAAGAATTAGAAAGTAAGTTTCCTAGATTGGAAGTGAGCCAATGAAAAGCATCGAGTTATTTGCAGGTATTGGAGGAATTGCACTTGCTGCGGAATGGGCTGGGATTGAAACAGTTGCTTTCTGTGAGCGAGAGCCGTTTTGTCAGAGAGTATTAAATAAACATTGGCCTTCAGTACCAATTTTTGATGATGTATGCACCTTAAATAAGCAAACTTTAGAAGAAAGGGGAATTGATGTTGGAGCAATTGACATTATTTCAGGAGGATACCCTTGCCAACCTTTCAGTTCTCCCGGGAACCGAAAAGGCGAAGAAGATGACCGCCACCTCTGGCCGGAAGTTAAGCGACTACTGCAAGAAATCAGGCCCAATTGGTTTGTTGGTGAAAATGTTGCCGGGCACATCACATTGGGACTCGACACAGTACTTTATGACCTGGAGAGCATCGGTTACACCTGGCAATCGTTGTTATACCGGCTGCATCTGTCGGAGCCAATCACGAAAGATACAGGGTATTTATTGTTGCCCACGCCAACAGCAAGTCAGAATTACAAACCAATAAGAAAGTTAGCTCCATCGGAGAGAAACGGATCGCACGGAAAAACACTACCTGGAGGGATTGGAGAGAAGTACCCGGAGCACATTGGTTATCACATCAACCCTCAGTACGTAGAGTGGATGATGGGCTTTCCTTCGGATTGGACAAAAGTAGAATAATTGCTCTAGGTAACGCGGTCGTACCTCAGCAAATTTATCCGATTCTTCAATACATCAAAGAAATCAATGAAATGGAAACACAAAAGTAAAGGAATTTCCTAAATAAAAAGAGCCCATGTCGAGGCTCTTTCTAAAGGAGGATAGATTTGAATAGGATTTATATACTTTATGATATATATCCATAAGTGCTTGGACAAATTTACAAAAAGAAGAGCCCATGCCAAGGCTCTCTTAGAGGATTTATACATTAGCTGAATGCAATCTATATTTCTTACGAAATTCCTTATTAAATTGCTTGGACAGATTACCTATTTTTAAAAATAGAAAAGAGCCCTTTCAGGCTCCAATCACTTTTAGGGTGTTGATTCAAGAAGTGAAATCAAGTGAGTGAAAGAATAAACTCCTTGCCCAAAAGTTGTATTATATACAAAAAAAGTTAAACGAAATAAGCAGTATGTTGAATAAAAAAATGAAGAAGGTGAAAGTATGTATCCATTTTATGTGAAAGAGAAAAGAAAATTTTCTTTCTCATATAAGCCGAGTAAAGGCGTTGTTAAAGATGATGATACAGGCAAGTGGTATGAAATTACTAAAGTACCAGAAGGACGAAATAGAAAGGTGTATGGAAAGGAAACAGTCAATTTAGATAATGCTGATTGGCGACCAATGTAATGCAGTTAATTAACAAAATGATAGTCGAGTTGATTATTTATTTTTCGATTTAGTTAAATAGCCTAGAAGATTACCTAGTAATACACCTATAAGAATTGCACCAAAAGAATACCAGTCAACATTATTACCAGAAAAAACGCAATAGATTAATAATCCGGTTATTGCACCTAGAATAGAGAAAGAAAAATGTTTTATAGACTGCATATGTAACACCACCATGAAAAATTTAACAATAATAATATTAATATATAATGGATTTTTTGTAAACAAAAGGTAGGAGGAGTTAATTTGGAATGGAGTAAAGAGACCGAGCTTTTTATTATATTCATTTATTATGTAATACCTGTTGTGATACTTGGACTGGTTTTTATTGGAGTTATTTTACTGTTGAGGAATTTAATAAGGATTAGAAATAAGAAAAAAAATCAACGAAATAGAAAGTAAGAGGATTGATTTGAAGGATAGATTAAGTGGATATTTGGATCAAATAGAAAAGAGTACCTTTAATTATTTGGTAAATGATGATGAAACAGAAGTGAAAATAGTGACTGACTGTAAGAAAGCTATTCTCAATGTCTTTGATTACATGCAGCAGGAAAATGAGAGTTATAAAGAAGCTTTGAAGTTTTATGCCGATAAAGAGGACTATTGGGGACATGGAGAGGCTTCAATTTTACATGATGAAGGAGAAATTGCAAGGAATGCTTTAGTAAACAAAAGATAGAGAAAGTTAAGGATTTATCAAGTAAATGGAATGTTCTTCTTAAATAAGGCTGTCAAATATAGTAAAATAGTCTTATGTTATTGGGAAGTATGGTGAGCTCGGTGAGGTTGACTAAATTTATCAAATATGCAAAAGAAGTAACAGATGTTCCATATGTTCATTTCGAAACGAAATTGAAAAAACATAAATTTCTTGCTAAAATTAAAGGCAGGACAGGGGAGGTAGTAATAAGCTGCTTCCTCTATTTTTGTGCGGTGCTGACCGGTTTTTTAAAAGGAAACAGGTTAGACTTTTACCTTGTTTTTCAGTATTGATAACGGATACTAAAAACATCATTGGATAAGATTGTAAACTTATTAAAATCTTCCGATATAAAACTCGGGAGTGATGTAAGTTGTTTGGGATTGGTTTAAAAAAGAGGATAAAGTTGTTGGAAAATCGTTTAAATATTATTTTGTCAGATAACGAAGACAATACATGTTTTGAGAAAAGAATAGAAAAAATAATATTAATTGGTGATGACGAAGAAATACTAGAATTAATTGATCAATTTAGCGAATTAAATCATTTTTCTCTTACTTCTTATTATAATTTACATAAACATCTAGATAAGCTGGATGAGTATGTTCTTGTAGGAGGTATTGCTAGGTTAAGAGGATTAGAGGAGGAGCTGGATAGTTCTATTCATCTTACTCCAGCGGCCACAGTATTAGTAATTTTTATAACTGCATATGTTGCTTTATCACAAAGCACTAATTCTATAGGAATGGCTTTTCTTGCATTATTCGCATCTTGCTGCTTTATAGCTATAGTATTTAAGTGGTCAAACAAGAATAGAAAAGGAAGGAAAAGGATAGTCTATTTTCGACACTTACTTGAATATCAACTGAGTAACAAAATAACAAAAAAATAATTATTAAGTACTCTTTGAACTATGCCCCATTCTTCGGACAATATAAAAAAGTGCCTAAACAGCTAATAGGTGGTCCCGGTATTGTACCGGGGCCATTTTCTTTAGTCCCCATTGGTAACGACACACATTGTATTCTTCTATAACTCGATCAACTTCTTCCCTCACATCCGTTAAATTAGTACATGTTTTATATTCTGCTAAATCCTTAAAGTGGCAAAAAAAACTTTCCATCGGCGCATTATCCCAACAGTTTCCCTTCCGGGACATGGATTGGGTTAGCCCAAGTTCCATCACTTTGTTTTGAAAAAGCGGATGGGTGTAATGGAATCCTTGATCAGAATGCAGGATTGCACTCGGATGGAACTCGTAATTCACAGCCTGCCTTAGCTTGTTTAAAGTTTCATAAACGATATTCATATCTAATGACGTTGATAAATGATACGTAACTATTTCTTTTGTAGCCGCATCTTTTACGCATGACAAATACGTTTTTTGACCCTTTCCATAATAAAGATAGGTAATGTCAGTAAGCAGAATTTTCCCTGGCTCCTTCTGTTTGAATTCACGATTAAGAAGGTTTGGACAAGTAAGGTGCTCCTTAGTTGCCTTAGCCACCTTTCGATACGGATTGGCCCTTCTGATTTTTGCGAAGAGACTATATTTTGCCATCAACCGTCTGATTTTCTTATGATTCATGACGGCCGAATAATCATTTTCCATAATCATTTTGATTTGGAGGGCGCCTACTTTTTCCTTTTTACTGAGGAAAATCGTTTTAATTAATTCTATATCCAAATCATCCTGTTCCTCGCGTAGCTCACGGATTGGAGATGCCTTTAACCAATCGTAGTAGCCACTTCGACTTACACCAGCCAATTTGCATAGATAGGAAACAGCCTTCTTTAACTGGTATGTCCTGATCGTTTTTTCAATCAGATAGAACTTCTCAGCTGCCGATAGAATTATTTCTTTTTCACCGCCCGCCTTTCTAACTCTTCCAGCTTTTTTAGGAAGTCATTTTCTGCTTCAAGGAATTGGATTCTCGCTTCAGCTTTCCTAAGTTGATCCTCTACAGTTTGTGGCTTGGAAGAAAGGCGTCCTGTACTTCCTTTTCCACGGCGTTCCGTAAGGAAACCATCTTCACCAAACTTTTCGAATGTATCACGCCAGCGCTGTAGACAACGCTTAGGTTGTTCCTTACCAATTATTTCGAGATTAAATCCATGTTCTATGAAAATTTGAGAGGGGGATTTCCCCTTTTTATATGCCTTAATAGCTTTAGTTTTAAATTCAGGATTATAGGAAATAGAACGCTCTGAAGCATTTATAATATTGGGATTCTTTTCAAGTTCTTTAATCTGAAATTCAGTATATATATTCTTACTCATAAAAACCCTCCATCCATTCTCATTACATCTATTGAAACATAAAAAACCCCGGATAAGGGACACTTTTTTATGTGTGTCCGTTATCCGGGGTATAGTTCAGATTTGAGAGGGGCTTTTTTAAAGGATAAATCTTATTTTTATTATTGCAACAGTAATCTTACTCTATTTATCCGAGTTGTTTTCTAACTGTTTTAGAAAATCTGGGTCAACCCATACTTTTTTTACTTTATATCCTACTTCTTCTGATTCCTTAATGTTATCACTCTCAATAGAATCTAAAAATTCTTTAAATGTTTCTCCAATAAAATACAAATCATTAATAGATATTTTTCTTTCTTCGTATTTAAGTTCTTCTTCATGATCCCAAAAGTAAACAATTCCATATTTACCTTCGGATAGGTTTAAACATACCAAATTCCCACCTACATCTCTTCCAATTGGAATACAAGTATTGGGTATTCTATTTTTATATGTTTCAAATTGGTTTATTAAGTCATCATCAGACCCTAATCCAAACATAGATGTCAAAATAAACTTTTGCTTTCCATTTTTATAATAAGTACTAATGCTATTTTTTACATAGCCACCATTATGGTGTCGCAAAAATTCAATGAAATCATTTGGTAACCTATAACCAATTTTTTTAGAAAAAGCAATTAATTCATTTTCATTGAATCCTTTATTTGAAACTATATTAATCATAAAACACCTCCGTTATTTTTCTACGGGCTAAGACCTTTTTTAATCATGTAGAAGATGGAAAGACAATGATGCTGGTTCCAATGATGAAATCTATATTAAAAACTATTGAAGTGCCAACAGGAGTGATTAATAGTTAAGTTTAAATAGACAGGGGATTTGTCTAATACCAGTATAACCCATTCGTTTTTACCTGAGTATACGATTAATAATTAGCCCCAATTAAAAAAACCCTTCATTCGAGGGGCTTTTTAACGCATACAATTCTTGCAATAAGTCCAAGGATTTTTAAGGTGTTCTTTTAAAGATTCTAAATTCGTGGAACAGATTTTTCATATGGATAAGTTCTTTTACCTTCATCTTTAGCCACTTTTAAAGAGTAGCAATTTGCACGGTGAATCTTATTCATTTGTTTAGCTGAATCAGTATTCCTGAAATGATTAAATACAAATCCGTTACTGTTTTGCTCACACCATTCTTTATAACCATGCTCATTTTTATTAAAAGTCGTACACAAAGCAATCATCTCTGTATTTTGATGAATTTTCCCCTTAAAGAATTCTCTGATATCAGTAATTGATATCCCGATTTTTTTAGCCTCAATCACCAACTCAACCCACTCATTATCAAGCTTTATGACCCATCACGCTCCTTTTAATTAAAATTCTGCGTATGGGTCAAAAGTCCTTCTTGTTTAAATAAAAATTTAACAATTCCTCGCATTTATTTCTAAGCCGTGGATTGAAATAATTATGCTGTTCCTCGAAGCCTTTATAGAAGAAAGAGTACATTGTAAACGTCTCATCTCTCGAAACTTGATTTAACTTCATATTACTCTTTCTCATTTTCTCCTTCACTTCTTTTAAATCCTTGCTTTAATTGTTTCTTCCATAAGATTGAGGTAAGGCTGGGAGAGCTTAAACGGCGCCTTTTCTATAATCAGTCTGTCTTTCTCAAGTATGATAATTACCATAGGTAAGTACATGGCCTGTTCTAATATGTCTCGATCAGTTTCAGGTATCCTAGTCATAATTAAACCCTTTCGACAGATGTAATATCTTTGATAAAAATATAATTTTTCTCTTCGTTAACCACAAATCTAATCTGCATTTTAACCATATCGACAGTGTCAACTACCCTTGTTGAGTGTTTAAAAAATCCATTTTTCCAAGTAGTTATTTTTATAGGAAGGGTGTAATGGAGAGACTCCATGACAATTATTTGGATTTCCTCCAGCTCTTGTTCGTCCAGATGAGGCTTTGCTTGTTTATTTGAATTAGTTTGAATATCACTAAGTAGTTTGACATGCTCTGGCATAAAAAACGCACCCTGCCATTTCATTTTTCCTCTGTCACGGATCATAATTCCATCTCCTTTATCAAATGAAATCGAACAAAAGTTCTTGTGAAATTATAGAAAAGAACCGGAGAGGGGAAAGCAACATGGGAGTGAAAACGTCAAAGAAGACTAAACCTCAGCGTCCAGCGAGAGATGAATTTGAAATGGAGGAGTTAGGTAATGCTGTAGTTGAAGCTCATCGAGAGAAAAGTGAAGTGAATATAAAGTGAAGTGAATATAACACTATGGCAACGAGAACCGATACAAGGGAAGATTGTTAAATTGGATGGACAAACTCAACTGATACATATTGAAAGTGGATACGAAAGAATAAAAGTGAAATTTATAGATATATTGGCTATTCAAAGTGCTACTTAGTAAAAAGGGTGCTTTTTAATTCAATCGTTTCACTAAAGGGGAAACTCTAACCGCTTTTTTAATATTCTTATTCTTGATAAATATCCCTTCATCTATATATTGTGTTAATATTTAAATAAAAAGGGAGTATTTTACTATGTCTTCATTTACAATTTATAAACTTAGTACAGCTGAGCAATTAGATTTATTTTATACTACTGACGGGAAGTTAAATTTGGAAGAAGTAAGTAGAGCAATGAATGAAAATGTTGCTACTATTGGAAAAGACGGAAAAATCAGCGGAGAAGGCTTTATAAACCCCACAATAACCAATAGGTCTGGAATATCAGTATTAGAAGCGTTTGGAACAGATCTTGTGAATCTTGGTAATTACTTTGATACAACTTTTCATGAAGACAATGTTACAATCACTGAATCTCAATATACCTTTTATTCTAAAAGCCGTATTTTAATTACTGAAAATAGTGATTTAATATTAAAGTTTGATAATAGTACCGAGGAGAAGGTTAAAGGTAAAGTAAAAGCTTTAGTAGAAGGTCTTGGATTTGAAACTATACTTTTTAAACTTGATGATTCTTTATTAAGAAGAATACAAAATAATAATGATTTCACTTGGTCTGCAGCAAAATTAGATAGAGTAGACAAGGATGGGGACAAAACAACCAAAGTATCATACGAAATTGACTTAGCAGATGATGTTCATCCTTCAGAAGTAGATGAGGCATATAGACAGTATGGAAAGATGTCCCATCTTAAGTTTGAAGCCCCATATGAATCAGCAGGATCCACTACCAATATCACTGTAAGTTTATATAATAATGGCCATAGAGTTTTTTTTGAGGAACAAGAATTAGGAATTTCAAATGTACATGATTTTATTGTATACTTAATGAACAAACTAAACGAAGTCTAATAAAGGAGGGCTGACCATGAACTTCATATTATTTGAAATTGATAATCCTAAAAAGCTTAAATCGTTGTCAAAAAGTAAAATTAGCTTTTTTAAGAAAGATGAAGATATCTCACTTTTTCATTTTAATAAAATGGATGATGGGTTATTTCATGTGGTTTTTAATATTAGTGATGAATACATGGTCAGCACTAAAAAATTAGGAAGTCAACATCATTTTTCTTACTCTTCCTTGACTAACTTTTTCTTTGATGCTAATAGTCAAACAGCGCTTATTGAATACATTAATAAAGAATATTTAGATGAGGTAACAAAAGAGATTGAAAAAAGAACTAAATCATTAATCCGAAAAAAAAATATAACTAATGAACAATTCTTAATAATACAGCACGAATTTTCTGGGAAAATAAAAAAAATAGAATTTACTAATAGTGAAGAAGAATATTTTGAATTAGAAAATGTAAGCAATAATTTCATTAAAGATAATTTAAATGATATTACTATCGATAAAATTGTTATCTTACATGAAAACCAGTATTTAAGTGTAAGTAATGATGGGAAAGTATCGGTTGATAATAGTGATCAAGAATATGTAATCGATTTCGTAAAGAGGTTCATAAATGAGATTACTTAATATTATATTTGGAATTTCATTATTAGTTATTGGTACTTTACTGGGAGATGGTTATAAGAACAGCCTATATTTATTTTGGCTTATTAGTCTGGCGTTTTTAGTATTACTTGGAGAATTTTTACTTCATAAACTTCAAGACTCTAACGCTGAAAATGAAGCGTTGAAGGGTAAAGTTACAACTTTATCTATATTAAAAGGAAATGGGAATAATCCTATTCAAATATCAGTTTTTCCCAAAAATAAGATATTAAAGGGACAGGAAACTCAGATAGATGTATATGCTACTTGTTCAATACCCTTATCCATTACACCAGATATTAAGCTTTTTACAGATTCCGAATGGGATGTACTCGTATCAAATCAAAAAGTATCTGGAGAAAAGTATGCTGGGAAGTTTGAATACGTTTTATCTAACTCCATTACCAATAATACTAATAATTGCTATTTTAAATATTCTTTTTTTATTAAAATTAACAATACAGGTGACCAAAAATATACAATTGAATTGAAAGATGAAACGTATAAAGGTTCAATTGTAAATAATTTTAAAGTGAACAGAAATTAGATTCTGTTTTTTTTTTATTAAAATTATTATATAAGTCATATAAATGCACGGTTCAACTTCATGTTAAACAGAAAGGCTTGGGGAATGATTCAAAATGCAGGATTGGGTTTGTATTAATTTAAGTTTCACCATTGATTTTGAATGTACTTAAGCAGGTTGGGAATGCGATTTAAAACCTGATAAATGCAAAAAAATAACTTTTGGCAACAATTCGGCCACAGGCATATTTTTAACAAGCATTTTGGATAAGACAAAAACAAAAGAAGCCCTGATAAATCAAGGCTTCTTGGTATGGAGAATAGGGGGCTCGAACCCCTGACCTCATCGCTGCCAGACTATAGGTCGTTGGTATAATACGATAATGGTTAATGTAAATTAAAAAGGGACTATATATCTTCTGAACAAGATTGAATAAATTATTCCGACCCCAAATGGCTTCCCAGAAAGGAAAAAAGATCAATTTATAGGATGAAATCAATAATTGTCGTCATTTTGTCGTCAAAAGTCGTCATTCTGTTTCAAATACAAACCCAAAATATCCTACAAGTGGTTTATAATAGCTTGGTATATCAATCTAATTATTACTTTAACAATCTATATCTTAATAAGGATGTTACATTGACAGGGTAGAGGTCAATGTAACATCCTGTTCGGAGTCATCAAATCAAACACTTGATACATAAGGGTTTGTATGAAAAAAGACCATTTCCTAAGAGATGGTCTTTTCTTATTAGTAACGAAAAAGTAACGGTTGAAAAAAAGTAACGAAAGGTAACACTGAAAATTATCCAAAAAGCTTATCCAATTTTTTTCTGCTTCTTCTTGCATTGTAGGTAAAAGGTGAGAATATGTTGAAAGGGTAATTTTTATGTCGTTATGTCCTAATCGTTCACTAATGATTTTTATATGCACATCGTTAGACAATAGTAAGGTGGCATGTGTGTGTCTAAGATCGTGAAATCTAATCTTAGGTACTTTTGCTTTTTCAATAAATCTTAGCAAAGTTCTTCTAACATTGGATGGGTTTAATGGAGTGCCAATTGAGGTGCAATTAACTAAATCATTATCAATATAGTGTCGCCCTTGTATTTCTTTTTCGTGCTCAATTTTCTTTTTTTACTCATTCAGTTCAGTTAGTAACGTTCTTGTTTATCAGCTTTCGGTAAAGTATCACCTTTAGCAACATTTCTTACAATAAGATTGTGAGAGACAGCGTAATCCAATGAACTACCTATTATATTATACGCACGCTTAATTGTAGCAGGGGAGTAGCTTTGCTCATGCATTTTATTGATAAAATTTTCTACATGTCTTAATTTCATGTTTTCTAAAAGGATTCCATCATCAAAGTATTTTAGGATGAACTTATCGAGATATATCTGATAATTTTCTGCTGCACGTTTCAAACTTTTCTTTTTATGTTTTTAAACCAATCCTCAATAAAGGGTTTAAAAGTTGTTTTTTTAGAGTCGTTAAATATTCCGTTCTTAAGCCTCAACTGTGCTTCAATTAGATAATTGTTTGCTTCTTTTTTCGTTTTAAATCCCATTTTTTTCTTCTGTCTTCTTTTTCCACTTTCCCCAACTTCTATCATGACCATATTTTTTTTTTCACCATTTGGTGTTTCATATTTGTGTATAGACCCTGACATAGCAATTACCTACCTTTATTTAATCTTCATTTCTTTCTTTATTTTTAATACCGCTATCATCGATTCCAAACTCAGTAAAGTAGCTTTCGAATTCATTTTGGATATTTTTATTAATAAGTTCTTTCAATTCATTATTATTTTGAATATAATCTTTGATTGTTGTTAAAATAATTCCATTTTCAAAAATGTAAAAATTATCAATCATTAGCATTCTTTCGTTATCTGCAATACTGATTAATTCATTTTTAACTTTAGTTTTTATATGAAAATCAACCTCAGTATATCGACCGAATTCAACTGTAAACTCTTCCCCACTTTGACAACGTATCGTTTTTGAACTTCTTCATGATCGGATGAGCTTATTCCTTCTTCACCAAGATAATTAGAAAGGTCTTCATTTAGAGGAATATCCAAAGCTTGTACTATTTTTTGGACTGATTGTTTAGAGGTTACTCTTTTTCCGAATTTTCCAATCAAGATTACGAAGATACATTGCTAAGAAGGTTGATAAGCCAGTAAGTAAGCCTAGTAACAGTTCCAATAAGTCCACGAGCATTTAGATTATCTTAAATCAATTGGTGTAGATTCATCTTTGAAAAATAGAGAAAAACTAGCTAAACAGTTTGGAATATCAAATTATTCCGGTAAAGCAGATCAAAATGTGAAGCTGTTGGAATTGATTAAGAAAAATGGAGTTAACAAGCCTGTACAATCAAAACCAAAAGCTAAGAAAGAATATGTTACGCTTCCAGCTTCAGCAAAAACATGGCGTACTTATAAGTTGAATGTGTTTCCTATTGCTAAAAACTCTGATTGGTCTTTGACTCCTTCAGAGTTTGGAGGACTAACTTATGAAATTTTAGGTCGTCCACAAGCTGATGTAGTTACTATTGAAACATCTAAAGGAAAAAGAAATATTTATGTTGCTAAGAGCACTGGAGCAACTATAACTAAGAAATAATAATAAAAGCCCAACTCGTAATGAGTGGGCTTCTTTTTTTATTCTAAATTGTCTACTGCGTATTGCGCTTCTTCTTCTGTAAATTGTTCTCCATGCTCAGATATCAATTGTTCATATATAGCAGAGTTTGACATATTCATAGTTTCAGCGTAAGATTCAGCTTTTTTCAATGCGTTAGCATTCCAATCAAATTCGATATTATCAATTGCATATTGTGCCGCATCTTCTGGAAATCCTTCTCCGTGTTCAGAAGTTAATTGATTATAAATTCCCTTTTTAGACATATGCATTGTTTCTGCGTAAGAATAAGCTTTTTTTAACGCTGATTTGAATTCTCTAGAAACACCATCATCTTCTTCTTTAGGTTCTTCTTTTTTTGCTTCTTCTTTAGGTTCTTCTTTAGTTGTATTAGCAGTCTTCTCACTAGAGTTGGTAGGTGTATCCTCCCCGCCACTAAACATAGCAATAACGATGATTAGTACGATTAAACCAATAAATCCTAAACAGCCTAACTTAAAAAATTTTTTCAATCCAATTTCCCCCTATTATGTAATACGAAATACATACGAATTATATCACAAAAAGATTCAAAATTATGGATTATTTTCCAAAAGAAATAGTTTAATTGTAGGGAAATGGGGTCAGAGTGTTTAGTTTTGACTGTTGATGATGTGAGGTAGGGTGCTTCAAATTTTAAGCAGGGTTAGGTCTACGAGTGACCTGAGCTATGTATTACATAGTCCAGAATACCGACTGTAATATAGTCGGCTCACTCGTTACTGATATTGTAACGACTAAGGGTGTCTGTTAAACCTACTACCTTAAAACACGATGGTTCACCTTGCACCAGTGGTATCGAATTTGGTACTCCACAATAAAACAACCACCAGCGGATTATTGTTGGTGGTTTTGTTCTTTTATATGAACGATTACGTCTTCAATTTTACAATTAAGCTTTTCACATATATAATCAATAACTTTTAATGAAACTGGTTCATCTTTGCTCAATTTTGCAATGGTAGCTGATGAGACTCCAATTGATTCTTGTAAGTCTGATTTGGTCATTTTTAATTTATGTAAAGTTGACATTAACGGAGCATAAGAAATCATCTAATCACCTCTCTATCTTAATTATAAAGGATTTCTTTAAAAAGTTAAAGATAACAATAGTTGGTGGGACTCTGAGAAGGATATACACCATAATAAAGCCATGGAAAAATTTAAACAAAATTCAATGCCAAAGCTTATTGAAGATGAGATTTTAAAACGGAATCCTAATAAAGATCCAAAAGATATAAAAATTGAAGGGGCGCAAAAGGAAATCAATTAATGGAAAATGAAAAGTCTCCGTGAATCTGTGAGAATTGATGCACTTAAATTCGATTCTGATAATAAAATTCCTACGGATATTATCGATTATTTTGTTACTTTACAAGAAGACGATGATGAAGAAGGAACAAAAAGTAAAGAATCAACAATGACCCTTAGAAAAAGAGAAACAATGGCAAGAGATATACAATGAGGATTCTAAAGTTTATCGTGACAATCTTTGTAAACAAATTGAGTTAACTAAGAAGCTTCAGGATGAGGTTAAGAAGCAACAAGAGTTATGTGAAAAATCAATTATAGAATGGCAAGCTTACTGTCCAACAACAAGAAGAATTAAAAGAACAACTAGAGGATTTAACTATTCAATGGGGCGAATTAGAAATTGCTATTCAACGTTACGTTATAATGATACATTCTTAAGTATGATTACTGACATGATGTCTAAGCAAAAAGAGAAACATCTAGAAGGATTACAAAAAGAAATTGAGTCAACCGAGAAGCATTATGATGATTTAATTGAACAGCAGCAAGAACGTTTAAAGCTATTGGATGAAGAAGTCGAGAAAGAGGATCGTCTCGCCAAGCTTCGTGAAATTGATGAAAATGCCCCTCAAATGATGGGCATTTTATATGTGGAGTAGTCTTATTTATAGCACATTAGTAAAAATTGAGCCTATTCCTGTTCATTTAATGTATTTCACTAAATTTCTTGGTGGTTTATTAATCATATTCTCACGTATATTTTATACCATTAATCCGATTACAAAAGTATTGTTTCCAGTGCATCACTCAACATGGAATCAAAATTATCAAATGATTGAATTAAAGTTCCTGAAGGTTTATCAATTTCTACATATATACTTTCTTTTAAGTCGTAACAATACCACGCTGTATCAGAATCTCCAAAAAATATATATTGCTTTTGCCAATCATTTTCATGCCAAATCTCATTAGTCTCTATTAGTCCTTGAACTTCTTCTTCATTATCAAGCAGGACTCCATCAACACCATAGATTACTAGCCCATTAAAGTCTAATCCATTAATTTTCTTTAGTAATTCGATATATGAATTAGGTAATTCAATACTTCCTAACTTCTCCTGTATATTTTGTTTCAATTTTATAATTTCTGTATCTGATGCTGGATTTCTAAGTGAACTTCCATATTTTTTTCAATTTTTTCTATTTCTATCAACAAGTCTTTCCATTGAGACATATTTAATCTTCCCTTCTATCAAACGGTTTTGGTGGATAAATTTCATCCTTAATCATTGGCCAATTTATCGTTTTACTTTTTCCAGAGGTAAGTCCCCTTGTTAGAGAGTTTTGCTCATTAGTAATGGCTTTATGATAAGGGTCATTTGTTATCAATACTAAGTTAGTGAAATCATTTGTTCCACCATCATCTAGAGGTAAATTGTGATGTACTTGCCATCCTTTTGGGTTAAGACCATCTTTCATTCTAGCAATATCATCTTCACTTAATCCAGCTTTTCTAAGATGTTCAACTCTAGTAAGGTCGATAGCAAATTCTTTAAGAAAGTGCTTCTTAACAGAACTATTAAATTCCCTTCTAAGTCTAGCGGTTTCTTCTGGAAGTCTCTTTATATAAATAATTTCTTCTACTTTCACACCTATTAAATGAATTTTTTCTCCTTTTAACGTCCCTATAAAGTGATCATTTTTTACCTTACTCCAAAGAACTAGAGGAAAACAATGAAATAGTTTTGACAGGGTAGAGGTCGCTGGTTCGAACCCAGTCGGAATCATACTGAAACCCTTGATATATCAAGGGTTTTTCTTATGGTTATAAATAGTAATTAACTTTGTAAAAGGAAATGTTGCCGTATTGATTTTTAACCTTTTTTAGAGAACAAATCATTTAGTTTATTTGCCGCTTCATGATCGGCTCTCCGTAAGGCATGTCCATAAGTATTCATTGTAACTTTTATATCTGAATGACCTAATCTTTCAGAGATTATTTTTGCATGGATACCTTGATTGATAAGGAGGGTAGCAGATGTACGTCTTAAATCATGAAGCCTAATAAATCGTACATCTGATTTTTTGTAATCTACGCTACCAGGTAGTAGGGGTAGTGGGGTAGAAGTGAGTACCATTTTCTTTCCATGCATCACCTGCATCTCATTCTTTCCTTCTTCCAGTGTAGTTGAAATGACTTTAGTTCTTGTACTACAGAATAGGAAGGGAGATAAGTCTTTTCGATTTTTTGATTTAGGAGTTTTAAACGATTCGGCATATCCGTGATTTGAACCGGCTTAATGCCGAAAGCTCCGTGTTAAGTAATAAAAAAAGCCCTTCCTTCATATGGGGGCTTTAGAACTGTTAATCAAGTAAAGCACCCTAGATGAAAAATGGTCACAAATAAACCCTATATTCTCAATCCTCTACAAACTTTGTAGTGTGCACATTGGTTGTAAGGTGAGCGTCAAACATATCAATAATTTCAAGGAATCTATCAGCTTCACGGAAAACATGGTCAGCCAATAGTGGATGAATGATGCTCTTTATTTTACATTCCTCAATTAAGTCACGTGCCGTTTTCTTGAAGTCCCTAAGAGATGAAACTGACACACGATTTTGATCTAAGAATTGATCTAAAAGAGGGACTGTTTGAGATTGTGGCTTCATAGATTCTAAGTCCTTTGCTTGATACATTAATTGGTCAAAATCATTACTGAAATTTCGGGCAATATCGATAAGTTTCCTTTCGGACGGATCAAGCAAATGACCAATAAATTTAGCATGGTCAGCCATGATCCTTAAAAAGAAAACATTTTCTTTAATAATCGCATCGGGGAGAGGTTTCAATTTACCTTCATTTAATTCAATTAATCTTTTTCTAAAATAATTTGCTTCTCTACTTGTATGATCAACTAAAAGGGGAAAATTATTTGCCCCTGGCAATTTGCATGCGAGAATTAATCCTAGCACCTTCCGTTTAAATGCGAAAATGTTAGTTGCGGCTTGTTGAACTTCTGAATTAAATCTTCTTATTTGTTCAGGGTCTGCTTGATTGTTAAAAGAATGTGAGGTTTGTTCAATGTGTTCAAATAAACGGTAGAATTGATTAGCCTCTTGGATGAGTTGAGTATCTTCTGCTCTAAAACCTAATCGAAGAAATAAGGAATGCTCTTTCATAATCCTGGACCAAAAATGAATTTCATTTAACGATCGTTCAACAAAAATTTCAGATGTAACACCTGTATCAGCATGTATTAAGTTTTCCTCTCCATTCATTCCAAAACCTCCCTGTAATACTGCTTTCGTTCTATTTTTATTAGCATTGTCATTTAAATATACCAACAACAGAAGTTTAGAGTTGCAACGATAATAATCTATAGGAAAACCTGAACAAGTTTTCTAAAGGGGCTTTTTTGGTTTTCTATAATACCTTTTTACTGCAATTTCCTTTGCTTTGTCTAAACCTGTATGGATTCCTTTTACGATAATATTTTTTTGAGGGTTGTCTTCGTTGCTTAATTCGAGGTATACCTCATACTTATTTGGGTAAATCAAAATAACATAATTTAATACAACTCTACTGGACTAACTATAAAACCTACTATATAATCTGTGAATCCTTTGTCAATATTTCTATTATCAATTAAGCAATCCAATTTTGATTCCAATTAATCATATCCCTCCTATGTATATTATTTTTTGTTATAGTTCAAAGTTACTCTGTGGAAATAAAAAAATTAGCTTTCATAAAGAAGTGGTGAAATTCGGATTATTTTTATATAAGGATTTGTAATCATCATCATTTTTCATGAAAAATTACTCCATTTTAATAATCCCTACCGATGGTAAACTCTCGTGTAATCATCATAAACCCCACCTTTTTCCTTTCCGTTTACACAACACAAATAAAAAACTCTCTATTCATTATAGAGAGCAGTTGACGTTAATATAGTGGCTGCGAGTTTTGGCATGCAGGGAATCTGTTTATATTCTGGATCAAGTTAAAATCGCATTGTTTTAAGGCGCATTGTGTTTGATATAAATATTCAATAACAAGAAGTTTGCCATTAGATACTCCGATTGGCTTACCAATTAAGTACCTTATCAGGGCATTGTCATCACTCCTTCAAGAGTTTATTATGACTTTCGACGGAAGGGTGCTTGTGAAAATGAGAAGTATTCTACAAAGTTCTAATTCTTAAGGCTTGATAACATTTAAATGAATCTTTGTATTATAAGCATTGGCCTTAGTAAAAAAGCTAGGGGATGGATAACTTAATCGATTTTTCGTAAGGTTTTAATTGTTTTCTATAATAATGTTTGTTTTCCACAAGTTAATGGAAAATGAAAGTGATTTTTCGTTTCATATAGAGAAGCTAAATAGTTGTTTCTAAAATAATATCAGATTAGCATTATTATATAATTTGTTTCTTCATTATAAATTTCTTTGTATCTAAAATGTTGGATATGCCCCGGAAGCAAGGGACATAGTAATCTGATGATCACATTCACATACTTTATTTTTCAGCTTGGGTGGAAAATCCAGCAACGAGGCAGAGGCGCTTGATTTCAAATGTTTTTGTAGAGGCATCAACATTGCCAACGAATATCAAGTAAGAAGCTACTTTTTATTTAAAAGAAGCAGAGGTCTACTCATGAAACTGAAGAGTTATTTGGTGAACGACATGATGTAATTAGAAGGGGTGAAGATCAACGGAAAATTGCTTCACGTACGATCTTTCCTGATCAAGCTGTAATCCAACAATAAATATGAGTATGTTTCTGTAAGAGAAAACCATTGGGGTTCATTGTGAACCTCGGTGGTTATTTTATGTTAAAGGGAGAAAGAGGCTAGCTTAGAGCCTCTTTCCTTTTGAGCGTTCTATTGCTTTTGCTGATTGCGGAGCTGCTGCTCGCCCATTGCAACAAGGCGTTTTGTCATTTCTCCGCCAACAGAACCATTTGCACGTGCGGTTGTTTCTGCTCCAAGCTGTACATCAAACTCTTGAGCAATTTCTTGCTTCATTTGATCCAATACATTTTCTGCACCGGGTACTAAAAGTTTGTTTCTTGCCATGGATACATCACTCCCGACTTACAATTTTGAGCAATAGGTCTATCGCTCGTCTTTAAGGTTTCCGAATGTAAGGGCTATCATTCATGTAGGAAAATAATAATGTTAAAAATAGTAACTAAATTTTCTAAAAAATACAAAAACAGCATTGACTTATATGGATTTTGCGATAAAATAAAAATATCTTAAGTGATGTTATATTATCTAACATCAGATGGTTAAAATGTATGACGTGAAAAGATCAAAGGGGGAGAATGGATGGAAGATGTAACTTTCTTGATGAATAGCTTATGGACTATGATTGCAGCAATTTTAGTTATTTTTATGATTGGAGGATTTATTCTTCTTGAAGCGGGTTCCACAAGAATGAAGAATGCCGGCCATATTGCAGGTAAAACAATATTCTCTGTGGGGTTAACATTTTTAGTTTTTTGGGCGGTAGGTTATGGATTCATCTTTGGAGGCAATGGGAATTTCTTGGTTGGAATGACTGATTTCTTCTTCTCAGGCCAGGAAAGTGGCGCATCTGATCTATCGGATTCCGTTTTCTTTGTTTTCCAAAGTGCTTTTGCTGCGATTGCCGTCTGTATCGCACTTGGCGGTTTCGCAGAACGTGCTAAGTTTCCGGTGTATGTAGGGTTCACGATTCTTTTCGCAACATTTGTATATCCAGTTGTAGCACATTGGATTTGGGGCGGCGGCTGGCTTGCGGAGCATGGCAAGCAGGACTTCGCAGGGTCCACGGTTGTTCATTTAACTGGTGCTATGGCGGCATTGGCAGCTACGATCTTACTCAAACCAAGAATTGGGAAATATAATAAAGATGGTTCAGCAAACAATCTTGCTGGTCATAACCAAGTATATACAACACTTGCGGTCCTGATTTTATGGGTAGGCTGGTTCGGATTTAATGCAGGTAGTACAGTATCTGTAGAAGATGCATTCTTTGGTTATGTTGCACTAAACACCAATTTAGCTGCAGCAGTTGGTGCAGTTGCGGCATTGGCTATTTCTTGGATGGTTCTAGGAAAATCTGATATCGTTACAACTTTAAACGGTGCATTGGCAGGATTAGTTGCTATTACGGCATCCTGTGCCTTTGTAGAACCTTGGGCAGCAGTTGTTATCGGACTTGTTGCAGGGCTCCTTGTGTTTTATAGCATGAGATTCTTTGATAAAATGAAAATTGACGATCCGATTTTTGCACTTTCTGTCCATGGAACAGCAGGAGTATGGGGTACATTATCCACTGGGTTTTTCGCTACACCAGAATTAGCTACAGTAGGTAATCCTGGTTTATTTTACGGCGGAGGATTTACTCAGCTTGGTGTGCAAGCATTAGGTGTTTTCACTTCCGGACTATTTGCATTCGTTGTTTCATTCATCATCCTATTTGCACTTAAGAAATTAATGAATGGTCTGCGGGTGACTGAAGAGGAAGAAATCATAGGTCTAGATATAAGTGAGCATGGAAACTATGGTTACCCTGAAGAGTTCTTAACAAAAGAAAATGCGAAAAAATTAACATCATGATTATGTAGCCTCCTTCTAATAGGGGGCTTTTATTTAAAAGGAAGTGAATGGTTGGCTAAAAACTTTGAATCATACGAGGAAATTAAAAAATGGCGGGATGAAGAGATTCGTTTGCGTAGTTCGGATACAACTTCATTAAATCAATTTCACGATGAAGTCATGAAGGCGGTCTACGCGTTAGCTTCCAAAACAATAAGGAGCGAGGCACCTTGTAAATTTGCCTGGTTTGTTACTGGAAGTGGCGGCAGAGGCGAACAAGGTCTAGTAAGTGATCAAGACCATGGAATCGTATATGAAAAAGGGGATAAACATATAGACACATATTTTGCTGATTTGGGTAAAGAGCTGTCAGATGGTTTAAATACAGCCGGCTATCCTTATTGTGAAGGGAAAGTGATGAGCAGTAACCCTATATGGTGTAAGCCGATTGACGAGTGGAGAAAGCAGTTAATTTATTGGATGGACGAGGGGAGCTGGGCGACGATTCGAAGCCTGCAAATTTTCTATGATGCAAGAGTCTTAATCGGTGAGGCGGATTTCATTAATATAATGAAGGAAGACGTCCATCAATATGAAAATGAGCACCCCAATCTGTTAAAAAGATTGCTTGATAATGTGAGACATATTAAAAATTCTATTGGTCCACTAGGGCAAATTCTTACTGAGGATAAGGGCAAGTATAGTGGCAGCATCGATTTAAAATATGCAGCTTTCATTCCATATGTCAATGGAATTCGTCTGTTGTCCTTAAAAGAGGGGATGAAAGAAACATCCACAATCAGGCGGATGGATGCATTGTTGCAGCTAAAACCATATAATCAAGGTTTAAAAAAATATAAAGAAAGCTTCACTGATTTACTAACCTATCGGCTTTCGTTAATGAATGATGTTGAATCCTATGATGATGCACATCATTTATTTATTAAAGATCTAGATAAGAGAAGTAAAAAGGATATGAAGCAAATTCTTAAAAATGGCAAAAAGCTTCATCAGTATGTGGCAGAACTTATTGAACAGGGTGTTAAATAATGGCATTTGAACCTTTTTTTCAATTTGTCCGAGGAATTCAAGGGAAGCTAAATAACAATCGCTTTGGAGGTCTGCAAACGCATAATTCTCAGCATATGGCTTTTATAAGGCAGCTGCAGCGGGAGTTAATTGAAGATGATGTCATGTCGAAGCCAATAGAAAGAATAAATGCAGTTGTATTTGATATTGAAACAACGGGCTTTTATCCTGATAAAGGCGACCAAATCATTTCCATTGGAGCTGTTAAAATCATTGATGGAGAAATGGCGGAAGATGAAACATTTTATTCGTTGGTCCAGTATGAAGGGGAGCTGTCTGAAGAGATAGAAGCCTTAACAGGAATAAATGGGAGCGATCTGGTTGATGCTCCAAGTCTCTCAGATGTTCTAGTTGAATTTTTTCAATTTGTTAAGGAATCGCCATTGATTGCCCATCATTCAAGCCATGAAAAAAGATTTATGCAGCATGCTTCTTGGTCAATCTTTCGTACTTCCTTCAAACATCGCCTATTTGATACTTCCTTTTTATATCGTTTAATAGAACCACAAGGAATATCAATTAAACTTGAAGATTTCTGTGAGAAAAACGATATTCAAATCGTCGATCGTCATCATGCGTTAGGAGATGCGAAATTAACCGCTCAATTATGGCTATGTTATGTAAAAAAAGTTCACGCTCTCGGTTGTCAGCATATGAAGGATGTGTATGAGAGAATTGCGAAGCTACCTTAATAACAGTGTAAACAAAATACACAAAGGATTTGATAAATCCTTTGTGTATTTTTTATGAAAAAAAGATGAGGATTTGCTTTTTCTAGAGAACCAAGTAAAGATGTCTGGGTACAATGTTCCTTCTTTTCATTTGAAATGACTTTTGTCATGTTGAAGTCATGACAAAATCCACTAATCTCTCCGATACTTTCATAATAAACTGAAAGTAGAACTTTTGGAGGTGAACATCGGTGGAAGCGATAATTAAACTCACTGAAATAACGAAGAAATTTAAGGATAGAGTAGCGGTTGACCAGGTGTCGACTGTGATTGAGCAGGGTGAATTAGTGGCAATTTTAGGTCCTAATGGCGCGGGAAAATCAACAACTATAATGATGATGCTTGGACTGCTGGAGCCCTCCAGTGGAAAAGTGGAAGTGTTTCAATCTCATCCGAAAGAGAAAAGAGTACGTTCCTTAATAGGAGCTATGCTCCAAGAAGTAAGTATCATTGATGCACTTACAGTAAAGGAGGTTATTCAGCTTTTTAGAAGCTACTATCCAGCACCCATGTCGTTCGACGAGCTCGTTAATTTAACTGGATTGGAGGAAAAGGATCTTAGTAAAAGAGCGGAAAAGCTTTCAGGCGGACAAAAGCGCAGACTTAGTTTTGCGCTAGCATTAGCCGGTGATCCCTATTTATTATTCTTTGATGAACCTACAGTAGGGATGGATACGATTTCAAGAAAGAGATTTTGGCTGACGATACAAGAGCTAAACCGAAGAGGAAAAACGATTATTTTTACTACCCACTATTTGCAGGAGGCAGATGATATCGCGAAGAGAATCTTACTTTTTAATGAAGGGAAAATCATTGAAGATGGAACACCAGCTGACATCAAAAGAAAATTAACCGTATCATCCGTGTCATTTGTCGTAAACGATCTCGCCTCATTAGCCTGGTTAAAGAGCCTTCCTTATGTAACAAAAGTTGTTGAAAAGGATGGAAGAATCTATGTGGAGACTGAACAAACAGATGAAGTCCTCACCGCTTTGTTTGCAGGAGAACATAAAGTCAGAGGAATAGAAATCCATCGTGGGCGATTGGACGAAGCCTATGAACAATTGACAAGAAAGGATGATCTGCAAGATGAATCCAGTATTGATGCAATGTAAGATAGAGGTGTTGAGAATTATTAGGAATCCATATTTTGTCTTTTGGTCTTTGTTCATGCCCATTTTATTTTACTTTATTTTCACTAAGATTTTTAATGTAGGGGGTGCCGATCAGCAGGAATGGCAGGCCCATTATTTAATGTCAATGGCGACCTTTAGTGTAATGGGCTCAGCAATCATGACGCTTGGTATTCGCCTTGTTGAAGAACGATCGAAGGGCTGGTCGATGTTTATGAGGCTGACTCCGCTTTCAGATATTTCGTATTTCTTTGCGAAAATGGTCGGTCAAACGGTTATTCATGTTCTGTCTATCACGGTCATTTTTACCGTTGGGGCACTAATTAATGGTGTATCTTTGACGATAGGGCAATGGTTATTGAGTGGTATATGGATCTTGTTAGGTTCCTTCCCGTTTTTAGCATTAGGTGTATTGGTAGGTGCGATGAAAAAAGTAGATACTGCTTCCGGTGTAAGTAATGTCATCTATATGGGGCTCGCGATAGTCGGTGGTATGTGGATGCCGATAGATGTGATGCCATCCTTTATCCAAGCCATTTCAAAGTGGATTCCTTCCTTTCATTTTGGCAGTGGGGCATGGGAGATTGTTAGAGGTAACTATCCCTCTTTACTAAATATTGCGATTCTAATAGGGTATCTCTTCATATTTGTTGTATTATCATTGTATATTAGAAGAAAACAAGAAGTGGCGGTGTAAAGTTAAATGGGTAAGAAAACAAGTTTTAGACTTTTTCCTGTAAAATATGGTTTTTTTCCGTATGTATTTCTTTTATACCTTTTAATGCCAGCGTATTATATTGCGGATGAAACCGATTGGAAAATGGTTGCAGGCTTTGGGATGCTCTTTTTATTCCTTCTTTCTTACCGACAGCTTTATTTTACCTTGGCTACCAATGAGAGGTTTACAGGCTGGCTGGTCCTTCAAATTGTAATTATTCTTGTTCTATCAATCTTCTATCATTTTAATAACTTATTAATGGGCTTCTTTACTGCCAATTTTATTGGCTGGTATCGAGAGAAAAGGACTTTTTATATCGCCCTAACATTATTTGGAATTGCGCTTGTTACTCCCATCATCATTCATTTCAATCAATTAATTAATGGTGCTTATTATTTACTCATCATGATTGTGGTTATGATGATCTCTCCGTTTGGCATCCGGTCGATGAATAGTAAAATGGAACTGGAGCAGAAGCTCGATGAAGCAAATGAGCAAATCGAAGCGCTGGTTAAAAGGGAAGAAAGAATGCGCATTGCCAGGGACTTGCATGATACATTAGGACATACATTATCATTGATTACTTTAAAGTCACAGCTGGTTGTGAAGATGATGGATAAAGATATTGGTGGTGCGAAGAGGGAAGCGAAGGAAATTGAAAGAACATCCCGAATTGCTCTACAGCAAGTAAGAGAACTTGTGTCAGACATGCGAACAATTACTATTTCAGAGGTTTTGCTAGAATCGGAAGATATATTGGAAACAGCAAATATATCTTCTGAAATAAATATCGCAGCGAATCTGGATGATATCCCGAGCATTACTCAAAATATCCTCGCGATGTGTGTGCGTGAAGGGGTTACCAATGTAGTTAAACATAGCAATGCAAAAAAATGTTCAATTACATGTAAGGAATATGAAGGGAAAATTAAAATCATCATTAAAGATGATGGTAATGGGATGAAATGTGATAAAGAAAAAGGGAATGGTATTAAGGGAATGTCTGAAAGACTTGAGCTAATAGACGGAGATTTTAGCCTATCTTCCATTTCCGGGTCAGGGATGGTGCTAAGGGTGACTGTGCCTGTTATTAAACAAGAAAGGAAGGAGGGTGCATCGTGACAATTAGGGTTATTATTGGTGAAGATCAGCGGATGCTAAGAGGAGCGCTTGGCTCCCTTTTGAATTTTGAAGAGGATATAGAGGTAATTGGTCAAGCGGAAAATGGCAAGGAAGTTGAGCGTTTAATCAATCAGCTTAAACCGGATGTTTGCTTATTGGATATTGAGATGCCATTAAAAAGTGGATTGGAGGTAGCGGAGGAGTTGAATCATCAAAACTGTCCATGTAAAATCATCATTCTCACAACTTTTGCTAGATCTGGCTATTTTGAACGAGCGTTGAAATCGAATGTGCATGGGTATTTATTAAAGGATGGATCCAGTGATGAACTTGCTGAATCGATTCGAAACGTGATGAAGGGCAAGAGAGAGTTTGCACCTGAACTTATATTTGGCAGCGTAAAAGAGGAAAATCCCTTGACTGACAGAGAGCGAGAAGTATTAAAGATGGTGGCTGCTGGAATGACCGCGAAAGAAGTTTCCGCGCACCTGTATTTGTCTGTCGGGACGGTGCGCAATTATATGTCGGAAATTATCAATAAATTACAGGTTAAGAACCGAATTGAAGCCATATCTAAAGCGGAAAAGAAGGGGTGGATGTAATCAGGCTATCTACATAAATGGAGGTATGCCTTTACTAAATTCTGAAACAAGAGTTGAAATGGACTGTATTTGCTGGTCATCCAAATCAAAGGCTGTCTTTACTTTATGCTCGAGATCTGATGTAACTCTTCTTTTGCCAACCTCTACTAAAGCAATGAGAGAAAAGCTGCAGCTTACGATTCTAGCAAAGTCGCGCTGTGTCATATTATAGCTATTTCTTAAAAATTTTATAACGTCCTTATTCATATTCTTACTCAGTTTTTTCACCTGCTCCGTTGCATAATCTTACTATGCTTTACTATAAAATTAGCATTCTTATTAGTTGTTTGTCAAAATTATAAAGATAGTAACAGGAAATGACCAGTTGTTAAACAGCTGGTCACCATGCATGTTTTGCTATTTAATTATTTTTTTCTTCTTGCTGGTTTCAAAGTCAACTTTATATTTTTCTTGAGTAGAGGAATTATTTTTTTGCTGTTTTCCATTTGCTTCCTCTTTGTTTTCTTGCTTTAAGTCTTCCATGGGAAGCGGGTCAACATTTTTTTCTTCTTGAGACGAATCGAATAAACTTTTCTTATTTGTTTTATATTGTTCGGGATGATCCATTTGGCTTTCTTTATTTATTTTCTTATTCATTTCCAATCACTTCCTTAGGTCTGCCTTTACTTATCATTACCCTGTTAAAAATGATGGAAACATAAAAGGGAATGTTCCAATGAATGAACAGCCCCTTTTATGTTTCTATTTTATGCAGCTTTTATTGTTGGCGTATTTTTTAGTTTATGAGCCTGAATGATTTTGCGAATATACCAAATAATAACAATGATTGTAATGATTGTACCAATTACGAGAGAAATCCCGTATGACAGTTGGAACCCTTCTGGTGCATAGAAGATATATGTACCAGCAACACCCGTCATGAAAATGGCCGGCAAGCCGCAAATCCAATGGAATTTACGATGATTCAAGAGGAATACCGTTGCAGTCCAAAGCATAATCGTAGCAGATAGCTGGTTTGTCCATCCTACGTACCTCCAAAGGAATGAATAATCAATGGTTGCAAGTAGGAAAGTAGGGACACTTACAATGCCAGTCACTAAAAAAATCTTCGCTTTACCTTCAAACTTTAAGAATCTCGAAAGCATATCAGATAAAAGCATCCTTGAGGATCTCAATGCTGTGTCACCTGTGGTAACTGGTAACAGGATGACACAGATAATAGCTAAAACTCCACCCATTGTACCTAAAAGGGAAGTAGAGATATCATTGACAACGCCTGCAGGGCCTCCGAGGGCTAAAGCATCCTGAAGACCAGCAGTACCGCCAAAGAAGGTCATACCAGCTGCAGCCCATATTAGTGCTATGGCACCTTCGCCTATCATTGCTCCGTAGAATACTTTTCTGCCATCTGATTCCTTTTGCAAGGTTTTAGCGACAATAGGACTTTGTGTAGCATGGAAACCTGAGATGGCCCCACAAGTTATTGTTACCATTAATAAAGGCCAAATTGGCAATTCGCCTGGATGAAGGTTTTCTAAAGTAATATTAGGTATTGCTTTGCCATCAAACATAAGAGCAACGGCAATAGCTGCAGCCATAAAAATCAAAATAACTCCTAATAAAGGATAAATCTTTGCAATAATTTTATTAATTGGAAGCACGGCAACCAAAATAAAATAGCAAAACACTAGAAGTAGTGCCATTGTAAAACTAATTGGAGAAATACTTGATATTAATTGTGCTGGACTTGCAGTAAAGGCAGCTGCTACTAAAATCATTAACACGATAGATAAAACATTTACAAATGCCTTTACTCCATTTCCAAGATAACGTCCGACGATGCTGGGGAATTGTTCGCCTTTATGTTTCACAGAAAGCATGCCTGAAAAGTAATCGTGCACTGCTCCTGCAAAGATGGATCCAACAACAATCCAAATAAAGGCTACTGGACCATATAGTGCACCCATTAATGCTCCGAAGATTGGACCTGTCCCAGCAATGTTAATCAGCTGAATTAAACTTCCTTTCCATGAACTTAGTGGAACGTAGTCCATACCGTCTTGTTCTGTGTAAGCTGGTGTCTTCTTGCTGTCATCAATTCCAAAGACCTTTTCAACTACTTTGGAATATACAAAATAGCCAATGATGAGCAAAATAAATGCTCCTAACAAAGTAATCATGTCTGTTCCTCCTGATGAAATATAATTCTGAAACTTAAGAATATAGAAAGTATTTTATAGACAAAAGTAAACTAAATCAATAGTTTTTTCAGAAAAATATTATTTTTAAATAATTTTTCTGGTTTGTAACGCTCTATAAGCTTTCATCATAAAGTGCTATAAGGTCTTCGATTAAAGAGGATTTTAGTATTTTTAAATGAATAAGTGATATCCTGAGCTTTTTCCAAATATATAGATAAGAAGTTATTAGTTAAGTTAGTTTCAGGTAGGAACATTCCGCATTCTAATCAGTTCAGCTGCAGGGCCTAGCCCCTCGAGGTCATAAGCCACATAGGAATTGGAGGCGAAACCCAACCTCCATTTCCTATGCGTCTTATGCTTGTCGGGG
>NZ_JAUSUB010000001.1 GCF_030813235.1 Cytobacillus purgationiresistens | reverse complement strand
ACCGGTGTAGCAGGACCCGCTGGTGCAACCGGAGCAACCGGTGTAGCAGGACCTGCCGGTGCAACCGGAGCAACCGGTGTAGCAGGACCCGCCGGAGCAACCGGTGTAGCAGGACCTGCCGGAGCAACCGGAGCAACCGGTGTAGCAGGACCCGCCGGTGCAACTGGAGCAACCGGTGTAGCAGGACCCGCCGGTGCAACTGGAGCAACTGGTGTAGCAGGACCCGCCGGTGCAACCGGAGCAACTGGTGTAGCAGGACCCGCCGGTGCAACCGGAGCAACTGGTGTAGCAGGACCTGCCGGTGCAACTGGAGCAACTGGTGTAGCAGGACCCGCCGGTGCAACTGGAGAAACTGGTGTAGCAGGACCCGCCGGTGCAACGGGAGAAACTGGTGTAGCAGGACCTGCCGGTGCAACTGGAGCAACCGGTGTAGCAGGACCTGCCGGTGCAACTGGAGCAACCGGTGTAGCAGGACCTGCTGGTGCAACTGGAGCAACCGGAGCTACTGGTGGCGTCATAAGTTTTGCAGATTTTTTTGCTTTGATGCCTCCTGATAATTCAGCAACAGTTGCTCCTGGTACTGATGTAAGCTTTCCACAAGATGGACCAACTAGTGGAGCAGCAATAGCTCGTACTGGTCCTAGCACGTTTAACTTATCTGCAATTGGTACTTATCAAGTCTTATTTCAGGTAAGTGTAGACGAAGCAGGACAACTGATTTTAACTCTCAATGGCAGTGACCTAGCATATACGGTGGTCGGGCGTGCAACAGGTACATCTCAGATTGTTGGAATAGCTCTTGTAACTACCACAGTCATTAATTCAATTCTCACAGTTAGAAATCCTGCTGGCAATGCAACAGCATTAACTATCACTCCTCTAGCTGGAGGAACAAGATCTGTTTCTGCACACCTTGTAATCACTCAGCTCAGTTAAAGAAAAATTAGAATATCAATACTTTTTACAATAAGAGTTTGTACTGATCTTGCAAAATGGGGACACATTTAATATTCCCACTTGAATGCTAACTCCAAATACAATAGAGGTAATCATTCAAGTGGGAATGTATTCAAAACTTTTGGTTAGAGAACAAGAAAAATCGTTACATATCAGATGTTTCCTATGAAAAGGAAGCATTGACAGATAGAGTACCTCCTAAACATACATACAGAAGGTTTTAAAGGATAGTGAAATTCAAGTTAATTCGGGGACAGCATTAATACCCTCTTCCGCCCATAAAGGATGCTCCAACAATAATAAGCAGAATAAATAAAACAACAATAAGCGCAAAACCACCGCGATGTCCATATTCTCTTTCAACATACTCTGACATAAATTTCACCACCTTCATAAAGTTAATACATTGTATGGAGGTAGTATTATTTTGGAAATGGACAAGGGTTTAATTTAGAAGAAGAATGAATGTATTGCCTAAATAAATAGAAAAGAGCTCTTTTAGGCTCTAATCTGGCGAAGGGGAACAGCTTGTCAGTTTGATACCAATTTGGGAAGGTGCGTGAGGCACTTGAGAAATCCTCAACTAGTATTAAATAATATCTAGACAAGTGGAGAGCCGTATACATTGAGAGGTGTACGAACGGTTCGGAGGAGAGCGTTTGGAAACCTACCGTAGCAATACGATAAGGCGCTGGGCGCTTCTCCTACGCATTAAAAAAGAAAAGCCCATGGGGTGGCTTTTCTTTAAGAAAATGAAATGGCTAAGAATGTAACTATGTATCATATGTAGTAGTTAGGATGTTTGTTTGGGCTAAGTGTCTTTAAATGAGAAAAGATCCCTTTCAGGCTCTAATCTCTTGGCGAAAGTAATCACTCTTAAAAACGTTATGGGGTTGGTGTTGGTGCAAGATTGTTTTTTAAAAGCAAACTCAAGGAGAATAAATCATCTTGCCCAACAATGTTATTATATTTCCAAAAATTAAATGTATGCATAAAGCTCAAAAGTATATTATGGAGCGATGGGTGAAAAAATCGATCAAAGTCATTTAAAAATAAGATTTATTTTCCCCATAATTTTTTGGAGTCAATTGGTGCGATTTCTAGTCCATCTATTCGCTTGTGAATGATAGGATTTTTGAAGGGTGTATAGTCAAAATCCTTGTTAATTTTATTAGAACTACGAGCTCGCACATCAACACCTAAAATGCTTTGAATTTTTTTACTGTAAGACATCTAATTCTCCTCCTTATTTTTTGAATATTATTTGCCTTTGTTATCAAAAAAATTCAAGAAAAATATCAAATTTAAAACATTTACGAAGGAGGAATTAGGATGGAAAATATCGGCGTTAACAAGGAAACGTTAAAAATTAGGTTGAAGAATTAGGCTTCAACTATGAAGCTTTTTTACAGGTTAAAAGATTAAGTTCATTTCTTATTCATGCTTTGATAACTATAAATAAGTTTATCTAATTTCTGACTGCATTTTAATGTGTTTAAACTATTTATTCCTGTACTTTTAGATACATTTATCATCTCAAGTCTAAGCTCATTTATTTGTTCGATTAGTTTAATTATATTACAATCAATATTTTTCATAAAAATTCCCTTTTAATATAATATTTCGATTTGTGAATGAAATCCACAACCACTATTATGTAAAAGAATTTTTATACTGTACAGGCATTCGACAAAACATCCAAAAACATTACAATTTTCTTAGCAAACACAAGGTAGGTTTTGTTATTATAAATAATTCTCAGAGTGAAAGAATGATGCTGGTGTGGTACATGTCCACCGAAATGCACAGCAGCGCATTTATAGCCTTAAAGCAAAACCTTTTCAGGAACTTGATGACTGGTTTGATTCGTTCAGCTGCTTATGGGAAGAAAGGCTCGACAAAATTGAGGACTATCTAAGCAACATTCATAGAAAGGAGGATTATGACATCGACGAGTAGTTTTTGCTGTATGCTTCTACGGCACTAAAATAGCATTTAACACTAACAATGGTGGATCGTCATGAGAACAAAAACTAAGATTACCAGAAATCCCAAACGTCGAGAGCTCATCGTGGAACGTAAAGTGGCTATACCACGCAACCTTGCCTGGCAAGGCTGGACCAGGCGGGAGCATATCGTGCACTGGTGGGGACCTAGGGAATGGACTGCCACCGTTTACGAGATGGATGTAAAACCTGCTGGTGTATGGCGTTATAGTTTGACATCGAACGAAGAAATGGGAGAAAAAACTTACTGCAAAGCTATTTATCGAGAGGTTATCGAACCAACAAAACTCGTCTACACCGATACTTTTACTGATAAAGATTGGAACGTCGTTGAAGGCAGCGACATGTATACAACTGTTACTTTTCTGGAAGTTTCAGGAGGTACCAAGCTTTCTATCATTACCCATTTCGCTAACATTGAAGATCTAAAAGCAGCTGAAGGGATGGGCATGATCGATGGTTTCAAAGATACTATTGATCGACTAGAGGAATATCTCAGTACACATTTGTAAGAAGAAAGAGGAGGAATGAATAAATGCATATAGTTAAATCAAAAGATGGTACAAAGATTGCCTATGAAAAGATTGGAAATGGTCCCGCAGTTATACTGGTAGCCCCAGCCGTTGCTGACCACACCGATGCCGTACTGCTCGCAGAACGGCTTTCCATGTACTTCACAGTCTACAATTACGACCGTCGGGGTCGCGGTAAAAGCACCGATTCGACAACCTATGCTGTTGAGCGAGAAGTTGAAGACATTGAAGCTATTATTCAAGAAGCTGGCGGGAAGGTACATTTATTCGGAAGCTCATCCGGTGCCGTATTGGCCTTAGAAGCAACTAGTAAACTTGGTAACAAAGTAAACAAACTCTTTCTATTCGAGCCGCCTTTCATAATTAATGATGGCCGTGTCCCCGTATCAGCTGACTATGTACAACATCTAAATAAATTGATATTGGCTGAAAAGCGCAGTGATGCAGTTGAATACTTTATGACTGAAGCCATCGGTATTCCAGCTGAGTATCTCGAACCTATGAAAGCTGACCCATCTTGGGAATTTATGAAAAGCATGGCGCATAAATTGGCTTACGATGGCCTAGTTATGAGCGATACCCAATCCGGTAAACCACTTCCAACTGACCGATGGAATGTTGACATTCCAACATTGGTTATGACTGGTGAAAACAGTGAGCCATTCCTCCACGATGGTGCCAGAGCAATAGCAGATCTGTTGCAGTACGGCGAACATCGCATTTTGAGTGGTCAGGATCACTCGGTAGTTATGATGGCACCAGATGTTATGAGTACAGTAATAAAAGAATTTTTTATACAAAAGTAACGATTAAAAACAAACAAATTCAGAATGTAAAAGAAGAATGGTCCCAAAAGGTATAAATTATCGGTAACCAATTCTGATCTCAAAGATCAAAAAAAGAATAAAATAAACCTTAATAAAAATTTCTTCAGTTTTAGAGGGTCGTGCTGCGATCCTTTTTCTTTTGAACAAAATGGCAGCATTCCTGTAATAACTGAAAATGAGATTTGAGCATAAAAAGACCTCTTTCTCTCTTTTTGCGAGGTTTTACTATGAAAGGACAGTATTAAGAAAGCACATTGAATCGAAAATTATAATTAATAACAAAAGTGAAGGAGTTAAACGCATCCTTTACTTTTGTTATTGACGACAATTATTTCATCTGTTATGGTTATACACATAAGTATATAACCATATAAGGTTTGTGGTGTTGACAAAGAAAAGTGGTGAAGTAAATGAACAAAACCTTTAATCAAGACAAACCGATCTATTTGCAAATACGCGAGAAAATAGAGGATCAGATTGTTAATGAC
The DNA here is from genome assembly GCF_030813235.1 of Cytobacillus purgationiresistens. Classification (GTDB taxonomy): domain Bacteria; phylum Bacillota; class Bacilli; order Bacillales; family Cytobacillaceae; genus Cytobacillus; species Cytobacillus purgationiresistens. Next base: position 488,572 of record NZ_JAUSUB010000001.1, on the reverse strand, counting down.
CAGCTAAAAGAAGGTCACCAAGCTCCTTCAACGAACCAACTCGTCAGCTTTTATAAAATCAACCATGCCACAGTATCCAAAGGAGTTAATCAATTGGTGGAGGAAGGGATTCTTTACAAGAAGAGGGGGATTGGAATGTTTGTAGTAGAAGGGGCTAAAAGCAAACTCTTACAAAAAAGAAAAGATGCGTTCGTAGACCATTATGTAATCGGCTTAGTTCAGGAAGCAGATAATTTAGGAATCAGTGAAAGTGAAATAGTTGAATTAATTAAAAAGGTGAAAGGTCGTGAGTTGAATTGACAGTTGATGTTGTTGTGAATAATCTCGGTTTAAGCTATTGGAACCATCATGCCTTGCAAAATGTTACGTTCAATCTTTCAGAACCGAAGATTTATGGTCTAATAGGGAGAAATGGGGCAGGAAAAACCTCATTACTATCTATTCTATCTTCATTCCGCGAACAAACAGAAGGTACGCTTACAATCGGCGGTGAAGAGCCTTTTGAAAATGCAAAGGTCATGCCATTAGTTAACTTCATTTACAGTAAAGATTATAAGGATGAATCTGAAAATGCTAAAAACCTTCTCAATGATGTTGAAAGATATAGGCCGAATTTTGATCGTGACTATGCAGAAAGTCTCCTCAAAAAGTTCAATTTGCCAGTAAATAAACCTTTGAAACAGTTCTCAAAAGGGATGCAGTCAGCATTTGATGTTGTTGCTGGATTAGCGAGTAGAGCGCCCATTACCATTTTTGATGAAGCCTATCAAGGAATGGATGCCCCGACACGTGAAATTTTTTATCAGGAAATTTTGGAAGATCAATCAAATCATCCCAGAATTATGGTCCTATCCACGCATTTAGTTTCAGAGATGGATTATTTATTTGATGAAGTATTAATTCTGCATAAAGGAAAACTTTTGCTTCAGGAAGAGTATGAATCGCTTATCACAAAAGGTGCTTCAATCACAGGAACTGCTGAAGAGGTGGATGACTTTGCACGTGATCTGAAGCAATTGAGTGTACAGCAATTAGGTGGTACTAAGGCTGTAATGGTTTACGGGGAACTTGATGAAAATAAAAGAAATGAGGCACAACAGAGAGGTCTCGAAGTTGGACACATTTCACTTCAAGATTTATTCATTCACTTGACTGGGGAGGACGTCTGATATGTATCGTAAGTATTACCTAAAAGTAACGACAGATATGTTTTGGATGCAGTTTTTTTGGGCACTCAGCTTTTTGGGGGTTATGTTACTTATTCATGTAATTAAAATAATCGCTTCAATGTTTAATGAGGATGATGTAAGTACATTTTTCGCTTTGAGCTCTATTGCTTCGAATATATTTATGCTTGTCATCGGAATTATCTCTTCATTTGGTTTTATAAAGTACTATGTAGGCCATGGAATCACAAGAAAAGATTATTTTTATGGTGCCGCTGCTGCTTCAGTTGGCCTGTCAATTATTCTTCCGATGATTTCAGCACTTATCACATATATGGTGTCATTTATCATCAATTTTGCTAACTTATCTATCGTTTGGGAAGCATATAAGAACGAGAATATAGATCATGGAGGAAATATCATTGTAGATATTGTTCAATCTATAGTTTTGACACCTATTATAGAGCTTCAAAGTAATCCAATATTAGCCTTATTCATTTTTTCAGTGAGTATTTTAACGTATTACATTGTTGGATGGTTAATTGGAGCGACATTCTACCGCTTTGGAACAATTGCAGGCATTGGAAGTATTGTATTGGGGATATTAGTTATTTATATCGAAGAAATACTAATGAATTCTGGCTTAGGATTTGCGATATATCACTACACATATAATCTACCGTTATATTTATCGGTATTAGTTCTGCTTGTAATATTAGGAATTGTCCTTTGGATAATTCGCCAGGTTACCAAAAGAGTAGCTATAAAAATATAATATGAATGCACATGGCGTTAATCCAGTAAGGGATTAACGTTATTTTAATTGTAACGAAGATGGCAGTTTTATTATATTTTTGCTTTATTTGATCTGTTCATGGCAAGGAGTTGGTACGTATCCAGTGGGATAGTCCAGTTGATTTCTCATTACTTGAGAAAATGATTGAGTTTAATATTTTGGATAAGGCAGATTGTTCAACTTTTTGGGTGAAATAGAAAAAATAGGATAGACCTTAGAGGCTCTTATTTGCGTTTTAAGACCATTTTGACATGCCTAAAAAATTGAAAGGGCTTGAGTAAATAATGGGCTACTGCAGCAGTATTTTTTATGGACTAAAGTTTCAGGTTAGCATTTGATCACTGTACAATCAGATTAGGAAGAAAAAATTCGCGTTAAAGAATTTTATTGCAAATAATATCGAGCTTAATAAAACCAACAATGAATAAATATTCTAAAATAGAATTGAATATAATTAATATAGGCTACTGTTAAAAACTTTTAAGACAGACTTTATTTTTCATTATAGTGGAATCGCTTTGTCTGGTTTGGTTCTAATTGGTCAAGTTTCTAAAGAAGGAATTGAGAATTAGCTATCGAATTAAGTGGTAAGTATGAAGGAAATGTCGGTGGATAGATTTGCGATATATAAGCAACAGGAATAGTGGGGAATGATAGATTTAGAGAATAATGCTTCTATTGCTGAACAAACGCTGAAAATCATAAAATTAAAAGAGAGAGGATAGGGCTAGCAGCATGAATAAAACTGGAAAGCGTACTTATTATGGCTGGTATATTGTAATTTCAGCATCGTTGATCGTTTTACTGAGCATGGGTTTGCGGATGGGAATTGGTCCTTTTGTTAACCCAATGATATTAGATCTGGGGGTCTCAAGAACTGAGTTTTCCGTGATCATAGCAATCGGCATGATTGTATATGGTTTAGGTATGCCCTTAGCAGGATGGCTAATAAAACTGTACAGCACACGTTTCGTGCTGATAACCGGTCTCCTCATCTTTTGTGCATCTGTATTATGGACAATAAACGCTAATGGAATGATTTCATTCCTTCTTTCATTCGGAATTTTGTTATCAGTAGGTCTTTCATTTTTAAGCAATATTACTTTGGCGCCAATCGTTAGCAAGTGGTTCGTAAAACAAAGAGGCAAGGCGCTTTTTTATCTGTCTACGGGCGGTATGGCTGGAATGGCTGTTATGACACCTGTTGAAAACACACTCATCCATTATTTCGGTTGGCATCAGACCCTTCTTTTATTATCTGGCGTTTTCATTTGTGTCGTCCTTCCATCCGCGATTTTTATTATGCGCGAAAACGTCCCTGAGGGGGCAGATGGCGTTGTAACTCGAGGAAGGGTTCATAATCAAGACATTCAGGAAAAATTAACTTGGAAGGATGCTGTGAGGACTCGAGCCTATTGGCAAATCGTCATTGGGTTGTTTGCCTGCGGTTTTGGAATGAATCTCATGGGAACCCATGCAGTCCCAATGCTCATGGATCATCACTTTGAGCCTATGACAGCTTCATTCGGATTTGGCCTGATTGGCATTGTAGCTATTTTTAGTTCTTTATTCTTAGGATCCATCGCTGACCGCTATCCAAGAAAGAATATACTATTTTGGGTCTATTTCGTCAGAGGAATGGGGATTCTTGGCTTAGTATTCGTGGAAAGTCCATGGCAGCTCTTTTTCGTGTCAGTAACAGGAGGATTGGTATGGGCAGGTTCAATCGCTATGTCCTCTGCGATATTAAGCGATTTCTATGGAGTACGTTTACTAGGGATATTAAATGGATGGGCTTTTTTCGGACATCAAATCGGAGGAGCAATCGGTTCTTTCATTGGCGGATGGGGGTATGAGACCTTCGGAACCCATGTCATTGCCTTTGGAGCAGCTGCTTTCGTTTCAATTATTGCCAGCATTGTATCTTTTCGTCTGCCTGAAAAAATCACGTTTGCCAAGTATATTAAAGATGAAGTGCAGTCCCTATCAAAGTAGTGATTAATAAGATCGACAACATGCATTAACAACGAAGCAGAGTCCAAATCATATGGACTCTGAATTCGTATGCAAATTTGAGAAGTAATGCCAAGTTTTTTATAAGGAGACATGGAAGAGGGGGCTGTAATCAATGACAAACTCAATTATAAAGGTTTTTCTGTTCTTGGTTTAGTTGGATCACAATTCGGCTCTGTAGTGTTAGCGGACTGAGCAAGTTTTATTAAGTAATAACATTCTTCCCTTGCCATATGGTCAGCCATTAAAGCAGAGAATGTCCCCAAGGCTTGGTCAGTTAATTCCATTTCCTCCAGTTCTGTTAAGAATGTCTTAAATAATTTCATTTCTATTTGAACGTCACTATTAAACCTGTCTAAGGCAGGAAATGATGAAACATTAGCTCGCAAATAGCCAGTTAGTTCGACTGCTTTTAAATAAAATTGATCAAAATGTTTATTAAAAATATGACTTTCTTTCTTTAGTTTCTTCTCTGTTCCATCCATTTGATCATTGATTGCACCTGCATGACCGGATGCATCCAAAAGCCATAGCAAGTGGTGATGCAATTCATGAAATATTGGAGGAACTTCCTTTTGTTTCAGATAACTCAAGACTAGCTGATACTCCTCAAGCTCATTGACCATATGATTGATAAAAGTGGGGGGAAGATGGATACCAATTTCACCTGCCAATTGGCGTTTGAGAATAGAAAGCTTAAAAGCTTTTAGTTGTTGAACAGCATCTTCTGCAGCATCAACCAAAGGAATGGCGTTAGCATCGCTTACAGGTCTTGCCTCATTTAATAGCTGATCAAAATAATTAACAAATTCAGTAGCCAATTCAATATCTTTCTTTTCTGATGGATATAGTGAATCCCTTATAAATCTAGAATGGTCCCCTAAGACCTGAAGCCAGAATTGATGTTCAAAAGCAGCAGACTTTATATAATCATCCAATTGTGTTCAGCTCCTTTAATCATACTCGATTGATTTTATTCTTCACTGGATTCATTTATACATTTCTATGGTGGAGACCGTTGTTAGAAATACCGACATTAACTGGAAGAGGGTTTATACAGAGGATTATACTAAGGAAAGAATTTAAAACAATTACAGGTTTACGATAATAAAGCGCTAAAACCAAGCTACCGGTTTATTAATCAAAAAAAATAAACACCTAAGTATTAAGTTTCAATTGAAGGAGAAAAAATAAAATCTTTAGTGTACAAAGATAATAAAGGGTTTAAAAATTCTTATTATACTTACGGGGCAGCATTCCTGTAATAATTGAAAGTGAGATTTGAATAAAAAAAGGCCTCTTGATAAGTTGAATGTGTCCGAAGCTGGCCAGCTAGGGAGGGCAAATACATTTAATTTGACGCCTCTCATGAAATATAACCCAAATCATAAAGTTAGCGCAAATTACTTCTAAAACATTAATTATTAACATTGATACCGCTAAGTATAATCAGATAGCTAGAGTACAAGATTATCGTGGAATGCAACTGGGATCCACATGCTTTTTGTTAATAATCAGGCAGGGTGCGATGATTTTATAGAGTTGATCGGTCTACAAGGCATTATTGGCTTAATTTAGCTCAAACCTTTAAGGAAAAAATATCAAGTTTGTAAAAGTAAATCCTCTATGTAAAGAATATTAAGGATTTAGACGATAATTCCCCATAAAAAAAATGATGTGAAAAACGCAAAAGTCATAGCACAGCTAGTAGTGGTGGGAGATACGCCGTACCAACCATTCAACAAGGTGTTCTTCAGAACTTTGTGTGAAAAAGATGACCTGACCTTTTAAATGTAGACTTACAGTTTGTGCAAGGACAGATGCATAACTGGATCGATCGATGTTATTAATGTTTAAAAAAGTTGGTAAGGTAAGCTGCACTTCATTTATTAAAACTTAAAGCGTTACCTTATGAATTAGTGAAATAGAAGACGAGTCTACATAAATTAAATGATTTTGTCGAAAGTCTATCACTTTAAGATGAAATTTCTACATCATTTTACATAATCGTTATGAAATTTTCAAAAATATACATTTTTAGCTTTGGAGATTAATAGATTATATGTTATATTTGAAATAATTTAATAAATCAATTTAAATAAGTGCTCACATTTGTGAGTTAAAAGGGAAACTAGTGTAAGTCTAGTACAGCCCCCGCTACTGTTAAAGCTGATGAAATTACAATGCCACTGAGAAATTGGGAAGGTGTAAGAGTAAAATGAAGCTGAAGTCAGGAAACCTGCTTATTTAAACGACACTTGCTTTTCGGAGGGAGAAGTATAGGCGAGACAATAATACCTATTGTTTTTTGTGGTTCAGTATAGTTTTTTTATATTGTAATTTCGCATGCCTGTATTCCTTTCTAAGGGAGTACAGGCATTTTTTATTTGGAGGAAAGCCTATGAATATGAATAAGGGAAAAATTTATGTTGTTGGTTTCGGTCCCGGAGACAGTGAGCATATTACAAAGCGAGCAATAGATGCCTTGCAGCAAAGTGATTATATTATCGGCTATAAAACATACGTCGAGCTAATTGAACATTTAGTAACAGCTAAATCCATTGTTAGTACAGGGATGACAGAAGAGGTTTCGCGTGCACAAGAAGCTGCTAAGCAAGCTGAAGCAGGCAATATTGTCTCTGTGATTTCCAGCGGCGATTCTGGTGTATACGGAATGGCAGGGTTAGTGTATGAAGTACTCATTGAAAAGGGTTGGACTGAAAAAGATGGCTTTGCGGTGGAGATTGTTCCAGGCATATCAGCGATTAATTCATGTGCGAGTATATTGGGCGCGCCAGTCATGCATGATTCATGCACAATCAGTTTAAGTGATCATTTAACTCCTTGGACGGTTATTGAAAAGCGGATTGAAGCGGCAGGCATGGCTGATTTTGTGATTGCTTTATATAATCCAAAAAGCGGGCGGCGGACACGACAAATAGTAGAAGCACAAAATATATTGCTAAAATATCGTTCACCTGATACGCCAGTAGGGCTTGTGAAAAGTGCTTATCGTGAAAACCAGAAGGTAGTTATGACAACACTGGCGGAGATGCTTGAACACGAAATAGGCATGCTGACAACAGTCATTATCGGGAACTCTTCTACGTTCTTTTATGACAATAAAATCATTACTCCTCGAGGATATCAGCGTAAATATACGTTAGGTGAAGAGAAACAAAGCTTAAAGCCGCATCAACGTTTGAAAAAGGAGGCGGAGCCATGGGCTTTAGATCAAGATACAGGAGAAGCTCAATCTGGTCATGAGCAAATTGTAAAAACAAAACAGGAAGTTAGCTCAGTAGATATGGCATTAAAAGCTTTATCTATGGCAACTAAAACCGCAATAGAAAATCCATTTTTAGTACAGCAGCCGATTGAAAATGTATTTGAATTTGCTGTATCTCCTGGTGTTGCAAATAAAATGATTACTTCAGAACAAATGCGTGTATTAGCAGAAGCCATTGGTGAGAAAGGCACACTAGAATATACACCTGATCATCGTTTTTTAGTAAAGGTTCCAACAGATCATCCTGAAACGATCGTTAAAAAACTTGAACAAAGCCACTTAATCGTCATGCCAATAGGCGATGTTGTAAATTTAAAAGCTTGTGATTTTTGTTACGGGGAAAAAGCTGACTCTATTCCATATGCTGAAGAAATTGCTGCCAAATTGGGGGGAGTAAAGCTTCCAAAAGAATTACATATTGGTTTTAATGGTTGCGGTATGGCATGTTATCGAGCTGTATTTGATGATATCGGGATCGTATACCGCAAGAAAAAGTTTGATTTATTTATTGGCGCAAAGCCAGTCGGCCGGACAGCCCATGCTGCACAGCCAGTAGCAGAAGGGATTGAACCAGATCAATTAATACCGTTATTAACAAAAATTATAGAAGAATACAAACAAAATGCCCATCCAAATGAACGCCTTTTTAAATATTTTAAGCGAGTGAAAAAAATTCAGCATTATAACTATCACGATATGAGCTCCAAAATTGAGGTAGAACCAGCACCTTGTGGAGATTAGGAGGAACTAATGGTCTTTTTTTTAGCAGGAACGAGTGATGCGAGAGCATTAGCCATTCATTTACAAAATCAAGGCAATCCTTTATTAGCCACAGTTGTTACAGAATCTGCAGCCGAAAGTTTAAAAGCACACGATATTTCTTGTCAAGTCGGGCGACTATCATTGGATGATATGATAGCGCTTATAAATAGGCATGAGATGACCTGTGTCATTGATGCTAGTCATCCTTATGCGGAGGAAGCGTCGAAAACAGCAATGGCAGCAGCAAAAACGTGTGATATTCCATATATTCGTTATGAACGTCCAAAAGAAAAGTTTAGTTCTCTGCTAATTACAGAAGTTGAAACCTATGAAGAGGCAGCTAAGTTAGCTCAAACTCATCAAGGAACCATTATGTTAACAACTGGCAGCAAAACATTAGAATTATTTGCGAAATATTTATTGCGTGATGAAATCCGACTTTTATGCAGAATTCTTCCAAATGTAGAGAATATGGAAAAGTGCAATCAGTTAGGTATTAAACAAAAAAACATTATTGCGATTCAAGGTCCGTTTTCGGAATCATTAAATAAATCTTTATGCGAGCAATATAATGTGACTTTAATGATTACAAAAGAAAGTGGGAAAGCAGGGTCTGTAGATGAAAAAATGACAGCTGCTCTACAGTTAGGCATTCCTGTTATTTTAATAAAACGACCAGCACTTATTTATCGAAATTTTTGTACTTCTTTCGAAGAAGTCACTCAACTATTAGGAGGTTTTAATCATGGCAAACATGAACTTTAATACAAAATTCACACCAGTCACTGTAGATCCAGATAAAATTTATGATCACAGTTTCGCCATTATTAAAGAAGAGATGGGGAATCATCCATTTTCAGATGAGCAATGGTTAGTTGTTCGAAGGGTTATACATGCTTCAGCAGATTTTGAGTTAGGACGCAGCATGATTTTTACACGTGATGCAATTGAAGCAGGGATTGAATCAATCTTAGCTGGCCGTCATGTCGTGGTAGATGTACAAATGATTGAAAGTGGTTCAGGCCGTAAACGATTTCAAAAACATGGCGGGGACTTGCATTGTTATATTGCTGATGAAGATGTTGCAAAAGAAGCAAAGGCTCAAGGTACAACCCGTGCTATTATTTCCATGCAAAAAGCAACCCGTTTACAGGAAGGAGGAATTTATGCTATTGGCAATGCACCAACCGCATTGTTAGAGTTAATTCGTTTAATTAAAGATGGTGTTGCAAAACCTGACTTGATCATCGGAATGCCAGTAGGATTTGTTTCAGCAGCAGAATCGAAGGAAGAGTTAGCAGTACTTGAAGGAATCCCATTTATTACGAACAAAGGTAGAAAGGGTGGCAGTACAGTGACAGTAGCTGCACTTAATGCCATTTCACTTATGGCAGATGAGCGTGCAGAACAAACGAAATAAAAAAGACCCTTCACAAATGCGTCATGGCTACACGACAGGAGCTTGTGCAACAGCGATGACAAAGGCAGCAATACAAGCACTAGTTACAGGAAAAGTATCGAATGAAGTAACGATTTATTTACCAATTGGTCAGTACGCAACATTTAAAGTAACAGCATATGAAATGTTGGATGGCCGAGTAATGTGTGAAACGATTAAAGACGCAGGTGATGATCCTGATGCTACACATCAAGCGCGAATTCAAAGTACAGTTCGTTTTTTAAAAAAGGAATGTATACATTTAGATGGTGGAGTCGGTGTCGGGCGTGTGACGAAAGCTGGACTTCCCGTTCCAGTGGGCCAAGCAGCGATAAACCCCGTACCACGTAAAATGATAGTCGGTGTTGTACAAGAAGCAATAGAAAATTTCAAATTAGGGTGCGGAATAGAAGTAATCATTTCCGTACCAGATGGTGAAGAGATTGCTAAGAAAACATTGAATGGTCGTCTTGGTATTATTGGCGGTATCTCTATATTAGGTACTCGAGGAACAGTCGTTCCATTTTCAAGTTCTGCTTATATGGCAAGTATTGCTCAAGCTATCAATGTTGCAAAAGAAGCAGGGTGTGAGCATTTAGTCATTACAACAGGCGGACGCAGTGAAAAGTTTGCAATGAAGCAGTATCCTCATTTACCAGAAGAAGCATTTATTGAAATGGGCGATTTTGTCGGTTTTACGCTAAAGAATATTGCACGGAAGAAAATTCCGAGCGTGTCATTAGTAGGAATGATGGGGAAGTTTTCAAAAGTTGCACAAGGCGTTATGATGGTTCATTCAAAAAGCGCACCGATTAACTTTGAGTTTCTGGCAGACATTGCAAATAAAATTGGAGTGGATGAGGCGACACAGCAAGAAATCTTACAGGCGAATACTGCTTCACAAGTTGGTGAAATGCTTCAAGGAAACGAGGCATTTTTTGAAGCACTTTGTAAAAACTGCTGCTACTATGCACTGAATCACATGAATAGTGACATTAACGTATCAACAACATTGTATGCCATGAATGGAGACTGTTTAGGAAAGGCTGAGAATATTGACAAATTGGATGAAAATGATTGGCATAGGGGATAATGGCGCGGAAGGATTGCTCCCCCAATATATAGAGTGGATTAATGAATGTGATTTACTTGTGGGTGGTGAGCGACATTTAGAATTTTTCCCAATGTTCAAAAAAGAGAAAAAAGCAATTAAAGGCGGTTTGTCAGCGTTAACCGCTGAAATACAGCAGGAAACCCGTAATGTCGTTATTTTAGTATCGGGCGACCCACTGTTTTATGGCCTTGGCGGTGTGCTTGCGAAAAAGCTTCCATTAGAAATCTACCCTTATACGAGCTCGGTCCAGCTTGCTTTTTCAAGAATGCAAGAAAGTTGGCAAGATGCGTATATTGTCAGCTTGCATGGCCGCTGCATAAACGGTTTTGCACAAAAGATCGATGGGCGAAAAAAAATTGCTATTTTAACAGATGAAATAAATACTCCGCAAGCCATCGCAAAGTATTTAAGAAAATTCAGCATGACAGAATATGATGCCTTTGTTGCAGAAAACTTACAAGGAGAAAACGAGCGTTGCCGCTTCTTAACATTAACGGATATGGAACAAACTTCATTTTCTCCTTTAAATGTTGTCGTTTTAAAGCAGCGCGAAGCTGTTGAACGTTCATCACTTGGAATTCCAGACAATGCATTTATTCAGCGAAAACCAGATAAAGGTTTAATCACAAAAAAAGAAATTCGAACGCTTTGCTTGCAAGAGTTAGGGCTTAAAGAAAATAGTATTGTTTGGGATATTGGAACTTGTACAGGTTCAGTTGCGATTGAAGCAGCGAAAATTGCGCGAGAAGGCGCAGTATATGCAATTGAAAAAAATGAGAAGGATCTTGAAAACTGTTTAGAAAATCAATTAAAACATCGTACAGATTTTGTTGCAGTGCTAGGGAAAGCGCCTGAGCGCCTGAATGAATTTCCAGATCCGCATGCTATTTTTATTGGAGGCAACGGTGGAAATATGGAGCATTTATTGCAAACATGTATTTCACGCTTACAGCTAAATGGTCGCCTTGTTATGAATATTGCTACGATTGAAAACTTGGCAGAAGCGCAGCAGCATTTAAAAGCGCTAGGCTGTGATGTATCAATTATGCAAGCACAAATTTCAAAAAGTAAGCCAATTTTAAATTTAACGCGATTTGAACCGTTAAATCCAATCTTTATTGTGACAGCAAAGAAAGGAATCGAAAAATGAGAATGGGAACTTTATATGGATTAGGTGTCGGGCCGGGTGATCCAGAATTAATCACTGTAAAAGCATTCCGTAAATTACAAGAAAGCCCGGTCATTGCTTATCCAAAAAAATTAAAAGGCAGTAAATCTTATGCTCATCGGATTATAGAAGTGTATATTAACCCAGCAGAAAAAGAGATGCTTGGTTTAGTATTCCCAATGACAAAAGATGAAGATACATTGCGTGCTGAATGGTTAAAATCAGTGGATGCTATTTATAGCTATTTAATTCAAGGAAAAGATGTTGCTTTTGTTACAGAAGGGGATCCAATGCTGTTTAGCACATTTATTCATTTAATGAATTTGTTTCAAACGATGCACCCGGATGTACCGATTGAAACAGTAGCAGGTATTTCATCTTTTAATGGTTCTGCTAATCGCTTAGGAGTTGCATTAGCAAATGGCGATGACCATGTTGCTATGGTCCCTGCAACGGATGATATGGAGCAAATGCGCCGAGTGATTGAAAGTCATGATGCGATCGTTTTTATTAAAGTAGCCAAAGTATTAGATGCGATGTTGGATTTATTAGACGATATGAATTTATTAGAAAGTACACATGTAGTTACAAAAGTTACATCTGACGAAGAGGTAATTTGGAATGTCAATGAACTCCGTGGTGCAGAATTAAATTACTTGTCATGTATGGTGGTGCGCAAATAATGAAGAAAATTTGGATTATCGGTGCGGGTCCGGGAGATCCGGATTTAATAACGGTAAAAGGTTTGAAGTTATTAAAAGAAGCTGATGTTGTGATGTATACCGATTCACTTGTAAGCGAAACGTTAGTAGCGGAAGCGAAGGAGTCAGCAGAAATTATCCGTACTGCAGGGATGCATCTGCAAGAAATGGTCGATTGTATCGTTGAATATGTCAATGCAGGCAAAACGGTTGTACGTTTACATACGGGCGACCCGTCGATGTACGGTGCAACGATGGAGCAAGTGGCACTACTAAAGCAATATGGCGTTAGTTATGAAGTAGTGCCAGGTGTAAGTTCTGTCTTTGCAACTGCTGCAGCAGTTGGCGCGGAGCTGACGATACCTGATTTAACACAAACCCTTATATTAACACGTGCTGAAGGGCGTACACCTGTACCTGCGCGTGAAAAATTACAAGCACTTGCAAGCCATCATTGTACGATAGCCATGTTTTTAAGTGCGACATTAACAAAAAAAATAACAAAAGAGTTGCAAGCAGCGGGCTGGACAGATGATACACCAGTTGCAGTTGTACAACGTGCTTCGTGGCCAGATCAAAAAATTGTTCGTACTACACTGGCAGAATTAGATGAAGCGATGCGTGTCAATGGCATTCGTAAGCATGCCATGATTTTAGCGGGGTGGGCATTAGACCCTCATATTCATGAAAAAGATTATCGTTCGAAGCTATATGATAAAACATTTACACATGGCTTCCGTAAAGGTGTGAAGGCAGATGATTAGTTTACGTGAAGGTGAAATTCCAGTAATCGAAAAGCGTAAACCATATGCACTTGTAGCCATTACGAAACACGGAGTGGCACATGCAAGAAGCTATGCGGAAAAATTCCCGTATGCAGATCTTTATTATATGAAGAAATTCGAGCAAGGCGACGAAGCTGTGCGCCAAATTCAATTATTTGACGGGACGGTTCGCCTATTATTACCCGCTTTGTTTCAGCAATATAAGGGGATCATCTGTATCATATCGCTTGGAGCTGTTGTTCGAATGATTGCTCCACTGTTAATCGATAAAAAGAAAGACCCGGCCGTCCTAGTTATCGATGACAAGGGTCAATATGTTGTCAGTGTATTATCGGGGCATATTGGCGGTGCCAATGCCTTAACCAATGAATTTGCAAACGCGATTGGTGCAACACCCGTCGTTACAACCGCATCAGATGTTCAAAAAACGATTCCTGTGGATTTATTTGGCGCCCAATTTGGATGGGTGTGGGATAGCGAAGAAAAATTAACATCAGTCAGTGCATCTGTTGTCAATGAAGAGCATGTTGCTATCGTGCAAGAAGCCGGAGAGAGAAACTGGTGGATGTACGAACGTCCAATGCCAACCAACCTAAAGATTTATCCCTCGACAAAGGAAGCGATTAATGCTAAGCCGCAAGCGACTCTACTAATTACAGATCGTTTAATTGATGCACATGAAGAAGTGCTGATCGAAAACGGAGTGATTTATCGCCCAAAATCACTTGTACTTGGCATAGGCTGCAATCGCGGTACTGAAATGGAAGAAATTGAACAAGTAATAGATGAAACATTAGCAGAGCTGCATTTAAGTAAACAAAGTGTTAAAGCTGTTGCGACCATCAATTTAAAGAAAAACGAGATTGGCTTGCTTTCATTAATAGCTAAACATAACTGGTCGTTTGTTACTTACACACCTGAACAGCTGAATGAAATGCCGTTTCAAAACCCGTCGGAAACAGTCTTTAAGTATACAGGAGCATATGGAGTCAGTGAGCCGGCCGCATTGCGTTATGCGAATACGAAGGAATTATTACTAGAGAAAAAGAAAAGCGGCAATGTAACAATATCCGTTGCTAAAGTCACCTTTGAGGAGGGGTTATAATGAATCGGTTTATTCTAGCCGGTACAGGAAGCGGTGTTGGTAAAACAACGTTTACGATTGGTATTATGCGTGCGCTAATGAAGCGAAGTTTAATTGTACAAGGCTTTAAATGCGGCCCTGACTATATTGATCCAACCTATCATACCGCTGTCACAAACCGCCCTTCTCGAAATATTGATAGTTTCATGATGTCCAAAGATGTAGTTCGGGCAATTGTCGCTAGAGCGAGTGTAGATGCAGATGTAGCTATTATTGAAGGAGTAATGGGCTTTTATGATGGCAAATCCCCAGTTTCAAATGAAGGATCTGCTGCTCATATTAGTGAGATTACAAAAAGCCCCGTTATCTTAATTGTCAATGCGGCAAGTATGGCAAGAAGTGTTGCAGCGATTGTTAAAGGTTTTCAAATGTTAGATGAAAGTTCTAATATTGTTGGTGTAATTGCAAATCAATTAGGAAGTAAAGGCCATTTTGAAATTGTTAAAACAGCGATCGAAAAAGAATGTGGAATTCCAGTCATTGGCTATTTATTAAAAGAAGCTGTACCTAAGATGCCAAGCCGCCATTTAGGCTTAGTACCAGCAATTGAACGTGGTGATTTAGATTCATATTTTGATAACCTTGCAGCAGCAATCGAAGAAACGGTAAATATTGAACACTTACTGGAAATTACAAAAGCACAATCTATAGGTGTTTCAGCATCGATATTTGATTTGCAGCCACAAATACAAGAGGTTCATATTGCCGTTGCAAAGGATGCCGCCTTTAACTTCTACTATGAAGAAAATCTAGAATTATTGCGGGCAAACGGAGCAATCTTGCATTTCTTCTCCCCATTGCAAAATGAGGAAGTGCCGACAGCAGCGCAAGGACTTTATATTGGCGGAGGCTTCCCGGAAGAGTTTGCGGAGCAATTAGCGAAAAATGCGGAAACGAAACAATCCATACGTGCCGCTATCGAGCGAGGTCTGCCAACATTAGCTGAATGCGGCGGATTTATGTACTTAACAGAAGAAATAATAAATCGTCAAGGAGAAGTATACTCAATGCTCGGGATGATACCAGGACGTGTTCGGATGCAAAACAAGTTAGCGGCACTTGGCTATCGAGAAATTACAGGTATGGCTGGCAACTTCTTAATGAGTGAAGAGGACTCAGCGAAAGGGCATGAGTTCCACTACTCATCATATGAGGGAGAGCATGCATCACCTGCTTTTTTTAGTAAAGGACGTTTTCGTGCTCAGCAAGAAGGCTATTTACATAAAAATCTCGTCGCAGGCTATACACACTTCCATTTTGCTTCCAATCCACAGATTGTTAAAAATTGGTTGACTGCATGTTTGGAGGAACAGCAATGAGTTATTTCCCACTATTAATGAATATTGATTATAAAAAGGTTGTCATTGTTGGGGGCGGTCATGTAGCACGTCAAAAGATAGAAGCGCTGCTGCCAACAAAGGCGACGCTAATAGTAATTAGCCCGGCAGTAACTGAAACATTACAACATTATATCAATGAAGGGCTTGTGACATGGAAAGAAAAAGCATTTGAACCGGCTGATCTAGATGATGCTGCACTAATTTTTGCAGTTACAAATGACGAAAAAGTAAACAATGCAGTCGAAGAAGCGACACAGCATTGGCAATTGCTCAGTCGTGCAGATGCAAAAGGACGTGTTGATTTTATCAATCCAGCAGTCGTTCGCCGTGGTGACTTTATTGTGACAATATCAACGTCTGGATCCAGTCCAGGCTTAACACGCCGAGTAAAAATAGATTTAGCAGAGCAGTTCGGAGATCATTACGCACAATATGTAAGTTTTTTAAAGGAAGCACGTCAGCGAATTTTACAAGTGTACACGGGCGCTAAGAAAACACATTTACTCTCTGAGCTTCTAGATCCACAGTTATTACAGTGGATAGAGCAAGATGAAAAACAAAAATGTGAAGCATGGCTACAACAACGTATAGGAGAAAAACAGTGAGCGGTTATGTATATATTGTAGGAGCTGGTCCTGGAGCGCCAAAACTATTAACAATTAGAGGACTAGAGTGCATTCAACAAGCAGATGTGATTTTATATGACCGTCTAGTAAATCCTGAATTATTAACACATGCAAAAGCTGATGCCGAACTCATTTATTGTGGAAAAGAGCCAGGTAATCACGGACTGATTCAAGATGAAATTCATCGGGTTTTAGTGGAACAAGCAAATCTTGGCAAGCAGGTTCTTCGCTTGAAAGGCGGCGATCCATTTGTCTTTGGACGTGGTGCAGAAGAAGCTGCGATTTTACGGAAAGCCAATATCCCATTTGAAATTGTGCCTGGAATTACAGCTGGGATTGCTGCGCCAGCTTATGCAGGGATTCCGGTTACGCATCGTGATCATGCCGCAAGCTTTGCGATCGTTACAGGTCATGGCCGCGCAGAAAAAGAGCAAGACTTTTTAAATTGGGCAGCCCTTGCTCAAATTGATACGGTGGCATTTTATATGAGCGTTGGCAATATCGCACATATTACAAAAAGCCTAATTACATATGGCAAAAGTGAAACGACCCCTGTTGCAGTCATTGAATGGGGCACAACTGAAAACCAGCGTACGATTACAGGTAAACTGGCAACGATTGCACAGGACATACAAAATCATCGTATTTCTAATCCTACAATGATTTTAGTTGGAGATGTTGTTAGTGTTCGTGAACAAATTGCCTGGTTTGTAGAAAAGGAGCATAAATTATGTTAGAAGAATTAAAACAACGTCGTGCCATTCGCCAATTTAACACGCGCGAAGTGGAACGTGACAAAATTGAGACTTTATTAGAAGCAGCGACATATGCACCCAATGACCGTATGCGCGAGCCTTGGCATTTCTATGTATTACAAGGCGATAGCTTAAAACGTTATGAGCAAGTGGCGCTTGATTATTTACAAAAACGCTTTCCTACAAAGCCACATTTAGTGGAAAGTTCAATGAAAGCCATCACTCATACGCCGCTTATCATAGTGGTGACATCAGCCATTATCGATGGGGATGCAGGTGCTACAAAAGATAATACCTTTGCAGTTAGCAGTGCCATCATGTCGATGTGGTTAATGGCCGAGCAATTAGGCTTAGGCATGGTATGGCGTACACGCGGGGTTGGTTTGGTGCATGATACAGCATTACATACGTTTATTGGTGCTTCGGATGCCGAACAATTAGTAGGGACATTATGCATTGGTTACCCAGCAGAAGAAATCAATTCCGCAAAAAAACGTACACCATTTGCAGAAAAAACAACTTGGCTATAAGGAGGATTGTTTATGCCACGACAAGGGATGTTGTTAGTCTATACTGGCGAAGGCAAAGGAAAAACAACCGCTTCACTTGGTGTCACATTACGCGCAATTGGTAGAGGCATGAAGGTGAAATATTACCAATTTATTAAATCACCTGAACGTACATATGGCGAACAGATTGCCTTGCGAAAACTAGGTGTTGAAACCGTGCAATTAGGTGTGGGATTTACATGGACGAAAACACCAGAAGAACATCGCGAAGCACTTGCAAAAGCTTGGAAAACTGTTAAAGAGGAGCTGCAAGATACAACAACAGATGTATTAGTACTAGATGAGCTGAATAACGCATTAGCCATTACAAAGTTCCCAATCGATGATGTATTGCCATTGGCAGAAGTGTTAGAGGCAATACAAAAACGTCCAAAAACGATGAATTTAATCATCACAGGGCGTTCTGCACATCCCTCGATACTCGCATTAGCTGATTTAGTGTCAACGATTGATGCAACAAAACATTATTATGCCGAACAAGATGTCAAAGCGATGAAGGGGATTGAATTTTAATGAGATTCAATAGACCGCATAGGATGCTGGGAAAAGTGTTATACACACATTCAAATGACTAAACAGCATTTGAAAAGATTTGTATACAGTAAGAGCATTATAATAATCACTGAATATCGCCCTTCATTGTATATATTGAGGAGAAGATTCAAATGAGAGGATCGCCTTTACAAATTAATTTTGAAAAGCTGTGGAAAGAAGGCATGCTAGATTGGCATGGTAACATGCCCAAACGAATGGTAAATGATGAGCTGGAAGAAGCATATTGGGCACAGTCAATGCAGAAAAAAACATATAAGCAAGTAGATGATCACGCAAAAAATATTTACGAAAAAATGAAGCAGCATCTCCCGCAAAATGCAAGTTGTATTGAAATTGGACCAGGCTGGGGCAATTACACCTTCCCGCTTAGTGAAGATGTCCAAAGCTTAACATTAGTTGATGGTTCAGTCAGTGTGCTGACCTATTTAAAACAATATTTTAAGAGCGATGCACCTGTTCAGTTCGTTCATAGTAAATGGGAAGATGCCCAAATTGAACCGCATGATGTCGTTATTGGTGTGAACTGCTTTTATCGCATGTATGAAATGAATGCGTCACTAAAAAAAATGAACATGCTTGCAAAGAAACGAGCCATTATCGGCTTAACAACAGGACCTATTCAGCCGCATTACGTTATCTTAGATGAGCAGTATGGATATGCCATTAAATATCCACGCCGGGATTATATTGCAATCGTCAATATGCTGTATCAATTAGGTATTTATGCTGATTGTGAAATGCTCAAACTAGAACGTGTATATCGATATGATACATTAGAACAACTATATGAAGCACAAAGCAAAAAAATCTTATCTCCACAGTTTGAAATGGCATATGTGAAAGCCTCGCTCGAAAGTTTTATTACAGTGGAGGACGGGCTGTACGTGTATCGTTATCCATTCTATGCTGCGATAATTAGCTGGGAGCCTTCGTTAGTTACATGACTAAGTATCGTTATCCATTACTTATATTAGCATTAATGTTAGGTTTGCTTGCTTCAATGACTTTTGCGGTGATGGTGGGCTCTGTTGATATAACGCCGCGCATTATTTGGGAATTGCTGTTCACCAAACTGGGATTATCGTTAGAAACAACTGCATCAAATGCACAAAGCATCATTATTTGGGAGATCCGTTTACCGCGTGTCGTATTAGCTGCGATTGTAGGAGCCGCACTGTCGATTAGCGGTGCAGCGATTCAGGCACTCGTAAAGAACTCGATTGCAGATCCATATATTTTAGGTGTATCTTCAGGTGCATCAGTTGGAGCAACTTCGGTCATTTTACTCGGTGCATTTAGTGTAATAGGAAACTATGCCCTTTCCTTTGCAGCTTTTTTAGGGGCCATTTCCGCAGTAATCATCGTATTTCTATTAGCACGCGTCAATGGCAGAATATCTGTTGTTCGTTTACTTTTAGCAGGATTTGCGATTTCGATGGTATTTTCCGCTATTACTAATTTTATGCTGATGATGTCTAAACAGCAGGGCGGTATTCAAGCTGTTATGCATTGGATGCTTGGTAGTTTAGCAGGAGCGAAGTGGGCGAATCTTGGAATTCCATTCATTATCTTTCTACTAGTGTTCACATTGCTATTATTGAACTATCGTCAGCTTAATGCTCTCCTTCTTGGAGAAGAAACAGCCGCTACACTTGGTATTAACTTAGACCGATTTCGAATCCTTATTATACTTTTTGTATCGTTATTAACAGGTGTTGTTGTCGCAGTTAGCGGAAGTATTGGTTTTGTAGGATTAATTATTCCGCACCTTGTAAGAATGATGGCAGGTTCAAATTACAAAGTTGTCTTGCCAATCAGTGCATTGATCGGAGCCATTTTCCTCGTTTGGGCGGATATGGTCGCACGGATTGTCATCGCACCTGAAGAAATGCCCATCGGTATCATTACGGCTGTTTGTGGAAGCCCGTTCTTTATTTGGATGCTTAGACGTCGACGATATTCTTTTGGGGACGGTGAATAATAATGCTACAAGTAAAAGATATTTCATTTTCAATAGCGGACAAGCAAATTTTACATAATATTACTTTTTCAATTCATCAAGGCAAATTCGTTGGCCTCATTGGACCAAATGGAAGCGGGAAATCGACGATGTTAAAAATTATCTATCGTCATTTAAAGCAAACGAGCGGAATGGTGACATTATATGAAGATGACATTATACATATGGCACAAAGAAAGCTGGCACAGGAAATAGCAGTTGTTAGTCAGGAAACACCAGTACTCTTTGATTTTACCGTTAAAGATTTAGTTTTGATGGGGCGGACGCCGTATAAAAAATGGCTGGCAAACGATAATCAAGAAGACTTTGCTATTGTCGAAGAAAGTATGCACCTTGCAAACGTACAGTATTTAGAAAATAGAACTTTTAATCAATTATCAGGTGGAGAAAAAAAGCGCGTTATGCTCGCACGCGCCCTTGCACAGCAGGCAAAAATATTAATTTTAGACGAACCAACAAATCATCTTGATATCGAACATCAATATCAATTAATGGATTTAGTGAAGGATCTGCCGATTACGATTGTGGCAGCACTGCATGATTTAAATTTAGCAGCAGGCTATTGTGATGAATTACTTGTAATGAAAGATGGGGCACTCTTTATGGAGGGAACACCAGAAGAAGTACTGACAGAGGAGACGTTAAAGCACGTTTTTCATGTCCAGGCTGGAATTTCAAAAAACCCATTTACAAAAAAACTGCATTTATTTTTTTACACAGAACAATAAATAATAAAATCGAGGATAAAAGAATATGAAAAATATAAGAAGTTGGTCAACGCTGTTTTTATCGGCATTGCTATTCTTAGCTGCATGCTCAGCTGAGGAAACAAAAACAGCAGCTGTAAAAGATAATCAAACAGAGCAAAATGAAAAAGTCGTTATTGAAAATGAAGGACTTGTGATTGAATATCAAGAAGTACCAAAACGGGCTATATCTTTAAATCAACATGTGACAGAAATCATGCTCGCACTCGGTTTAGAAGATTCGATGGTCGGCACGGCTTTTTTAGATAATGAAATATATGAGCCATTACAAGAAGCATATAACAAAGTACCGGTGTTAGCCGAGCAATATCCTTCTAAAGAACAAGTCATCGCAGAGGAAGCAGACTTTCTATATGGCGGCTGGGCAAGTGCATTCAATGATAAGAACATAGCAACGCGCGATGAATTAAAGGAGTTAGGTATAAATAGCTACTTACAATCGTCATCTATTAAAGTAGCACCAACATTAGAAGATATCTATACAGATATTCGCAATATCGCCAAAATATTTCAAATAGAAGCTCGCGGCGAGGCGCTAGTTGGGGAAATTAATCAAGACATTGAAGGGATTACCTCTAAATTACCAGAAGTTGAAGAGCCACTGGATGTATTAGTATTCGATAGCGGGGAAACAGATGTATTCACTGCAACACAAAACTTTATGAATACACTTGTGACTATGGCAGGCGGAAACAATATCTTTGGTGATATCGAAGGAAACTGGGCTACTGTTTCAAAAGAAGATGCAGTAGAACGCCAACCTGAAGTGATTGTTGTCATCGATTATGGTTCAACGACCTCAGAACAAAAAATTGAGTTCTTAAAAACAGATGCAGCATTAAGCCAAACCCCTGCTGTTCAAAACGAATATTTTGTCATCTTGCCATTATCCGCAGCATCTGAAGGTGTGCGTGCAGCTGAAGCATTAGAAATTTTAGCAAAAGGTTTTTACCCAGACGCTTATAAATAGAGGAAAAGATGAAATATATTAGTCTTCATTTACTAGGAGTTAAACATTGATAAAAGATCACGAATTTTAATAGAAGTGTGCAAACCGCGTTACAGTAACTCAAACAAGAGGGGGAGGTCACTTATGACAACTTGGAATTTAACGCAAATGCAGCGTCACTTACTCGTATGCAATGGGTCAACCTGTATGGGTGCGGGAGCTGAAATGGTAACGCAAAATATTCGTGATGAAATCCGAAAAAATCGTTTAGATGAGCATATTCACACTTCACGAACACGCTGTAACGGTCGCTGTAAAGATAAATGCGTCGTCATTGATTATCCAAAGGGGACGTGGTATTCCGTCCAGCAGGAAGAAACGGCACGTGCCATTGTTCATGAAACAGCTGAAGAAGAAGCGATGATCTATTCAATGGAACACGGTGAACGTAAACGCGGGGAAAACCGCATTAAAGGAATCGATAAATACAAGAAAGGAAAAGGACCAATGAAAAAAGCTGTATTATTTGTTGGACACGGCAGTAAACTGGAGGACGGGAATAAAGAAGTTCACCAATTTGTCGAACAAATGAAAGAATACATTGATCCAGCCCTTTATGTAGAAACATGTTTTTTAGAGTTTGCCTCACCTAATATTGAAGATGGAATTCAGCTATGTATTGAAAAAGGTGCAGATGAAGTCCATGTAATTCCTATCATCTTATTGCATGCAGGGCACTCAAAACTGCACATCCCTGCCGAAATTGAACATGCTAAAGAACATTTTCCAGATATACAATTCACATACGGCCAAACGATTGGTGTCCATGAAGAGATTTTTGAGATTTTGAAATCAAGACTTGCTGATACCGGTTTTGATGTAAATCAAAAGCATGAAGATACAGCAATCTTACTTATTGGACGAGGTGGCAGTGATCCATATGCGAATGCCGATTTTTATAAAATCAGCCGTTTATTATGGGAAAAATTAAATGTACCTATTGTTGAAAGTGCCTTTATGGGAGTCACAACGCCAACTGTGCAGGACGGGATGGAACGTTGTCTTAAATTAGGCGCGAAAAAAATCATTATGTTGCCGTATTTCTTATTTACCGGAATTCTAATGAAAAGAATGAATAACATGGCAGAACAATTTCAAAAGACTTTTCCACATGTGTCAATTGATATTGCTGAGTATTTTGGTTATCATCCAAAGTTAAGAACTGTACTGTTAGAACGTATGAATCAAGCCTTAGACGGTACTTCGACAGGAATGCAGGATTTAGAAAATTTCCGTAAATATGCGGAAGAACATGGCTATGAACATCATCACCACTGATTAACAGAAGAACCTGGACTTGTTTTATAGTCCGGTTTTTTTAGTATCAAAGATTTTACTAGGGAATGTTTAGTGTAATAAACTAATGACACAATTATTTTTGTCTTAAAGAGGCAAGAAATAAAGTTTAGACAATACATTCTTGTCGTTTTTACATGGCAAAAATTTTAGGTGGAAGTGAAAGTTAATTGCTAAGATTATATTTGCCTTATGAGAGGGGAGAAGGAGGGAGCATTAGATGGATTATTATTTGTTAATCGTTGCTTCATAACTTTCATTTGTAGTATGCAATTTTTCATGATGGCTTTTTCTTCTAGGATGGCGGTTATTCGATTGAAGCAAATAAAAAATTTTGGTTACCAACAAATCGTAAAGTGATTAGTATATATTCAGTACTCGTGCATGGTAAAATAAACTCTTTTTCATAAGAGAATTAAGATGAAGGATTCTGATTTGATGATGATCAGGTTCTTTTTTATATAATCAATCCTTTCACAGTTATCGATTGATGCGAACTTTTATGGGCATCAGTATAAATATGTTATGATAATGAATAAATTGGACATTGAAAAAGTGAAGTGATATTAAAATGAATCAGCAAAAAAAAGCGAAAATTAATGTGCAGAATTGGGAAGAAGAACTGAAGTCTAATGGTGTCATACATAATGAGGATGCTTTATTAACAGAGATTAAATCTTTAGATGAAAAGGAAGAGGCAAAGCAAATTTCTGTCCTTCTAACCATCGCAGCACTTTCCCGAGCTCGTCATACCGATCAAATGTCTTCACTGGTTACTGGTTGGATGAAGAAGGCTTTGAGTCTTGATCCTAAAAACCTTCGAGCTGCTCAGTTTTTAGCGCAGTCAGAATGGGCATTTAAGCAGGATTTGTTAAATAAATTAAGATTTCCGCCTCTGAGAGAGACAGATAATCGAGCAGCAAAGAAGAAATCCGCAGAACAAACCATTGAAACAGCTCGTAGTTTTTTACAGCAAGCGGAAGATGATTTGGATGATTTGCAAATGAGCAGCAAGAGCTCAATGGAATATAAAAAGGGAGAACTTTTACATTTTTATAATCAATTAATTCCAGTGCTTACACAAGCAATAGGAGAAACAGAACTGTTGCTAAAAGCTGCCGAAGATTACGATCGGTCAATTTCAGGGGTATTTTATACTTCCACTTATTATGAAGAAATGAAAACACATATAGAGCGTTTAAACGATTTAAAACAAGAATGGAATGAGGTTTTTACATCATTCTTGAATCGGCCAGAGGAAGGGTATAACCCGTTAGATGAGCTTCAGCAAATGGTCGGAATGGAATCAGTAAAAAATAGAGTGCATCATTTTTATCAGTTTTTAAAATACCAAACAGAACGAAAAGCTTTAGGCTTTCAGATTAAAGATGAATTAAGCTTAAACATGATTTTTACAGGGAATCCTGGGACAGGGAAGACAACTGTTGCAAGATTCTTGGCAGAAATTTATCATCACCTAGGCGTTCTGCCTCGACAGGAAGTTGTAGAGACCAATCGCTCGCAGCTTGTTGGGGCTTATGTAGGACAAACAGAAGAAAATGTCCGCGGTTTCGTTGAAAAAGCGCTGGGCGGAGTCTTATTTATTGATGAAGCTTATACATTAAAGCGGAACAGTCAATCAAAAGACGATTATGGTCAAACAGTGATCGATACTTTAGTATCACTGATGACAAGTGAAGAATATGGCGGGGAATTTGCTGTCGTTCTGGCGGGATATCCCGAGGAAATGCGTCAATTCCTTGATGCGAATCCAGGTCTACGCAGCCGTTTTCCTCACTCTAATCATATTGCTTTGCCTGATTACAGTGAGCCCGAATTGATTGCGATTGCAGAAAAAATAGCGATGGAAAACGATTACGTTATTACAGAACCTGCAAAAATAGAGCTTAAAAAACGTATTGAAAATGAAAGAGTGGATGAAACTTTCGGAAATGCCAGAACAGTAAAGGATCTTGTGCTGGGAGCCATATTTAAAAAAGGAGCTTATTTGCAGGATGATCAAGACATTCTATCCTATACTTTACTGGAAAAAGAAGACTTTGCTGTAGAAGAGGATTTGATAAAAGATGAACCAGAAGTACAATTGAATCAAATGGTCGGTCTTGAAGCGGTGAAAGAAGAAGTTAAGACTTTGGTATCATTTGTAAAAGTACAACAAATGAGAAGAGAACAAGGGATTCCACCGATTCCAATACAATTGCATTCTGTGTTCTCTGGCAATCCAGGTACAGGGAAAACAACCGTAGCCAAGATTTTTGCAAGCTTGTTGAGGGAATGCGGTTTATTAAAAAGAGGCCATCTAATCGTTGCCAGCAGAGCGGATTTTGTTGCTGGATATATTGGACAAACTGCTATTAAAACAAAGAAGATGATTCGCCAGGCGCTGGGCGGCGTATTGTTTATAGATGAAGCTTACTCTTTGTTTTCAGAAGCAACCTCAGATTATGGAAAAGAAGTAATAGATACACTTGTTGATGAAATGACCAAACAAAATGAAAATTTAGTTGTGATATTAGCAGGTTATCCAAATGAAATGGAACAGCTATTGCGAAGCAACCCTGGTTTAAAGTCACGCTTCAAGAAATTCTTTCATTTCGAAGACTACTCTTCCGATCAATTAATCGAAATCCTGGAGAATTATATTGCAAACTATCAATTTAAATTAGATGATTCAGCAAAAGGATATTTGCAAAATACATTAAAGCATGAAGCAACAAATGGAAATGGAAGATATGCGAAAAACCTTGCGGATCATGTCATACAAGTTCAAGCTCGCAGATTACTGAATGAGAATCTGCTTGATGTTGAAAATATGTCTTTACTGAAAAAAGAAGATTTTATTGCAGCAATGAAAATTGAAAGTGAAGGGGAATAAATATGTTAGTATCATCAAAAGAGATAGAAGTAAGATATGCAGAAACTGATCAAATGGGTGTCGTTTATCATGCAAACTATTTTATCTGGATGGAGCTTGGCCGCACACAAATCGTGAAGGATTTAGGCTTTAATTATGCAAAGCTTGAGGAGGATGGAATTTTATCTCCTGTACTTGATATTCAAGCATCTTATAAAAAGCCACTCCATTATGGGGAAATTGCGGTCGTTAAGACCTGGATTGAAGAGTATGATGGGTTGCGCTTTACATATGGATACGAAATTTATAATGGCGATAATGAACTGGCTGTTACAGGCTGGTCAAAGCACGCATGCGTAAAGAAAGATTCTTTTCGCCCCATTTCAATGAGAAGGAAGTATCCTGATTGGCATGAAGCCTATGAAAAAGCGAAAAAACAAAATTAAATGCGAATATTGGCGGTGATAGCGATGGCATTCGGCATTAAAAGAGAGGATCTTAATGGCTGGAAAAGAAAAATTGACGATGGGGAGATTGCTTTTTTAACCCATTATTGGCTAGATGATCGATTTCCTGGATGCACATCAGTCACTAAGGTTGGCTGTAATGACATGCAAAAGCTGAAATTGTGGGGAGAAATGTATCAATTAAAGCCTGAATGGATTCATAAGAGAAAAGATGGTTACTCGCACTTTGATTTATTGGGAGAAAAACAAATAGAAGTCCTAAAAAACGAAGGATATATGAATCAAATAAAGTAAAAAGAAAGAGAACAGAATATCTGTTCTCTTTCTTTTTTATCTTACGTTTCACTTTGAAAAATTATATTTTGGCTCGCTCAACTTTTCATCATATTCAACTGTTAAATCATGTCCATCAAAAAACCATAAGTCCTTTTCTTCAATAAAAAAATGAATCCCATTTTTATCAATAGATACGATTGAGTCAACGGGTGCTTCATTTGATATTCCTAATGAAAATCCATCCTGTACTTGACTAACTCCGCCATACCTGGCAAAAAAACGTAAGAAATCCCCTTCATCCAAAAGCATTTCATCTTTATACCATTTGAGCGCTTTATCACTTATGCTGATGTTCACAATGTCTCCTCCTAATGAGTTGATAGTTTCATTATTAATGAATTATAAATGATAAGAAGCGAGGGAGCGAACAAAGAGATTCATCATAGATTATTCATGATGCTTATTTTCTGTGGTGAAATACTCATCAATTGCTCTAATCCAGTTTGTTCTTGCTACACGAGAACAGGTTTCTTTATCTTTTTCTTCGAGCGCTTTTATGATCACGTTATGCTCATCGATAGAAGATTCTGTTAAAATGATTGCTTTGTAAAAATAGAGTCTAAGTACATGTGGTTGAAGCGATGAAACCGTTTGTGTAATATATGGATTGTCTGCCTTCTCGACAATCAGGTCATGAAATTGCACATCGAGTTTTAAGGCGGCAAAAGAATTCCCCGTTTTAATTGCATGAGAAAATTGTTCATTGATTTCTTTTAGTTGGTTAATGGATTGTTGGTCAATAATTTCAGCAGCAATTTCTGTTGCGAGTGCCTGCAGTACGCTAAGAGGAGGCAATATTTTCATAATATCATCATGATTAACAGTAGTTACCTGTGTTCCTACTCCTGGAAACATTTCAACAAATCCTTGTGCACCAAGCAATTGTAAAGCTTCTCTAATAGGTGTGCGACTCACTCCTAGGGCTTCAGCAAGGTCGGCATCATTCAGTTTCTCTTTTGGCTTTAAAGTACCATCGATAATCCATTCTTGAATTTGCAAGAATGCACGCTTTTTTGCAGATAAACGTTGTGGTGTAGAAAAATCTGTCGGAATAGGCATGTATGAACCACCTTTACTTGTCTTTTACTTTGTTGTTTCCTTGAGGTTTAAACTAGCAATTTATAGGAAAATTATATAATAGTCATGGACCAAATGCAATATATTACATATGACTATTTATTTTTTTAAAATAATTTATTGCGAAAATTTGAATGATATGATATCGTTTGTTATGCAATATATTACATGAATTAGTAACAAAGGAGAGTTGCTTGGTAATTATTTTAAAATTGTAATTATCAGAAGATTTCAACTTGCGAGATTGCTGACAATCAATCATTTGAAACCTATTAGTACAAAAGATAAATTTACCAGGAGGGAATAGGTTTGGATAATAAAATATCAAACTCATACATTATTGCTGTCGGTTTTATGCTTTTTGCTTTGTTTTTCGGAGCAGGCAACCTTATTTTTCCAGCGATGTTAGGACAAACGGCAGGCTCGAATATTTGGGAAGCAAATGCAGGCTTTATTGCTACAGGTGTTGGCTTGCCGTTATTAGGAGTGATTGCGTTAGGGATATCAGGGAAGAGTGATCTGCAATCACTTGCTAGTCGCGTTTCACCTAGCTTTGGTGTTATTTTTACAGTTGTTCTATATCTATCTATCGGACCTTTATTCGCAATACCTAGAACTGGTACGGTTTCATACGAAATCGGAATTAGACCGTTTCTTCCAGAAAGCATGGGTACGATTGGGCTAATTATTTTCACCATACTTTTCTTCGGTATCACTGCTTATTTCTCTTTAAAATCTTCAAAGATTGTTGACATTGTAGGTAAATACTTAACACCATTATTACTTATTTTCATTATGATTTTAATTGGTGCAGCTTTTATTAATCCAATTGGCGAAATTCAAGCTCCGACTGAAAAATATATAACGGATGCTTTCTTTAAAGGATTCCAAGAAGGTTATCTTACAATGGATGCACTTGCAGCGTTCGTATTTGGTATTATCGTGATCGATGCCGTCAGGGCAAAAGGTGCTAAAACGAAGAAAGCAATCATGATTGCAGTTACAAAAGCTGGACTTATTGCAGCTGCGTTACTTGCTATCATTTATACATCCCTTTCTTTTATTGGCGCATCAAGTGTACAGGGATTAGGATTATTAGATAATGGCGGTTCAGTTTTATCAGGCGCTTCTAATCATTATTTTGGTTCATTTGGAGGCATATTATTAAGCTTAATCGTTCTTGCAGCTTGTTTAACAACTAGTATTGGACTGATCACATCATGTGCAGCTTATTTTACAAAATTGATGCCAAATGTATCTTATAACAAGTTCGTACTAATTTTCTCAGTATTTAGTGCTGGTATTGCAAACTTTGGATTAAGTCAGTTAATTTCGATTTCGGTTCCTGTATTAACGGCTATTTATCCATTAGCAATCGTATTGATGTTCTTAACCTTTCTTCACCCATTCTTTAAAGGAAGAAAAGAAGTTTATCAATTTAGTATGTTATTAACGTTTATCGTAGGCTTCTTTGATGGGTTAAATGCAGCAGGGGTGAAAATTGAAGCAGTGAATTCATTCTTCTCTAGTGTATTACCATTGCATTCAGTAGGGCTTGGCTGGATTTTCCCAGCAATTATTGGAGCTATCTTAGGTATTATCATAGCACTCTTTAAAAGAGGGACACCTGAAGAAAACAGTCAGGAAAAACAAATTGTATAAGCACATAAAAAAGTCGTCCGAATGAGGATGACTTTTTTTGTGTGAAAATACTAATCTAAACTTTTCATCATATGCTTCATTATTTCTTCATATTGAATGTGGGCATTATTAAGACCATAGATCCCAGCCTCTTGTAAAGGCACCAGCTTATAATTTTTTTCATTCTTGCTAGCCATATAGGTAGGGTGGAAGTTTGGTGCGCTCAGCTTAATAGAAGTCTCGTTAGCATCGAAGGTTTTAGTGGCTTCAATGGTAGCGAGTCCGCCTATATCTCTATAATTGCCTGCTTGCCCAGATAAAAAATTTCCTAATGAATAAACAACAAACGTTTGGCTACCATCTTTAGATTCAAGCCAATCCATAGATTGCAAAACATGTGGATGATGTCCGAATATAATATCTACTCCTTCATCAGCAAGGAATTGTGCAAGTGCGACTTGGCTGTCAGCAGGATACCGTTCGTACTCGTTTCCCCAATGGATCGACATGACAATGAGGTCAGCATTCTTTTTTGCTATATTAATTTCTTTCCTAATTGCTTCTTTATTAATGATATTAACTAGATAATCCTTGCCGTCTGGAATCGAGATACCATTTGTTCCATATGTATAGGCTAAAAAAGCCATGTTGATTCCATTCACTTTCATCATTCGCAATTTATCTTGGTCCTCTTTACTCTTATATGTCCCTACAGAAGGCAGACCTACCGATTCTAGAAAATCAAGCGAACGCTGTAACCCATCTTCATTTCTATCTAGTGAATGGTTATTTGCGGTTGAAACGATATCTATCCCAGCGTCCATTAATGCAATAGCTACTTCCTGAGGACTATTGAAATTCGGATAACCTGAAAGCCCAATATCCGTACCAGCTAATATTGTTTCTTGATTCGCAAGTGTAATATCCGGCTCTTGAAGCAGAGGCTTAACCGCTTCTAACATCGGGGAAAAGTTATAACCCTGTTCTGTTTTGGCGTCATTATAGACTCTATCATGGATTAAGATATCACCAACTGCTCCAATTGTAGCTTTCATTGTTAATTGTTTATTCTCAGGGTGATTTAGTTTATATGAATGTTGTTGAACGAAAGAAGACCGGACGATTAACCTATCTCCTAATAATAAAAATGCTGAGGTAATGCCTCCTAATATTAAAAGAAACAAGAACACTATAGGGATTTTTTTCATTCTTTCTCCTTTATTTCTTCATTATTTTATCTAATATAAATATAATATAACTCCAGGATTGCTGTCTTTATATTAGGATGAAAAAAGTATTTAATTTTTGATTGAAGTATACTATTAGGAGTAGGGAGGTGATCGTTTTGATCAAACTAACAGATAGGGCTGCCGCGGTTTTAAAAGAAACGATTGAACAAGATATGCAAGCAGATCCAATAGATAAGCTGTATGTTCGTTTGGCGATGGGGATTGGTTGAGGCGGTCCTAGGTTGAAGCTGTCTCTGGAAGAGCAGCCGTTAGGTGCCGATCATGTTTTTGAGGTGGAGGAAATCAGCTTTCTGATTCATGAAGAGGAAATGGTTTATTTTAATCAAACAAAGATAGATTTCGATACAGACTTACTAGGGCGAAGTAATTTTAAGCTGATCAGAGTGTGATTTAAATAGCACAAAAAGCAGGAATCTCGCTTTTTGTGCTATTCTCTATGAGGAAATTCTATTTTCATTTTTGTACCCTGACCTAAAACTGAGTCAATGTGAAGCTTGCCTTCATGGTCTTCAATAATCTGCTTGCAAATCGAAAGTCCGATACCTGTTCCGCTTTTTTTTGTTGAATAGAAAGGTTTAAATAGATTTGCGATTGTTTTCTCAGTCATGCCTAGACCAGTGTCTTCAATAATAATATAGGAATGGGTGCTGTTTTTTTCAACAGTTACGCTTATCTTGCTTTCACGATGATGCTTATTTGGCTCCATAGCTTCTATAGAATTTTTAATTAAATTTACTAAAACTTGTTTTAACTGCTTCTCATCTCCATAAAGTATCGCGTCTGATTGTGAGAGCTTTAATGTAAACGAAGTATTTTGAACAATGGCTTCACTTTCAAACAATAGTAATGTATCTCTCACAATTTTATTTAAGTAGATAACTTTTTTCTTGTGATCAGGTGGCTTTGCAGCATTTAAAAATTCATAGATAATCTCATTTGCCCGGTTGATTTCATCTAATGCAATATCAGCGTACTGTTCTTTGCCAATGTCAGCAAGATGAGGCTTTAATAATTGTAGAAATCCTTTTACTGTTGTTAATGGATTCCTGATTTCATGTGCCATAGATGCAGCAATTGTGCTTAAATTATTCGCGTATTCTGATGTGAAATTTGCTTCGTTAATTTTTAGGGCCGTTTTATTAATTAATTTCTTTTTCTCGTTTAATTCCATGCTGAATTTCAGCAATTTCCTTTCTAATTTTTCCGTATTTTTCTCGATATCATGTGTGTATTCATCAAATAGCGGATAGCAGAATAAATGTGATTGATTGTCCTCGGGTACGACATAAACTCGATAATTAAAATAGGTATCTGCTGTCATTAATTGGAGGCTTAATACTGAACGATCGCTTTTTAAAGAGCTAAAATGGCCGATGTCTTCTCGTTTGATCAGGTCAGTAAAAGGTTGTCCCACCAGAGCGGTTTGATTAGGTAGAGAGGTTGAAATAATCCGATTGAAATCATCAATAAGAAAGTAGGGAAAAGGCAAATCCTTTAATAGGTTATCAGTTAAATACATAGTTAATCCATCCTTAAATTAGATTTAATTACAACTGAAAACATATATTTCAGTTTTCAATCCAATCTATGCCATATTCAATCATAATATGTTATTAAATGTAGAAATATTAGAAATGCTTCTACATTTAATAACATATATGTAGAATACATGTTTCCTGTATCTATCATCATACCAAAGAAATCCAATCCCTTTCAATTATAGTTTTATATAAAACAAAATAAAAAACAGCAGAAATCTTCTGCTGTTAATTGTTTATATACCTAGGGTTTAAAGGTTTAGTGCTTCCGCAGCCATTGCACCTTTGGTTCATTCTTCTTAATGATCCTGGAAATGTTCGCTCTATGGCGATAAATGATGAATAATGTCATAATAGAGACGATAATAATGAGCGGAGGATCTTCTAAAATAACTGAATAAATAACTCCTGCCAGTCCAGCAATCATTGATGAGAGTGAGACATATTGAGAAATATACAAACAAATGAAGAATACAATAAGAATAATGGCGAACATTAGCGGTTCATATGCCAATACGACACCCGCTGAGGTAGCAACTGCTTTGCCGCCTTTAAAGCCGGCGAAAACTGGATACATATGTCCAATTACGGCAAAAACACCGGCAACTAGCAGATGAATATCCAATCCTAAGAATAATGGAAGCAGCGTGGCAAGCGTTCCCTTTAAAATATCAGCAAATGTGACGATAAATCCGGCTTTTTTGCCAAGTATTCTAAATGTATTAGTGGCCCCGAGATTCCCGCTTCCATGCTCTCTAATATCAATGCCATAAAATACCTTACCAACAATGAGTCCTGATGGAATGGACCCTAGTAAATAAGCTGCAATAAATATAATAATAACTTCTAGTGTCATGAAAACTCTCCTTCACACTTTATGTACAGTTCTTATATTGTACCATGTAAACTAGTGTTCGTACCATGTAAAATTACACGATTTTACATTTGAAAGAATATTGAAGGTTGAATGACCGTCTTTCATCTATTTATATTTTACCGATATTATATTATGAAACTTTTTACTATTAAATTACGTTTTCATAAAGTGAACCTTAGGTACATTTAAAAAATAAGCTCTAAGCGGAACGATGGTTTTGAGGGGGAAAACAACTTGTATACTGAAACGAATATCAAATATCCAAAACAGAAATCAAAAAAATGGATTTTTGCTGGTCTTATACTTGCCTTTTTAATTATTACCAGTGCACTCATTCTTTTGCTCAATCCTTTTGCTTCTCATGAACAGCAGCCCTATTTTTCTGGTGAAGCACCAATCATATTTAATGGTGCTCAAGTTGGGAATGCACTGAAGGATAAAGGGATTTTCTATTTGCCGGAAAGGATTTTACAAGAAAACATTGATGAAACGATTCAATATGACGAACAGACTCATTCGTTCATTATCGTACAGAAAACAAAAGTGATTCAAGTGCCTCTTGATTCGAAAGTCTATTATGGAAACGGAAAAGCCAAAGAGGAAAAAGTAGAGGTTGTAAAGGTATTTCAAAATGAAAGATATATCAATCTTGATTTCATATCTGAGATGTATGGACTTGACACCTCTATTCTGCCAGAGACAGATGCCATCTGGCTAAGAGAAAATGGCGAAGAAATAACTAAAGGAACTGTGGTTGATAAGGATATCGATGAGACGGAAGCCCGACTTCGCACCGAGCCATCCTTACTTTCTCCATATACATCAAGCATATCAAGAAATGAACCCATTTATATTGAGGACGAAAAGGATGGGTATTATTATGTGCGGAAATCCAGTGGAGAAGCAGGATATATGCAAAAACCATATGTATTGAAGGGTCAGACGAAGGTAGTAGAAATAGAGGAAAAAGAAAAAGAACCAGAGCTCCCGATGATAGATGGACCGATTCATTTAACATGGGAGGCAGTATACTCTAAGAATCCTCAGACAAAATCAATGCCTGAAATGCCTGGTGTCAATATCCTTTCACCCACTTGGTTTGAATTAAAGGATGAGCAGGGTCAAATTAAAGATCTGGGATCGGTAGAATTTGCAGAATGGGCAAAAGAAGAAGGCTACCAGCTATGGGGTCTTTTCTCAAATGCGTTTGATCCGGAATTAACGCATGCGGCCTTCCAGTCATTTGAAACCCGACAAAAGATCATTAATCAACTCATATCTTTCAGCAGAAAATATCAAATGGAAGGGATTAATATTGATATCGAAAATGTGCGGGAGGAAGACGGCCCACTTGTTACACAATTCGTTAGAGAAGCAAGCGCATATTTTCATAACGAAGGATTAATTGTATCGATGGACATTACTTTTATTTCTTCCAGTGGAAACTGGTCCGCCTTTTATGAAAGAGAGCAGCTAGCTGATATTGTTGATTACCTAATTGTGATGGCATATGATGAACATTGGGGATCGTCACCTGTAGCAGGGAGTGTCGCTTCACTGCCATGGGTTGAAAATAACCTGCAGAGACTGTTGGAAGTCGCGCCTAATGAGAAGTTGATTTTAGGTGTTCCGTTATATACTCGAATATGGGAAGAGACAGATGCTGGCGAAATTTCTTCTAAAGCTGTTTCTATGAGTAAAGTAAAGGAATGGATTGAGGAAAGAGAACTAACGCCAAAATATGATGCTTCAACTGGACAAAATTATGCAGAATACTATTCTGAGGATGAAGAGAAGCTCTACAAAGTATGGCTTGAAGACGAGATGTCTTTAAATAAGCGAGCGGAAATGGCTGCAGAATATGATCTGGCTGGAGTTGCGAGCTGGTCAAGGTATTTCGCAGATGATACAGCATGGACTGCTCTCAAACTTGATGATGATGAAGAAGGAAAACAATAATCCATTCAGTGAAAAATACATGAAACATACCGAAGTTGGCAAGGATATGATAAAATTAAGGAGCGATAAAATTAGAATATCCTGCCAATATTGAGTACAATTGAGATGAAAAGAGTAAAGGGAGGGTCTAAAATGAACATTGAAAATCCAACGCGAGCGGAGATTGGCGCTATTTTAAAAAAGGCAAAGCGAGTAGCGGTGGTTGGATTAAGTGATAATCCGGACCGCACTTCTTATATGGTTTCTCAAGCGATGCAGAAAGCTGGTTATGACATCATTCCAGTGAACCCAAATATTAGTGAAGCATTAGGAGTAAAGGCTGTTGCTTCCATGAAGGAAATTGAGGGTCATATCGATATTGTCAATATCTTTAGACGATCAGAGTTTCTTCCCGAGCTAGCTAATGAATTCACAGAAATCGATGCAGATGTTTTTTGGACTCAGCTCGATGTTATGGATGCAGAAGTCTTTCAGTTTTTAAAAGAAAAAGGGTTCACGGTCGTAATGGACCGCTGTATAAAAGTGGAACATGCAATGACAAAATAAGGTCCAATGCATGAGATCTTCTTGATCTCATGCTTTTTATTTCACTATTTTTTTGGAGTATTCCTGTGAAATGGATGAATTATTCACCTTATTTATTTGCCAAAATCGAATAAAAAGATAAAATAAAGCTTATATGCCATATGAACATATGGTAAAATGACATTATTCGAACGTTTGTTCTGTTTTATATTATTCCGATGAAATAAAGGAATTAAAATTTATGAAACGAATATCTAACCGATAAGAATAGTGTAGTATGAAGCCAGATGGACGATGTTATAATTTAAGGCATTGTAATGATTCCTAACAGCATCTATAAAAGGTTTAAGCATGAAAAGACGAGAAAACCGCTGAAGAAGTATAAAGGTCATTGCATTGTTCTGCAGAATCTTCCTTATTGAAACGATATGGTTGTTGTAAGAGATGAAAGGGGTATGTTTGTGGCAAGAAATCAGGAAGTGTTTGACTATAATGATGATGCCATACAAGTACTAGAGGGATTAGAAGCTGTAAGAAAGCGCCCCGGTATGTACATTGGAAGTACAGATGCAAGAGGATTGCATCATCTTGTATATGAAATTGTCGATAACTCTGTTGATGAAGCACTTGCAGGTTACGGTGATCAAATCATTGTCAAAATACATAAAGATAATTCAATTAGCGTCCAGGATAAAGGCAGAGGAATGCCTACAGGGATGCATAAGATGGGTAAGCCTACGCCTGAAGTAATCTTAACTGTACTTCATGCTGGAGGTAAATTTGGTCAAGGCGGTTATAAGACTAGTGGAGGCCTGCATGGCGTAGGTGCTTCTGTAGTAAATGCCCTATCTGAATGGCTCGTAGTCAAAATAAAGCGCGATGGATTTGTATATGAACAGCGTTTTGAAAACGGCGGTATACCAGTAACAACTTTAGAAAAGATCGGTAAGACGAATCAATCTGGAACTACGATTCATTTTAAGCCTGACACTTCAATTTTTTCCTCGACGGCGTATAATTACGAAACACTTTGTGAACGTCTGCGCGAGTCTGCTTTTCTCCTCAAGGGAATGAAAATTGAAATCATTGATGAACGCAATAATGAGCAAGAAACCTTCCTTTTTGAAAATGGGATTGAGGCATTTGTTGAATACTTAAACGAAGAAAAGGATGTACTCCATCAGGTTGTCAGCTTTGAAGGACAGCATAATGAGATTGAAGCGGAATTTTCGTTCCAATTTAATGATGGATATTCGGAAAATGTTCTCTCCTTTGTAAATAATGTGCGCACCAAAGATGGCGGGACCCATGAAGCTGGTGCTAAAACGGCAATGACTAGAGTCTTTAATGAATATGCCCGTAAAGTTCAGCTTATAAAGGAAAAGGACAAAAACCTCGACGGTTCAGATATTCGAGAAGGGTTTACAGCGATTATCTCGGTTCGTGTACCAGAAGACCTGCTGCAATTTGAAGGGCAGACGAAAGGGAAGCTGGGGACAAGTGAAGCCCGTTCAGCGATAGATGCAGTTGTCTCAGAACATTTATCCTATTTCCTCGAGGAAAATCCAGAGACAAGCTCTCTGCTCATTAGAAAGGCAATCAAAGCCTATCAAGCTCGTGAAGCAGCAAGAAAAGCAAGGGAAGATGCAAGAGGCGGGAAGAAGAAAAAGCGTGCAGAAGCAGTATTATCAGGTAAATTAACACCTGCACAATCGCGAAATCCAGAGCGAAATGAATTATATCTTGTGGAAGGTGACTCTGCGGGTGGTTCAGCAAAACAAGGACGCGACCGCCGCTTCCAAGCAGTCCTGCCTTTGCGTGGTAAGGTTATCAATACCGAAAAAGCAAAGCTTGCAGATATTTTTAAAAATGAAGAGATCAATACAATCATTCATGCAGTTGGAGCAGGAGTCGGTGCTGACTTCAATTTTCCAGATGTGAATTACGAGAAAGTAATCATTATGACAGATGCAGATACGGACGGAGCTCATATTCAAGTCCTGTTGCTAACGTTTTTCTATAGGTACATGAAGCCCCTGCTAGAAGGCGGGAAAGTCTTTATTGCCTTACCTCCTTTATACAAGGTTAGTAAAGGATCAGGTAAAAAAGAAATAATTGAATATGCATGGAGTGATGATGATCTTCCAGATGCCATAAAAAAGATTGGCAAAGGTTATATCATCCAGCGTTACAAAGGACTCGGTGAAATGAATGCAGACCAGCTGTGGGAAACAACAATGGATCCAGCTACGCGCACGCTTATTAGAGTGAAAATCGATGATGCCTCAAGAGCAGAACGCCGTATTACTACTTTGATGGGCGATAAGGTTGAGCCGCGAAGAAAATGGATTGAATCGAATGTTGCATTTGGTCTTGAAGAAGACGGAAGCATTCTTGAAAATGAAAATATTTCGGTAGCAGAGGAGGACGCTGAATCATGAGTTCTACAGAACAATTTCGCGACCTGCCGCTTGAGGATGTCCTCGGCGACCGATTCGGAAGATACAGTAAATATATTATTCAGGACAGGGCGCTGCCAGATGCAAGAGACGGCCTAAAGCCAGTACAAAGACGGATTTTATATGCCATGCATGTCGAGGGGAATACGCATGAAAAAGGCTTTAGGAAATCTGCTAAAACCGTAGGAAATGTCATCGGCAATTATCATCCGCATGGAGATTCATCCGTTTATGAAGCGATGGTAAGGATGAGCCAGGATTGGAAGCTCCGCAATTTGCTAATAGAAATGCATGGAAATAACGGAAGTATTGATGGTGATCCGCCAGCTGCCATGCGTTATACAGAGGCTCGATTATCTCCTATTTCATCTGAGATAATAAGGGATATTGAGAAAAGGACCGTTGACTTTATTCCTAACTTTGATGATACATCAAATGAACCCACTGTACTGCCAGCCTCCTATCCAAACCTGCTTGTGAATGGATCGACAGGTATTTCTGCTGGTTACGCGACAGAGATCCCTCCGCACCATTTAAACGAAGTAATTGATGGCGCTATTTTACGAATAGAACAGCCTAATTGTTCAGTTGACGATTTGATGGCACATATTAAAGGGCCAGAATTTCCAACTGGTGGAATTATTCAAGGGTTAGATGGCATTAAAAAAGCCTATGAAACAGGAAAAGGCAAAATCATCGTCCGTGGAAAAGCAGAATTTGAAGAAATCCGCGGCGGAAAAAAACAAATTGTCATTACTGAAATTCCATATGAGGTCAATAAAGCCAATCTCGTTAAAAAAATGGATGAGTTTCGATTTGATCGTAAAATAGAGGGTATGGCTGAAGTACGCGATGAAACAGACCGCACCGGATTAAGAATTGTGGTAGAGCTGAAGAAAGATGCAGATCCTGAAGGTGTCTTACATTATTTATATAAATATACGGACCTGCAAATTACGTATAATTTTAATATGGTTGCTATACATAATAGGCATCCGAAGCTAATGGGATTAAGAGAGCTTTTAGACGCTTATATTGCCCATAGAAAAGAAGTAGTGACAAGGCGGACACAATTTGACCTTGATAAAGCGCAAACACGTCAGCATATTGTGGAAGGCCTTATAAAAGCGCTGTCAATTTTAGACGAAGTAATCATAGCTATCCGTGCATCAAAGGATAAACGCGATGCTAAAGATAATCTGATGGCAAAATTCTCATTTACTGAACCGCAAGCTGAAGCAATTGTTTCTTTGCAGCTTTATCGCTTAACGAATACTGATATTACTGCACTGAGAGCTGAAGCAGAAGAACTTGCAAAATTGGTTGACGAATTAACAGCTATTTTAGGAAGTGAAAAAAAGCTGCAATCCGTTATTAAGAAAGAGCTGAAGGATGTAAAGAAACGGTTTGCTGATAATCGCCGTACACAAATTCAAGCTGAAATAGAAGAAATCAAAATCAATCTGGAAGTGCTGATTGCCAGTGAGGATGTCATAGTAACAGTGACGAAGGAAGGCTATGTAAAAAGAACAAGTCAGCGTTCTTTTGCCGCATCAAACGGTCAGGATTTCGGTATGAAAGAGTCTGATCGTGTAATTGCAAAGCTACCGATGAATACGACGGATGTCCTGTTAATGTTCACGAATAAGGGGAATTATTTATATTGCCCTGTACATCAATTACCGGATATTCGCTGGAAAGAGATTGGTCAGCATATAGCAAATATTATTCCAATTGATCGGGATGAAACGATCATTAAAGCAATCCCAGTGAAGGACTTTGAAAACGCAGCTCATTTCTTAATATTTATTACTAAAAATGGTATGGTGAAGAAAACTGAGCTTAAATCGTATAAAGCACAGCGCTTCTCTAAAACCCTTGTTGCTCTCAATTTAAAAGGGGACGATAAACTGATTGATGTGCACTTGTCTGATGGTAGTAAAGATTTGTTCTTAGCAACAAACCAAGGTTATGGCTTATGGTTTGAAGAACAGGAAGTCAACCTGGTTGGAGCCAGAGCTGCTGGAGTGAAGGGTATCAATCTTAAAGATGAAGATTTTGTTGTCGGTGGACAGATGATTCATCAAACAAAGGGTGAATCCATTGTCATTGCAACGCAGCGTGGTGCCATTAAGAAAATGAAACTGGATGAATTTGAAAAAACATCGAGAGCCAAACGCGGTGTTGTGATGTTAAGAGAATTAAAATCAAACCCGCACCGTGTAATCGGCATGTTTATAGCTAAGGCTCAGGATGATGTTTTCATCCGGTCGGAAAAAGGGGCAGTTGAATCTGTTTCAACTGCTTCGATCAGGTTTAATGATCGTTATTCAAACGGATCTTTTATTATTGATGAATCGGTGAGTGGCAAAGCATGTGAGTTATGGATAGTAGAACAGTCAACAGATAATGAGTAGAATAAAGCATCCCTGTAACTACAGGGATGCTTTATTTAAATTAAACTAAACTAAATGATCCCTCGTCTTACCAACTCTGCAACCGCTTGTGTCCGATTATGGACACCCAATTTTTTTATAACTGATTTTATATATTGTTTAATGGTTGCCTCGCTGATTCCCATTGCTTCAACCAATTGCTTTAAAATCTCTCCATTTGCTACCCTGCTCATTACCTCAACTTCTCGATTACTTAACTCATGTTCTTTTTTTTGTTTATGCGTTGGATTAGTAAAGCTGCTTACTAACTTGCCAAATTGAGTATACAATGAAAGCATCTCATCATTAAAAGCAACGTCATCTTCTAATTGAAAACTTATGATATAGCCAATAACGACATTGCCTGTGCAAATCGGTACGATAATGAGGGAAGTTATTGTATCATTATATGGAATATATTTACTTCCTAATTGTTTTAAATACTCTTGTTTTGGTACAAATATTGCAGATAGTTCAACAATGGCCGAATAAACCCCAGGGATGGAGCGTACATCATCACGGATTGTTTGGATATAATCTAATCCATTTGAATCAATTGAAATAATACCTTCTGCAACATGACATAAAGGTGAGTATTTAAATAAATAGGCTTTTTTTACGGGGAAAATGTCCATATATATGTAAAGTATAAGCTCCATTGGTTCTTCAGTAGAGCTGACATTAGCTAGCTTCTGGAGAGCCCTTTGCATATCAGGAGGTTCAGTTATAAATGACAAATCTTTTCAGCTCCTTAGAAATTAATATAAAGATATTAATTGGTTATAATTAAATAATTTGTCAAAAAGGTCGTTAGCAAATCTTAATTCCACTACTTTTTGTATGGTAATGAGACTGTTTTGTGTTACTAAAAGGGGGAATAGCTTTATTTTTCTATTCATATTACACTTAAAATAAACTTTATATTCAAAATATAAAGAAAATTAAACAAGGAAGTTAGGATATTAATAATCATCATCTGCTTATTTGGCCCTATAGACAAAGATGTCTCAGCAGAGTTTACAAACGATTAATTGAAAGCGGTTCCAAAATAGTTAGATTAGATGTATCTGGCAGATTGGATGACAATGGATCAAACGAACTTGGGAGGTATGAACATGTCTATTAATAATCAAGATGATTCAACGACTGAATTATATGATGCAGTGGTCATTGGAGCAGGATTTTCAGGAATGTATATGTTGCATAGCCTGCGTCAAAAGGGTTTTACCGTTCGCGTCTATGAGAAAGGTGATGGTGTTGGCGGCGCATGGTATTGGAGCCGCTATCCAGGTGCACGCTGTGATTCTGAGAGCCATACTTATTGCTACACTTTTTCTGAAGAGATTTATAAGGAATGGTCTTGGAGTTCAAGATATCCTGAACAGCCTGAAATACTTAGATATCTTAATTTTGTTGCAGATAAACTGCAGTTGCGCGAAGATATTCAATTTAATACCGAAGTTAAAAGCGCAAGTTACAAAAAGGATAAAAATAGATGGCAAATTCACTTAAATGATGAGAGAAAAGTCTCAGCAAAATATTTTATTACAGGTGTTGGCTGTCTATCAGTTAATGCTACGAATATACCTCATTTCAAAGGGTTGGATCAATTCCAGGGAGAATGGTATCACACTGGCGCATGGCCGCATACAAAGGTTGATTTTACAGGTAAACGAGTGGGTGTGATTGGTAATGGCTCAAGCGGGATACAAAGCATTCCAGTCATTGCACAAGAAGCCAAGCAGCTAATTAGTTTTCAAAGAACCCCACAGTTCGCCATTCCAGCAAAAAATCATCCATACGATGCAGACATGGTTAGGCAATATAAAGAAAAATATAGTGAAACAAGGCAGAAAATGCATCATTCCCGTGCAGGTTATCCTTGGGATAATAGTGAACGCTCAGCACTAGAGGACTCAGCAGATGAAAGAAGAAAGGTTTATGAGGAGGCATGGGAGAACGGCGGTTTCAAAATGAGTTTTACATATAATGATTTGCTGATAAACGAAACTGCAAATCAAACCATCGGGGACTTTGTACGCTCTAAAATCCGTGACAAAATACAAGATCCAACTGTGGCCAAGAAATTGATGCCCTCGTATTTTTTTGCTACGAAACGATTAGTCCTTGATACCGATTATTATGAAACATTTAATCGCGAAAATGTGACGCTAGTTGATGTAAAAGAGGCACCTATTCAGGAGATTACTGCTAATAGTGTTCGGACTGCGAATGAAGAGTATGAAGTGGATATCCTTGTTTTTGCTACAGGCTATGATGGAATGACTGGACCGTTGTTGAAGATCGATATTCAAGGAAAGGGCGGGTTAAGCCTGAAAGAAAAATGGGCAGAAGGTGCGTCTGTAAGAGCATATCTTGGAGTTGCAACCGCTGGATTTCCTAATATGTTTATGATAACTGGCCCGCAAAGTCCTTCAGTAGCAAGCAATATGCCTACAAGTATTGAACATCATGTGGAATGGATTTCTAATTGTATCGAATATCTAGACAAAAACGATGTGGAAACCATTGAAGCAAATGAGCATGCAGAAGAAGAATGGAGCAAGCATTGCAACGACTTGTTCTATCGTTCTCTCTATTCAAAGACAGAATCCTGGTATACGGGAGCAAATGTTGAAGGGAAACCTCCGGCATTCTTGATTTATTTAGGCGGAGTAGGACCATATAATAAGAAAATCACTGAAATAGCATCCAAGGATTATGAAGGCTTCACATTGAAAATGACTTCAAATCAAATCAATATATAAATACTAGGAGGTATTATGATGGATTTTATGAGTAGAGTAGCAGAAGATTTGAAGGAAATGGTAAAGATATTCCCGGCTTTTAATTTGCCTGAAGGGCTTGAAGCGGCAAGGCAAGCACCATCTGTACCAATAGAACCTTCACCCCATGTATCAACCTCAGTCCAAATGATTACAGGTGGAGACTCTCAACCTATGAAAGTGAAAATCTATGAACCAGCAGGAAGGGGCCGAATCTCACTACCTGCTTTGCTTTTTATCCATGGAGGGGGGTATGTAGTAGGAGACCCTGATGGTAATGATGGAATATGCGAGATTTTTAGTGAAGAAGCTAAATGTGTGGTTGTTTCAGTAGATTACCGTTTGGCACCCGAAAATCCCTATCCGGCTCCGTTAGAGGATTGTTATGCTGCTCTAACATGGATGGCTCAATCAGCAGATGACCTAAATATTGATGTCTCCCGGCTTGCAGTTGCTGGCCAAAGTGCAGGGGGAGGGTTAACTGCTGCCTTATCTTTGCTAGCTAGGGATCGCAGTGGCCCTGAAATCATATTTCAAATGCCGCTTTACCCGATGATAGATGACCGAAATACCACACCATCCAGCTATGAAATTACGGATGAACGTGCGATATGGAATAGAGGGAATAATTTAGCTGCATGGAGAATGTATTTAGGCGAACATGCGAATGGCGATATTTCACCATATGCCGCACCAGCCCGCGCCAAAAACTACTCAGGGCTTCCACCTACCTATACATGTGTTGGCCAGCTGGATCCTTTTCGTGATGAAACATTAGACTA
Organism: Cytobacillus purgationiresistens; assembly: GCF_030813235.1. Lineage (GTDB taxonomy): Bacteria > Bacillota > Bacilli > Bacillales > Cytobacillaceae > Cytobacillus > Cytobacillus purgationiresistens. Next base: position 444,252 of record NZ_JAUSUB010000001.1, on the reverse strand, counting down.
TGTTACCCGATTGATGCAAGCCGGGGTTCCTGTTGAATTCCATCTATATCCCGGTGCTTATCACGCCTTTGAAATTTTGAACCCAACTTCAGAGATAGGAGTGCAAGCAGTGAATGGCTACGTTCAAGCACTTGCGAAAGCTCTAAATCCACAAAATGAGAAAGTATTAAGTAAGTAAAAGGAAAGATTAACATGATAATGGTCTTAGAGCCTGATTTCTATCTATTAGAGATTAGGCCTTTTTACATTTACGAACGCTTCAATCAGAAGTGCCTATTTTTCATGGAATATCTGCATCTATTTTCCAAAAATGGACATCCTATTAGTAATAAAAGTAGGAGGGTTTCTAATGAAGAAAGAATTACTTTTTGCATTTGCTGCTTTCTTTATGATGAGTTTATCTACAATTACAGGTGTATTCGCTGGTGAAGATAGAAAAGGTGACACCATAACAATAGTAAAAGATGAAGCGGATTTATCGGGGGATGGCAAGAAGGATTCAATTAGTATTGAAGGCACCCGATACGAAGAAGATTCAGATTTCTTGAGAGAGGTATTTTTACAAATAAAAGCTTCTAATGGAGAGCGTTTTAAAGTAGAACTAGAACCAGGATATGATCCGCAACTTCAATTTATTGATGTAAACGGCGATGGTGTGAAAGAGATATATATTAGTGTAGCAACAGGAGGAAGCGGAGGATTATCCAATTTCTATTTATATACATTAAAGGACTTTAACTTAAAAGATTTAACGGTTCCAGATCCGGTAATGATGACCACACAGTTTTTAGACAACTATAAAGCATCTATATCGATCCAGGAAACAGGTGAAACCTATACCTTTGACCTTAAAAGTCGTGCGGAAGACTATGAAAAATCAGGATTATATAATCATGGTAAATTAAATGAACCTACAGAATTGATGGTTGATTCCTATTCTTCATTAAAACCGATCACCTTAAAAGATGGCTCTACTGGATTAAAAGGAATACAAAGAGTGAGCGGCTCATATCATGCTGATTCCATCGCATTTGTAGAGTCCATCTGGAAATACAACGACGGAAAATGGACGCTGGATAAAGTAAAAGTTGTAGACATAGAATCATCGAAGAAAAAAAAGAAATAGGCATTCATCACATTTTCCAGTAACGGGCATAAACTAGGCTAAGTGATATTTCACTCTTTATTTGAAGGGGATATATGCCGATGAATACATTTGATCAATCAAATCTAAAGATTAATTTTCAAGCACCTGCAACCGATTTCACACCAGTTGAACACCGTAAATATACATTAACCCAATCTGATTCCAGTAATGATATCTTTTTAACCATTGGTCATAATTATGATTATGAGGCAATTAAACCAACACAAAGAGATGAGTTACTTGCTGAATGGATTCCTCAAATGGGGCAATATGTATTACTCGGAAAAGTTCATATCAGTAATGGAGAGTTTGATGAGCATTTTGCAAAAATAAGATACATGATTTATGAACGAGAAGCGGATCTTGGTCTCACAGCCATTTTATTTGGCGATAGGGAGTTTCTAAGCAACTATCCTTGGCTGCTCAATTCACCGATCTATGTGCAATTTCATTCAAATTACCCAGAGTTCAATAAGCTGCAATATTATGGAACAGCACGTCAATTTTTGAACAAATCAATGCATTCAGCTAATCCATAAACAGCAAGAAATAGGAGGCAGGATTGACTAATGTTGATCCTGTTTTTTTTGTTATTTACATAATATTATTATGTAAACTAAAATAAAATGAGAAAGAGGACTCAATAGGTGTGTATGCAAATAGAACAAAGCAAAAGAAATGATAATGAGCGTTTCGCGATGAGATTCACCATATAAAAAATTTGAGGGAATGAAAATTAGCAATTGCAAACGTTGTAAGAAAAACTATATTTGCTAGCAAATGGGTTAAATATACATTAATAAAATATTATAACAACACTAAAAGATTTTATCCGTAATTGACATGATTTCAGGCATTATGAGTTTGCCAGAAATTAATAACTCGACAGATCTATAATAACCATTAAGATTTATTTCAACTTAAATAAACAAACAATTAAATATAAAATGGATTTTTTAATAAATAGATTTAAATTGTGATCGATAGAAAATTAATTCATTTCGTCTCACTGTTTAGAGTATACTTTGGTTATGAGACAGAATAAAACTTTATATAATCAACTTCCTATAATATATATTATGTAAACTAAGAATTTAAAACTATTTTGAACATGCTTTGTCACTAATACTTCCCTGTCCGGTACAGTCGTAGGTAACCATTCGCTTACTTCCGTATAAATTTGCCTAATCTACTCTTTTGATCGAGTTTGCATCAAAAGCAATTTAGCCTTTAAAGCAGATATACTTTACATAAATTTGAAAGCAATAGCACACCATCCTAGTATCTCTCGTTTATAAAGGTTCGGCAACAAAACATAAGAAAAAACCCTATAATCTAGGGTTTCAAGTGATACCGATTATTCAATTGTTATATCATACTTTTTCCTTTAATACCTTTTATTATATTATTTAACTCTCAGCCTATCCTTAAGCCACTTGGACAATAACTTCGAGTTTTTTGCCAGACTGATTTCGCCTTATTAGCCTTACTTAACTTAACAAATTCCCTCTCAACCACGCGCGGGGACGATAGGGACCAATCGGGATGTGAATGAGACTTGTTTTTCCGTTTGTCCTCATCTTATAGATGTCATCACAAATGTTCGCATCAAACCCAAGAAGTGGATGCCCTCCCATCCCGATGGCTGACGCTGCTAATAATAATCTTTGTACGAGTATGCCCACTTCCATTTGTTGGATGCGGTATCCCCTGATACCTAGTTCTGTTTTGAAATAATCAAGATTCCCTGCTACATGCAGGCTGAGGGGAGTTTGAAACAAATTTATATTGCCTGCTGACAGCCCGTATTGCAGCTGAGGCCGATGATCAGCGAGATTTACTTGTTGTAAAGCATGATTGGCACTCTTATACTCATAAGCACCGTCTTTAATCCCATCTACATTAGTTAAACAGCCAAATAGGGAGACACGGGCCATGTGTTTCTTATTTGCTCCATCCAAATCACTGTGATACAACAATGCTGAAGTTGCCTCTTGGAACAGAGAGGCAACTTCAAGTTGACTCACCTTCCCCATTACGAAATCCAAAGATGGTGAATATCTATTTTGGCAAACGGATGCTAAATCATAGGATAATCGCTTCGCTTGAGGAAGAGCGATAAAATCTTCATCGCACTCCTCCATACTCTCCTTCGATGAAATCTGCCTAAACGACTGTGTCGATTCCAGCATAGAGGCTTTGTTTATTTTTGTAAGCATCGGATACTCTCTTACCCTTTGTGATCGGACATAGTAATCATACTGAATGGCTGGCAATTCTCGGCACAATTCATCAGCATAGACAATCCTGTCTACTCTACTCCTATTTTTGTCCAAGTTTGCAGGTTCTACCGATAGTGGAATAACAGCATACACGCTCTCTTCCTCTTCTGATAGCCCTAGCAGATGGTTGATTGCCCGATCTAAAAATTGGAAATATACCTCTGATTCAATACCAAATCGGTTCCCTACTTCTAATAACTGACCAATAAGAACACCAGCATCTAACCCTTGTAGGCGGTAGGAGAAGTTATTATATTTAAAAAAATTTTTCCAAAACATTGTAGACACAATAACGGTCCCAAAGCAAGCTGACATTGCGCAGCGATCACCAAGAGCCTTGGTTATATAAGAATCAAAATTTCCTTCGCGCAACAAAATAAGACGGTGGTGTGCTGCATCATAATGGTACACGCCAGCAGGCAAATCCTTGATCTTCAAATATACATATAGTTCGCTTGGATATAACGCACCGCCTGACGGAACAAAACGCCTATATGACTGCATCAGCTCCACTGACTGCTTAGCAGAATCCGAAGAAAAGGCTGACTCAGAATATTGAGTAATTCCATATATATACCAAAGAAAGTGACCTATTTTCTGCAGATTAGGCTCAATTTGTTCTTCTTGCCCTTCAAGCTTAAGCGGTACTTCCAAAGTAAGCGGAGTCTCAGGTCGGCCCTGGTAGAGCTTATACTTAAGTGGTGCATCTTCCCAATCCACCTTCCAGTCCGGTGGGCTTACCTTTTCAATGTCAAAATGCAGATTATGCAGAAATGTCTCTAGACTCATTCTCATCCCTCCTTGCAAGTCACCGCTTAAGGAAACGGATGTGGGTATGAATTAAGTTGATCAATTGTTAACGGCTTTTTCAGATATCCTAGTTCCATAGGTACACGGAGCACCCTCTCTAGTCCCGTTACACGACTAAGATGATGACCAAATGTCATCGGCAGCATCCCCGGTATCAGCACTTTCACGCAATAAAGACCATTGCGTTTCGTTTCGGGTGTAGACTGATCTACCACAATCACTTCAAGCTTCAATCGACCGAACACCTGAAGAACCTCTCTCAAATCATCCGTGAGGTCCTTATGTGCAGTCTTCCATTTGAATTCCTCATCGAATGTCCTTAATGGACGATTATCATCCAGCAGAAAATGAAAGCGTTCTTCCGCTTGAGGTAAACCGTATAGCATGCCGTGATCATCCATCTGTTTCACCAGCGAAGAATCATCAAGCATTTGTTCATACTTCCGCTTGTTTTCCTCAAATTTCCCATCGAGAGTAAGCATCATTCCTGCCAATTCATGTACAGCGCTTTTCACCGCTCGTAATGGGTCCAAGTGAGCACCCGCCGCACAGATGATATTCAATCCCTTTTTCTTTCTGTTTTTCGCCATTGCCCAGACGCTTGGAATGCCGTTCTCCATCGTCGAGTTGAACAAATACAGATCATATCCAGCCACAGCTCGAATACGGTCGATCATCAAGTGTAATTCCTGGTCGTTAGCTGAGTAAGGATCTAATCGCGGTAGGGTCAATTCAGCGTACCAAGTCATCAGGAAAGAATCCCGCTCTACGACTTCCATGATACCGTGGAAAATGGCCTCTTCCAAACTGCCGCCTAATGCGCATCCGTTAGAAGTTTCATAAACAAAGCCTTGCCCGCAGCCCAAGCTGTAATAGGCAAGCAGCTCTGGAACTAAAATTGGGCGCTCTTGCAAAAATGAATAGCCCCATGCCCAATCGATGGCTTGATCAGAATCGAACTGTTTAAATGGAAAATCAGTCTTTCTATACTGTTCCTTTGCATGCACACCAACCTTCAGCGGGTTAAGAGCTTGATTTTCCAGGTTACGATAACTGTCATGAACGACTGTCCTTTTCCCACGGGGAGCTAGACCGCAATAACGCTCCAAACCTTCCAAAATGGCAGTCTGCTCACTAACAGCATATGAATGAGTCCTTCCAGCTACTCCTTCATCGCCAGAGAACAATGGTAAATTTACGCCTACATCTGCAAAAGGAGGAACAAAATCATGCAATTTCCCATTTAAAAACCCAACTCGGTGATCAAGATAATCTTTAACTAGAACATTACTCAAATCGTCCATCGAACGGCAACGATAACTGCCTGAAATCTTTGGACTTGGTTTCAATGATATTGTGGCTGCCGTCTGTGAATCATCAGGCAACTGACTGCAAACGGGACATAATGGGTCGGGCAAAAATGTATGAGATGAACTCTTTAGTGTTTTTAGATTGATTATATAAATGCGTTCCTCTGCTTCTGCCTGTGCACCTTGCAATATCCTCTCTATCTCAGCCTCGAGCAGGTAGGCTATCTGCAAGAGACCTGACCGCGATGCCCATATGTCACTTGGTGGTGTACCGTTCACAGCTATTCCCTTTTGAATTTCCCACATCTCTTTACGGTCGCGCCCTGCCATGAGCTTTCGCAAATCAGCACATTGAGAGCACCCGGGGTCATTTGGGCGAACGAGCGGTCCAATAACCCCTTCCCCAAAAGAAACGAAGCCTCGCAGCCATGGAATTTCTATTGGTCTGAGTTCTTCTTCAGCTTGTTGATGAATGGAGGGATCCCAAGTATCATGCAATACGAGAGCCAAATCAGTTGCTTCTGGTATTTCAGACTCAAAATCGGTTTGACGAATAACCTCGTATTTAGTAGTCAATTCTCCACACACACGGTCCGCTAAAAATCCTTCTCCGACAACTAATATGACTGCACTCACCGTGATTCCACCTCCCGTATCAACACACCAACTACAGCTAATTTCTCTTCCAAAAACTGTTCCTGCGCTATTTCGAACAGCAATAACTTCTTATGATTTTGTTCCAAAACCTGCATAGCAGATTGTAACGCTTCTAATTGAGTGGATTCATCATCCTGATGGATAGTAAGGCTTAGTGGCATATCCTCATTCAACAATACATTAGTAAACTCCAATCCCTGTTTTGAGGTACCATCAGCTTGGTTTTGAACATTCATAATCGCTTGCTGTAAAGCCTTCCGCAGCGCTATTGTAGTATTTAAACCTACACTTCTATACCAGCCATCATTCGTTCTAACCCATACTACAGGTAATCCAAATATTCCCTCACCTGACCCAATTATTGGCGCTCCCTGCATCGTGCTAAGTGCCTCCAAATAAAAGCGGCAGCGTTCATCTTCTACTTTGTTTAACTGAACCACAGAAACAAAATGCTTCCGATCGACCTGTTTACTTAATTCTTCCTCCAAACACCTTTGCAACCCACGAATAACACCTTCAGCAAGCGTTTCTCCAGCTCCTGCACTCATACATTCCTGTCCCTCCACCAAATAAACACTTTCTTGCAATGGCGGCAAAGTCGGAACAAGCAGATCGACAGTCCGTGACAAATACGATTCAATCCCTTGTAGACCGGCTTCTCGTCTCGCCTCCTCGTGCGTCAAACCTGTACAATCAATAATCGGCAAGAGCTCAGATGGACCTTCTGTCAATAAGTCAGTTGCCTGTACACGACATTGTGCTAAAGGAAGCTGAATTAAATCTCCTTCCTCCCAAATATGAAAAATACCTGATTCAGCGGAAGTTAGTTGGCTGAAGAATAGCAGTAATTCGTTTGCCTGATCTTTGCTCGAAGTTCGTTCTTGGAAAGGATTGAAATCATTTATCCACTTGGCTGTCATTTTTCCAGTTACCATTGGATGGGAAACGAACGAATGCCAGCTACCTTCTAAAGTTTCTAAATCTAAAAGGTAGAATTGATTTTTCTGATTTAGTTCAGTGCATCCAGTCATCTCTTTAAACAACTCAAATACAATCACATTTGCTAGCATCGCTCCCGCTGAAGCGGAGTAGTGGTGGGATTGCTGATTTAAAAATACGGATTGATGTATTCTGCGCCAAGCAGAATCCCAACATCCATCATGATCTGGCCCCACTAGAGGACCGGCCATTCCTACCTGCTTGAAATAAATAGCTGGGATCAGCAGCTTCTTCTCTTGCTTACACACATCATGAAGAGCCGCAAGCTCCTCGATATTCCCCTCTTGGGATACATACATGATCGAATCAAATGGTTTTACAATTTCCCTCCAATTATTTTCTCCTTCCTTCAGGTAGGTAATCTCCTTTATTTCAGCATCGATATTCTCTGTACTGAAATGTTCGACAATCTCCATTAACCGGCGTCGATTAGTCGGCACAGTTTCTGTGATTAGCATGTCAATCTTAGGCAATCCGGAATGAATCAGCGCTGAAACTAATGATACAAAAAAAGGTCCAGAGCCTATTGCTAACACTTTTGCCTGTCGAAATGTTTGAAAACGATAGGCACCTGAATTACCATAACTGTCCAAAAATTCAATCTGAGAAGCATATTTTTTAAGTACATGCTCCTCCAGTTGGTGCGGACGATCTTGGCTAATATCCCTGATAAATCCATTTTGATACAGGACTTCTGCAATTTCATACACCCGATTCCGATATGGACCCTGTAATCCGTCAGTTATATCGCCTAATGTATACTTACCGTTGAACATAGGCATGAGTTTTTCAATCCACATGTCAATTGAATCGCCTTCCATTAAAAATGAACTTAAATTGTTCCGAAAATAAACTCCTTTATTTGAATCAGGGAGAAAAAACGTATCTCTTTTCACTTTTAGACGCATAGAAAGGGTCAAATTGGTCATTTCGATCCTCCTTAAGCTGTTCTCGAATTATCGACAATCATTTTCACAATTATCATATGTAAAGAAATTTGTCTTTTATGTCTAAACTTAATGAAAAGGCCCCTACAAAAGTTTGAAGGGGCTTTCTCAATTGTCACAAAAAAACTAGAATTTGACACAGCCTTAGCGGAAACAACGACCGCAACGTCCACAGCCACCGCAGCGTCCACAGCCGCCGCAACGTCCACAGCCACCGCAGCCAAAACAGCCAAAGCAAACAAAGAATCCAAAACAACCACCGAATAGTCGTGACTCAGTGTTATGCTGGTTTTGATCCCAAGAAACTGCCTGGTTTGCTCGAAAATCGCCGACATTCAGCCTTTGAAGTTCATTTTGGAAATCATTCATTTTAAAACACCTCCGAATAAATTTTGCAAATTATAATAACAAGACGAAAGTATTACTAAGTTAACTAAACTTTGTCTTAGGAGTATTTGCTGGAATTGACTCCTTCTCCAACAAAATATGAGCTTTGCTTGGGTATAGTTACTGATTCAGATACCCATTTTTAATGATTCTTAGAAAATAGCTTCAAAGAAAATTAATTGATCCCTAATAAATACACGACCTTGAATGAATTTTACTTAAATAGAAAAGCCCAATTTCTCAGTATTAAAATTGAGAAATTGGGCTTTTCTGTTGCTTCTGATAAGTGGCGGATTGATGAAGATCTTAATTTTTTTGTTATCAAATCAAATTAACGAAGTTCAAACCATGTAGTCATTGTTTCTGTTGCAAATACTTGATACTGCTGTTTATGATTTTAGTGATGATCATTCTTTTATTTCAATCATTTACCTAATTCCGGAATCTACTCCGGAGAACAATAATGTCAGCATAATTTAATCATTTTGCTCAAGACATTGATAAACCGCCATCATATCTCGTTTATTTAATTCACTAATACCATTAAAAATTGGAATGTCTGCAACAGCCTCGAGATTTGAGCTTCCAGCACATCATCACTTACTTTGCTAGTTAGCCATGTATACACGCCTATGCCATCGACGATGCATGTAAATGGATTTAAGTTTAAAAACTATATTTCCTTATATCTCAATAAAATTATTTGTGCAGGAACTGATTCTTGTATTTCGTTATACCCAATACGAACTTTATCACCAGATTTATAATCAGAATGGTCAAGGTTAGATGAACTTATTTTTGCTACAAATCCGTATTGAGTTATTAATTCATTGATTGAGTAGGTGTTCAAAACTTCATTGCTTATGACTTCTGTTTTAATAAATATGGTTTTTTGTTTTCCTTTACTCAGTTTAAAAATTATTTAGTTGATTACAATGATAGGATTAATGATTCCTATTTTTTTGCTGAAGAAATAACAAAATATCCAGTACTTTTTATAGCTTATTTGTTATATTACGCTCCCTACGGGATTCCAGGATTGGGCAATGGCTATGTAGTGACAGGACAGAGGTTAAGCTTTTACTGTTAATCGGAATGATGAATAACTATACATTATTGATTTTATAACACCCGAAAATAACGGCAATAATATACAACTAATCTGATTTTTATTCATAAGTATATCAAATCACTCTTCCCTTCATCTTTTTTGCGTTGCTAGCCTGTTAGTTTCTATCATGATCGATAAGAACCTTCAACCCATTTGTATTAAACTAAATCTCTTGTCTGAGCTGTTGGCAAACCTATCCTTCAGCTTAAAAAGATTTTCACATACTAAACCTTATATCAATCTACATCTAAGTTCATACCGGGCATCAAGCATGAACTTCTTCTACCATAACCAATTTGCTATATGTAATGACACCAATATATAAATCCATTTTCTGCTAACGACCAGTCCTTCTCTGTGATTTTTATTTTGAATAGCAATAAGGTTATTGCTTTTAATCTTGTGAGAATTCCCTTACAATATAAATAATCAGATTTTTCTTTCAATAATTCATGGTTCCCTAGTAAATGAAAATCCCTTTAAACATTCAATTTTCATTTATTATTAGTTTTTATCAATTCGTAGTAAACTGAATCTCGGTCTCACACTTGATTTTGATTCACTTTCTATTTATTAATCTCCACCCGGTTCTTGTTAGATTGTTGAATAATGCTAATATCAAGAGTTTTATCAAACTCTACCAATTCACATGAAAAAAAATAAAAATTATAAATAATCACTATTAGATTTACAATTGGACTCATATTTTATTATAATCATTATATAATAATAATTATTATATGAGATTCGTTAGCGGCTCGCATCATTTTTTTCACTAATTTCCATTTAAAGGAGAATCAATATGACTAAAAACAACATTATTTCTGAAGCAAATCATCCAGAAGGCAAATGCCCATTTTCGCATGGCAGCGCAACCAGCCAAAAGTCAAGTGGTACGACCAACAAAGACTGGTGGCCGAATCAATTAAACTTAAATATTCTACATCAGCATGATAAAAAATCTAACCCGCTTGGAGAAGAATTTGATTATGCAGAGGAATTTAATAAACTTGACTACTATGCACTTAAGCAGGATCTGCATAAATTGATGACAGATAGCCAAGATTGGTGGCCCGCTGACTTTGGCCATTACGGTCCAATGTTTATCCGCATGGCTTGGCACTCCGCAGGTACATATCGTACAGGTGATGGCCGCGGAGGCGGCGGAACAGGGTCACAAAGATTTGCTCCGCTTAATAGCTGGGCTGACAACGCCAATATTGATAAAGCGCGTCGCCTGCTATGGCCAATAAAGCAAAAGTATGGTAACAAGATTTCTTGGGCAGACTTACTGCTTTTAACAGGTAATGTGGCGATTGAATCAATGGGTGGGAAAACATTTGGTTTCGGCGGAGGCCGAGCGGATGTATGGCATCCTGAGGAAGACATTTATTGGGGCAATGAAAAGGAAATGCTAGGCGATAACCGTTATTCAGGTGACCGCGACCTTGAGAATCCGCTTGCTGCTGTGCAAATGGGACTTATTTATGTAAATCCTGAAGGACCAAACGGTAAACCAGATCCAGCCGCAAGTGGTCATGATATCCGCGAAACATTTGCCCGTATGGGAATGAATGATGAAGAAACAGTCGCACTTGTCGCAGGTGGACATACCTTTGGTAAAGCACATGGTGCAGGCGATGCCGCGCAGGTTGGTCCAGAGCCGGAAGCTGCGCCTCTTGAAGCACAAGGGTTGGGCTGGTTAAGCTCGCATGGCAGCGGCAAAGGCCGCGATGCCATCACAAGCGGAATTGAAGGTGCTTGGACGGCTAACCCTACCCAGTGGGACAACGGTTTCTTTGATTTATTGTTTGGCTATGAATGGGAGCTGACAAAGAGTCCTGCTGGAGCTTATCAGTGGACTGCGATCAATCCTGATGAAATAGATCTAGCTCCAGATGCTGAGGATTCATCCATCCGTGTTAAAACAATCATGACTACAGCTGACATGGCATTGCGCGTGGATCCAGCTTACGAAAAGATATCTCGTCGATTCCATGAGCATCCTAAAGAGTTTGCCGATGCCTTCGCACGTGCATGGTTTAAATTGCTTCACCGTGACATGGGACCTAGAGACAGGTATTTGGGACCAGAGGTGCCGCAAGAAGAGCTTATCTGGCAAGACCCTGTTTCTTCTGTTGATTATGATTTAACTGATGCAGAAATTGCAGACCTTAAAGGAAGAATCTTAGATTCAGGACTTACGATTAGCGAGCTGGTAACCACTGCTTGGGCTTCAGCAAGCACGTTCCGCGGCTCGGACATGCGCGGCGGGGCAAACGGTGCTCGCATTCGTCTTGAGCCGCAAAAGAATTGGGAAGCGAACCAACCTGAGCAGCTTAAAAAAGTGCTTAATGCACTGGAAGACCTTCAAGGGCAATTAGAGAAAAAAGTGAGCTTAGCTGATTTAATCGTCCTAGGCGGCAGTGCAGCAGTTGAAAAAGCAGCTAAAAATGCTGGCGTTGATGTAGCAGTTCCTTTTGCTGCAGGTCGCGGAGATGCAACACACGAGCAAACAGATGTAGAGGGCTTTGAAGTATTGGAGCCAGTTGCTGATGGCTTCCGCAATTACCAAAAGCAGCAATATAGCGTAACCGCAGAAGAGCTTCTAGTAGACAAGGCACAATTACTAAACCTTACTGCACCTGAAATGACAGCACTCGTTGGCGGTATGCGTGTTCTTGGAACAAATCATGGCGGGACTCAACATGGCGTATTCACTGATAATATTGGCACACTTTCAACCGACTTTTTCACAAACCTGCTTGACATTGGTGTTGAGTGGAAACCATTAGATGGAAATGTATATGAAGGTCGCGATCGCAAGACGGGTGAAGTCGTACGTACTGCCACAAGGGTTGACCTTGTATTCGGCTCGAACTCAGTCCTACGTGCCATTTCAGAAGTTTATGCGCAAGAAGATAACAAGAATAAATTCGTAAACGACTTTATCGCAGCGTGGGTCAAAGTCATGAATGCCGATCGTTTTGATCTTAAGACAAAGAAAACAGTATTAGCTGGGAAGCAATAAGCAATATAAAAAAAACGCCGTCAGATGATTGACGGCGTTGTTTCATTCTTAATGAAACATAATTGTAAATTAACTCCATTAAATTAGGCGCTTTTTAATCTAATTATCTCTGATACTTTCCAATATTGTATTGGACTATCATATCAAAATTTAAATATTATCTCGGTACATCTTTGTTAATTGCCTCGCATTACCTGTAATTGAATAAATTTTTGTATGATACAAAGCATCTCCTTCGGATAACGATTTCTAACCATTGAGATGCTTTGTAATGATAATTCGTCTTTATTGAGTTACCTCTTCTCCTTGATAAATCCGATATGCTGGCACTACCGTATCCGTAACAATTTCTTTTCCTTTGTCTCGAATAAAGTCTAATTTATAGTAGGCATCAAAACGCTGACTGATTTCGGTTTTAACCAGTTCAGGCGGTGTGACGACGATGAATTGGAACTTAAGCTTTTCTGCGACTGCGAAGATCGGATCCAGAACATGTGCAGAAGCAGCTTGTCCAAATGGATTGTCGCATATTAATGGAACCCAGCTTTGGTCAGTTTCACTTTTTACGGATAATAACATCATCATCATGACCATTCGTGCAGACAGCTTTTGTCCGCCGCTCCCATCAGACTTAGTCTTGGAGCCTTGATTAATCGTCTGCCATGTAGAGTAATGCTCCTTCTTCGGTTTTCCATACATAAAGGCATTGTCCGTTCTCATATTGTATACGAGTAATTCTGGATAACGATTTCGAAGTGAAATAAAGAGTATTTGCTCATCGCTGATTAATTGTTTGATTTCTTGCTCTAGTGCCCGATTATTGTCATCAATCATGTCAAATTGTTTCGTAATTTTATCGATGGCTACAACGAAATGTTGTTTCAGAAGCGGTTCAATATCATCCGCTTTTTTCGGCAAGATGTCTACTTTTAGCTGGACAAGAGGGAAAGCACCCCGCTCATTTCTAATTTTCATTTTTGCAATCATTGAACGTATAGCCTCAGCAATGCTCATCACCTTCATGCTGGCTCTGCTGGCCCAAAAGTCCTGCGCTTTTTCAGCACGCTCTTTGTCGCGGTCCAATTGCTCTAATCCGCTCTGAGAAAAACGTTTCATGTTCTTTACGATTGTTTGAATATGCTCGTAATGGCGTGTATCCATATGATCAAGAGTGGTTAGGACTTCATTTTTAAAGCGAATTTCCCAATCTTTCCCCTCGATTGTCAGTTTCAGATTACGCAAGGTTTGTTCGACTTTGGCTTGCTTCTCTTGACCTTCATCTTGTATGGCTTGATGCTCATTGCACCAGGATAAAATACATGCTTTTCCTTGATTTTTTATTTTTTCAAGGTCCTCTTCATTAAATGGTGCCGCTGAATCTTTTAGGATGACAGATAAGGTTAACATGTCACCTTCATGACCAGTAATATTTGTTTCAGTTTCTTTTTGCTGTTTTTCGGTTCGCTTTAGTTCTTCTTTTGTTTGTTTTGTTTGATCCTTGATTTCAACTTCTTTTACTTCAAGATCCGTTTCTTCCCATGCTTCAGGTTGTTTGTCATGCTTGCTGACTTTTTTCCCGGCCTTTTCCCGCTGATCGGCGGCATGCTTTAACGAGGTTTCTGCAACCGTTACTGCGGTACCTTGCTGACGCTCCTCTTTCTCAGCAGACTTTACTTCCTTCTGCGCGGTTTGCAGCATGTTCTCCAATATACTGATTGGTTCATCCGCTTTAGGAGATTCCTTCCACTTTTCATTAAAATTAAATAGCTTTTTCTCTAATTTTCGCTGCTGCTTTTGTTCCGTATCTTTTTTAGCTTGAAGAACGAGCAACTCCTGTGCTTGCTCTTCTTTCGATTTTTGCAATTGGTTTAATTCTGCAATGCTGCCATTGATTGAATCTAATACATGTGATGATAGATTGGGAATCTCTTCTGATTGCTCCGCTTTTTCGTCAGCAGGAAACGCAGCTTCTTTTATAAAGACTGAAATCCGCTTGATCGCTTGTTCTGTTGCATGCTTCCACTCTAAATACGTTTGACTCCACTCGCTTTGCAGCACCCTGTTCTCTTCATATTCTTTTTCCATTTTTTGCTGCTGGATAAGGAGAGATTCCTTTTGCTTTTCCTGCTCTGTTTTCACTCGCGTATTCTCTTGATAAAGCCCTTTTTCCTGCTCGAATTTTTCAAGTGTGTCCGCGTCTTTCGTATTTGATTCTATCTTTTGCAGAACTTTTTCTATTCGCTCTTTTATTTCAAGCTGTATTTGTTTCTCTTTTTCCTGTTGTGTTGTGATTTGCTGTAATTCTGTTTTCTTGGACAGGATCGCAGTTTGTTGAATAGTAATTGCTTTTTCGATATCGCTGCATAGGTCGTTTGAAGATAGCCGATCTATGTCCTTTAGAATGCCTCGTAAGGAATGCTCTGTTTTCTCAACTTCAATTAATGTTTCTTTCTTTTCTTCAATTTCCTTAGCCATCTTTATTTTCCAGTTAGTAAACTGATTTTTATTTGTTAATAGATCTTGTTCTGTGCCATTGATGATGACAAAGGATGCCTCACCGGCATTTTTCATTTCTTCCCTCATGTAAATCGGTACGGGACTTTTAAACATGCGGCCAGAAAGAACTTGCTGGTTGATTTTTTGCCATTGATTTCTACTTACGACTAGTCCATAGGGCAGCAGAGGATACTGAAGAAGGTAATTGGCACATTCCTGATCACTAAGCGATTGAAGGAATTGTGTACCGTAAAAAACATCAATCCCTGTTTTTTCATCGATCCATTCCTTTAATTCTTTAACATCCTTGTTCGCAATCCAAAAATGTTCATCATTTAAGAAATGATCCAGCTGTGTTTCCCATAATTCCTTTTTAATCTCTTCACTCTGCTGGCGGTTTTGATTTAGAATTTCCTCTACATCCCTGCTGTACTTTGATAAAAGTGCATGAGTAAATGTTTCACTTAGCTCAGGCAAAAGGCCATGGAGTTTATCTGCAAGCTTCGTTTCTTTTTGCAGCTGCTTTTTATGGGCTTCTACTAACTTTTCGCAGTTGTCTTCAGCAAACTGTAGAGCTTGAACAAGGGTGCCATGAGATGTCGCAAGCTGATTTTGTTTTTCTCTTGAATCTTTTTCTTTTCCCTGCAGCTCAGTAAACTCGGTCTTTTTATCTTCAACCTGTTTACGGAAGTGCACTATAAACCCTTTTAAATCATAGGTTAGGCGGTCGCCGAATTGTTTTGTCAGTTTTGCTTCATTCTTTTCAAACGCTTGAATTTGTCTATAGAGAGATTCCAAATCTGAGCTCAGCTGCACAATCTCTTTTGTTTTTTGTTTATCACGGCTTAAAAGATC
Source organism: Cytobacillus purgationiresistens (assembly GCF_030813235.1). Taxonomy (GTDB): domain Bacteria; phylum Bacillota; class Bacilli; order Bacillales; family Cytobacillaceae; genus Cytobacillus; species Cytobacillus purgationiresistens. Next base: position 428,220 of record NZ_JAUSUB010000001.1, on the reverse strand, counting down.
TTTCGTTTTTTTAGTTAAATACTTTTGGTAGCCCAAGTATAGCTTTACAGCTCCTTGGATGGATTGAGAAGCATCGTTCCATTGTGTCGCTGCTTCAATCTTGATTTCATCCATTCGCTGATTCACTTGCTCTAAACCGCTATTCTGTTCCAATTTCTCCACCTGTTGTGATAGGGAAAGAACGGTTTGTTCGATTTCATTCCATTCTTTAAGCAGTAAAGAAAAGGCTAACTGTTCTTTTCTTTCATTCTTTTCATTAACAAATGACTGTAAAGAAACATGTTTTTTGTTTTCCTCTTCCAATTTCAGTTCCCATTGCTTTACTTCTCGATGCGACTTAGCATATTCTAAATTATCCTTTTGAAAGCGCAGTTCCAAATGACGGGCTATTAATTTCTCATTGTCTTTTTCCAAATTGAGTAATGACTCTTTTTCTGCGGTAATCACATGTTCTAATGCGCCCAGCAGTTGTCGCCCCACCTTGGTGCTCGCACCGACAATTTCTTTATGCCGGGTCCCGATAGCCAACTGTTCTTCAAAGGGGACAATATCTTCTAAAAACTCTTTATGCGCTTGTTCTCTTTTCAGGAGTACAGGGAGATCCTTCGCAATGCTGGCCTGACTTTTAAAAATTTCGACTAGATCATTCCGCTGTTGTTCTGTTCGATGCAATACTTGGCTAACAGTAGGGATAATCCGTTTTTGAAACAGAGAATGATCGTCCTCTGCTCCTTCGAAAAACTTCCCAACCCCGCCTTCATCTTTGTTAATTTCTTTCATAATATCCCAGTCTTTACGATTAATTCCGTATGTATCTAAAATACGGTAATGCTTCTTCGTATCCCGATATACGTCATAGCCATTCCACTTGAAATAATCCTTGAGGGACTCAGTGTCAGCTACTTTACCATTTTCGTATAATGGTATATGTTCGAGTGCTACATCTTGCTTACGGTCAAATTCCCGGGTGTAAAAGGTGATATTAGGAATGATCTTTGCATCCTTTTCCAATGATTGATTCTCAGATGCTCCATCATCATTCATGGAGATGTGCTGTTCAGCTGTGAACATGCCGCCAGTAACTAAATGGCGCTTATCTGCACCGTCCAATTCCCATTCTATGAGAACGTGAAACGTGTAGGGGATAAATTGCTCTTTATTATTAAAGAAGAACTGCTGGTAATAACGGTTATTTTGCTTTCCCCATGAGGTTCCAGGCTTAAGTACTTGGAAAATGGTTTGCAGGAACACGCCTTTCCCGCCGCCATTCATCATAGCAATGAGACCATTCGTTGAGGTCTCTTCATTATGAAAATTAAACGTAGTATCTTCGTATTGCTTTTGCATACCGTCGTATTTAAGACCAACAATTCTAATGCGATGGATTTTCGGCATGTTCATCCTCCCTAGCTGTCATTAATTCTTTTAATAATTCATAACGGTCATAATCATGATACAGATATTCAATTCGCTCGAATAACTCTGTTTTTGGAATGGCTTTTGGAATATCATCTCGATCGAGAATGACGATGAGACCTTCATTTTCCAATAAACGCATGGCACTGGCAATTAAGCCAATTCTTGTTCGTTTATGCCCTTTCTTGAGACCGTAATCATCCGTATCTACCTCCATGTATTTCCACGTTGTAACAACCTCCTTCATATCAATCCGGACTTCCTCGCCAAAGGAAGGCTTTGTTTTTAATATACTTTCCCAATTGGTGATGAGGTCATTTACCTGCCGCTCTAATGAAAAATAGCTTATTCCTTCACGCATCGTCCGAATCATCGCTGCTTGATTGCGGTCAATTGTTGCAAGAAAAGCCATAATGATGAGACTAATAATATGAAATTGTTTCTTAGTCTCTATCTGTCTATGCTTTTCCTTCATATGTGTGAAATTGGTTGCAAAGACAGATCCAGTAGGCTGTACAACCAAATGGATGCGCTTTGGTGATTCAATAATATATGTACCTGATTCATCCGCTAATAATAAAACTGTTTGTCGCACTTCCGGTTCGTAATAAGTCTGAAAGTGTTCGCTATTCTCGTCGATTATTTTCTCTTTTAATAATGAAAAATAAATAGCGGAAGCTTTTTTGATGGTTTCTGCATTCATCCCTTTTCCTCCTGTACACATATTTTAAAAGGTGTAATTTTTGTGTTATACCATATAAAAGGCTCTGCTAGATGATCGAACTTTGTAAATAGCTTTGAACCTTCAAAAACTTGAAACTGCGGGTACTCATTCATTAGCTTATATAGCAGAATCTCTCTCTCATCGCTAAGCGTTTCTTCATTCCGATGCAGCACTTGGACTTTTAACGGTTTTTTATCAAACATCATCCATAAATCAAGCGTCTCTGATTCTTCAAACCATAGGTCTTGAATTTCAAGCGGCAAAGTATTAAGGTCCGTTAATGAAAACTCGCCATATGTTTGCAAGTATTGAAAAACATAGCTCCATGCCGTAATCACAGATTCCCAATTCGTCACCCGCATGGGAATTAGATTTTCTTCCGCTTCCTCTTCTAACACTGTATCAATCATTTGATTTTCCACGAGTTCCTGTTCACCCCAAATCCAATCCATCGGCAGTATGAATTCATTCTTTGGTGAGAATAAAGGGGAAAGAATACTTTCAACGTCATCAAAGCTCTGGACGCCTTCCTTCATTAACCAGTTTTCATATATATGTTCGCGGAAAGATACAAGGCTGTTTTCCCAGAATAACGATGGGTTTTCTGCTTTTAATTTCATCTCATATGAAATATTTTGGATGACAAGCTTGGCAAAGCGATCATGCAATTGCCGCGTATGGCCAATTTTTTCCTGAAGAATAAACAATTCTTGCTGAATATGATCATCTTCTTCATTCCGACGCTTTGTTTTTTCAATCATTGATGAAATCGTTCGGAAGTGGGCCTTCTCTTCATCAAACTGTCTCTCAATCTCCTCGCGGTTATCAGCCCGTTGCCGCTCTTCTTCAATCAATAATACTTTGGGATTGTTGATCATTTCCTTTTGAAAGGTGTATTCACCGGACATTAAGCGATTCACACGTGAAATAAGGTGATCGAGGTTTCTCGTAGCTTTTCGGAAATTGCCGTTTTTAATTAATTGCATACTATAAAGCTGTTCAATTGTGATGGAGAATTCCTCTGCCATTTCTCGACTCATAAAAATCATTTCTTGAGCAACGTCTGTAAGTTTATAGACGATTGTGCCACCCATCTCCAGGTTCGTGTACAGCTCATCCATTGTGACATATCTGAAGGTTTGTGTTTCCCAAGATTGTCTGATTTCATCATAATATAATGCTTCAAATGGCTTGCTGTATTCTTCTTTCCCTTGGTAAAGAAGTCCACTTGTTATTCGATCAATTTGCTTATCATCTGCCAAAAGCTTCATTTGTTTAATGGCTTCTTCTACCATATACTTGATATCTGACTTCCGCCTGTTGTCATCATCATTCAATTCACTGTAAAATATATTAAGAAGCACTTGCATGAGAATGGTTTGGATGTGTGGCTTCAAATCGCCAACCTCCATGCCCCTGCCAAGCTCAAACAGCGGATTTAATCGTTGAATCCGTCCAGCGAATCCTTCCCATGACTCATTCACATCCATCTCCTCCATGTTTCTATTGTTAATACTTCTTGAGGTATTCGCTTATTTTGCTGCCATAATTGCAGTAACTGTCCCTTTTCCTGTTCGGTAAACCATGAGAAGAATAGATCACGATGCTCGCTATTTTTAAATTGGCCCATTTTTTGATCATTGCTCTGGTCTATACATTCAAGCATTTTGCGATAGATTTTCAGAGCAGGCTGAATGCAGCAATCCGGATATTTTGCTATCAGACGAATCAAGATGCTGTATCCGACAGCATCGATATCTCCCGCATAATAAAAGAGGTAAGGCTTAGGCGGAAAGATTCGAAAGAAAAAGGAAAAACTTGTTTCGATATTGTGACCTTCACCGTAAATGATCAATTCAGGTTCATAGTCCAGTTTATTTTCTTCCAGCAGTTTAATCGCCGTATGGAAGAAAGACTTATTTTCAATAATTAATACGCGTTGGATATCTGTCAGTTCTGTACCTTGTTTAATCCAGAATACAAATGGATCTCCATATTTCACGATCTTCAAACCATCCTCTGAAATGCCTATTCTATTTAAAAACCCAATGCCTTCAGGAAAGTCCTTTGCATCTGTTAGAAATTTTTCATGGCCAAACAACTCTAGGCTTCTTTCTTCAATGGAAACAGTTTCCCGCTCCTCGTTCGTTTGAAGAAAATCATAAAGTTTCTCTATCCGCAGCCATTCATCATGAGATTGCCATTCTGGATGGCGCTCATAATATGAAAAGTCAAGCTGATCACTGCGCTTCATCATTTCAAGACGATCCCAGGTGGTCGTTTGTGTCTTTAGCGCAACCCAAAAATATAGTGGCAGTGCTGGACTTCTCCCATTTGATTGTTTGTTTTCAATTGGGAGCAGGACCCCTTCATCTTGAAGCTTTACAATCGATTGATAAAACCATGAATATCCATCCATATCAAAATAATGATCGATCAACTGCCTTAGCTGAAGTTCCAACTCATTGATATTGATTTTCTTTTTTTGTTTCGGGTGTTGAATATCCTCAATAAAACCTCTTACTCTTGTCTCGATTACTTCGATGGTGCTCACCTACTTAAATCTTCTTAGTATCATATGGATGACAGAATCAATCCACAATGAGTATCCTATCATTATAAACTATCAATAGGTCTAGCGTCATTGACGCAGCCGTTTTTAGTTTTTTGAAATTGTTTGTGTGATGCTGTAAGTGTTTGTCATTTAAGCTGCATCCTTTTTTTATTGACCTTTACTAAACTTACGATTTAAATTGCAGTAACTTTTAAACATTAGATTGCGTTTCCCAGCTTTGAACTCGTAAATTTCATACGAGTTCTGCCTTTCTTTTTTTATATCTCTAAAAAGATCCTGCTTTTTCTTTAAAGCAGGTGTATTTCACTGCCTCAACTGGTTCATTATATAATCCGGTTAAGTATGTGAAGGGATTTCCGGAAAGCTCTCATTCCCGTTTACTCGCAATCACAAGCAGAGTCTTGTGATTTTTTTATTGCTGAAAATGGGAGGATAGAAAGATGGAAACGTGAACGATTGAATTATCAAATATAGAAGTATCATATTTAGATAAGGACATATTGGACATTCTTTAAAAAGCAAACTCTGAGAATCAGCATTTTTTGTTAAATGATAATATACCATTTCAATCAAATATCCTGTATGATGGGTATGATTATACCTAGAGGAGTACACCACTTTGAAGCTCTTTAAGTTTACAATGTATCAGACTATTTTAATTAGCATGGGTATTCATAACCAATGGTTTTTTAGATCGATACTTGGGACCACCCCTTACCTATATCGATATAATAGCTGGTATTGTGTTAATATCTATCTTTATTCTGGCAGCCATCATGATGGTGAAATTGTACAAAAGTCATCATGCGATTATAATGCGGATTAAGATATTATTATCTATTGTTGCAATAATATTGGCAGTTGTTTTTATTGTGTTCATGGAAAATACTTGGTTTGAAATAACCGGAAGAATGTTATTCTAGTTAAATGTTAATGACATATTAAGTTGGAGCTAATTTCTCGTTGAATAAGCTCCTTTTTATTATCCATTTTTCAATCTCATCTTATCCCCTTCTTCTAACTCCCTCCATTGACGAAAGATGATTTCTATTAAATAACCAGTTATAATGAATGAGACATTAAGGAGATACATATATTTAGTTGTATTACTATTTCGGGGAGGAACAACATGAAAACACTGGAGATTAAACGCTTTACCGTAGGAACCGTCATTAAAAGCACTCTTTATTTATTATTCATTCCCATCATCATAATGATTATAGTAGGACTCATTACTACGATGGTCCTTATGATCGAAGACGGAGCGGTAGCCTTGATGGGGATATTTATTATGCTGCTGGCCTCTTTATTTTATGCTGGAGTATACTTAGGGATGATTGCCTTAATGACTGTGATTTATAATTGGCTTGCAGGCAAATTTGGCGGTTTGACCATCATTGTACAGGAAAAAGATGAAATCGTTGCAAAAGAACAAATATAAAAAAAGCTAATCACTACAAAGAATAACAGGGGCAATGATACCTGTTATTTTTTATGGTTTTCATTTTAAACGGTTACTTAACAATTTTTAAACTTCAGTTTAGCTTTGTGCGTTTTGAATAATCTCATACCGGAACACTATCGATTTTGGTGAATGCTCAATTTCTCCATTTCTTATAAAAAAATACGTATCCACTTAATATGCTGCTCAAACTAAACTTTAATTACTCTTTTTTTATTGAGCACTAGGTTGGAATTAGTGACCAATGATACAAAAAACTAAAACTAATTTTGTCACAGGGCGAATCTCAGACATTGCTTTTTTTGGTAGTTTTTCTTATATTAGACTCATTTTCTATGTTAAACTATAAGTAAAGATAATTACGCATTATCTTTACTATCCATAATATGATTATCGTAAACTAGATTAGGAGAATCAACAATGAATGAGATCATCCATCTGCAACAGATTACAAGTGAACAATATTTACACAAGTTGCAAACTAAATTAGAATCACAAAACTTACTTGATGAGAATCGAAATTTGTCACTTGCAGATAGTTCTGATCAGGACTTTTTAGAAATGTTTTTTATTGAAAAAATATTGACGACGAATAAAAGGCTCTCCCCTCATACATTAAAAGCTTATCGTTCAGATGCGAAAACATTGCTTATTTATTTTACAGAGCATGAACTAACCTTTCGTGACATTGGCTTCCCTGAAGTGAAAGCTTATAATCGGTACATAAGAGAGAAATATGCAGCAAAATCAGCCATAAGAAAATTAGAGTTCTTCAGACGGTTATTAGAGTTTGGTTATGAAACTCAATTTTACAAGGCTCACCTCTCTACTTGGATTTCAAAGCCATCTTCCAAAAAGGGACATTATATAATGGAAGATTCTCAAATGCGACCTCAGGTGAGAGAGTTAAATCAAAAGGATGCAGAACATTTAATTGCTTGTTTCCCGAAGATAGTAAAAGCGAATACGAATCGGGAGCAATTAGAGAAACGCAACTTATTAATCGGTTATCTTCTCTACACAACTGGATTGCGTGCAAGTGAACTATTAAGCTTAAATTGGGGAAGTTTTCGACATAATCGACAAGGTATTTTATACGCTGATGTCATTGGTAAGGGAAACAAACCTCGTTCGATTCCAATGCGTGAAGAAACAATTAAAATCCTTCTGGACTATCGTCAAAGTATTGGTGAATCAGTAGAAATCAACCCAGAAGATATAAGTCCTCTTTTCTTTGCGCTTTATAATAAAAAGGATTTTCATGCTGAGAAAAAACGTTTAACCTATGCAAGCCTCTATAAAATAGTCAAAGAAGCTGTAGGTTTGGCGGGTAAGCAAACAAAAGTTTCCCCTCATTGGTTTAGACATACTTTTGTTACGATGCTGTTGGAAAATGATGTGCCACTTGCAGTTGTGAAGGATTGGGCTGGACATGCAGATATCTCAACGACAAATGTTTATCTGGAGAGAGTAAATCAAGATCAAACCCATCTGCACCTGCAGAAGGTTAGTTTGTTTCAATAAGATTATATAAATCCGGAATCAATGAAATGCATGATATGACAGCTTCAATTTTTGGTGAAAGATAAAATTTACACATTTTGTTTCACCGATGATGGTACCTAGAGGCAAAGAAGTAACGATTTTGCATTCCCCTCATCTTTGGTGCTAAACGGATTAAGCCGTTCATCTCGTGCTAGAATAATGCAGCTCCAATCTTCAAAATGAATAGGTTATAAAATGGGCTCACACTTCAGGGGAAATTGTAGTAATCGATTTTAATGAACTTCATGTGTGTGCAGCATGCTTGCATCAAAATTTCTATTAAACCCAAAATGTTCTATTGCTTTTAAAAGGTAAACCATCTAACTGTTGACTTTCTTCCATAGGTTCAGGTTTTGCTCAGTAGCTTAAGATAAAAAAGTATCGAGGTACTATCTATTTATCTTGTTGAAATCTGAATGAATCTACCCCCAGAATATAATAATAGGTTTCAAGTTCTTCTTCAGTCATGACAGATGATTATCAGAATCATCTGTTTTACGTTTTTTGTTGGTACCACTCCCATACTACCTCTTTAGGTGAATATAAGTAATTTAATCCAACTAGTTTAAACATTCTTCGTCCACTTAACTAAGTAAAAGTTTTTTCCTTTTTCATTAAATTGAATCTAATGATTTTTCTAAGAAGTTTACTCATCACCCCCCATCTATAAAAGACGGGGATTATTTAACACTTCCTTATAGCTAAATACCTTAGAAATAACCTGGAAAAGAAAGACTTTCTAATTTTGCTTTCGCAGTTAAATCATCATTTAAAGTGGTTTCTATACATGCAACTAGTGGTAAAACGATGGTAAGGATGCCGTTTTTAAAGTCAATCTCAATACCCGAACACTCTTCACCGCATTCTACGAATGTTTCTGCTCTTTCACTATTAGTGTTAATTACAACCTTAAAACAGATATCAAAACAATTTTGAGTTGTGCAAGACATTATTTTCACTCCTTTCGCAAACATATTATGTTTTATTTTTAGAAGTAGAAACGGCATTTATCTCATTTTATTGGCCTTTTTTATCTTACGAGATATAACTTATTAAGAGAGCCTCTTCTTTAAATAGACGGGGATTATCTGATACATGTTTTTTAGATCACAACTAGAAATAACCTGAAAAAGAAAGACTGTCTAATTTCGAATCCACACTTAAATCATCATTTAAAGTGGTTTCTACACAAGCAACTAGTGGTAAAACGATAGTAATGATTCCATTTTTAAAGTCAATCTCCATGCCCGAACACTCTTCACCACAATCTACGAATGTTTCTGCTCTTTCACATTTAGTATTGATTACAACCTTAAAACAGATATCAAAACAATTTTGAGTTGAGCAAGACATTATTTCACTCCTTTCAAAAACATACTATGTCGTTTTTAAAAAGTAGAAACGGCATTTATATCATTCAATTTGCCTTTTTTATGAAATTGATTTTAAGAGAGCACTTATTAAAACAGCCTCCGATTTGCTAGATAAGATAGGGCTTCGGTATGATCTCCGACGATTAAAGACGTTGTTGGAGCCAGTTTCCCTCTTTTATTGGTAAAGTGTTTGTCAGGACGGAAGCGATTCATTTTATCAACTTCGACACGATGTACATTTTTCACAGAGTGACCATTCATTATCGTTGCTACTTGGCTTAAAACAGGTGTTGCCAGCGCTTCAAAACCAAGTTGATCAATACATTCCTTGCTGAAAGCATGTGGTACAGCCACGGTTGAGCCGACTCCAAGGTCTCTGCGGCCACATGCTAAATTGATCGCATATTTGCAAGCAGTTACAATGTGGAGCGGTGTATGACAAGTAAGATAGTGATTTAGGTCATTGAGCGCTAAATCTACACCGGATTGAACAGAATGGACAAATGGAGTTAAGTCTTCCTCGGAAATAACGAAATCTCCGTCAATGAATAGCATAATATCTCCTTCGGCAAAATACGCACCAACAGCCCGCCCTGTATCAAGGCCAAGTTTTTCATTATAAATGATCACTTTTGCTTCGCACTTTTCTGCGATCTCTGCTGTTTTATCTATTGTCCCATTCACCACGACAATGATCTCGATCGGTTCTAGTTTTCGGCATTCTTCAATAATGGATCTGATCAATTTTGCTTCATTTTGTACGGGGATAATAACAGAAAGCTGCTTTCCTTCATAAAGAGTAGATCGTTTTCCTCTACCTAGAATCACTTTTGGCATGTGTTTTGTTGTTCCGGATTTTAATTCCTTTATAATATCGAACCTTCTTCCCCCATCAGAATATCCTGCTCTTGGATCTCTCATCTCCTTGGTGCAATAGGAAATGGCGTTGAGATGATACCCCAACATTCGTTTATCAGAACCAGATTGTGCATCGCTGTTTGTTTGAACCTTTTTATTTGAATAGAGTGAAACGTCCCCTATCGGTAAATGATTAGCAATTCTAAATTGATGATCAATAATATTCAAATGAGCGAGAACCGGATTGGCAAGACATTCAGAGTGAATCGCATCCACAGCTTGTTTTGTCATAGCATAGGGAACGAAAATAATTGAATCGATTTTTAAATCGGAACGATGAAAAAAATGGTTCGTAATTTGGGGCCAAATGACAGTTGGAGGAGGCTGTTGTTTTTTATAAAAAACATAGTCCATTTTATTGATCACTACATCTGCTGTTCCATCAATCAAAGGTTGAAGAAACATTTTCATAGTGGGGGAAGTGATACCTATTTTTGAATCAACGAATAATAAAATATCCCCTTTTGCTTCTTTTGCACCAATCGCATGCCCTTTATAAGTATCAAGTAATTCAGCACAAACGAAAACTCTACAATCATATGTTCTCGCTATATCGATGCAATGCTTGCACTTTTCATCGGCAGCTACTATGATTTCATAGGGCTGTAACTGCTTATACAACTGTATAACATGTTCCAACGGCACTCCGTCATTGCACACGGAAATAATGATTGATAATGCCTTATTATGCATCCCCTATTCCCCCTTACATTCGATAAATATTCTTCGGTCTTTTTCATAACGCCTCCATTTTCTGTGAAATAAAGGACGAACAGATCATTCAATCTTTAACCTATATGTTATAATTGTTTTTTTTCAACACTCGACGTGTATCGATAATATTCGGTGCCTTGGTAATGAGTTCATAATCGATAACGGAGTGATCAGTTAGTATAAGGACAAGATCGAATTCTTTTATGTTTGTTTCTGTTAAATGAATGGAGTGGTGGATTTTATTTCCTATTTCAATAGATGGGATATATGGATCATGGTAAGTGACATCGTATTCTTCATCCAAGAGATTCTTAAATATCATTAATGCTGGAGATTCACGCACATCATTTACATCTTTTTTATAAGTGAGTCCAATGACAAGTATATTTCTTTCGTCTTTATTCATTGCTTTTTTAACTCGCTCTATCACTTTTTTTGGCATATGTTGATTAATATCGCTGGCAGCTTGAACGAGTTCGCTCATAAGCCCATGTTGCTGTAGCTTCCATTGCAAATAGAGAGGATCCACTGGTATACAATGACCGCCTATACCAGGACCAGGCCAATACGGAGTAAATCCAAATGGTTTAGTGGATGCTGCCTGTAAAGATTCATAAAAATCAATGTCCAGTTCCCTGCATAATGTATCCATTTCATTCACTAACGAAATATTGACTAGTCTCTGGGTATTCTCAAAAATTTTCCCTAACTCAGCAATTTTTGGTGAGCTGACAGGCACTAATTCGTTAAAAATCGTTCCATAAAAGGACTTGATCATTTCAAGGCATTTATCTGTCTGCCCACTAACAATTTTCGGAATCGATTTCAACGTAAAGCTTTTGTTGGCAGGATCGATTCTTTCTGGAGAATAGCAAAGAAAAAAGTCATGTCCTACTTTTAGTCCCTTTTTGGATAAAATGGGCAAGACAACTTCTTCCATTGTTCCCGGATAAGTAGAGCTCTCATAAATTAAGGTTTGTCCATTCTGGAGGTGTTGTTCAATGAAATGTGTGGCAGAATAAAGGGCTCCTAAATCAGGTTCGTCATTTTTGGTGATAGGGGTAGGAACAGTTACTATAATATATGAGGCTTGCATTAATGACTCTATCCCATTTTCGGGAAGCTTAGCTTCGAACAATCCATTCTTTAATTCAGTTACAGAAGAATCAGACACGTCTGGTATATAACTTTTTCCGTTCTGAAGTGCTTCGATTTTGCGTGGATCTTTATCGATCCCGACTACTTCATAATTTTCATTGGCGATATGAAGAGCGAGCGGAAGACCTACATATCCTAACCCGATGACAACCACTTTTTTTCGTTCAGAAACCAGGCTATTTTCTTTTTGCAGTTTTTCAAGCATCTCCCACTTTCTATTTCCTGCTGTAAAGCCGCATCTGTTATTTATGGTATTAAAAAGATGCGCCAATGCTTCCACATGGTCTCCTAGAATTCGATCTGTAGAGGCCACCCGACCTTCAATTCGGCGGTGTTCCTTGCGTATTCGGTTCGGTTTGACCACATCGACATAATGTACCGGCTTTACGTTGAAGCCTTCCATAATGGACTTTGCCTGGAATAGTGGAGGGCTCATCAAATATTCAAATCCTATCTTCTCAATTACCTCCCTGCGTATTGCGTGGGGCACTGCCGTTAAAGAGTTAATGGTTAAATCAACCCGTTTCAGCGCCATATTTAAAAAGTACTTGGCAGCGCTAACTGCATGCAGAGGATGATGTTTATCCAACAAGCATTCCAAATCATTCAACGCCACATCGACACCCGCTTCCGTCGCTTTTAAGAACGGTAGCAAATCTTCGGCTTTGACAATAAAATCACTGTCGACAAACAAGCATATTTCGCCCGTGCTGTGCATAGCCCCAATTGCACGTGGTATATTATGGCCTAATGGATCATTGAATTCGAGAATCAAGGCTCCCGCTTCTACGGCTTTTCGTTTTGTACCCTCATCCGACCCATTCAGTACGACAATGATTTCATCAACACCTGCCTTCCTGACCTCTTCAATAACACCTGTGATCGTATCGGGCTCCTTGCCAACCGGTAAAACTGCACTAAATTTCGCTTGATTTTCAGCGGGTTTTTCAGGTTTAGGATAATTATGCAGAAAGGAACGGTCCCGTTCTCCATCTGTCAGTCCCCCTCGTATTCCTCTTTCCTCAATGACATGTGAAACAGCTTGTAAATGGTCTCCTAAAATAAGGCTTGTAGTAGATGAAAAGGGGGATCCTTCCATTTTACCTTGATGACATGGACGGATTTTATTTGTGCCTATGACATCAATAGAAACCGGTGCGCATATTTTAAGTTCATTCAACACCGCTATTGTATAGGCTAGTGGAGGACAAGCAAGATTACGCCATCCGATTTTTTCGATAGCTGTTTTCTTGATCACATGCGGGATGGCAACCAATGATCCAACTGAAAAATCTCCATGTCCCAAAATATGGTTAAGATCAAACTTAGCTAAAGCAGTTGGATGGGGACGAGTTTTTCGATGCATCGTCCAACTTAAATCATTCAATGCAATATCGTACCCTTGGCCAATGCTGTCGATTAGTGGCATTAATTTTTCATGTGAAATAACAATATCCCCATCTACAAATAGTAGAATGTCGCCTCTTGCCTCCTTTGCGCCAATTGCTCTGCCGATGTCAATTCCAAGTGGGTCCTTAAAATAAACAATATGGCAGCCATACTTTTCCGCGATATTCTTGGAGCCATCTGTTGAGCCATTAACAACCACGATGATTTCAAAAGGCTTTAATTGCTGCAATTCTTCTAAAATAGGTGCTAAAGTGGCTTCTTCATTTTGAACTGGGATAATGACAGATAAGTTCATACGCTTCTCTCCTTTAATAAGTTGCAATAAGCTCCTTGTTTTATTTTGAATACTAGTTTTCGAATTGAAAAAACACTAAGTAATACTAATATATACAGCTTGAACAAGTTCGTGCTCGGACAGATATACAATCTAGTAAAAATGGTTATTTGTTAGTTATGCATTAACTCTAAGGTGGATTAATAGCGATTAAAAAGGATAAATATCCTGTAATAATAATTCATTTGTTTATGTGAAATAATGGAATGAGTGTTTTTCATTCTGCAAGAAAAAGGTCGGGATTCAATTCATAAAATTGAAAAACAAAAAATAAGCGACTTATGTTGAGGTAATAGCGGCAGCTTTTTCTAAGCGGGGGTTATTAAAATATTGTTTAATGGGTAGGGCTAGCTATAGCAGGAGTGTTAACTAAAAGTGTACGTTTAAGCGAAGTTGGTTCACCGTCCTTCATTCTGATCATTGATGGCATTATAAAAAATGAATCATTCATTATTACAATCACAAAAAAGCAAAAGTAAAACGGAAAGGATTGACCGTTGTATTTGTTTTATAAGATATTCTCTCTATTAGGGGTAGCATCATGGCTTTACCCCTGAAAATCCTTCCTATCGTTTTATATATGAGGTTTTCCTGACGATGCTCCACTGCATAGATATAAAAATTATATTAAATATACCAATCTTTAAAAATACCCAAAATGCTAAATTAGCAGCTTGGGTTCGGCTCAATATCTGCAGGATACTTTTGGAGGGCCTCTACAGGCAATTGGCATTCAATCCATCGCCTCTATATTTATCTTTTATGGCTATGGATTGGGTATATAATGAAAAAAATCTATACTCCTGGGCACACTTTTGGTTATTGTACTATTCTTTATACAGATTCTTTTAAGCCGACTATGGGTGAAGTATTTTTATTACGGTCCTATTGAATGGTGTTGGAGAAGCTTTACATACATGTAAAAGCAGAAATTAAAAAGAAATCAGGTAGGATGAATTAAGTTCCATTTATGAATTTAATAGTAGTAGCCTTAAAACACATATAAACCAAACTTGATATTAGCAATAATTAAGAAAACCGTTATTTGAAAAAGATTGAACGAAATAACGGTTTTCTATTTTATTTAATAACAAGTTCATATAATAAAGATTGATTATTCGTTATTAAATTGGGACACTTCTACTGTTCCTCTATCCCCTCAAGATTCCTTCTATCAAAGTGATCGAGCAATGCACGCACTTCATTCGTTGACTTTGTGCTCATTAATTGATTTCTCAATTCACTTGCCCCTTGAAAACCACGGACATATATCTTAAAAAAGCGAGGAAGAGGCTTGAACGGACGTGGTTCTAATTTTGAATATTTATCATGGAGATCCAGATGCAACCTTAAGAGATCAAGCAATTCTTTACTACTATGATCTTTCGGCTCCTTTTCAAAGGCAAATGGATTTTTAAAAATACCACGCCCAATCATAATCCCATCCACACCATATTGATGAGCAAGTTTCAAGCCAGTTTGACGGTCAGGGATATCCCCATTGATCGTCAAAAGAGTATCTGGAGCCACCTGGTCACGAAGTTTCTTAATTTCCGGAATTAGTTCCCAATGAGCATCTACTTTGCTCATTTCCTCTCTTGTACGCAGATGAATGGAAAGATTAGCAATATCTTGTTTCAATATGTGTCTTAGCCAGTCGTGCCATTCGTCTACATCAGAGTAACCAAGCCTTGTTTTCACACTCACGGGCAATCCTCCTGCTTTTGCTGCTTGTATTAAATCTGCTGCAACTTCGGGACGACAGATAAGGCCACTTCCCTTCCCATTCCCTGCCACATTAGGTACAGGACAGCCCATATTGATATCCACACCCCTAAATCCTTGATTCGCCATACCAATACTCATTTGTCGAAAGTTTTCAGGATTATCCCCCCATATATGGGCAACAATTGGTTGTTCATCCTCTGTAAAAGTCAAACGCCCACGCACACTGTGGTTGCCCTCTGGGTGACAATAACTCTCCGTATTTGTAAACTCTGTAAAAAACACATCAGGTCTGCCCGCTTCACTCACTACATGGCGAAAAACAACATCCGTCACATCTTCCATTGGTGCCAGTACAAAAAAAGGTCGTGGTAAATCACGCCAAAAATTATCTTTCATATTTAAATTCAAATCCTCTCATTATGGGATACCAGGCCAATCCTTTATCCCAAAATTAAAAAGCAAAAATATCCCTGCTTCTTTTACACTTATAGCATGCTTTTGTACTGTTAATCAAACTATAGTTAATTTGGAACATTTTAATCTTTACTATTAACAATAAAAAGTGTAAAGAAAACCGAGTAAAGAAAAAACTGTATAAAGCTTCTTTTATATGTTGATTAAATTCATATAAGAAGAATCGGTGCCTAATCATATAAATTGAAAAAAACTGAGGATCAAAAAATACCAATGAGAATTAAACTAAAAAATGATAGTCCATTCGGTATGGCGGGTCTATGGGAATCCTGGCATTCACCAGAGGGAAAGACCATTTACTCTTGCTCAGTAATTACTACGGAGCTTAATGAATGAATGTCTACAATACATGAGAGGATGCCAGTAATATTAAACCCTAAAGATGAAGAAAAATGGTTAGATCCTACCAATCCAAATACCGATTTATTAGATAAATTACTCGTTTCTTTTGACCATGAAAAAATGGAAGCTTTTGAAGTCTCCACAGAAATAAATTCACCTAAAAATAATTCACCACAACTAATAAAAACCATTTGTTAATAGGCTATTCACATAACAATAAAAATGAGACCCTCCATACGGTGAGTCTCTTTCTTAAAATCTAATGATTTTCAAATAGCAGCTCTTTTATTTCATATTCTAATTCCATAATACAATCTTTAATGAATGTAGCATACCTTTCATTTAGCCAATCTCTTGAAAACTCATTAGGTGAATAGAAAGTGAAAGTACCGCCAACCATCTTTAACTTCATATCGAAGCCGGGGGTAAAGAGCATGAGTTCGGCGCCCGTTACCATGATCACCTCCGCCCCCGTAACTCGGAGGCATTCGGCCCGTGCGGAACAGTCCGCAAACAAGGCAAGCAGCTCCTCTTGGTCGAGCTCGTTTGTGAACGGTGAGAACCAGACCTCGAGGCCTTCTGCTGCAGCCGCTTGTGCAGCAATCTCCAGGCGATCAGGCTCGCCGCATGTCACGCGTACAGCAGTGCAATGGAGGTCTCGACGTATAATTTCCATCTCCCTGTACACTCTCGCCGTTCGAATTTGGTGTGTGAGCTGGTTCCTTCACTTAGAAATCCCGTGTCATAGGTCACTCCACGCATACGCATAATGAGTAAACTCCTTTCGTTCTCACAATATATAGTTTGCCTAATAGTTTTGTAACCTATAAATTAGGTTACCTAAGCATATTCAAGTAAAAGTAATTATTGCTTGATACACTACCTTAAACTGCCAATTAACTAATCCCCCCTCTGAGTCTGCTTGTCATATATGGACTATACCTCAAACTGACGTCAGGTGGCCACTAGAAAAGCGTCAGAATAGGATAGTAATAAATATTAATTGACCTATTCCACAAAGGGTTATAGATTTATTCCTGACACTATTGGGATGAGGAGCTAGATACTAAAATGTTACTTTGATTTTGGGAATGAGTGTTGGTTCCGTGAATAGCCGCAAATAGATGGTTATTTGATAAGGTAATTAAGAGAACCATAAATTTGATATATTTAGTAAGATAGATATGAGATTGTGAAGAAATGTACTTAAGCTAACATGGTTAGTTAAAGCATCTTTTGACCTTCTATTAATATATTGGAACCTTTAGTCATTATGTATTTCTAATAAATTAATTAAACAGTTATACTTGGTACAAATATTCCTACTAGAAAGGATAATTTTAAAAATGGAAATTAAGAGTTTAATTAGAGTTAAGACAAGGCGGGGATTAAGAGACTGGCTTGAGGAAAATTCAAATACAGAAGGATTTTGTTGGGTAATAGTAAGTATGAATGAACAATCAGAAGTCATCCAGTATTTAGATGCAGTTGAAGAAGCATTATGTTTTGGTTGGATTGATGGGATAAAGAAGAAAATATCAGATACTGAACTAGCTCAAAGGCTTTCCCCAAGAAAGACAAAAAGTAATTGGACAGAATTAAATAAAGAAAGAGTAAGGAGATTAGATAAATTAGGTTTGATGAAAGAAGACGGACTGAGAATTCTTCCTGATATGCGACCTGAAACTTTTACTATAGATATAGATATTGAAACTCGTCTGAAAGAAGATGACCAATTATATCAGAACTTCATTAATTTTCCTGAACTATACAGGAGGATTAGAATTGATACAATACAAAGTTATAGAAATGAAACTGATATTTTTAATAAAAGGTTGGATAAGTTTATTGAAAATACAAGAAAAAATAAAATGTACGGTCAGTGGAATGACAATGGACGCTTAATCAATTATTGAGGAAAGGAAAGGAAAGGAAATGAGAATTGAAATTAGAACGTTTGTTATCAATCATATTCAAGCTCTTAAATAATGAAATTTTGTCAGCTTCTAGTTTAGCTGATGAATTTCAAGTATCATCGCGGACAATTTATAGAGACATCGAAACTATTTGTGCGGCTGGAATACCAGTCGTTTCTTACCAAGGTACTAACGGAGGTTTCGGTATAATAAATGGATACAAATTTGATAAAAGCTTAATGAGTTCTCATGACATAATGAATCTAATCACAGTATTATCTAGTTTATCGAGTATTTTTGAAGATAAGGAAGTTGAACATACTATAGATAGATTAAAACTACTGGATACAAGTGTCAACAATGAGTCTTTATTGGTTGACTTGCAAAGCCATAGAACAGAACCAAATTCATTAATGAATCTAAGAAAAGCAATACATGAAAAAAGGGTAATCCGTTTTGATTATGTAAGTTACAAAAATGAATTTACATCACGTGAATTAGAACCTATTCACCTTCATTATAAGTTCCGTAACTGGTATGTATATGGTTATTGCAGAGAACGTCAGAATGATAGAGAATTTAGAGTATCACGTATGATGAGTATAACTCTGACACAAGAAAAGTTTCTACAGAATCACGAAATTAAGGGTGATTCATCTTATTCAAACTGTAATCCAGAAGGATTTGAAGATGTAGTAATACGGGTGAATCCTGATTCATTAGTAGAAGTATTAGACCAATTCCAGAATTCTTCAAAAGTCATTAACAATGATGGAAGTATGACATTTACAATTTCTGTTTATCAACCTCTACATGCTGGATGGCTTAAATCTATTCTTTTAAGCTTTGGTAGTGGAGCTAAAATTATAAAACCTATGGGGCTGCAATCAATATTAATAGATGAGGCAAAAAATATAATTAAAGTTTATGAAGATATATGACAATCTGCTGTCATATATCTTTCTTTATAATACAAATATCAACTATTAAAGGAGTAGATGTTAAATGAACCATGCAAAAAATATGTATGAGTACCATATTTGGGCTAATAAGATGTTACTAGAAAGATTAAAAGAATTACCAAGCAATGTCCTATATGAAGAGGTTAGTAGTTCATATCCAAATATTGCTCAAACGTTTAGTCACATCTATGTGGTAGATGTTATGTGGTTACAAGTACTTAAAGGAATGGATATGCAAGAAGCATTAGAAGCTTCTATGGCTTTCTTAGAACAGACTAATTTATATTCTGTAGATGAATTTGTTAAGTCTTATGAAGAACTAGCATTACAGTATGAAGAATGGATGAATAGCCAAAAAGATTTAGAACAAAAAATTAATTTGAATAATCCTTGGTCAGGTGCGAGAGCAACATCTTACTCAGAAATTTTATTTCATGTTGCTAATCATGGTACTTATCATCGAGGTAACATAACAACTATGTTAAGACAACAAGGGTACGCTTCGACAATGAATGATCTCTCTTTATTTTGGTATCAGGGTTAGGTCAAATAGTACTTGCAAATTAATGATAACTCATATCTGAGAATGCAATAAAATAGTGATCTTATTTTTACAATAAATGTGGTTTAATTAAACGAACGAGCTATAGTTTAACAGGTCAAACACAAAAAAGTCGATTCCTTATCGTTGAACTGACATTATAAAAACTCCACCGATACAAGAATAGCATAAAAACTCATTTGCAATTTATTATTGCAAATGAGTTTTCTATCACTAGCTGACATGTAGCTTTATTTTTAAAATATCGCTTGTTTTAATCATTCTCATTTAATTATTTTGCTCAAGGCATTGATAAACCGCCATCATATCACGTTTATTTAACTCACGAATACGATTGAAAATTGGAATATCTGCAACAGCCTCGATATTTAAGCTTTCAGCAACAACATCACTTACTGTTCCAGTTAACCATGTGTTTACTTGTATGCCTTCAACAAGTTCCTTAAGGCCATCATCATTGATGCCACTTGCATAACAACTTACACATGGAATTGTTAATTTAAACACGCCATCGTGTAGATTATCTTCTGATATCGCTTTCTTTCCTTTACAGAAAGGACATGGATGGCTTTTTTTAATTTTATTTATTTGGGTAACTAATTTTTTGTAACCAAATGCTTCATAAACATATGTTAGTTTTTTGTATTTTCCATTGGTAAAATACTTATCTATGATCGTTTCTCTTGTTTCATTGATTTTAGGAAAATCACAGATGGTCACTTGATTATTGTTGCTAATGGATTCGATATTGTCTTTGATGGTATCCCAGAATGGTAAGACATTTTGTAATACCATTTCATAACCCGTAAAGCTTGCTTGTTCTAATTCAAACATCTTCAATGCGACTTGTGTTTTTCTAGGCATTAAAGAGACATCTTTTGTCAAAATCATATCGCCACCTACAATAGATTTAAGTTTGACGAGTGCAGGTAAATCACCTACTATTTTCAATACTTGGTCAATCGGCTGATTGATCATTTCACGAATATCTGTGTCTCCAAATTTTAGCGGTTTATGGTGGTTTAAAACAGTACCCTCGCAAATTGGACATGTAATCATTTCTTTAGAAGCTTTTATTTGCTCTTTAATCATTGCTTTTGAAACGAAAATATACATACCAACGATGGTATTAAAACCTACCCATGTTCTACGTGCCTTGCCTTTCTTATCATAAAATGACTTTTCGAAATACCCATACCAAAATGTATGCTTTTCTGCATCTGACATCTCATTATAGCTTTTCGTCAGGTCATGACCAAGCTCATTCTTAATTTCTTCAAATAGAAATTCTAATTTGGGGTATTGATAAAATTTTAATACTTCCATTACTTCTGGATAAAATAGACCATCCCAGAATGGAAGATTTTTATCTTGAATCGCAAGATCTTTATCAAATATTTCAATCTCAAGTCGTCCCGAGCATGATGGACAATGATTGTCCCGAGAAAAGAAATCAAAGCTTCTCGTATCTTTATTGGTAGGATGCGACGCTATAATGTGGTTAATCATCCCTCCAATTTCATAAATAAAACTATATTGACTATACAAATGTCTTTCAAGATCAATGGCAATGACAGGTGCTATTTGTTTAGAATCGTATTCACCATAAATCAAACGGGCCATTGATGATAAGCTTTTTAAAATACCGCCTTTATAGACATTTTCTGCATTTTTAAAATAGCCGATATGATTATCTTTTAAATGCGTAATGCCATTTTGTGATTTGAGTGTAGATGAAATCAGCGATGGTAGCACGATATCTTCCCTATTTTTAGTCTCAATATATTCATGATGACTAACGACATCAAGATGCGTGACAGGTTCATTCTTTCTGTTACCAAAATCAACGATAAAATCAGAACTTTCCATCATATAGGCATTGTGTTCAATCATCATAATTGAAACTGATTCATCTTCTAGAATGCCCCTGATACTATCAATGAATTGATTTAAAATATTTTGTGATAAACCTTTTGAAGGTTCGTCAAAAATGAAAAGTGTATGAGGATTTCTAGAGTTTGCAAACAGTTCCGCGACTAAATGCACACATTGAAATTCACCCGTCGATAAGTCCTTAGTTTTTCTATTTAATGTCAAATAACCAAGGCCAAGTTTGATCAATAAGCTCAAACGTTTATGTGCGATATCTTCATTTGGAAGTTCATCAATGATATCTTCAATTGAGCGATCGAAAATGTCATCAATTGCTTCACTATATTTTGTGATTTTCTTTTTAATATCAAGAAAAGTCGCAACAGTTGACCGACTCGTAATGGATTGGTTTCGATCTTGTCCAACCATAATGAGCTTATCGTTTTTGTATTGCATCTGAAAATCTTTGGCAATACATTCGTTGACAAGTGTAGATTTGCCACACCCAGACTCTCCGGTAATGGTTACAAGTCTATTTTTTGGTATTTTAAACTCAGTCATTTGAATATTACGACAATATAAATCATGAAATTGATAGTAATCTGTTGGGGCTTCCTCATTTCGTTCTATGTGAACTGGTTTTGGACGCGGTGATTCATCCACGATTTTTCCGCCATATTTACCACTCCCAGGTCCAAAGAATACACAGGTCTCTGTTGTATCGAGCACGGTGTCAGAATGGTCAATAAGCCAAATTTGATTCTTATTGCCTAATTGTTTAATTTGTTCTAAAATTTTCAGTAATGTTACATGATCAATACCGACTGATATTTCATCAATGATAATGACAGTATTTTCACTTACAGCCATGAATTCTGCAAGGTAAAGGCGAGTTAATTCTCCACCAGATAATGTACCCATAATTCTGTTTAATGTTAAGTAACCCATATTCATATTGATTATGTTTTTAAGTATATGCTGTTTTTCTTCACTAATATTTAAATCTTCTGATAGCGAAAGAATAGTTTCAATACTTAAGTTGTTCATTTCTGATATATTATGCGGTTTACCAAATAAATCGATTGTATATTGCCGTGCTTCCTCGTTATAACGCCTTCCATTACACACAGGACATTCAACATTTTTGTTAGTACCACGGCCTTTACACTTAGGACACCAGCCTAATTCATTATTAAATGAAAAGACTTCTGGAGAAAGGTTATATTTTTCAGCAAGTCTTACACGAATCTCTGTAAATACGCCAGTATGCGTGCCAATTGTTGAACGTGGATTAGAAGAAATTGATGATCTTCCAAGAAAAAGCACTAAAGGCATTTCTTCCATATTAATAGCACTGAAATTCGTTTCCATAATATCAGGAAATAAATATTGATATTCAGCCTTTGGCAATAATGAAACGAGACGTTTCTTTGACTCTTCGCCAATTGTCTGAGAAAAAGTTGTTTTACCAGATCCAGACAAACCCGCAATGCCTAACGAGTGATCAGTTGGAAGCACTGCATCTAATTTGTTAATATTGTTCGCAATTAATTGATTGATTTTCATTGTGATATCCTTTCAATTCTCTAAATTTAGTCTTTCCATATTTGCACAACTTAAAATGCATTTGTTGTATTTTTTTCGAATCGACAAACTCATACTAATTGAAATTTCTTGTTATATATTCACTTATACCGTTTTGAAGAAACAATTCCATTCGATCGAATCCAGCAATTAATGGGGGTTTTTCAAGGCACCCCCATAAAGTATATAATTAACTCTCAGCTTAGTCCTTTCTTCCATTAAGAATGACACTTTCCGTGTTCTGGAAAAGCGTCCGATTTCGGAATAGTGAATGTGTGATAGAGCTGCGAAAACATTTCAACTGTAGACAAATAATTATTCATTCAATATCCATTAGTATTCATTCTTAACTAATACCCAATAAAGGCATCCTTTTTGATATTCCGTTTTGAGATATTATTATTTTTTAAATGAGCAGAAATAGAATCTACCATTGGCTTCGGTCCTGCAATAAAGTATTTGCCATTGTTCTTATTTAAGGTGGTAAACTTATCTATTTCCTGATGTAAGTCATTCCTTGAATAAAGGTAAGTTACACTTATTGAAGGATTGCTAGCAATTCCATCAAGTTCATCTTTATATATATATGACTTTTTGCTGTCAATATAGAGTAGATTTATTTGTTTCTGGACTCCATTTCCTTCTGCCACTATTTGTTTTACTATCGACCGAAATGGTGTAATTCCAATCCCACCTGCAATCAAGAGTGAAGGACTGTTATCTTTTAGATAAAAAGAGCCTACAGGTCCACTCATACTCACTTTCATTCCCTGTTTTAATTCTAACATCGCTTTCTTAAAATCACTTGGGTCATCACTAATACCCATTGTTATTTTAACAATATTCTCTGTGGGAGAAGAGGCCACACTGAATGGCCTTATAGATTTTTTTATGGTCTTATGAGTAATACTAAACAAACCATGCTGCCCTGCTTTCCAGGTTAAATCTTTCTCTTTTTCAAATAGAAAGGTATATACATCTTCTGCTTCCTTGTAGCTTTCTAAAAAAGATAGTTCTCTCTTTTTGAATATTGGTAAGGTATCTTGAAAAAAACCCATTTCGCCATCTCCCTTTTTATCATTTGCTACCCATACTTATCTGAAACTGCTTTCATTTGCTAATACGAATTCTTTGAAAGAACGTGGTTTTCTCTCTGTTAAATCAAACAGCTGTTATGTTCGATCACAGTGACTGTATTTATAGAATATACCAGACGATTCATGATAAACGGCTCAGTCCTATACTGAGCCGTTTGCTTTTCCTAAACGTTAGGTTAATACTAAAAAAATAGGGTTCAGAGGTTTGGTCTTACATTTCCACTAATATTTTTTTAAGTTCTTCACCCATACTCGCCCAACCATATTTCGCACCATTGAACGCTTGATTTTCTTTTTCGAATCCTGTTTGTTCAAGGTGTAAGTAGGTTGTTTCATCCTCTTGCTTCAATGTCCATGTGACAGTAGTGTTTATCGGACCACCTATCCATGTGTAAGATAGCTTATAAGGCTCGTTCACTACTAATACTTCACAATCCACAATTAAATTCCACTGCTCATTTCGGAATTGACATTTATGTCCTACGATTGGTTTAAAGTCATTTTCCATTATCCATTTTGCAAGAGTATCCGAATCTGTTAATGCACTCCACACCTTATTGATTGAACTTGTAAACTGAAAATCTAATGATAAATCTGCCATCATTTATTCCTCCTCTAACAAATTTTTTAAAATCAACACTTTTTCCTTCCAAAACTTCTCGTAAAAGGTTACCCAATCCTGAATTTCCCTTAAGGGAGCCGCATTTAGTCGATACCTTGTTTCTCTACCAACCTTTCGGTCAGCAAGTAGTCCAGCTTCTTTTAGGATAGCCAAATGTTTAGAAACAGCGGTACGCCCCATTTGAAATTGAGCGGTTAATTCGTGAAGAGGTAACTCTTCTGCATCTGCCAACAAACCTAGCAATTTTCGTCTTGTTGGGTCAGCGATGGCTACATAAACATCACGCTCTTGATTTTTCTCGCTCAAAATCACCCCTCCCTTATTAATTGGACACCAATTAGTGTCTTTAGTATAGGACACTAATTGGTGTCCTGTCAATTTTATTTTTGACATCATGGTATTGTTTTATTCTGCTATCATAATAGGGGTGCGTCAAGTTAGCGTCAGGGAAGTGCGGACTTACAAAAAGCTAGTCCATCAGGTTTCTTTGCTCCTTATAAAGGAAACAAAAAAAGAAGCATGTCGCTTGCATGCTTCTTTTTCCCTCTAATAGCAGGACGTGGTCCCTCTACTAATTTGACGCATTGATTATCAGCTTCGGTTCAAAATTGACGGTTTCTCCCCCAAAAAATTCAATGATATTCGAGGTTATACCTGCAGTTGACATCGCTCTTATTCTGAATTGCGTTACACCATTTGAATTAATATTGGCTAATGCACTGGCAGGTAAAGATATATCAATATATTCTCCAGTCAGTGAGCCTGTGCTGGCAATATTTGCAGCAGTGGCTGCTGCTGAATAGTCCAGTTGTTCAATAGATGAACTACTACCGAAAAAACCTTTCTTTATATCTAATTGTAGTGATGAAATGGTTCCTTGAATATTCTTTTGGTATAAACGAATCTTAGCAGAATGGATATTGCCTGCCACACCGTTTGTATTAAAGGATAAAATCCCTCTATATGTGTCGGTATTATACATGCCTTTATCGCCAACTTTAATCGCCGCATTACTTTTGCCGTCAGCTACCAGTTGTCCGACATAGCCATCTTCATTGCCAATTGAAGTTAGTATCGTTCCATCATTAGAAGAAGGTTGGATGACATACATTTCTTGTTTTACACTTTCTCGATTTCCATTGGCATCTATACTGAAGTATTTCAATGTTGCGCTTTCTGAGACAGATATTGGATTTGAATAGACAGCAGAATTTTCATTAGGCTGGGTGCCATCTAAAGTATAATAAATGTTCGCTGGCTTATTTGCCGTAAGGGTCACTTGCACTGATGCATTATACATCCCGCCTTTTGGAGCGGCCGCTGTCACTGGAGATTCGGGAACTGGATTTTCCTCTCCCCCTTCGATAGATTGGAAGAATTCCCAAATCATTCTACTCGCATCTGGGCCTTGGGGATCTGTATAACTGCCCTGAGAGCTTCCACCAGACCATGCATGACCCATATTTTGAACAAATACTTTTTTCATCCATGTCTTATTGTCGCTTCCTTTATAACTGCTAACTGTATAGCTTTTACCTCCTGGGATTTGCAGGTTTTCTGACTGATCAGGCTGATCATCTATCCAACCAGTCTCTTCCTCCGTTTTACTTAAATTGTTTGTGACTGCCCATTGAGAGATTACTTGGTTTCCATTGACATTATTCACCGTATAGTCAGATGTGCCATGAAAGACGATAATCGGTAGGATTTTCGCTCGACTTCCCATCGCTTGATAAGCAAGCCTCCCTTGCTGAGCAGGATTTGGCCCTCCGCTGGACATTGCTGTATAAGCATTAATCATACTTGTAGCAGCTTTATATTCTAACCCCGCAGCTACAGCAACCCCTGAGAATACATCCGGATAGGTGGCTCCCATAATCACACTCATAGCTGCTCCAGCTGATAATCCACCAACGTATACTCGATCATTATTTATGGAGTAATTGCCTTTTATACTTTGAACCATGCCTGCAAGAACGCCAGGCTCTCCGCTTCCTCGAGATTGATGGCTAGGTTCAAACCAATTCCAGCATTTATTTGAATTGGCCGCAATGTTTTGTTCAGGGTAAAGAACTAAAAACCCTTTTTCCTCTGCAAGCGCATTCATTTTAGTTCCTGTCGAAAATTGATTGGCATCTTGCGTACACCCATGCAACATCACATATAAAGGATACGATTGACCGACTTGATACTGACTTGGCACATACAATGTATAGGACTTTCCTCCATAAGAACCGTTGATTACCTGCCCTGCTGCCTTCGTTGCTGAGGGAAAAGCGCTGCCAACTCCAACAATCATAAAACATAGACAAACAAGCGCAATGATTTTTGCTTTCATTCGATTTTAAGCCTCCTCTAATTGTTTGAATATGGCTATCAAAATTTTTGATGGTTACATCGCAGTTACAGAGTGACAAATATAACTGAAGATAGAAAGACGCACATTCAAATAGTCAATCACCTTTTAAGGATATTGGTCATGAAAAATTACAATCTAACCCGCTATCAGTATGGCTCCCACTGTTTTTGTTAACAGAGTGTAACCTGCTGCTTAATTAAGATTATTTTGTATCCTTTCGATTCGGTTATCTTTTCTCACTATTTGCCTGAATTACTTATGTATTTACCCCGGTATTTTACTTCATATCCAAGGCGCTTTTCTTAATAAGCATTTTTTTGTCGATTTTATTGACAAATGTCTTTGGAAGTTCGTCAATAAAATGAATTTTTTTTGGTACTTTATAATTAGCTAATTGCCTTTGACAATACGCTTTTAATTGATGTTCATCTAATTGTGGATTAATTGTAGAAACATAGGCATGGGCTGCCTCTCCCCAGATTGGATCATCGGCGCCAATTACTGCAGCCTCTTTAATATCAGCATGAGCCAGCAGTACATTTTCTATCTCAATCGGATAAACATTTTCACCGCCTGTGATAATCATATCCTTCAATCTCCCCACAATGAAAAAATAGCCATCTTCATCCCGCCGGGCAAGGTCTCCGGTTTTTAGCCACCCATCCTGTATGGCATTATGGGTTTCATGTTCATTTTCCCAATATCCGCAAAATACATGATCTCCTTTTATAAACAGCTCCCCTACCTCTTCTCCCTTGATTTCTTTGTCATTCATCATAATTTTTACGGAGTTCAATAGCATCGGTTTACCAACAGAGCCTCTTTTTATTTCAGCCATTTCAGGTGAGATATAAAAGTTATTCGGGCCTGCTTCGGATAATCCGTATCCTTCTTTAAAGGGCTGTTTTTTTTCCTTAAACTGATCATAAACAGGGTGCGGACAAGGAGCACCTCCTGAGAGAAAGCATTTCATGGACGGAAAATCCTCCGTTTTAAACTCCTCCATTTGCATGATCATTTGATACATGGTCGGTACAAATAATACGATTGTACAATGGTATTGATTGAGGTGCTGTACAGCGGATTTTGGTTCAAACTTGGCGCTGTACACTACGGTCCCGCCATTTAGCAGCACTGGCAAGGTAAGGGAATTAAGGCCCCCTGTATGAAACATCGGAAGAGCCGTATATGTTACTTCATCCCGTGTCAATCCCCAGCTAATAATGGTGTTCATTGCGTTGGCAAGAATATTTTTTTTGGTTAACACTACACCTTTTGGTCTGCCTGTCGTTCCTCCTGTATAGATTATGACTACTGGGGCCAGATCATCTTCGGATTCATTGAATGTATTCTCAGACGACATTACCATCTGTTCGTATGTAGCATCGATTATCAAGGTTTGGCCAAACTCTAAAGAGATCACTCTATCTGATTTAACACCAACTATTTTAGGTCGGCAATGGTTGATAATATATTGAAGCTCATTATCAGCCAAACGCCAGTTAAGCGGCACAAATATAGCATCCAGCTTCCAGCAAGCAAATAAAAAATCAAAGAAAGATAGATGGTTTTCTGCGCAGAGAGCGACCCTGTCTCCCTTCGAAATGCCATTTTCGCGAAAGTATTGCGCTAACCCATTTGCTCTTTTGTTCATTTCAAAAAACGTCCATGATTCTTGGTTGTCTGCATCAATCGCCGCGATAAGATTCGGTGTTAATGAAGCTCTGCCTGCTAACCAATCTGTCACATACACTATGATTCTCCTCCTTAGCGCATTCGGTCATTATCACATGATAATGCCTCCATCCACATGAATGGTCGTTCCATTCACATAACTGGCTTCATCTGAGTCCAAGAACAATAGGCATTTGCTATCTCTCTTGGCTTTCCTAGCCGCTGCAAAGGAACTTGTGATTTTATCTATTCTATCACTTGCTCTGTAACAGATTGAATCATCGTGGTTTCAATAAACCCTGAAGCGACTGCTCGGCCGTAATCCCTTTTATTCCACATTCTTTCGTACAAGTTTTCATCATGCCGATGACCCCGGCCTTAGATGCTGAATAATTGGTTTGTCCTATATTTCCATAGATGCCAGAAACAGAAGAGGTATTAATTATACCGCCTGATTGACTTTGTTCCATCAATGGAATGACTGCTAGTGTACAGTTAAATACGCCCGTTAAGTTAACACTTATGAAGCGCTCAAAATCTTCAGTTTTCATTTTTTTCAACATTGCATCCTTTGTTATGTCGGCATTATTTATTAAATTATCAATATGGCCGAAAGAATCGATTGCTTTAGACACCATCCGATTCACGCTTAATCGGTTCGCAAAATCCACCTCAATACATAAATAACGGCCGTGGTAGTCTTGAATTTGTCTTAGCATCACTTGCTGCAGATAATAATCTGAGAAGACCACTCTAACCTGTTCGCGTAAAAAAAGTTTCACTGCCTCCCAGCTCATTCCGCTGGCACCACCTGTAATAATCGCTACTTTATTTTTCAGCCTCCACCGACATGCACCTTCCCAATGAATGATTCTATTTTTTCTATCAATAATGATAAGTTATCTATTAATGGGGAATGGCCGCAATTTTCTAATGGCAAGAAAAGAGCATTGCCTCCCAAATCCTCTATTATTTCATTTGTCATTTCCTCAGTTATGACCAAGTCTCTGTCTCCTCGCAAAATAAGCACCGGAATCGAGAGATCCTTCGCTTGATTCGAGCCTTGCGCTAATCCATTAGATTCGTCTGAAATATTGAAGATATTTAAAGCATGATACACATCTGCTAAGTTTCGCTGTGTCATCATATCTTCCAGGTAAGCATCGTAACGATTAACTGATGGCTGATTTTGTGTATAAATAACCGCGTTCCAAATCCCCCTCAACAGCTCTCCTTTTTGCTCATCATAAGCTTGCTGGATTGGTATTGTTTTTAAAGCATCCTGCTGTATTTCTTCTATAGAGTGATAACGGACAACTCCATCTGATCCTTCGGCCAAGTCATGACCGAAATACGGATATCCTCTTGTTGAAGCTGAGGCAAGCAAAATCAACTTTGCACGAGTGTCAGGAAAATCTGCGCAATATTGCATAGCTACTGCTCCGCCTGTCGACCAACCGATCATTGCAAAATCTATTAATTCCATCGCATCTGTAAATTGCTTTACATCATCGGCGAAATCCTTAATCGATGTGATCCTTTTATGATAGCTGGACATGCCAAATCCTCTTAAGTCAATCGCGTATACTTTATATTTAGGATCAAGCACTTCCATCAGTACATCCCAATGTTTAGATGAAGTCATATTTCCATGTACCAGTAATAACGGAATCATTCCGCCTTCTCTTTCTCGATAGCCCATCGTTTCTCCATTGTCTATTATGATAGATTTCAATGACACTATCATTGATTCTCTCCTCCTAAGTTCCCCATTTAATCACACTCGCTCCCCATGTATAGCCAATACCGGCACTGACAAAAACAACAAGATCGCCTGATTTCACCTTTCCGCTCTCCAATGCCAATTCTAATGAAAGGATCTGATCAAACTGGCCAATATGCCCATATTCTTCGAGATAAATAGATTGTGATTCCGCAAGCCCCAGCTCAGTTAATACATATTGGTGGGCCGATCTTTTCATATGCAGGATTGCTAGATAATCTATTTCTATTTCTGAATAGCCGCTATCGTCTAGTGCTTTCCTGATGACATAAAGAAAATTCTTCATGGAAACTTCTTCAAGTCTCGCCTTCATTCCTTCTGGATCTGGAACATCAAACATATGCATGTTTTCATCAATCATTTTTTGCGATATGGGATGCTTTGTTCCCCCTCCTTTTACAATGACATCTTCAGTAAATCGTCCATCTGTTTTTAAGCTTGTGCCAAGGACTAGATTCTCCCCAAGTTCCTTTTTTAATAAGATGGCTCCTCCGCCGGCAGCAAGATTAAATAAAAAGCGCGTGCGATCATTTTTATATGATACTAGATCTCCATTACGGTATCCTCCCGCAAGAAGGATGGTGTGAATCGTTGCATCACTTTGCATCAAGCTCTTTGCGAGTTTAAGCGCCATTATTGTCGTGCCGCATCGTAAAGCCGTATCAAAAGCCCAAGCATTTATAGCACCGATTTCCTGCTGCAGCTTAATCGCTACTGTCCAGACCGGATACTCCTTATATTCTTCTCCAATATAAATCACGACATCAATTTCTGCAGGATGGATGCCTGATTTTTCAATCGCTCGTTTTGCCCCCAAGATTCCCATATAACAAGTATGATCTTCTTTACTTGGAACCGGCTTTTTCTTGATGCCCAATTTTTGTTCTACAATCAGTTTAGGAATATTCGCAGCAGCAGCAATCTCCCCAGCAGAAATGGATGTTTGTGGAATATACACACCTGTTGATAAAATGCCAACATTCACCATCATCTACACTCTTTTCTACCCAGTCATTTTATCTGACTGGTCATGTTTTTTTTCATGCCTCGCTTTTCTTTTCAGTGCTGTCAATGCTCCGACAATACCTTTTGGAAAAAACATCACGGTTAAGATATATAGAATGCCAAAGAATATGATCCATCTTTCAAAGATCCAATGGAGCTTTACCAGGCTAGTTAACCAGTAATGAGAAAACTCAATCACGCCGGAGCCAATGACCGCACCGATAATCGTACCTACTCCCCCTATAATGGTCATTAGCAGTGCATCCAGCGTAATATCAATCGAAAAGACACTTGTGTTTACAAAACGTAGAGAAATCGCATAAAGCGCCCCGGCAATACTGGCTAAAATTCCTGCAATGATGCTAGCGATAATTTTATAATAAAGAATATTGAAGCCAAGTGATTCCGTTCGCTGTTCATTTTCTTTAATTGCCACTAATACCTTCCCAAATGGCGACTGTATAAAAAGCTTTAGCGCAAAATAAACGAGCACCATAAGAACGAGGGTAATCAAGTAGAAGTTAACTCGTTCGCGCAAAAAATCAGGAATGCGAAATGTAAAGCCGTCTGCCCCTTCTGTTAATGAACGCCATTTTTCGGCGCCTACATAAAATAAATTCGCCAAGGCTAAAGTTAACATCGCATAATAATGAGTTTTTAATCGAAGTGTGAGCAGGCCAACGACATAGCTGACAATGGCGGATAAGAAAACACCGACAATCAGCGCAAGAAAAACATATAGCATCTCAGGTTCGAATCGCTTCATAAAAATGCTCATAGAATAAGCCCCAATACCGAAAAACATCGCATGTCCAAAAGAGATAATCCCTGTAAAACCAAGCAAAATATCGTAGCTCATTGCGAAGATGGCAAAGATAAAAATTTGTGTGAAGATAATTAATAAATTGCGATCTTCATATACAAGCGGGAAAACAATTAATAGGCAACTAACCATCAAGAATATGATGCTTCCCAGTTTGTTTTCATAGGATACTCGCAAAACGCTTCACCCCCTTATTGTAAATAGCCCTTTCGGACGAAAAACTAGTACAATTACCATCAATAGCATGTTCGTTGCCAGTGATAACTCAGGAACATAATAAGCCATAAACGCTCCGGAAATACCCACTAGTGCAGCAGCAAGAAGCGAGCCGGTGACGTTGCCCATTCCACCAATCACGACAACAACAAAAGCTAAAATGGCATATTCCATGCCCATATCTGCATGAATGACTCCTGCATAGGGGGCGAGAAGCATCCCGCTTAAGGCAGCCAATGCAGCTCCCGTCATGAAAACATATAGAAAAACTTTATTAATATTCACCCCTAAAGCTTGAATCATTTCTTTGTCAATGACTCCTGCTCGAACAATCAGGCCAATTTTCGTATTCTTTAAGATGTAGTTCACAATCAGGAAAATAAAAATCCCTGTAATAATAATGAATGCTCTGTACTTGATAATGAGCAGCTCGCCAATTTCTATACTCCCTCGTAATAATTCTGGAGGAGAGACAGCGATTTGATTTGGACCAAATACAACTTTAATCAATTCGCCAAGAACAAGCATATATCCAAGGGTGATTAAGATTTGCTGAACATGATCACCATATACCGGCTTAATAATCAGCTTCTCAGTAATAAATCCAAGTATCACCCCTGTAATAATTGCACCAGCGACTCCAATCATATAGCTTTCTGTTAATGAATAAATCCATACTCCCCCGTAGGCTCCCCAGGCAAACAGTCCGCCATGGGCGAAGTTTAAGACGCTCATCAATCCAAAGATTAAAGTCAATCCTACAGCAAGAAGAAAAATGAGCATTCCTGTTGCGAGTCCATTTATTAGCAGACTAAAAAAAAGCTCCATCTCTCATACACACCCTTTACGCAATTCCCAAATGTTTTTCCCGCAGCTCCTTATTCCCGATTAACTCTTGCATCTTACCGTCATAAACGGTTCTTCCCTCGTCTACGATATAAAAATAATCGCCAATCCTGCTTGCCATCATAAAATTTTGTTCTACTAGGATGATGGTTGTTTTATCCTTCATTTCTTGTATACTTTCCATCACTTTTTCAACTACAATTGGAGCAAGCCCCTTACTCGGTTCGTCAATAAGAAGCAGCTCGCAATTTTTCACATACGCTCTGGCGATTGAGAGCATCTGTTTTTGACCTCCGCTAAGCAATCCACTTTGTTTCTGCCAAAATTTCTTCAAGTCCGGGAATATTTGTAGAATCCATTCAAGTCTCTCCAATGATTGGGAATCATCCTTTTTCATAGCCACTTTAATATTCTCTTCTACCGTCAGTTCGCCAAAGATTCCTTGATCTTCTGGTACATAACCCATCCCTTTATTGGCAATTTCATAAGGCTGCAACGTTTGAATTTCTTCATTTCCGAAAAAGATTTGACCTTTAGATGCTTTATTGAGACCCATAATTGTTCTTAATGTAGTGGTTTTTCCAGCTCCATTCCTTCCCAAAAGGACGGTCACTTCTCCTTTTCTTGCTTCAAATGAAATGCCTTGCAAAATATGAAACTCCTCAATATACGTTTCAACTTGCTGAAGTTTAAGCAGTGTACTCATCATAAAGCCCCCCTAAATATGCGGATTGCACAGTTTCATTAGCGATAATTTCTTTAGGGGCCCCATCGGCTAATAGTTTACCGTTGAATAAAACCATAATCCGGTCAGACAAATTCATAATCATATCCATTTTGTGTTCAATCAGCAAAATGGTTTTGGTTTTTTCTTCTTTGATTCTTTCAATTACTTCATATATGGCGGGTACGTCTTCAACAGACATACCCGCAGTCGGTTCGTCCAGCAGCAATAATTTTGTATCCAGAGCAAGCAGCATCGCCAGCTCCAGTTTACGCTTGTCGCCATGCGAAAGGTTTTTAGCCAAAACATCGTCTTTATTAACCAATAATGTAGTCTTCAAAATAGTCTTAGCGATTTCACTATGATCTTTATACGAAAACACTGACTTTAACATTTGAAAGTAGATTTTTTTTTGTGCTTGAACAGCTAAACGCACATTTTCCAAGGTGGTTAAATTGGGAAATACGTTGGTCAATTGAAATGACCTCCCCATCCCTAGTCTTGTTCTTTCCACTGTTGAGCACTTCGTTATATTCTTGCCGCAGAAAAAGATATCTCCGTTCGTTGCCTTGAGCTGTCCGCTTAATAAATTGAATAAAGTCGTTTTCCCCGCACCGTTTGGTCCAATAATGGAAGTAAACTGATGCTCATCAATGGCAAAATTCACTTGATCAACTGCTTTGTGATTTCCAAATGAAATGCCAAGATTCTTTGTTTCAATGATACTGGTCACATTTGCACCTCATTTCAACGATCTGAAGAAGTATGAAACTCCTCTTAGACTAATGATGATTACTTATTTCTAATTGGCGGCGCTGTTTCTTCGGGAGATAATTCTCGAATCAATGTAGGCACAGGATAGTCGACTCCCTCTTTTGACTCCAGCTTAATTGCATATAAGGTTTGCAAAGCTTGATGGTCCTCTTCTCTGAATGTCATAGTTCCTTTCGGTGTTTCGAATGACATACCTTCCATTGATTCGATTAATTGTTCACTATTTGTATCCCCATCTGTCTTTTTAAGCGCTTCCACAATTGCGATTGCAGCACTCATTCCTCCAGGAGTAAATAAATCCGGCACTTCGTTATTGAAGCGTTTTTTATGCTCAGTAACGAGCCAGTCATTGACTTCATTCTTCGGCAAATCGTGGTAATAGACAGAGAATCCTTCCATGCCGACAAGCGGCTTCATTGTTTGCAATGCAGGAATATCAGGGGCACCTGTTGATATCTTTATTCCTTTTTCTTCCACCTTCATATCAGCCAGCTGATTCCACGGCGAATTGGCTCCCGCCCAAACGATAAATAAATAATCTGGCTGTTGTTCAATAATCTTTTGAATATTAGATGTGAAATCCGTACCCGCTGGGTCTGCATATTCTTCATGCAGAATATTCGCTCCCAACTTCTCTGCGGCTTCTTTAAAAGCGGAGATGCCATCTCTTCCAAAAGAATTATCCGGTGCAAATGTAGCAATTTTCACACCTTTCTTTGCGATTGCTGCTGCTCCTGCTACAGCATCTTGGGAAGAGTTCCTTGCTGTTCTGAAAATATAAGGATTATATTCAGACCCAGTAATGCTGTCTGCTACTGCCGGTTCAACAACCATAATCTTTTCATATTCTTCCGCCAAAGGGACAACAGCCAGCGTATCACCTGAGCTTGAGGAACCAACAAGGAAATCGACTTCATCATCCTCAAGCAGTTTTGTCGCTTTTTTTACAGCTACTTCCGGTTTAGTTTCTGTATCTTCGACTATGAATTCAATTTTCTTGCCTGCTACTTCATTAGAACCATCTGTTGCATAATCCAGCCCTAACTCGAATCCGTTAACCGTTTGCTTTCCATACGACTCCAGCGGTCCTGTCATAGAAGCAAGAACGCCAATCTTTATCGTTCCTTCACTACTGCCTTTTTCCCCATTACTCGTATTGGTATTGCATGCTGTTAAAAGGACAAGCATCATGATCACCAAACATGATAATACACTTATTCTCTTTTTCATCGAAAACCCTCCCCTTTTACTTTCATTCCTTCATAATTCAGCATAACGAGGAGAGTTACAGACAAGTTACAAAAAAAACATCACCCTCTTAATTAAGAGGGTGATGTTTTTTTGTAGACAATATCTATATAATGGATAAAAGAATCCTCTTCCTAGTTTTTAAAAAGCTGGTTGCATCACTGAAGAATGCCTTAAAGTAGATAAATTGCCAAAGAGAGTTATTGAACTCATGCCAAAGTTTTGGAGCAATGGATGTGGGCGTACTGTCAGAATATTCATCATTCCGGCCCAATCCATTCAATTTCAATGGGATCAACAATCATTCGATACATCTTTTCTGTTGATGGCAACGGTTCGACCGCTAGCTCTTTCTTTAGCATATCCTTACATTTATGATAGATTTTTATGCTTTGGGAGCGATTATTTGTTCTGTAAAAACAATACATTAATAAACGATAGGCTTCTTCCCAAGTCTCTTCATAATCAAGGATTCTATCGCACCAATAAATCGCTTTATTCACATCTTTTAATGCTATATAAGCTTGCGCAATTTTCTCAGCGCCTCTTAAAAACAATAATTTCAGCCTATCTCTTTTGCTATTGGACCAGTCATCCAGTTTATGATCAGCTAAAAACTCCCCTTTATATAGTAATAAAGCTCGTTCCAAGCTTTCTTTTGCACGTTCCATTTGATTCGAATCTAATCCCGATGCAATCCAATACTCAAATTCCTCATAGTCTAATACAATAGGCGCCTGTTTATTTAAACCATAATAGTTTCCAGCCCGTTTTATAAAAAAGGGTTCCGTGCGAGCTTTTCGATTAGGCTCAAGCGTGTTATTTAAGGAATTAATGACGACTTTAAAATCCCTTGAAGCAGTTGCTTCATCTATATTTGGCCAAAGCATTTGAATAATTTCTTGTTTCAAAAACATGTGTTGTGGATTTGTAATAAAAAACTCAAAAAGCTCTTTCGCCTTGGCTCTATGCCATTCTTTTATTTCCTCTTCTCCTGCAAACACCCGAAAGGAACCGAAAGTTTGCACCTTTAAAGTATAGCCTGGATGCAATTTCACATCCTTATAACCTAATTCATACAGCGCTTGTTGGACAAACCCCGTATGGATGCCGGAGTTTTGCGCCTCTAACAAAATGGGTATCATTTGTTCCATATCTTGGGGACCAAATAATGTTTTTCTAGAATAAAAAAATTGAAAGGAGGACTGCTGTACAAATTCAAGCCATTCAGAACAATACATTACAAAATCATTCTTTTCTTTTTCTTTTGACGCAATGATTGTTTTCCAGAATGTGGTAATCATTTGTCCATAATAATCTTGGCAATCTTTGCTCATTTGACAAGCACCCGCCAATAAACCCTTTGCTAGTCGATACTGCCGATGGAAAATGGCCGATTTTGCCATAGAAAGTTTGATGAGAGAGGATAACCACACATCTTGAACTTGTTCCGTTTCTGTAAGAGCCAATTGGCCATAATGCATCGATTTCTCCAACCCTTGGACTTGTGTTCCCCAATATAAACATAGCCCCATATAGGGCTCGGCTTTTCCTCTCGCAACATTCATATTTTCCATCAGCTTCAGCGCTGTATCGTAACATTCAATCACTATCTCGGATGGACCATAGCCCGCTATCTGCACAGCATGGCCAAGACGAATCCAACCGCAAGCCTCTACATAAGACGACTGAATGCTGATGCCATGCTGAATGGCTTTCTGGGCAAAGTGTTTACTTTTATCTCCATCTCCTA
The DNA here is from genome assembly GCF_030813235.1 of Cytobacillus purgationiresistens. GTDB lineage: Bacteria > Bacillota > Bacilli > Bacillales > Cytobacillaceae > Cytobacillus > Cytobacillus purgationiresistens. Next base: position 390,227 of record NZ_JAUSUB010000001.1, on the reverse strand, counting down.
AAAACCCTTGTACTAATGATAGCAAAAGGCTTGATTCTCGGTGGGATAGATGATTTGGCTTATGCTTTTCATACTTAGCTTCCTGAAGCATTAATAAATCAAGCGCTTCCTGCAAGCTTCCTGTGCGTAATAGAAGTCTGGCATTCAGATTCAATTGATCCATCATAATATTCTTTTTTTGCGCTTGCTCCAGCCACTTTTTAGCTTTCAGCGGCTTTCCTATATTAATTTGGTTTTCGGCTAATAAATAATATAGCTCTATAAATTCTTGATCATTTACATTTTTTATATGCTCCCTTGTTTCGATGGCTAATTGCAGGTATCGTTCCGCTTTTGCTGGCTGAGTGGTGTCCAAATATATCATGGCCTTTCCTTCATACGATAAACTTAAAAGATTTTTTTCGTGATTGAGGCTGCTTATCTCGATTGCTTTTTCATAAGCTTCTTCCGCACGTTCGATTTCAGATCGAATTCTGAATACTTCTCCACTAAAAAACCATATCCAAGCAAATTGATTCTTTAATTCGTTTGGAATATGCGAGAGTGTTTCAGACAGCATTGTTGACTTTCCTTCCCCCAACAGCTGCAATCCGTATTTTTCCAATCTTTCAATCATTGTTTGGTAGCGCTTACTTTTGAATAAATGAAAGAACATTAAATCAACTTGCTCCTGCTTTTCATAAAAATCTGCTGCTTTCTTATGTAATTCCATGTATTTTACTGGGCTTTCCCGATTCAGTTGCTTCTCTAACAGCTCTTTAATCAGTCCATGATAGCGAAATTCATTCAATCCAATCGAAACAAGAAACAAATGGCTCTCAAATAAAGATTGTAGAATGAGTTCCGAGTCGCTTATACTCAAAATTTCATTACAAACAGCTTCTGATAACTCTGTTAAAATGCATGTTTGTTCTAAGAAAATTTGAAAAGGCTTTGGCTGCTTTGAAATGACTTCTAGGGCAATATATTGAAATAAATCATCCAAAGTTAATTGAGTTCTTTCAAAAGATCTATGAAATGAATCTTTTTTCTGAAGATCCAGCCCAATAATCCCTAAAGCCAACATCCAGCCTTCAGTCAATTGATAGATTTCATCTATTTCCGCCAAGCTTATATCTAGACCATAATAATCGGTTAAAAGAAGCTCCACTTCGTCTTTAGATAAGATTAATTCATCTTGATTAATCTCCAATAAAGAGCCCTCAACACGCAAGCGTTTCATAAAGCCCCACTTCGGTTTTATCCTTGAAGAAATGACTAAATGAAAATGATGAGGGCAATATTCCATCACTTGCTGTAGAAACTCTTGGATACTTTCAACATTCATGACATGATGAAAATCATCTATAATAAGCGTAATTACAGAAGGGATCTTTATTAAGTCGTTGACAAACAATGCTGCAATTTGACCAATATCATAGGCATTTTTATAAACACTACCGCCAGTTAGCTTAGATAAAATCATTTTGCCAAATGAAGGGTGCTCGCGTTTGATAGCATAAATTAAATAAGTAATAAACGGATTCAAATCTTGGTCCCGTGAAGAAACTGTATACCAACAAACAGAAAAGTGACTATCATTCACATAAAGCGCTAAGGAAGTACTCTTTCCATACCCAGCCCCAGCAATCACAAAGGTAAGCGGGAAATTGTTCATTTTTGATAATTTCACGTACAATTTTGACCTTCTTATGCTATCAGCTTTTATACTGGGAGGCATAATTTTGGTAACGGTTATGTGAGTCTGCTCCATTGTCATCCCTCCTGAATGGATCATTTTTATTAAATTCTAACATTTCTGAAAAATGCACGCACCTACATTTTTTTCGTAAGTAATTTATCTTTTATAGATTTCATGATACCGTAAAGGTTTTCCATGGCATATATCAAAACAGCTGCTTCTACGTGACAGTGGCCACCCCTGTGTCTCGATCATGGATTCAACAGTTCAATTTCATAGAGTCAATACATTGGAAAAATACTATTCATCGTACATTTTGTGTGAATTTTGCCATAAAAAAAGCACGCCAATTGTTAGTTGGTCTCTAACAATTGGCATGCTTTTCACCTAATAGATGAGGCATTTTGGACGATTATATTACAATATTCTGCCATGCACTTTATCATTACTAACAGAAATGGGGTTTAATTGTTATTTAGGGGTCAGTAACTTTGTCAAATAAAATTAAAGCTTACAGATTTATCGAGAGCTCATTCTATAGTAATAAGACAAGACATAAAGCCAAAGTACCGAGAGCGATTAATACTAAACCTATTATCGAGCTAATTAAGGACATGTTTTGAATATGGATTGTATCTAAAATACTTTTCTCTATATATTTAAATATACTTTCATTAGGGTTAGTGTATTTTTCTAATTCAGCATTTACCATTAGTTTCAACTCGATTTGCTGTAATTTATTCACAACGAACTTAGGCATCACCATAATCAGAAGAGCAATTATCCAAATGCCGATTGGAATCATCAACCAAATCATATTTTCACCTTGTTTCGAATAATTTCAAATGATTTTTTGCATGAAAGTCACACTGTAACCCGGAATTTTGTTTCTGTTTTGGAAATACATCTTCACAATTTTTTTAAAACCTTATCTACTGTTGCTTATTATTCGAACATTCATAACAGAATATACCTATTAATGTAAATGGAAACTATGACTAAAAACCGCAGTATGGTTCAATTCAAAACTATAGACAGAGCCCATTAAGAACTCTGGCCATCGAAAGTATGGACAACTTCAATTTTTGCAAGACCCTTTTCAATTTTGTTTTCGCACGCTGCACATATCATACCTGTTACTCGAGAGAAACTTATTATTTTCCCAATTCTTATCCCTCCTTTGTGTCTACCTTTTCCTTTTTGAAACACCCTTGTTCATATGTGTATAAGCGATTTTCTAAAAAGCTTTTTTGTTGAATGGTAGTTAATAACAATTGCTTGGCAAGTAGTTGCTGCGGTTATAAATAAAATAGCCCTATATGGGTATTAGAATAAAAAACAAATTAGCTGCATCCAAATTGTTAGTTTATTAACTAACAATTTGGATGCAGCTTGATACTTTTACTCATTACCGCAATCTTCTGCTCACTGAGAAGCAACCAAATCATGTACATTTAGATTAATTTCCCGCATCTAGATAATATTCATACTTATTAAAGTCCATTTTATGACGAATCTTTTTTTGGAAAAAATCTTTATTACTTGATGTTATCGGGAATATCCCGAGTACTGGATTGATATCTGAAAGGTGTAATATTTGCCTATATTCTTCTAATGAAATGTCATTTAAAAATTCCTCGCCTGTTACAAGGTCATCATTTATTTCAGTCCAAATAATCATTCTTATAATATTCTCTTCTTTGATATAAAATGGAGAAACCATTTCTTCAACAAATAAATTTTGTTCCTCAGCAAATTTCAATGGTTCTTCTTGATAATTATTTGTTCCAATAAACATGTAATACTCGTCTCCAAAATGCACAAAAAAATCTGTAGATATGAAATTACAATATATGAAACCTCGTAATACCATTTTAGAAATTAAACGAATATGCTCTACAGATACTTCTTGATCATTCTTTAACTGGAGATTGTCTATCTCTTTGTCATACAAGACAGGGTCCTTATCTATGTCAATATAAGTCATATTAAGAATTCTTAATGACTTAATGTTATTGACTTCTAAGAACTTCATAGTAGTATCAATATATGCAGTTTCGATCTTTACATATTCTTCCAATGAAAAGGTTTCACCATATATATTTTTCCCTATATCTGAAGGGCTTGTCCATTCCAACACTCTCGTGTAATGACCTTGATTATTTCTAAAGATGGGATTATACTTCGTTATCCTCCATTGATATTTTATATGTTTACTCACTCATATCACCTCTTATATTAAGAATAAAAAACGAAATAATAAAAAACAAGGAGGGAATACTAATAGAAAAGAGCTGAACAATACTAAGGTATGTTTTTACTCGCGCAGTAACAAAACATGGGGTAGCACGAGTAACTCAAGCTCAAGCAAACAATGTAGCAAAGTTTAATATAATAAATTACTTCACCATTTTTGTGCTATCGCTCTTTTTTCAATAACCTTCCCAAGTGATTAATTTCTTTTTGAAGGTAACTAAAAGCTTTCCTTCTTTCATTAGAAATCAAAGGGTCTTCTTGAATTTGAACTATAAATTCCCATATATCTTCAAGGTTTCTTTTTATTTCATAAAAACGTAGTGCATCATTATTAAGTGTGTGGCTTGGGTATTGCTTCGAATAAACGTTAATAAATTCTTTTTTATAAGGTTGCTTCATTATAAACATTAAATCTGCTTCTGGAGGGGCTAACTTTAGCCCCTCCCAATCAATAATCATCATTTGGTTATTTTCCCTCATTATGTTCCAGTGATGAAGATCCGTATGTACCAATGAAAAAATAAATTGTTCCTTTTTTAATTGCCTCCCTAAATTAATCAAATAGTCTATTGAGTCCATTAGTTTATCTTCATATGTTTTCAATAAATCTCCTAATTCTTGATCTTGTTTCTGTGATAGTCGTTGCTTAAGGTTCTAAAGCGAATGATATTTCAAACGTTTCCTCAACTAATCTGTGACTATTCTTTACATCTTTTATTTGATGAAGTTTGGCAATTGTCTCAGCATATTGTGCAATTTCTGATTGTCTAAGTTTTTGATTGCCAATCGTCTCACCATCTATATATTGATACAATATGTAATAAGCAGATTCGTCTTCCCATTTATAAGTGTTTTCAATGGTTAAAAGAGGTCGAGGCATTCTTTCTGCAAGCGCATCATTTCCTATAATCTCTAATAAAACTGGAACATATTTATCAATCGCATCTGTTAAATCTTTGGTGGAGGATCTCTTTTTCTCATAAACTTTAAGAAAAAAGCTACCTTTTTTAGATGTTATCTTATAAGCAAGTGCTGCCCAGCCGTCCTGTTGAGATATAATCTTATCAGGAGTCAAGTTATAGTTTAGTTGTAAAATCCTTTTGATTTTAAAGTCCATTATTTCCCACCTTTCACGATACAGTTTAATAGTAATTCACTTTATATACATGTACAACTACAACTCCGTTTTAATACAATAAAAAAGGCTGCAGCAGCAACCGATTGTTAAAGTTTAAATGGAAATTGTTCTCAAGTTTCAGTGTGGGGACATAAGGAAAATGCTGATAAATCTCTAATTGCTAATATTTTCAAAATCCAATTTTTTATTCGCTTTTGTAATAGCCCAATCGCGCCTAATGATTAAAGAATAAAATAACTGAATCCACCCATGAATCCACCCCTAAAATCAATAAGTTTTTAACCTTTAACCTTTAATCCTAACAACATTGAAAATCCAATTGCTTGTTCAGGAGACACTATAAAACCATCTAAATTTCCTAAATCCACATTGATACGGTCAAATGTACAAGTGCTAATATCTATTCCTTTAAGTGTAGTTTGAGTAAAGTCAACACCGTCAATATCGCAATGATCAAACATAACCTTGCTAAATTTACATTTATAATAGTTAGCACTTTGCAAAGATGAATGATCAAATATCACTTGTTTTAATCGAGCATCTACAAAGTCAGCCATATTTATCATACAATTTTTAAAAGAAACGTTCCCTAGAGAAGCTTCTGAAAGATTTACTCCCATTAATTTACAGTCATTAAAAGTGACTCTATGTATCATACCCCCAATAAAGCTAGTATTAGATAGATCACAGTTTTCAAAAACCACATCCGTCATATCAATCTTGCTAAAGGAAGCATTTATGAGTCTTACATTTTTAAAAGTTACTTTGGACAGGACTAATTTATCAATCTCCTCATCATAAATAGCAGTACTAGTAATAGAGCTGTTTGTTAAAAATGGCTCTTCTTCGTCATAAATGTCTTGGAAAGTTGCTTTATTTAGATCTGATGAAATTTTTGGAAGTTCAATTTTAAAGCTTTTTGTCATATTGCAAAAACACCCTTCAATAGGTTTATCGGATAATAAGTATAGAAACTCATAAGAAATGTAGCATAAAGATGATAGAAATTATAGGCTATATATTTTGAAACTATGATTTCGAACTGATTTTTTTATTTACTTTCATTCAACAAAACTTCCATTATTGTTGCACAAAAAAGACTAAATGACACCTGAAACTTTGGCTAATGCCCCTTTGGTTTAACGTCAATAGATGTTAGCTTGTTAATCTCTACCCAAACTGGCAAGTATGTGTTAGCTGAGATTGGATTATAGCCGTGGCTTGTGATTAATTTTCAACAGGGTCTATGTTCCCGCTAGTATATTAGAATTTACTAAGTTTCTTTCCATCTTTTCACGATATTCTTAAGTCAGAACCAATTCCATACCACTCCGCTTTTCTTTTACATATAGATCACTTAAATTTAGGAATATAAATTCCATTCATCCTAAGAAATTCTAAACGAAATCCAGTTGTTCAGTGATAACAACCAACAATTCAATAGTTCATCTTATGATAAAGTATCTTTTGTTTCTAGCTTTTCCTTTTTCATATTTCTCCTGTGTTTTCGAATCTTAAATAGGACATAAAAAATGGCAATTACTCCGACCACCATGAATATTTCTTGTTCGTACGCTATGATTATTTCAATATGTTCCCCAAATATGTACCCTAGCGGAAAAGCAATCGCTAACCATAGTAATGCCCCACTGTACGCAAAGAGCGCGAACGTACGATATTTAAGTTTACTAAAACCGTAAAGAAACGGAAGGAAGTTTCGGATTCCAGGAATAAAATAACTGATTGAGAGCGATAATGCATGGTACTTATCCATTAATTTCATAGAATTGTCGATAACTTTAGTAAACTTATTCCTTTTCTGAAAGTATTGGAGAAGCGGTCTGCCAATCAGTCTTCCAAGGATGTAGGAGGTAGTCATTGCTGCTAAAATACCTAAATAAACTGATATAAAAGCAATTGAGGGGTGAAGAACTTTTAAGGAGGTAGCTAGCCCAATGGTCATAACAATCACCTCATTTGGCACTGGGAATACAAATACGCCAATCCATAACCATAGGAAGAGCCCTAAATAACCGTTTGATTCAATCATATCTAATATGAATTCCAGCTCCAAATTTGCCCCTCCTCTCCATCAACCGACATGAGGTTTGAATCTTATATCAACCTTATAGGGTTATTTCTCTTATGAATTCGCAGATCACTAATAGAAATTAGCGTTCATCAATTGCTTTCGTGAATACATTGATTTTGCTAAGCGGGGATATAAATCATATGAGATATTTTATTGAATTCATTTAAGTAAATGTTAAACTTCTCAAGAATATTTTACTTCCTCATTGTGAACTTTTTATGAATTTGAGGTTACACATATGTGAGTGAATACTTGCATACATTGAGTGGTTTAGTTTATTGATAATATCACAGAAAAGGGAAAACTTGTTAGCCGCTATCACCCCCACCTTTATTAAGTGAAGAGTAAGATTTATTAAGTGTCCAGGAGCTGGATTATTTGTAGAAAGGATATCGGCAGGAAGTTAGCAGGGTTATTTCGATTGTTACTTTGCTAATATAGATGGATTTTCAATATTCTTGCCTTTGGCTTTGAGGAGAAGATTGAACTTCCTTTAGATGTAGTTAGATTGGATTGGTGACTATTAATTGGTCCACTCTCTAGAAACCGGGATTTCTTACAACGTATGAACTTAATTGGACTAATGATGTAATTACTGACGGTGCAATTGGTCTAAGATGAGGAGGATTATTTTCCGGATGAGGCATCCTCCACCATCGATATCATTTGAATGAATATATGATTCCCACCATGGGGTTCGCCTTTTTTGTAACTTTCCGTCAAACTTGAAGTTACTTATCTGTTGTTCATTCCTCAGTGGCAATATATCCAATCCTTATCGCCAATGGAGATAACACCTGTTTTACTGAATTGCCCACAAAGCAGGTTGACGTAATGACCTTCAGTTAGATAATACCGATGCGACCAACCAATAATGAAGTCAATAAGATGATAGAGTGTGTTTAATCACTAAGCGTGAAGAATTACACTTAAAATATAAAACGGCACAGAAAAAAGTTATCTATAGAAAATATATCTATAAGTAACTTTTTATACATTATCAGTGCATTATAAAATTTTGATCTTCTTAACAAAACTTGCTAAACTAACAAGCTTTGAAAACTAAATTGATAAACCAGATTATCTTATCTACTGGATTCTCCAAAAGTAATTGATCCTTTAAGTAATAATTATCAGAACGTCCCACCAGGTAAGTTCTTGACGATCGTAATACATTGCTTGTCATATTGATTTTCGCTCAACTATCTCAGGTGCAAATCGATAAGTAATAAAAGGGTTTTGAACCTTTTTATTGATTCTTTCAAGCAGGAGCTCCGCAGCCTTCAAGCCCATTTGATGAATCGGTTGGGCGATAGTTGTAATGGACGGATCGTACAGTTCAGCATAGGGAACATTATCAATTCCTATTACAGCCATATTTTCTGGGATTGATATTTCATTCTTTTTTAAAAATGTCAATATTTGAAGAAGTACTAAATCATTCCCTGCGATAATTGCAGTTGGAGGGGTGTTAAGATTAAGACATGCTTGTAATGCGTCATGGATCTGGTCTTTTGCTAAGGAAAAAATCAATTCTTCTCTTAGAGCTAATTGGCAGGCAGCCATGGCCTTCTTGTAGCCATCAATCCTTTCTATCCTTGGTGTAATCGGGAACTCAATAGGCAATGTAAAAAATGCAATATTGACATGGCCTTTATCAGCCAGACTTGAAACAGCCAAAAAGCTAGCAGCATGATTATCCAATAATACAGAATCTGTCGTGACACCGTCCACTAATCGGTCCACAAAGACAATTGGAATCGAATAGTTAATTAAATAGTTATAGACGGTATAATCATTGCCGACTGGGAAGATAATGATGCCATCCACTTGCTTTGCAATCAGCAAGTCGATGTATTCCTTCTCTTTCTCTGGATCGTCTGCCGAATTACAAACAAACGCTTTCATACCATTTTGTTGTAATCTTTCGTCTACAGTTTGAATAATCTCCGTCGAGAGTGTATGCAGGATGTTCGCAACAAGTATGCCAACCACCTTTGTTTTTTTTACTTTTAGATTCCGTGCATTGTCATTAGGACGAAAATTCAGTTCTTGTATTATCTGCTCTATGCGTTCTTTAGTTTCTGAACTCATGTATCGATAACGCTGATTAATATATTGGGAAACCGTGCTCTTAGAAACTCCCGCTTTTTCCGCTACATCTGATATGGTAACTTTCTTCTTTACGTCCATAAGCATCTCCCACTTCTATAGTCCAACCCTTCCCTATCTAGTAATAGGAAATACCGTTATATAACCATAATAACAAAATTATAAGAGAATTTCCTCATTTATAGCATTCCCCTATCTGAAGAGCTCTCAGCGACTGAGATTCGCTAAGAGCTCTTCAGATTATATACTTTTTATCTAACTAACCAGCCTCCATCAACAGCAAGAATATGTCCATTCATATAATCAGAAGCTCTGCTTGCGAGGAATACGACCGTTCCCATCACATCATCGGGTGTTCCCCACTTTCCTGCAGGAATTCTTGAAAGAATTTCGGAATTCCTTGATTCATCCGAACGGATTTGTTCGGTATTTTTCGTTTCAATGTACCCTGGAGCAATTGCATTCGTCTGGATGTTAAGTTGTGCCAATTCATTGGCGAACGCTTTCGTTAATCCCGCAACACCATGCTTGCTGGCGGTATAGGCAGGGACGAACTTACCTCCTTGGTACGTCAGCATGGATGCTATATTGATGATTTTCCCACTGCCTTGCTTCACCATCTCCTTAACAACAAGCTGGCTAAGGTAATAGACAGCATTAAGGTTGATTTCCATTACCGCATTCCAGTCTTCATCCTTATATTCAAGGAGTGGTGCCCTGCGGATGGTTCCTGCATTATTCACCAGTATATCGATACGGCCAAATGCATCCATGCATCCCTTTACAATCCCTGCAAGGCTGTCCTTATCGGTTAGCTCAGCTTGATAAAACACTGCTTTTTGGCCTGTTTCTTTGATTAAATGCTCTGTATCACTCCAATTGTCACCATGTGTTATCACAAATACGTCGGCACCCGCTTTCGCTAAGGCAACCGAATACCCTTGGCCAAGCCCGGTATTCCCTCCTGTCACGATTGCAACCTTACCTTTTAAGCTAAAAAAATCCATTGAAAAGTCTGATAAACTCATCATTCTGTCCCCTTCCTCATGCTTTAATTTGCATTTTAACCTTTTCCATATATTCTGCCGCCAATCTCGTAATCTCTTGATAATTTCCATCTCTGGCAGGCCTAATCAAATTACCGCCAACTCCCACTGCGATACTGCCGTTATCGAACCATTCATGAATATTGTCCAAGCTGACGCCTCCAGTCGGCATCAGGTTGATATCAGGAAGCGGTCCTTTAATCGCTTTTACATAATTCGGACCGTATGCACTGCCAGGAAATAATTTGATAATTTCCACACCGTGCGATATCGCCTTCACCATTTCCGTTATCGTTTCACATCCAGCCATATAAGGAATTTGATAGAGATGACATATTTTAACAATTTCCTCATCAAAGGCAGGGCTCACGATAAATTGCGCCCCGGCGAGGATAGCAATCCTTGCTGTGACCGAATCGAGCACCGTGCCAGCCCCTACTGTTAAGTGAGGATGACTCTGAGTTAATATTGTAATTGCCTCATCCGCATGCGGGACAGTGAATGTCATTTCTATATTGGAAATGCCTCCATTCATGCAGGCTTCCGAGATGCGGATGGCCTGTTCGACTGTATCGGCTCTAACAACTGCAACTATCGGTGACTTTGTTATGTTTTGCAGTACACGAAGCTTCTTCATCGTGTAACCACCTCCCTTCTTATTTCATTTCTATAATCGGGAACTTATCCATATCTTCATATGTATAATTTTCGCCGGCCATTGCCCAAATAAATGTATAACTGCTTGTTGCCGCTCCGCAGTGAATTGACCATGGGGGAGATAGGACGGCCTGCTCATTCTGCATAATTAAATGTCGTGTTTCTTGTGGTTCCCCCATCATATGAAATAAAATCTCATCCTTAGGTAAATCAAAGTACAGATAGACCTCAACACGGCGGTCGTGCACATGAGGCGGCATTGAGTTCCAGACGCTTCCTGATTCAAGCTCAGTCATGCCCATGCAAAGCTGACAGCTTTGAATTCCATTTTGATGAATCATACGCCGGATTTTTCGTTTATTAGCTTTCTCCTGTTCCCCCATCTCGTCTCCCGGAACATCCTTGAACGCAACATGCTGGATTGGATACCCTCTATGAGCAGGAGCGGAAGCAAGATAGTATTTTGCATGTTCAGTAGCTGAATTACTCGCGAAACTGATTTGCTTTGAGCCAAGTCCGATATAGAGGCAATCGCGATTGTCCATTTCATATTCATCGCCGTCAACTGTTATTTTTCCTGGACCTCCAATGTTGAACACTCCGAGCTCTCGCCTTTCCAGGAAGTAATCTGCCTTAATCACATCGCTTCCCTTTAGTTTCACTTCAGTCTCCACCGGGGTGATGCCGCCAATGATAATCCGGTCATCCAAAGAGTAACAAAGCGATACTTTATCAGGGATGAAGAGATTTTCTAACAAGAAATTCTGTCGTAATTCCTCAGTGTCGAACTGTTTCACTTGGGTCGGATGAACCGAGTAGCGTTTATCAATTTTCATAAATCATTCCTCCTGATAAAACGGTTTATCAGTATAAATAGATGATTATTGCGTTACTACACTTAAAATATATAGAATATTATAAATTTAGTCAAACTTTTTCACTAACTACAGCTTATTCAATCTAGTAATCCCCCTATATATCAAGGCTTTTTAATGCTGTTCTCTTAAAAAAAACAAATTTTCAAAAAACTCGTTGTAAAAAACCGGTTTATATGATAATCTAATTTTCAATAACATAGAAAGCGCTTTCTATGTTATTTTTTTACTAAACCAATTTACATCATTTGGAGGAATCATTTATGAACACATTGGATGTTGTAACCTTTGGAGAACCGATGGTGATGTTCTACGCGAATCACCCGGGTCCCCTTCATACCGCTACTTCTTTTTCAAGAGCCTTGGCTGGTGCCGAATCCAATGTAGCTTGTGGAATCTCACGTCTTGACTTACGAGTAGGCTACGTCACTAAATTAGGAAATGACAGTTTCGGAAAGTTCATTATCCAAGCCTTGGAGCATGAACAAGTTCATACAAAAGGCATTTCCCTGTCGGACACCCATTCAACCGGGATGCTCGTAAAGTCAAAAGTTTTAGAGGGTGACCCTGAAGTGGAATATTTCAGAAAAAATTCAGCCGCCTCCACCTTAAGTATGAACGATTTCTCTGAAACCTACTTCAGCGAAGCAAGGCACCTTCATGCGACTGGCATCCCTTCTGCCCTATCGAGAGATTGCCATCATTTCACACTTACAGCCATGAACTATATGAAAAAACTTGGTAAATCTATTTCTTTTGATCCAAATTTACGTCCAGGTTTGTGGAAAGATGAGAAAACGATGATTGATACCGTGAATCAGCTTGCTTATTTGAGTGATCTGTTCTTGCCAGGGTTATCCGAGGCGCAAACATTGACAGGTCTCTCGAACCCCCATGAAATCGCGGAATTTTATTTATCAAAGGGTATACAGACGATCGTCATTAAACTTGGCCCGGAAGGAGCATTTTATAAAACTGGTCAAGAAGAAGGCTATGTTCTAGGATTCAAACCTGATCAGGTCATTGATACGGTCGGTGCCGGAGATGGCTTTGCGGTCGGGGTTATTTCCAGCTTTCTTGAAGGAAAACCAATTGGAGAAGCAGTAACATGTGGAAATGCAATTGGGGCACTCCAAGTGATGTCACCTGGTGACATGGATGGCATGCCCAACCGTGAAAGCCTCGAGCAGTTCATGCAAATGCAGCAAAAGAAAGACAGATCTGAACTCCCAACTAGATTGTCATAAGAAATCTAAAATAATTGAGCTGAATAGGAGAGATTCATGATGCGAATCAAAGCTGGCATTGAAAAAATCCCTGGCGGTATGATGGTAGTTCCATTATTCCTTGGAGCCTTACTTAACACGCTTGCACCAGATACTGCTACATACTTTGGAGGCTTCACCGGGGCCATGCTGACAGGTACATCCGCCATTCTTGCTGTCTTTTTCTTTTGCGTCGGTGCGACAATCGACGTGAAACAATCGGGGTACATTGCTAAAAAAGGAATGACCCTTCTGGTTGGTAAAGTTGTTTTCGCCGCGCTTCTCGGTTACGGGGCAGCACTATTTCTACCCGCAGATGGAATCCAGTCTGGGCTTTTCGCAGGTTTATCTGTCTTAGTCATCATTGCTGCCTTTAATGAAACGAACGGTGGATTATATACCGCATTAATGACAAAACTTGGACGAACTGAAGATGCAGCGGCATTCCCTTTTATCAGCATCGAAAGTGGTCCGTTCTTCACAATGATCATCCTTGGTGTAGGCGGACTGGCCACATTTCCTTGGCAGACAATCGTCTCTACTCTTATTCCATTTGCGGTCGGAATGATTATTGGTAACATCGATAAGGAGATGAGATCATTCCTAGGGCAGGCTGTTCCTGTTTTGATTCCGTTCTTCGCCTTAGCTCTTGGTTTTGGGCTTGATTTTGGAATGATTGTTCGATCAGGATTTATGGGAATTTTGATGGGGGTAGCTGTCGTGTTCTTATCAGGCGGAGTGTTGTACCTAATGGACCGTTATATCACCGGATCTGATGGAGTTGCCGGTGTTGCCGCATCTTCAACAGCCGGGGCAGCAGTCGCAGTACCATTTATCATCGCTGAACTAAACCCGCAATTTGCGCCTGTTGCTGAATCAGCCACAGCTATTATCGCAACAAGTGTTTTAGTAACTGCATTATTAACACCCGTACTAACTATGTGGATTGCCAAAGTTCAAATAAAACGTGGCATCCCTCAGAGAAAAATTCAGAAAGGCTCTTCGATTAACCATTCTGACCAAGCCAAAATAACATCATAAACCATTATCAGGTATAAATAAACATTTATCACAGGAAAAGGAACTGTCCCAAGGATTCCTATAGGACCTTCCTTTTCCTATCTTACCAAAAAGTTTTCTTGTGGATTTATTATTTTAATAAAGAATCAATTCAAATATTCACTTGCTGTAGCCTTTATCAATATTATGGATGAGAACAGTTAACCCTTTTCATCACTAGAAGAATTAAAAATTTCTTCTTTCAGTTCGATTAACCGTTCTATATGTTCAGTTAAATTCTTTTCCTCTTCAATTGATAATTCAAGCTCCTCCAGGTCTTCAGTTATTTGTTTAGCTTTCTCTAATTCTCCTAAAGTGTTAAATACATCTATTTGAAGTACTCTTGCTTTATAATAAAGTTCGTTAGGTATATTTTCACTATGTTTGCCAAAAGCTGCTTCCATTAGGTTTCTAGCAGCACGAAAATCTTCTTTTGAGTAAGCAAAACGATAAGATTGTTTATATAATTTCTCAAATTTCGTTTGGAGTTTTTTTAGCATTTCCTCTTCTTCTTGCATTAATGATGTTGAATCTCCTAAGACTTCCCCTATTATAAGAGTATTTCCGCTAGGATCATTTATATTGACCCTTCGATCTTCAGCAGTACGGTTCAATCTAGAAATACTAGGCAATCCTTTTACAGGAATTTTTCCATAGTGTTTTTTTAAGTTCTTTTTTAATGTCGTAAAAACTTCCTCAATATTAGGCACGTAAATATAACATCCACCTCGACCTTCTTCAGCATGTAAGTTTTTTACTCCGTAAAAACTTAATTCTGTAAAGTTACTTTTAACAGTCGCAAAGCGATATGGACTTTTTTGATAATACACAATTTCAAATCCAAGAGCGGTATAGAACTCCAAATGCGCATCGTAATTTTCGTAACTACAGTCAAAAATAGGTACAGTTCGATTTTGATTCATTTCCTTCAATTCTTGATTATTCATATGCTTTCATCCTTTCAAATTGGATAGAAAGTAATTATAACCAACTACAAAAATCATTTCCTATTATTTTTTATGGTAAAATAATACATTAAGCAAATAAATTGTTTTCAGAAAGAATCTTTTATAATAACTGCCCCTTTAGAACTGAAAAGTGCGACCTTTCATAATGTAGGTCGCACCTGAGATTGTAATCAACATATATATCTGAATGAAACTATGAAGAATTAGTATTCTTAATTAGCACTATCACAAAGATTAACTATGGAGGTATTGCATGATAACAGTTCTATCAAGGAAAAATAGATTATTCAGCCGGACGATTTGGGCCATATAATTTTTTGTCATATGTGTAGGGCTCTTTATTCAGCTGTTCCTTTTGTGTTGATTGTTGTTCTTTTTTCTGATGCTTCATTTTACGATTTGACATATTCATTCCTCCTCGATTATTACGAATTATTTTTGCTAGAAAAAAAATAAATATACATTTCGAAAGAGAATTATGCGTATAAACAAGTTATTGTTCATTTCATCACCACTTTTACCTCTCGTTTAAAATAAGAAAAAGCAATCCTCATCTAAAAGAATTGCTCCAATCCATTTCATATATTGGTGTTTTTCACCATTATAAATCTTGTGAAAGACGTACCATATCTATGACTTGTATACCATTTTCAAAGATCTGCTCATCATAATGCCTGAGAAAGAAATCTCGATCGATTGAAGTCATTCTAAACCCGCATTTTTGATATAACGCTAATTGAATGACACCTGAATTACCTGTGCCAATTTCTATTGTTTTATAGCCTTGCTGCTTTGCCATTTCAATTGCATGTAGTACGAGCTGCTTCCCGAAACCATTTCCATGATAGTCTTCATTAACAGCAACATTGACTATTTCCACTGTTTCTGGTCGAGTAACTATAAGCACGTATGTACCTATGACAACCCCATCATTCTCCAAGATATAGCATTGACCTCTTGAGACATATTCTCTTACCAGCTTTTCCGATGGATCTGCTAACAATAATAAATCTAAGGGTAATGTTTCATTTTTATTTAATACGCGAATATTCATTTGAACACCTCTGTTTCTAAAATAGTATTATCATATATTCTATCTATTAGATTTGCAAGGAGTTCTATATATAATCAGATAATGGATATTCCCAAGAGGAAGAACGAACGTTCGTATCCTTTCGTTTCCCTGGGGACTCTCCTTCCAAACTGCCCAGAGCGGTCTATTGCTTCAACTATGTCAATAACTACTTAACAGCCTTTTTAACTTGTCAACATAGTAAATCACTTTTAGCAGAATACTAATAAAACCCTAGCATGAAAACATGCCAGAGTTCTATTGAAGTTAAAATCTATTAATCAATTACGTCAAAGGCCTTGAGAAATGTAGTCTGCAAAAGACATTCGATGAAATAAAAATGATAGTTACACAGTTTTTTGCTGTTTATTAATCGTCTAAAAACAATACTAAATCCCTAACCCTACTGAGAATAAGATAACAGCCAGAACTACTGTTATTATGGGTACGACAACTGTAACTACTCCAAAAGCAGGGTAGGCATCTTTATGTGTTTCACCTGCAATAGATCTGATCGTTGTAACAGCATATCCTCCATGTGGTAAAGAATCCAGCGTACCGGATGATAGAGATACTGTTCTGTGAAGTGCTTCTGCGTTCACGCCCATATCTAAATAATGAGGGGCGAGAATAGGTAAAGCAATTGTTTGGCCACCAGAAGAAGAGCCGGTTAGTCCTGCGATAACCATAACTGCCAGCGCACCACCGATTAATGGTGATCCAGGAATACTAGTCATAAAATCGACTGCGGTAGCAAAGGCTGGGGTAATCTTAGCCACTCCACCAAATCCAACCACTGCAGCCGTATTCCCGATGGCAATCAATGCGCCTAATGTTCCATCACTGACTGCATCCCAAAAATTTCTGAAGTATTTCCTATTTAATAGCCATGTGGCAAGAATGCCACTAATTAAAGCAAGGATTAAAGCGGATTGAGCTAGCGAGTCATGAAAAATAAATGCTACTGCAAGAACGGCCAACAAAGGAACTAAACTTAGTATTGGATTTGGTAAATTTGTCCTTACCTCAGTGTTATCTGTATCTCTTTCTACGAAATGCTCACCCTTCTTAACGGATCTGTTAATCATTTGCATAAGCAGCCAATAGCCAACAATTAACATAAAGATAGAAGTAATGATACTGACTTCCCATCCTGCATATGGGCTTGTCCCAAGAAATGGAATTGGAATCCAATTTTGTATTTCAGGTGAGCCTGCTGAGGTCATCGTAAACGTCGTAGACCCAAATGCTAAGGCAGCTGGTATAAACCTTCTAGGAAGATTTGCTTCCTTAAATAAACTGACTGCCATTGGGAAAACTGCAAAAGCTACAACGAATAAGCTAACTCCGCCATAGGTTAAAACAGCACAGGCAAGGACAATAGCAAGGACCGCATGTTTCATGCCAATTTTTGAAACAATCCAATGTGATACGCTTTCTGCTGCTCCGCTATCCTCCATTACCTTTCCAAAAATCGCTCCTGCTAAGAACATCAAATACCATGATGTAATGAAACCAGCAAAGCCATCCATATAGCCAGTAATGAAGTCCACTTCACCCTTAGCAGCAAACTGTGGGAATATAGGTACCCCGTTCAGCACCGCTACAAACAGTGCCGAAAGTGGAGCAACAATGAGCAAATTCATACCTCTCATGACAAGAACGGTCAATAATATTAAGCCACCAATTAAGCCCAACATGCTTAACATAAAAGCCACCTACTTTTATAGTTTAGAAAGGGAATCTGTTCCCCTTATGCTTTGTTGCCGTACTTACGTACACGGAGCAGCGCTTGTTCAGCGTGACCTGCAAAATTCTCTAATTGACAAAGTCTAGCTGCATATTCACCAATAAAAGCACTTTGTTCTTCAGATGTAACTTTTTGATAGGTAACAGTTTTGAGGAATTTTCCGACCCAAAGACCGCCTGTGTATCTCGCAGCCCCTTTAGTAGGCAATGTATGGTTTGTACCAATCACTTTATCTCCGTAAGCAACATTGGTTTCAGGCCCTAAGAAAAGACAGCCATAATTGGTCATGTTTTCTAAGAAAAAATCAGGATTTTTAGTTAGGATCTCAACATGCTCAAAAGCAAGTCTATCTGCTTCTTTTAAAGCCTCTTGTTCGTCCTCCACTAAAATAATTTGTCCATAGTCGTTCCATGAAACGCTAGCTACATCAGCGGTTGGTAAAACCTTTAATTGTCTTTCAATCTCTTTTACTGTTTCTTCAGCAATTACTTTAGAAGTTGTAATTAAAGCCCCAGGTGATGTTGGACCATGTTCACCCTGCCCTAACAGATCTGTTGCGATCATTTCCGGATCACTCGTTTCGTCAGCAACTACCAATGTTTCTGTAGGACCAGCGAATAAATCAATACCTACGCGACCATAAAGTTGGCGTTTCGCTTCTGCAACAAAAGCATTACCAGGTCCGACAATCATATCTACTGACTCAATCGTTTCGGTACCGATAGCCATCCCCGCCATCGCTTGGATACCGCCAAGGATATAAATCTCATCAGCTCCAGCCGTGTGCATAGCATAAACTGTTGCAGCTGGTATTTCACCATTAATAGGCGGTGTACAAGCAATAACCCTTTTAACACCAGCGACTTTAGCGGTTAAAACACTCATATGAGCGGAAGCAACCATCGGATAACGTCCACCTGGGATATAACAACCAACACTGTTCACTGGAATATTTTTATGTCCCAGTATTACACCAGGCATGGTTTCGACCTCGATATCTTTCATAGACTGTCTTTGTTCTTCAGCAAATCTTCTAATATTGTTTTGTGCGAATTCAATATCTTCAACAGTTTGTTTTGGAATGGAAGCACAGATCCTTTCGATTTGTTCTTCAGTTAACTTAAAACGATCCGGACTCCATTTATCGAATTTCTCAGATAATTCTCTGAGTGCGCTATCTCCTTCATCCTCAACTTTTTTAATAGTAGAACGAACGATTTCCGAAACTTTTGCATCGTCTTTTTGGATGTCTTCAACTACTTTACCTTGCTTTAAAAATGTTGCCATTTAATAACTCTCCTTTTTTGCATACGTATGCAAAAGTATAGAAAAAAATCCATACGTATGTAAATGATTAATAGATTAAAATACTTGTATGAAACAGTTTTGCATACGTATGCAAAACTGTTTCTGATTTAGATATTAAATGAAGCGTTTACAATTGTCAATGTAATTTTCTCACTATTCCCACTCGCTCTGATATTCGATCTTTTCAAGGCCTATTGGGCAGATGATTTTTAACCTTATTTTATTTTCCTTTTACTATGATTGCAAAAAAGGCGTATTTTCCAGTTTATACGCCTTTTCAGTTAAAATATCTCGTTCTACTTTATTTAGTTGTTTTTCTATGAATAAAATGGCCCTTTACTTTTACAGCTTTAGGCTCGTCATCATTTGAATTTAAGGTCAAGAGATTAATGGTTTCATCGACCATCTCTTCTACTGGCTGTACCCATGTAGACAGTGAATAATTTGGCCATGCTGCCATTTTTATGTTATCAAATCCTATTACAATAGTTTCATCAGGTACTGAAATTTTTCGGTCCTTTAATGCATCTAGTGCACCTAAAGCTGTAATATCATTTGCACCAAAAATAGCATCAGGCTTATACCCAGATTGTATTAAATTTTTTGTTAATTCAAAGGATTTTTCATATGTATAATCACTTTCTAAAATTGTCACAACTATTCCCTTACTGATTAAAAAGTCAACAAATCCTTTTTGCCGATCTTGGCTTGTCGACGTATTTATTTTACCAGTAATAAAAACAATCTCTTTATATCCTTTTTCAAAAACATATTTTGCAATGCTGCCAGCTGCATCAATATTGTCACAGCTAACAGAATGGCACTGGAGACTTTTATCATTTCTATTAAATAAGATTACAGGTATTCTATTATGCTTAAGCTTCGATACGATCTTTGAGGAGAGAAGTGCATCAGTTACTATGATTCCTTCTACATTATATTCTAAAAAATGATTGATTTCTTCTTGTTGAATTTCTTCATTTTCTGTATATACAAAAAGGACAGAATATCCCATTGCTTTCAATTTTTTTGTAAATATGCCCAATACTTCATGATAAAAGGGATTTTGAATATCCTTCATAGCCAGACCAACCATATTGGTTTTCTTTGTAATTAGTCCTCTAGCCAATGCATTAGGTTGATAGTTAAGTTCTTCAGCAACTTGAAGTACTTTTTTTCTTGTTTTTTCTGACACACTTGCTCCAGGTGTAAAAACCCTTGAAACCGTTGATTGTGATACATTAGCTAACTTCGCAACTTCCATTGCAGATATAATATTTTTCTCCACATTTTTACTCCTAACCCGTAACTTTCAATATACACTTTAGTTTATATTACTATACTTTTCAAGTAATGGTAAGCAACTTCCATTCCAGATGTTTTATTTTCAACAAAATAATAATGATTAGCTACAAAGTTGCTCCTAAAGCATGCCAAAAAAGCCTAATCTCCCACTTGATAAGCAGAAATTAGACTTTATTTTACATCTTAGTCACGATAACCGAGTTGTATAAGGGACAAAGCTTCAGTTGTTTGATTGGTGTAGCTCCTGGGTTTGATTCTGTTGTTTCAGACTCAAATCCATCACAAATATATAATCCTATCGCTTTAAGACTCCAGGTTTGAGTTGAAATGTACATCACATAATCCTCCTCAATCTCCACCATTCGTCTAACACCTTCAGCAATGATTGCATGCTTACTATCACGATCGTTTATATTGATATGAAAAATACTTCTAAACCATTGAAGTTTCTTTTCTAATCGCTTGTGTAAGTATATCTGGTTTTCTACCTCTCGAAGGGTTTAGCCTATTGACTGTTATTCTATACTTGAGAATTTGGCGATATCCTCTCTGTTTCCTATAATAACTAAAAAATCTCCTTTATGAATAATCTGATCTGGAGAAGGAGATATGATGATATCACCTTCTCTAACAACGGCAATGGCACTTACATTATATTTGGCACGAATGTCAAGTTCCCGTAGGTTTTTTTCAGCCATTTTTGAAGGGATCATAATCTCCTCAATATTGTATTCTTTTGAAAGCTCAATGTAGTTCAGCATATTAGGTGATAATAGCTGATTGGCAACCCGTTCGCCCATATCTCTTTCAGGATAGATAATCAAATCAGTGCCTATTTTGTCTAAAACCTGCCCATGCCGTTTGTCTAGAGCCTTAGCAATGATTTTTTTTACACCTAAGTCTTTAAGAAGCATTACGGTTAATATGCTGGCTTGCATATCATTCCCAATGGCTACAATTACACAGTCAAAATTGCGAATCCCTATGGATGAAATTGCTTTTTCTTCTGTGGTATCTGCCACCACTGCATGTGTCACATATAATTCAGCAGCTTCCACTCGTTCTTCATTCACATCAATTCCCAGAACCTCTTGCCCAGCCTCATGTAATCTTCGCGCAATACTTGTTCCAAATCTTCCTAGACCAATTACTGCATATTGTCTAATGACCATTTCTAAATCTACTCCCTGCCTATTTATTTAACCAATCATTATATTTCCTTTTGGATGATGGAAAGCTTCCTTTTTACGTCTTTTCGTAATGGCAAAGCCAATGGTTAAAGGACCTAGTCTTCCTGCAAACATTGTGAAAATAATAAGTACACGTCCAATGGGAGAGAGCTCTGGTGTTAACCCCATGGATAGACCGACAGTACCAAACGCAGAAGTTGCTTCAAAGAGATACACAATAAAGTCATGTCCCTTTTCTGTAATGCTCAGCAAAAAGGTAATGATTATAACAATTAATAACCCACTCATAACAACAGTAAGTGCTTTTAATATCGTTTCAATGGGAACTCGGCGTCTAAATAAAACAACATCTTCATTTCCTTTAAATTGGGCCCAGACGGTTGCGATTAAAACAGCGAAGGTAGTAATTTTAATTCCTCCAGCTGTTGATCCTGAACCAGCTCCGATAAACATAAGGAAAATTGTCAGGAATAAAGTTGAATGTGTTAAATCTGCAATTGGCAAAGTATTTGAACCGGCAGTTCTTGGAGTGACCCCCTGAAATAATGCTCCTAAAAATTTGCCAGTATTAGATAAAGGACCTAACGTTTGATCATTCCCATATTCAAATAGCAAGATTAAGATAGTTCCCCCTACTGTTAAAATGAGGGTTGTAATCAAAACGATTTTGGTATGCACAGATAACCGTCTTGTTTTGCGGTATTCAAAAAGCTCATTCATAACAATAAAACCTATTCCACCCAATATGATAAGAGAACAAATGGTTAAAACAACAATTGGATCTTCGACATAAGGGGTTAGACTCCTGAATTCTCCCATTAGATCAAAGCCCGCATTATTGAAGTTGGATATAGCGTGGAAAAAACCAAAATAGATGGCTTTCCCAACTGGCATATCGAACGAAAAACGAATCGCTAAAATGGTGCCGCCAAGAATCTCAATCACTGCAGTGAATATTAATATTCTTTTCACTAATTTTACAATGCCTGCAAGAGAGAAATTATTGAATGCCTCCTTTAGCAGCAGCCTTTCTTTTAATGAGATTTTTTTACCTAACAGTAAAAATAAAAAAGTCGCAAATGTCATAAATCCCAGTCCACCGATTTGAATGAGTGATATAATAACCAACTCACCAAACATGGAAAATGTGTCACCAGTATCAACAACGACAAGCCCTGTAACACATGTAGCAGATGTGGCTGTAAATAAAGCATCTAAAAACGAGAGACCATTTCCATCCTCTGTAGAAATCGGAAGAGTCAATAATAAAGCTCCTATCAGAATGACAGCAGCAAAGCCCAATACAAGAATTTTTGGAGGATCAAGATAATCTTTTGTTTTTTTATGGTTATCTCCTAATTGACTAAAGTCGATTTTTAACAAATTGAGCTAAATATTTGACCTTCAGTTTAATATTTGAAAAAAACCTTGTAACTTTAACCCGTAATGAGCTATTCTCGATCAATTAAGGATTCCAAGCGTACCTATGACAATTTACAAGTAATTTTAAAAAGTTCTCCTCGATAAACGTAGCGCCTAGCAAGCTAATACGCTCTCTTTTTTATTCTGTCTTGCAAGCAACCTTGCCGTTTAGATAAAAGAAAAAGCCCCTTATAACTGGCTGCTAATTTGTTTCATCCACAACAAAAAAGCCCCCTGAAATAAGGCGGTCTTATGACCTCCTTCGCTTTAGCCGACGAAGTTAGCTGACGGGTAGGATGGCGAAAGAGTCTTTCATCCCTTCTGCAAATGCAGAATTAACCCCAAAATAATGGGTCCTCCGTTCTCAATTACTGAGATTTGGCCGTTATTTAGTTTGTGATTTATGTAGAATATTCTACGCCTGCATTGTAATCTTTGTAAATCCCTTACAAGTAAGAAATATGTTCGAAATCAATCATATTCATACAAATTCAGCGATTTTCATTACGAAATCACTGTTATCCACAATAATACTCTGTTTTTTTAAGTAATACTTAATTTTGTAAATAAATTTTAATTTCATTGACAAGAGCTTACATAGGACATTGGAATATCTCCATACATGTCTGATACGTGATGCTTGTTAGTTCCAGCATGAGGGAGTAGCCGGTTTCAATTCTATCACTTTTTGCCTGGCTTCCCGGTATCGTGTTAATGTTGGAGTAGCCACATCTTCAATTCGAAATACAACTTCTTCCTCTTGGTGGTCGCCCGTTTCAAACCAACTAGTGTCTTAGGATTCAATCTTCGTGGGGGGTGAGAGCGTGAATGAAGTCCTGAATCGTCTGCTCGCCCTGTTTCGAAATCCTGGTAATCTCTCTCATCAGCAAAGCCTCCGAATCTTGAATTACTTTAGCGGTCATATGTGCGGGATTACGAACGGCAGTTTAGATTAGCATCCATAAGAAACAACCCAAGTTGAATTATGCTAAAATGTAGTTAATGTATAATGTAGATATCCCTCATGAACAAAGGAGAACTGAAAATGAGAAAACTCGTTCTATTTCTGCACGCATCGCTTGACGGTTTTGTAGAAGGGCCGAACGGTGAAATGGACATTGGCTGGGTTTCCTACGATGCTGATTTGGAGAAACACGCGAAAGAAATTCTGAGTACTGCCGACACTGTCATTTGGGGACGTGGGACTTATCAGATGATGCACAGTTACTGGCCATCTGTGCCTTCGAACCCATCAGCTTCGCAGCATGAACGGAATCATGCCGAGTGGATCGAAAAGACAGCCAAAATCGTTTTTTCCACGACGCTGGAGAAAGTCGAATGGAACAATTCCAGACTGGTGAAAGAAGATGTCGAGGAAGAGTTCAAGAACCTCAAACAGCAGTCAGGCAAGGATATGGTCATCCTCGGCAGTCCTAGGTTCGCACACTACCTTATGCAGCTTGATTTAATAGATGAGTATAAAATTACGGTTTCTCCCGTCCTGATCGGCAGCGGGTTGCCGTTATTCCAAGGTCTCAGGGAGAAGATCAATCTTAAACTTATCGAAAACAAGACATTTGATTCTGGAGCCATAGGCCTCGTTTACCAGACGGTTAGATGACCTTGTCTCCTAAAGTAGATTACGCTAACGGATTACGTTAGCACAATAAAAGCAGCGGCAGTCTAGGTCTTTCGAGTTCCTAGTCCGTCACTGCTTTTTTTACGAGTCAGTCTAATTCAATTTGTCGGGTGATCGTGTCGTTTGAGCTTAGAGTAAGGAGAAACGCCAAGTCGGACGCAATTCAGGGCTTTGCGTATATTTTCGTTAAAATGTTGGGCGGTACCCCATAGCCATCAAGCTAAGAAAATAAATGCCCCCAAAATGAAAATTTTAGTTATTAGCTAAACAAAGCTCAGATTTTTTCACTTTGGGGGATATAAAAATATGAACTTGATGGGCATGTGGCGGTACCCCTAATAGAAAGGGTAAATAGATTATTAAGCAAACGATGCGCAATAGTGGAATTATTGCGCCTGTTCTTTTTTGAATTGGGCTTTTGAGCAATCGAGAATAGATTATTGCTAGTCGTATCTGATAAACTTAAGAAAACATAAGATAGGAGGAGAATACATGAAAAAAGCAATAAATAATAACCAATTACCAAAAATTGTGTCTCGTGACGAATGGCTTGTGGCTCGCAAAGAACTTCTTGCCAAAGAGAAAGAAGCCACCCGTGCGCGTGACGCACTGAATGCTGAACGCCGCCGACTGCCGATGGTCGAGATTAACAAGGATTACGTTTTCGAGGGCTCGAATGGTAAGGTAAGTTTAATTGACCTGTTCGATGGTCGCCGTCAGCTTATCGTCGGCCACTTTATGTTCCATCCTAGCTGGGAACAGGGCTGCCCGAGCTGCTCGGCCGGAGCCGATGAAATTTCGAACAACCACCTCAAGAACCTGTATGCCCGTGACACATCTTTTGTCTATATTTCCCGTGCGCCGCTGCCCAAGATCGATGCATACAAAGCTCTCAAGGGCTGGAGCTTCCCCTGGTACTCCTCGTACGGCAGTGACTTCAACTACGACTTTCACGTCACGCTGGACGAATCATTCACTCCTGTCGTGTACAATTACCGTACCAAGACTGAACACGAACAGGCGGGCACGTCCGTTTACGTGAAGGGTAAGCAACCAATAGAGGGGCCCGGCCGAAGCTGCTTTCTGCGTGACGGCGATAGGGTCTTTCACACCTACTCTGTTTATGCTCGTGGACTTGAGCAGGTTGGTGGCTCGTACTACTTCCTCGATGAGACGGCACTCGGCCGGCAAGAAGATTGGGAGGAACCGAAAGGTCGTACAGGCAACCCTCGCGGTGCAGTTCCTAATTTCGAGGATTGAATCGCAATACCAGCTAATATCAGAAATGACTGTTCCGGAATCGAGGCGCAATTGTGGAATATAACTTTATTTTACCCCCATCCAAAACAGGACGGGGGTATTTGTGTTGGAAGTATTTAACTTAAACTACTAATTTTCACCTTGACATTTCCTTATTGCGGATGGTGTCAGCTACGCTGGTTCTCCCCCTAAGTAAGGAAAGGGCTTTCCCACAGAGTCTATTTAAATATATAACTACCTATAATTATTGCTATGATAATAATTAGCATTATTCCAGGACTTCCAAAAAGAGCTCTATCAAAGAGATCATTCTTGTTATCATTTTTTTTCATAATTGGAACACCCTTCCTGAAAAGTAGTAAAAAGTATTTACTTTTCCTTTATTTTCATGATAAATTAAATTATGATAATATTTTACAAAAAATTCTCACAATTGTAAAAGGTGGAAAAGGGGGATATTTTATGAAAAAGAGTTTAGTAGGACTAGTTTTATTAGTTAGTGTAATTTTATCTGGCTTTACCACAATAAAAGTTTCTGATCAGAATTCAAATACTACGAAGAAAAATCATTTGAGGAATCATATCAAGATGCAGTAAATGGAGTTTCTGATATATCTTTAGATCATATCAATGTTTCGAATGAAATGAGTGCATTCACATTAGATTCAAATGATGCTGAGGATCTAAAAATTACGGAATATACGACTGCACAAATTTTAGAAGAAAGTGATACAGAACAATTAATCGCTGTGACTGTATTTAATTATGACCTTCCCATACGTTCTTTTCAGTTACTTCAAACCACATCTCTTTTCTGGCTTGTTCTTTTATTAATACAATATTTGTTGCATTAATAGATTCTTTTTCTTCATTCATTTTGTTAGTAGGTAATCGAAGTTCTAAGAATCGCTGTAAAGCCTCTTCACTGATTTTCCATCCTTCCTTACGAGAATTAGATGCCTCCCCTTCCAAAGCTCCCTCTCGTAGCCATCTGCGCACTGATTCTATGTTAGTCGTAATTTTATTATCTTTTAAAACTGCGAAAACCTCATTGACTCCATACATTTTCATCAAATATTACTCCTTTCCAACACAACAATTGTTTTATTAAATATATATCTTATACAACATTTGTTGCATTAAAACATTAGATTAATATCAAAAGTCAATTATTAGCATTTGAAAACAAACGTATGTTCTTATATACTTTTAATAAATGAGTGGAAGGTAGGTATGAAGATCGAGGCCTTATAAAATGGCAGCCTGCATTTTTTATGACGGAACAAAAAACTATACTCAATAACTTTTACAGTGAGGATAAAAAACAAGAAAAACCTATGATTGATGAACATGCACAAGAGCAAATGGGTATACTCATAATAGATTCACTTTACTATACACTGCCGGTAATTATCACCATTTGGAGAAGTGGCCAGTTCTATAAAATTACTGGCATCGTTAATAAAGTTGACTATCTAATGAAATACATAATTTTTGAAAGCGACTCAAATAATCGCATTAATATTGATGATATAACCAATGTAGAAAGAGATTAATAACATGACCAGGATACCTGAAATTGATCGAGATATTATAGAGCAAGCAATGTATTTACCTATGGTTGTTGTCATATTAGAACGTGATAGACAAATAATCGAAAAAGCACATTTAAAATTAAACACGCCTTATCTTAATTTAATGGAAGAGACCATTAAAGCTGTAAGACATGATTTAAAGATTGTGAAAGAAAAAATGAGAAGTGGTCATATGACAGTACATGAGATAAGTAGAGACAAAGATTTCACAAATTATTTATTCATCTATAAAGGGTACGAGGAACAGCATAATTATTTTAATCCAAGAATCCGTAACAAAGTAAATGAATTGCTTGAGTATTATCTGTATAAACGATTTCTTGCTTAATAAGAGTGCAACCCAATTAGGCTGCACTCTTATTTTTCTTTTGCTTATTTAAGGTCCTAACTAGTTGGTTGAATAAGAATTTTGGTTTATGGTCTAAAGTTTAATAAGGATAAAAATTCTTCTGTATCGCTTTTGAATGTAAAGAAATGCACTTTATTTTTATCGTCAAAAACCATTAAACAAGGAGCATCTTGTTCAGGAAAAATAATTATCACTTCAACAACAAGATCATTGAGCCATTGGTTCTCTACATTAACTACGGGTTCTAGGGGAATTTTTATCATAAACCCTTTGTTTGGAATAGGTCTAAATTTTGAATTAACGCCCGTTATTCCTACAAGAAACTTTTTTACCTCTTTCTGTAAATTTATATCCGACGGTACTTTCATAATAACTTCGTTTTTTTTTATATCGTATATTTCTATATATTGATTAGTCTCGGCTGGAACAATTTTCGGGAAAAGTCCAAGGATAATAATTGCTATTAACGATTTTTTAATCACTTAACCACCTCAAATTTATTATCCCCTGAAAAACAAGTTTGTTTACCTAATAAATTAAAGATCCAACTTGGTAATTTTTTAATTAATTGAGGCTCAATTAACTAGCCAAAAGAAAGAAAAGAAAGGGTTTCTATCAAAGATTTTCGGATGAACTAGGCCAAAATCAATCCCTTACCATTAGTGGGGAACCCAAAATCCTCACAACTGGTTACAGACGCTACCCCTACGAAAAATAAGTGTCCAAAGTCGAAAATTCGGAAATATTCTTTGTATGTAAAGTTTTTCATCACCAAGCTGAATGTATGATAAGTGTAAGAATCGCACATTCAAAAGGCCGCCAATTGACGGCCTTCTTATGGCGCTAACGTATCCGTTAGTAAGCGAACTCCATATATTTTTCTTTTTCGCGTATGTTTGAATTAAAGTGTGACAATAATTGGACCATTTTTAGTAAGGATAATCGTATGTTCCAATTGAGCTACATAGCTTTTTTCTGTGGCATAGGTCAAACCGTCTTCTTTTAGGAATGCTTCTTCTTCAAAGGTTGAGATAAATGGTTCGAATGCGATAACCATCCCTTCCTTTAATATTTCATTATCCCATGGATCATAATAATTACAAATATGGTCAGGTGCTTCGTGTATTCTACGTCCAACACCATGTCCTGTAAGGTTTTTGATAACAGTGAATCCATGCTGTCTCGCTGTTTCGAATACTGCTTTTCCGATTCTACTTTTTTTGGAACCGGGTTTTGCTTTCTTAAGACCTTCTTCAAATGCCTTTTTAGTAACGTCGCATATTTTGGTTAATACTGCTTCTCCTTCGCCTACTACAAACGAGATTCCTGTATCTGCGAAATAACCGTTTTTGGAACCAGAAACATCTATATTTACTAAATCTCCTTCATGAATAACCCGAGGACCCGGAATACCATGTGCCACTTCTTCATTAACACTAATGCAAGTATAGCCAGGAAAATCATATTCACCTTTTGGGGCTGAAACTGCACCTGCTTTCTCTAAAAACTCTCCGGCTATATCGTCCAGTTCTTTGGTCGTTATGCCAGGAATTGTTCTTTGTACCAATTCATCTCTAATGGAGGCAACAATTTTGCCAATTTCCTTCAAACCATTAAAATCTTCTTCTGTTTTTGCAACCATTTTTCTTCACCTCATTTTTTTTCATAGACTCTGCAATTAATTCCTTCTATGCCATAACATCTGCCACCAGATTTTCTTAATCATAACATTCAAAAGCCTTGATTGTATCATACTTTTCCACTTGAATTTGAATGTATGATAATGTGAAGATCGAACGTTCAAAGGATTTTTAATTTAAGGATTAATTGTTCACTACATTTAAATATATTCTAAACAAAAAAGGAGGTGATTTAATCACCTCCTTCACTAAATATTACCATCTAAAAATATTATAGTTTACTTTTTATATAAGGGATGCAGCCAACATTTTGACATAAAACCCACGTTAAGACAATTTTTGGAATGAAAAAGCCGATTTCTTATAGGGGTCTCACCACATACCCATCAAGCTAAGAGAAAGAATTACCCCTAATACGTTTCGGAGATATTTCAATAGTTGGTAGTAGGCAACACAAGGACATTTAAGATTTTTTTACAAAACAAGAGTGGCAAACTGATTGCTCCAAAGGTATTAAATTGGCTGCACCTATCAACTGACAGCCAATAAGTATAGATTCGTTTAATTCCAGCTATAATGTTAAAAAAGTGAGGTTACACTATGTTCACTGCAATTATTGCAAAATTACTGCGTCTCCTCCCCAATCAAGCAAAAAAAACACCTATGATTCCCCTGCAGCAAGTAAAAATGAAAAAAATGTGGTAGTTGAGACATCTGTTCAACGTACTAATCTATCTTTATATTATCCTTTGGAAGCAAAACAAGAAAAGCTCCCTGTCTACATCAACTTCCATGGTGGAGCGTTCATAATGAATGAAAAGGAGATGGATGATCCTTATTGCCGCTTCTTGGCCAATCAGGCAGAATGTGTGGTTCTTAAATTAGAGTAGTTGCTTTTATATGGTTTATTCAGAACTCTATCCTTCTTTCTTAAAGATAATACCCATTTCCTTTAATTTAATTTGTAAAGGATTTATAATATTCCCGAAATATGAATTATCTTCTAAGGTAATAGTATTATCATCTTTAAAAGTGAATACATATTCTGATTTTTCGCCTTCCTTAGCTTTAAAATAGGTAACTGCTGAAAGTTCATCCCATGTATACTTTTTTTTCTCGGTTGAAAAGATTGGAGAATATGAAATTGAATCATTCGCGAAAATGATATAGGATTGAGAGCCAATATAAAATGGAATGATACTCAATAAAATACACAATATGCTTAAAAGAATTGATTTTTTCTTAATATCTAAGATAAAGAGAATAAACAGCGATAAAAATATTAAAAAGAATCCTACCGCATATACCACAAAATTTCCCTTCGGAACAAATACTTGCCAAACACCCGAAGTATGATGAACAATATCAGCGATTATTTGTGGTATAAATAGTAATAAAATAAGTGAAAAAATGGCAGTAGCTATACAGAGTACTAAAAAAACTTGTCTCGGCTCATAATTTTTAGTCATTTTACTCCCCCTCCAGATCTCAAATAAACTTCAATACTCTATACAGATTTACCCTTGCTTTCCACTCGTTTTAGGCCCACTATTTTCTTTTGTTTCATTAAAACGATGCTTCCAATGATCTTGAGCACGATTGTTGATACTAAAAGCGTCACACTGCCTGTTAAAAAGGTGATATCTGGATTGTTTATCAATGTAGAAATTTCCCCGTTTATGACTTTAGAAACATTTAAATAGGTAAATGGTGATAGATGTGCATGTTTAGTTAATACCTCTGAGCTTACCATGTATCCTGCGACTGCTACAATCAGTAACAAAGAAAATACACTAAATTGATTGTTGATAAATAATGAACAAAAATGGGCTAATGTAATTAGAAATATTAAGACGATGAGATATAGGACAACACATTTTATTAAATACTCCCCTAACGGAATAAAATGAAAGCCCATTCCTTGTGAAATGTGACCGGTGTAATTTTCAGTGCTGGCTAAACTTGTGCTATCATAAACCAATATTGGATACTTCCAATCTCCGAAACGATTGAAAATTGTCCCAATTAAAAGAACGATAGTGAAAATTCCAATACTGCTTATCAAGGCCACAGTTGTGGCCATAAACCATTTTCCATGAAAGAGATGCCTAATAGTTAGAGGCTCTGTTAACAAGAATCGAATGGGCGGCTTTTTTCCCTTTTCGCTTGCCACCCCTCCACCTACTAAGAAAAGGCATAGAATCATTAGAATAAAATAGAAATGGTGCTGAAAATATAGGTAAAGTACGAACATTCCGCTGCTATCTACTCTTCGATTCGCTCCCTCCCAATTTTTTTGCCCACCTTTATCCTCACTCCAATGGTGGGAGATCGTTGTCACAAATTCCCCAGTGAACACAGGTCGAACATTATGTTCCATCAGCCATTGCTTCTCTGCTATACTAGCGTCAAGGGACATTTTCCCAATACTACGGACTCTGTCATAGGTTACTATTCCAGTATCAAATTCCTGATTGTTCAATCGATTTACAAATAGCTGGTATTCATAGAATGGTAGCCAATTTTCCTTCTGATATGCTGAAAAGGCAAGTTTAGCCCTATTCACCTCTTCATCAATTAAAGTAATTGCTTTTTTTGTTTCCGTGACCTGCCAATCAATATCCATATATGGATTACTTTCTCCACTTTCTTTCATTTCTTGGTAGGAAGTAAGCTGTTCTTTTAAAATTGGTAAGAAATCATTCTTTTCTTCTAGATTCTCTAACATATGTAAATAAGCGACTTCTTTTTCCTTTGCCTCTTGATAAATCAGAAAATATCCAAATGCTAATAAGAATAAGAGCAACACACATACTTGTCCTAATAACCCTTTTCGATATATCTTCCGCCATTCAAATGTCATTAAATTCCATAAGGTGGATTTTCGTCTTTGGATGTTGCCTTGTTTAAATGGTTTCTCTACTGCTTTCCCTTGAAAAAAATTAATTTCTTTCTCAGGTAAATACACAGCAAATGTGCTCAGGAGAATACTCCAAAGGATGCTTGAAAGGAAATAAAGGAAAACACCACTTTCTGATGTGTCTATCAAAAGATCCGAAAAACGGAAAAATTGAAATGGATTAAAAATGTTTTGCCATCCGACATACACATCTGTCAACATAAACCCAAGAAAGATAGTTGTCATAACAAGTATTAAAGCACTAAATGAATTTTTCAGCCACGCGCTGTACAATAAAATTAGACTATATGCAAAGATGCTTGCACAGATAAAAAGGATGGTTCCTTTCAATAAATAACGAAAAGTTGAGATTACAGTAAAATGATCGCCTATCTCAATGATTAGTGGATAAGATAGATTAAGAGCGTAATCACCTAAAAGGAGAGGAACTATCAGCCCTATAATAGCTACTAGGAGTATGAAAACAAAGAGCATAATAATCAAGCTCATATATTTTGATCCGTATCTTTTCCATTTAGAGATAGGTTGTGTCTTCAGCGTCAACCATGTGTTCTGTTCTCGTTCTCCTGTAATCGTTGTCCCGAAGAAAAGCAATAAGATGATAACCCCCAAGACGCTAAATAACCATTCAGTTGTATGTTTTAAAACAAGTGCTGGAGATAATGGATAGCTTTCATCGTCATAAGCAAGCCCATTTGTAACCATCCATTCATTTTTCTGTATAGCTTTCTCTCTTTCATCTCCTTGCAAGGCTTTGAAATGACCTCCATTTTTCTCATATTGTTCTATATATGTCCAAAACTCCTTTTCCTTTGAAGGAATGGAAGCCCACTGTTCATTATTAATCGCTACCTTCCAAACGGCTAATGTACTGCCGATATCACTTATAGCCATTAGCTGTTCTGTCTGGCTTTCATCTAGTTGATCCTCTCTCTCAATAGCTCTCAGCTCTCCTTGAGTGTGACTTATCTCAACTATGAAAGGTGTTATTTTTTCAGTAGCCCGTTCAGCCTTCGTCTTTTGTTCAGAAGCATTTTGCCCATATATCCCTGCTGTGCACATCATTACAATGATAAAAATCCAGATTAGCTTCTTTTGTCGCCATATTTTCTTTATTTCAAACTGTAATAATTTCTTCATGCATGACCTTTCTGACCGAATATTTTTTGATAACGGTCTTCAGACCCTAACGTCTTTTTCTCAATATCTTGAATGTTGACCTCCTCCTTACTTAACAATCTAATAATTTCGCTTAAATAAGTGCTAGTATTTTGTAACAAAAGCTTTTCGCCCTCAAGCTTTACTGATATTTTTTCAGCCAATATGATTTCTTGTGCTTTAATATAGTCATCTACTGTTAACTCATAATAAACTCTTTCATTTTGTGGAATGTTTTCTTTAATGATTTTACCATCTTTTAAAAATATAATATGTCGGGTAATCAAATCAATTTCAGATAGGTTATGGGAGGATATGATAATGGCTGTGCCTTCTTGTAATAATGCTAACAGCAAATTACGCACTTTAATCGCGCTGGTCGGATCAAGGCCGTTCAAAGGTTCATCCAGTAATAATAATTTCGGCTTATTTAATATCGCCATCGTCAGGAGAAGATGCTGCTTCATGCCTAATGAGTATTTGCCTACCTTTTTATGTAAGTAGCTTGTCATGCCAATCCGCTCCACTGCTTCATAAATTTCTTCCTTGGTAATATTTTGAATATCACCAATAAACTGCAGGTGATCATAGCCGGTTAAATAATCGTATAAAACTGAATTATCCTGCATAAAAGCAATTTCTCTGAAAATGTTAGGATCTTTGTTCGATTTATTTAAAATCATTACCTCCCCTTGATCAGTAGCTACTAGATTCGTAATGATGCTGAGTAAGGTGGATTTCCCCGAACCATTTGGACCAATTAAAGCAATAATGTTAGGTTCATTGATTTCAAATGAAATGCCTGTTAATATTTTCTCTTTTCCATATGACTTATGGACTTGATTTACTGATAAAATCATGACAGCCCCTCCAATGGATGATAAATAATAATAAATATTATGTAAGGTTAAATTTTAAAGCTCTTAATTTCCATAGTATGAAATTAAGAGCTTTTAGAGCTTTTAGATTTTTTAATATTCTAATGGTTCTATAGGCGCAACAAATGGAGTTGGATATGGTAAAGGTGATCTATAAATATAACCAGAGAATGCTGCAGGTCCAGTAGCGCCAGGATGGATTTTACTAAGCCATCCCCGATATAGGTTACCATATGCTGATGCTGAATAAAAAAGAAAGTCGCTTTGGGAAATGGCTGAAGCCCTGTCTATCCAAATTTTGTCCGGAGCAGCTTGTACTACTGATGAATCTGAATTTGTAGCCGCATTAGCAGGTGTACTAACAAACAAACTTGCACTGGCTAGTACTAAGATTAACATTAAGCCTAAAATCTTTTTCATAAAAAAAACCTCCTTTTGTATTATCTTACAATTAAAATTATATAATTTTCTGAATTTTATTACAACAAAAACTCACAACAAAATTTATTATTGAACTTTCACAGTAATCGCACCGTTATATATGGAAAAAAATCAAATATTAGGGTCATATGCAAGGCAAAACAAGTTGGCCACTGCTTTATTCTTTAAAATAGGGCGTAATCCCTCTTGAATATAGGTTCTCCACTAACTTGAAAAATTCTTCTGACGATAAATCCTTTTGACGCTGGAGCCAAAGACGAAATAAAGAAAGGGAAGTTGTCAGGTAAAACTCAATTAAGTATGGCGTTAAGGAATGGTTTTGCGGAACGTTTAATTCTAATTGATCCAAAGTGATTTCTTTTTTTAAGCGTTTTAAAAAACGGGTACTTCCATAATCACCCAAAAGGGCCTTAAGAACCAGGAGATGTTCTCTTTTGTCCAGGCAATAGAGCGTATCTTGAACCGTATGCATCGATAGCTCTTTATTCGCCAATTCTTTTTTTATGTCATTCAATAAGTCATTTTCAACAGAGTCTAACAATTCGTAAATGTCAGTAAAGTATTGATAAAAGGTGCTGCGGTTATATCCTGATTTATTCGCAATTTCCTGAACCGAAATTTTCTCAATCGGCTTTTGGCTATATAACTCACAAAAAACTTCTACAAACTTTTGTCTTGTTTTCTCCGTTATTAGGGGTTGCTTTTTCATGTTTCCCTCCTACTAGCGAATAAGAATATGATCCGACAAATAATAAAAAACTGATGGTTGATCAAGGAATAATAAAGATTTATAATCACATCATACAACATGTTGTATGATAATCAAAATGAAATGTTAATAAGTAGGGGTGGTTTTAATGTCAGCAAAACAAGATAGAATTTTAATTTTTGGTGCAGGTGTCATCGGGAGCATGTACGCAATTAAGCTTATTGAAGCAGGGTTTGACGTTACCCTGTTTGCACATTCTAATAGATTTAAATCATTAAGAGAAAATGGCCTGCAATATAAAGAAAAAGGTACAGTTAGATCGATACAAGTGAATGTCATTGATACGCTTGAAAATGACGATGTATACGATTTTATTTTCGTTACCGTTCGTTATGATCGGTCCGAATCAGCGTTGTTAGCGCTAAAAGATAATCAAAGCAAAAATATAGTTACGATGACTAGTAATTCAATTGGATTTTCTTCGTGGCTGGATATCGTAGGGGATAGACTTTTGCCAGCTTTTCCCGGCTTCGGCGGACAGATTAAAGATGGAGTATTGCATGCTCGATTTCTACCAAAGATTATAGCGGCAACTGCATTTGGAGAAATTAATGGTGTAGTGACAGAACGCATAGAAAACCTCGCAAAATTATTTAAAACAGCAAAGCTTCCCTACGTTATTAAAAAGGATATGCAAGCGTATCTAATCACACATTCCGTATCAGACATTGCCATGTTGAGCGTTTTGCATTCTGAGAGTAAGATAATTGACAAAAAAACAGCCAGAACCAGAAAGTCGGCACGCAAAATAACAGTCACTTTAAAAGCGTATCTAAGGGCAATACAAAAAGCTGGCGTTTCAATTGATCCACCAATGCTTAAAATGGTGCTTAAATTTCCAAACTTATTTTTGGATCTTATCTTTATGACATGGCTACGAACTAAAATGGTTAGGGATATGATGTTGCCGGATTATGCGAATAATGCTAACAATGAGATTGTGCAGCTGAGTAATGATTTAATGAAATTTTTAAGTCAAAATGATATCAACTCGGAAATACATGTTCAGTAGTTCTTTTGTAAAATATTATGGTAATTTTTAATTTATTTTCATTAAATCCTTCAATTGGGCATTAATCTGAATATAAAAATCGAAATATATAGTTTTTTTGTAGCATCCTTGACTAAACTAACGGGAAACGATAATTGAACAGCGGCAGTCTAAGACTTTATTTATCAAGTCTTGTTCTGTCGTTGCTTTATTTATTGGACCCAGTCTAAAACTTATTTTTAAGAAGCTGATGATTTTTTAATTCAAAAACGTTGTTAACTCAAAGACTCTAGTCTAAGACTTTATTTTCACAGAACAATATTACTCTCCAAATGACTAATTATTTCAAAATAAAAACGCTCCGACACCTCAACGCTACATGGATTATTTTGAATGTCCAAATAGGATGGAATAATGTCGACCGGTTCATTTTGTCTTAAGTAAATTTCAAATTCTATACTATGACCACTTTTATATTGGTCAAACTCTACAGAAATAGCTTCATATGACTTTTTTGAAACACAATGCTTATTTTGTAGCATCTACATAACTCTCATATTGGCTTATTCCATTTAAGCACCCTTATATGTAGTATGATTTTCCAACGTAAGTAAAGATACGAAAAGTGCTAAATTTGTATCTTTGTAAAAGCATTATATATAGTAAGTAATTATAGTTTTTAACGTTAACAAACATAGGACCTAACGTGGAGAGGTGGGTATGATAGGCTTGGATGCCTGATGAAACAACGGCTTCATCCTTTCAAGACTAATCATGACCACAGAGGCTCCACGTCAAGTCCTTAAACGCTTATCTATGGTTACATGTAAACATAGATAAAGGCTGCAGCATATCAAAGTTTTGGAACGGATACTATATATAAGCGCCCGATTAT
Organism: Cytobacillus purgationiresistens; assembly: GCF_030813235.1. Lineage (GTDB taxonomy): Bacteria > Bacillota > Bacilli > Bacillales > Cytobacillaceae > Cytobacillus > Cytobacillus purgationiresistens. The sequence goes on along the minus strand of NZ_JAUSUB010000001.1, from coordinate 352,496 downwards.
TGAATAAGAAAATAGATGCTCATTTAATGGCATAGCAATAACGTTTTAAAAAGGTGTTACTTTCCCATATTATTTAACCATTTGTAGCTCTAATATAAAATTTGATAATTATTATCTGTTTTTCAACTAATACAAAAGATTATAGATTCTAAATCGAGATATCTACTTTGTTTTGAGTTTAAATACCAAGGTTACATAACCAATGATAGAAGATCCAATAAAAATAGTATAATATCCTGATAGATCAGCTACTACCCCTGAAAAAACAGACCCTATTGCTTGACCAAGTGCAAGTATTAAGAACGGTACACCTAATCCGAATGATGGATTAGTCTTAAATACTGCAATTCCCCAAACTATTAAGACCCCAGTCATGAAAATATAAGAGCTTCCAAAAAGAACTGGTGACAGGAACCATGTTACATTGTTATCTGGGTAAATTCCTAGAAGTAGGGACGAAGTTGAAAGTACTAATACAGAAATCCTGTAGGCGCTCATTAAACCAAACTTATCTATAAATGCACCAGCAGTTCCTCCTAGTAAACCTGCTAGTCCAATAATTACCCAAAACCACTCTCCTAGGTACGTAGAAACATTATCAAAATTTAACATAAAGTCTCTTGAGAATGTCCAGTAGGCAGAGCAGGATATTCCTATAAGTAAAGAGGCAATAATTAGTTGAATAGAGTGCCTCCATTCCTTTTTAGAAAATCCAAACATCACCTTCTTTTCTGAAGCCTGCTGCTTTGGAAGTATTTTAAAATTAACAATGAGCACAAAAATAGCAATGACCATAAATATCAAATACGTTTCTCTCCAACTATTAGTCATAAGGATAGCAATTGCCCCAGTAAAAGCTGTTCCAATACTTGTACCAGAATTAATCCATGAATTAGCCTGATTTTGTAATCTTTTCTCTACGTTAGTGCTAACAATATTAGCATATGGTGGGGATGATAATCCTGTACTTAGCCCTGCAAGGAATATACCTAACCCTAGCACTACCGAATTAGGAGAAATGGAGATTATACCCAAACCAATAATGGATGATAGTCCAGCTACCACAAGAATAGATTTTGGAGTGAACTTATTAGAACACGCCATTGCAAATATGATTGCTATACAATAAGCAATGTATGATAAAGACGAGATTAAGCCGCTAGTGGATTGATCCATATTCATTGTCTCATTAATATATGGAAGCATTAGACCATAACTAAACCGAGACAAACCATACGTCACGGCAATCATTGGCAAGCCCACTACTATTAATTTTTTTTCATTCATATTAGTCACTCCTTTATGTATATATAACGTTCATTATAATAATTAAATAAAAAATATAGAGAACAATGTGTTCACGACACTATTCTCTACCTATATACTATTCATTATTCGGAAACCTGAATACTTTTCGCTAAGTAAATTGCAGTATCTTTTACCTTATCTAACTCAAGTATTTGAACCATTGATGTTAATCCCTCTATTATAATAGAGACTTGTACACTAAGGGATTCGGAACCATTAAAAAGATTCAGATCATTTTCAATTTTGTTTAGAAGTCTTTTTTTATGTTCTCTACTTAGTGAAGCTATTTCTTCGTTTACACCTTCGTATTCCTGCTTTGCCCTTAAGAATAAACAACCATTGTAACCATCAGTATCTATCCAATCAAGATGTGCTTTTATTAGCGACTCCACATATTGATTAATACCATTCTCCCTGTCAATATTAGCTTCTAATAATTGAAAATAATGTTTTTCTCTTTGAATTAATATTTCTTTGATTAAATCTTCCTTCGATTTGAAATGATAGTACATGGTCATTGTTGCTACTTCTGCTTGCTCCAATATTTTCTTTACACCAATTGCATGAAAGCCATGATGATAAAATAATTTTTCAGCTGTGTTAATTATATCTTCTTTCTTCTGTGATTTTTTCATACAACAACCCCCATATAGAACGTTCATTATAAATGTTAACATGTTAATTACCTTACAGCAAGAATAAACAAAACAAGTGCTATTTGTGATAGCGACCCCTGACACAGACAAAGCTACCTTCTATATATTTACATCTAACCCTTGTTTAGTTTTCAAATAAAGTTTAATCATTTTCAGCAATCCATATTGAACTAAAATGCCCCTCTAAAACAAAGTTATTCAATAACCCATGTATTATGAATAGGAAAGTATGGGTAAAACTCCACCTCTCAAAAACGAACGTTTTTGGTAATCGCTACACAAATGGAATATTTGGATTAGGGAATTGGATAACCTTTTCTAACGTAAGCTGTATAGGGTTGCAATAAAAGCCACAGACTTACTTATACAAAATGAAGAATAATTAACCTATGTATAATAACCCGCCCTCAAAATGGCTGGTAAACTGAATAAGATCATCAGATTTAATCAGTAGTTGAAATGAAACATCCTTCATTATACTCTGCAATGTCCATACATTTTTCTATCGCAGAAAGACTACTAATTATTTTAAGGCAGGAGAGTTATGAATCGCTGAAATAAAGGTAATTATTAAATCAGCATAACTATTTTTTAGTAAGTTCATTTTAATAACTCAATAGCACACATAAAAAAAAGAAACTAGGTTTCCCTAGCCTCTCTTTATGATAAATCTATTAAACCTGCAACGACTTCGCCTGCATTTGGTACATCTGCTCATAAATCCCGCCATGAGCAAGCAATTCATCATGGGTTCCTTGTTCCTTAATAACCCCATGTTCAAGAACTAGAATACGGTCTGCACTTTTGATTGTCGACAAACGATGAGCAATAATAAAGGTTGTACGTCCTCGCTTGAGAACGTCCATAGCATTCTGAATGATTTCTTCAGTCTCTGTGTCGATATTTGATGTGGCTTCATCCAATATTAAGATCGCAGGGTCATAAGCAAGGGCGCGTGCAAATGAAATGAGCTGACGTTGACCAGATGAGAGAGTGCTTCCTTTCTCAATGACTGGTTCATCGATTCCGTTTTCAAGATGACCTAGTACACGATCTGCACCAACTGCTTTTAATGCATCTTCCACTTGCTTACGCGTGATTTTAGGATCATCCAAACTTACATTTGTAGCAATTGTTCCGGTAAATAAATATGGATCTTGTAAAACAATGCCCATATGATCACGCATAGTCTGTCTTGAAACTGAAGTGATGTCAACTCCATCGATAAATATTTTTCCTTTTGATGGATCATAGAAACGGAAGAGTAAGTTCATAATCGAGCTCTTTCCTGAGCCTGTATGGCCAACGAGAGCGACGGTTTCCCCACGTTTCGCTTCAAAAGATAAGTTTTTCAAAACATAATTATTGTCTTTGTATGCAAAAGACACATTTTCGAATACCACATGTCCTTCATACCTTTGTATCTTTTCATCTGATACTTTCTCTCCATTCAGATCTAACACTTCAAATATTCGATTTCCAGCAACGAGAGAACGTTCAAGCTGGGAAAATTGATTTACAACATTCGTAATTGGATTAAAAAGTCTCGTTAAATAATCCACGAAAGCATAAAGTGTACCAGCAGACACCAACTCTGTTGTGCTAATCGATTGTGTTCCGAAGTAAATGATGAATATCGTAAATAATATCAGCCGAAGAGTATTTACCAAGTTATGTGAAGTGGCTGAATCTAAAACCAATAGCTTGCGCTCATAGGTATAATGCTCGTCATTCATCTCATTGAATTCCGTCGTCATTTGCTTTTCTCGACGAAAGGCTTGAATGATAGACATTCCTTGAATGGATTCATTGATCATTGCATTGATGTCAGCAATCTTTGTACGGATGACATCATTATACTTGGAAGCATATTTACGATATAAAATCATCCATGCGTAGATAATTGGAATCATGATCAAAGCAATCATTGCCATCTTCCAATTTAAAATAAACAACGCGATGTAGACACCGATGATAGAAATCAGGCTAGTCGCAAAATTAGAGAGCACCTGCACATATAAATTTCTGACTGCTTCTGTATCATTGGTAACACGTGCCACAATCTTTCCAGCTGGAAGATGATCAAAATACTGAATAGGCAATGTTTGAATATGACCAAATACATCCTTACGTAATTTTTGTACAATTCGGTTTGCGCTTATTTGCAAATAAATATACATGAAATAACGAAAGATAGCGGATGACATTTGTAAAATGAAATATAAACATAGGAGCCAGGCAATCGGCTTAATTTCAAGGCTACCAATTGTCATATGATTATCGATGATATTCTTGGCTATAAATGGGCCAGCAAGCTCTGTAAAGACAGCAATTGTTAAGAAAAATAATCCTAAAAAGATCGGTCCTTTAAAATAAAGTGCATATTGGGTTAATCTTTTACCCGTACTCATGCTTGACCTCCCTCCTCTAGCTGTTGACGGTCAAATTGTTCCTTATACCAGCCGTTTTCTTGAAGAAGCTTTTCATGAGTTCCTTGTTCAGTGATTTGTCCCTCATCCAGTACAATAATTTGATCAGCATGCTGTACACCAGATAAACGATGTGTGGTAATGATGGTTGTTTTCCCGCTTCGTTCATTCTGGATATTTTTAATAATATTTGCTTCAGTTTTTGCATCAACTGCTGATAATGAGTCATCAAGGATTAAAATTTCAGGATCTTTAATCAGCGCACGGGCAATTGATACTCGCTGTTTTTGCCCACCTGATAAAGAAACACCTTTTTCACCTACAAGTGTTTCAAGACCCATCGGTAAGTTATCTAAATCCTTTTTAAATGAAGCAAGAACCACCGCTTTTTCTACCTCAGCTTCCGATGCATCTTCTTTCCCAAATAAAATATTTTGTCGAATGGACCGTGAAAAAAGCACATGATCTTGTGGTACGTATCCGATCCAATCAAGAACCTGTTCCTTTGTTTGTGAAGCCAGGTCAATCCCATTAATATTAATCTGTCCTTCGGAAATAGGATATTCACGAAGTAACTGTCGGAGGAAGGTCGTTTTTCCCGCACCTGTTTTCCCGACGATACCGAGCGTCTCTCCTTTTTGGAGTGACAAGGAGATTTGCTGTAAGTTAATTACTTGGCTCGTTGGATATTGAAATAGTAAATCATTAAAGCCGATGACACTTGGTGTTGCAATTGCTATAGGTTTCTTCGTGTCTTGCACATCAGCCTCATATTCAAGGCTTTCCTGAACACGATCAAGTGATGCATTCCCTTGCTGCATCACATTGATTAACTCACCGATGGCAAAAATAGGCCAAACTGCTAGACCAAGGTAAACATTAAAGGTGACGAGCTGACCGACAGTCAATTCGCCATTAGATACAAGCACAGCACCGTATCCAAGCGCAACGACATAGCTGATCCCTGTTCCGACTCTCGTGATCGGTCCGAAGAAAGCATTTATTTTAGCTGTCTGCATATTCTTTTCATATACATCCTCACTCATGTCAGAGAACTTCACTTCATCTTTTTGTTCCTGAACATAAGCACGAATCACACGCACACCGGCAACTGATTCTAGTACATTATCATTCAATTCGCCGAATGCATCCTGTGCCTTCATATAACGTTCATGAACAAGCTTGCCGAGGTATTGGATTAAGATTGCCATTATCGGCACTGGAAGCATTGCAAAGAAAGTTAATTTCCATGAAATCATAAATCCCATTGCTAAGATAATTGCCCCCAAAAATAAGGTAGAATCAATTAATGTCATAATTCCGAATCCAGCAGTTAATGAAACCGCATTTAAATCATTTGTCGCCCGAGCCATTAAATCACCCGTACGATTCTTCTCATAAAATGTTGGTGTCATTCTTAAAAATTGACCCATTAGTTTACGACGCATGATTTTTTGAAGATTAATGGCTCCTTCAAATAATCCATATTGCCAAAAGAAGTTTAAAATATAGCCTAATACCATAATGGCTATAAAGATTAAGACATATTGCCGTAATATTTCCTTCGTCATTTCACCATCAGTTATTATATCGATGATAGAGCCAATTAAATAAGGCGGTATGACTTCCAATATCGTCGCAATGATCAGTAAGAAAATCGCAATTGTATATTGCTTCCAATATCGTTTAAAAAACCAGCCCAACTTCCCTAATACATCAAACATTTAACGCACCTTCTCTCCTACACAGATGTAATGTAATACAATGCTACCCACTATATAGTAATTCCTTTTTGAAAATCATCATTTTAAATTTTTTCTTCATCATCATCTTCCTCCTCATAATTGATCACTAGTAATTCAAACAAAAAAGATGCACACCCTATTAAGAGCATGCATCTCAGGAAAAGGTATTTTAGTCGTGTCAATACCTTCTTTATGTAAGAAATAGTTATTTTACGGGCAGTAGGTATGGAGAATGTATGAAATTAATAGTGATAAACTGAGTATTAAATCCTTGCATGGTCCATTCCTCCTTTATAAAATATCGTTTAGCGTCTATCGAATATTACCACTATTTTCTTATAATTGTCAATCTTAAATTTTTATCGATGGTCTGTCATCTCGCCATTCAATTTTTACTTGCTTATCGAAAAATTGACAGAATCTCCACTTGAAAAAATTTCTTCGCCTCTCATATGAAGTGTTTTATTGATTGAAGGAATAATTTCTTCAAAAGCTTTGGGGTTGCCATAAGCGCACGAGCAATCCGCAATTTTTACCTTTCACCTTGTGAGCATGATTGATATGGGATTAAATAGATGGTTGCAGGAAAACTGTTCCATTAGACTGTTTGCTCTCTCCAGATCTTCTGCAGTTATATACCCACAGAAAGCAAATTTTCCACTCACAACGATGTTTTGTGCCAATTCATTTGGCCACATTCTTTCTTGGAGGGAAGAACTAACCCAGCCGATTGTTTTACGCAGTTCATTTAAATCGGTTTTTCCAAATGAGTGGCCAAGTACGGTGACTTTTCCAGTTGTTGCCCAATGATAACCCATGATTAATTAAAGCAATATAGTTTTTCCCGAGCCGTTAAATCTCAGTATAGACCACCTTGGTTAGATGCCCATTTTGATTTGACACTTATCGAATCGGTCACTATTACATTGGTTAGATGCTCGTTTTGATTTGTCGCTCATCGAATCGGTCACTATTATACTGATTAGATGCCCGTTTTAATTAGATATTTATTGAATTGGTCACTATTACGTTGGTTAGATGTCCGTTTTGAATCAGTCACTTAATTGATAATTATTCTTGTACTCAAATCTCTAATTTCAAAAAATAATCTAGTACTATTATGCAAAGATTTTTTCCAGTTTTTTAATTGACTCGTTGTCGCATACCTTTTGAAAGTGAGCACTTAAATATTTCTTTGCATCTTCTCTATCCATATCAATTGTGCTAATATTGTTTCTGTTTGTCCATGTATCGTATGTCTCAAAAGCTGTGCTGCTCCATCCATTGACTTCTCCAACATCATTCTTTTTTTCTTGGATGCCAGAAATGACAATATCCATTGAACTTTGAAGTTCAATAAGTGCGTTATCAAAGATTTTCTTTTTCTCTTTATCTCTGAGATCTCCTTTCGTTCTTAATTCGCGAGTATCGATAACCTCTTCACGGCTGATAATCTTATATATATTGAACGCCTCTTTTGATACGTGGCCATTATAATACCTTTCTTCAACTGATTGCTGATAACCCAAAACTGTCTTCACATATGGTAGAAGGTCACGAGAGACTAGTACTGATTTTTTCTTGATGAATTTTCCGTATCCTGCTATTCCGTCAGTTGAAAATTTAGTCCTCCAAATCCAAGGATCATACTCGGTTTCAGAATGCCATTTGTCTTCCGAAGTAATCGTATTTAAAGAAGGATAATGAGGTATTAAAGGGGATAGAGGCAGTAAACCAACTTCCTCAATTACCTTTACAGCTTCCTCATATGTTTTTATTATTTTATATTCCATTACAGTTCTCTCCTTACTTTAGAAAAATTCTCTTATTTTAGTTTCTATAACCACATAAGAATTCCCTTCTTTGCACAAAAAAACTGATCCCGTCACCAGGATCAGCAATAAAAACGTATTATTCATAGAAACTTGCAGGAATGCCATCGAATTTTCTTTTATGATATAACAAGGGCTCTTTCTTGTTGCTTTCAATATCAATCACTTCACCAACAATGATCATATGATCGCCCGCTTCAATAGTTTTGAATGTTTTACATTGAAATACCCCTGCGCTTCCTGCGATAATTGGCAAGTCATTTTTAGATTTTTCCCATTCGCAGTTTTTAAAGCGATCTATTCCTTTTGATGCAAAAAGGGAACATACTTCCGCTTGATCACTTGCAAGGACATGAATAGCAAATTGATCAGTATTGGTAAATTTGTCATATGTTGAGACGCGCTTGTCAATGGACCATAAGAGCAACATTGGATCCAGTGATACAGATGCGAATGAATTTACTGTAAGCCCCAAAGGGACACCTTCATTATCTGTCATAGTTACTACGGTTACACCTGTTGGATAATTACCCATAACTTCTTTAAACAAATCTGCTTTACTCATCTTTAACTTACCCCTTCCGATCTACTATTTTTCCCCTAGAATCTTAACTTCCGTTTCTAGTGCAATATCAAATTTCTCTTTCACGGTTGTTCGTACTTGCTCAATTAAATGGATGTAATCATTTGCTGAAGCATGGTCGATATTTACAATAAATCCGGCATGTTTTTTTGAAACCTCTGCTCCGCCAACTCTTAGCCCTTGTAAACCGCAATCAGCAATCAGCTTTCCTGCAAAGTGATTAGGCGGACGTTTAAATACACTTCCGCATGATGGATACTCCAGAGGCTGCTTTTCTTCTCTCAGCAAAGTAAATTCATTCATATCACTTCGTATATGTTCATCTTTACCATGCTGCAATCTGAATTTTGCTTCTAAAATGATCAAGCCTTCTTTTGAAAAGATGCTTGATCGGTAGCCAAACTGAAAGTCATCTTGATAAAAGGTTCGCAATTCACCCTTCAATGTTAAAGCTTTAACTTCAATCAAAACATTTGAGATTTCTCCGCCATATGCACCAGCGTTCATAAAGACGGCTCCGCCCACACTTCCAGGAATCCCGCAAGCAAATTCAAGACCAGTCAATTCATTTGAAAGGGCTGCTTTAGAAACGTCAATGATTTTTGCACCGCTACCTGCAACAATGTCCCTACCCTGTATGTTTATGTGATTAAAATGATCGAGGTTAAGCACAATTCCTTTTAACCCATTATCACTAATAATGACGTTTGATCCTTTTCCAAGTATCGTTAAAGGCAACTCATTTGTTAGTGCAAACTTTACAATCGATTGCGTATCCTCTATATTTATGGGTGCGACATAAAAGTCAGCCTTGCCGCCAACTTTAATATATGTATATTTTGCCATCGATTCACCAGGAAGTATCAAGCTATTCGGGCAAAGTTGCTGTAACGCTTCAATGATGTTCATATTTACTTCACCTTTTTCAATTGTTTACGCTTTACATAAGTATAAAACATTTTTATACTGAAAGGTATAAAAATAAAATAACATGAATTCATTTTATTTTCTAGTACTTTGTTTTAGAAAGAGTGATAAAATTGGGTCTGATTTTATTGGAGATATGTGATCTCAATCTTTTAACAGAGACGATTCTCGAAGAATTGTTAGCACAATATCCCGAAGTAGCCGTTATGAGTTATGAATGCCAAAATCTATGTGGCTTATGCAAATTACGGCCTTATGCGCTTGTTAACGGACAGCGAGTGTCTGGAAAAAATATTGAAGAATGTGTCACAAATATTAAAGTGAAAATTGAGGAAGAGCTTTCACTTTTGGCATAATAAGACCAAGCGGATCCAGCCACATTGGATTCGCTTGTTTTTAGTCTATGCTGTTGGATACTGGGCAATTTTATTACAGAAAGGGTTTTTCGCTGATATAAGTATAAGTTTTAAACGATATATTCAGAAAATCGGCGATATATTGAAATTATCGCTGATATATCAGCGATTCTAATCTGGTTTGCTATTCCAAACATATTTGGAGTGAAAAACTCTTGGCAGAAGGGCTAATTTTCGCTGAAGAAGGGCTTTTCGCCGATATAAGTATTATTTTTAAACGATATATTCGGAAAACCGGCGATATATTGAAAATTATCGGTGATATATCGGGATTAACGCTGATAAAATTTTTTTTCGGATCTTTTCAGGAAAGCAATTCCAACCCCAAATTTCATATTAGAACTTAATTATTAATCGTTCAAACGCCAGCCAATCAAATCTTCTATGCAAGCTCTAAACCAAAATGAAGTTTTGCAAGCTTTTGTACTTCTTCTTTTGAAATTTGCTTTTTTTCTATCTTTCCTTGCACATTCTTTGTGAATGAGCCTTCAGTTAGCGTCAAACTTCCGCCTTCGCTAATTTGAGTAATTATTAATTTTTTATTGAATGGAGATATAGGGCTGCTAAAGATGGTTTGTTGAACATGATCTAAATCTGAATGCTCTTTCACAATGTCATCAACATCAAAGCGATATCCAGTTTTCCACTCTTGATCTCCCAATTTCTTCATCTCAAGAGTTAATGCGCCATCTCGCTGCCCGATGTGATATGCACCATTTTCCGTTGTCATGATTTCTCCGCTTAGTGGAACAGGTGCGAGCGGTAGATTATTGCCAAAACCTGTGTCGATGATATATTGCTTGTGTTCGTGTGTTAGTAAAATCAGTACATGAGTATTGCCTGTCTTAGACCAACCCTGGTTGGAATGATCATAAACCACGCCCCTAATTAATTTTACTTCCCAATCATTTTCTTTTAAAAAGTAATAAAGCAGCGGGTTTAACTCATAACAAAGGCCGCCTTCATGATTTACAAGCAGCTTTGTTATTAGGTTTTCTTTTGTAATGGGCTGCATTTGATTATTTATTATTGCTAAATTTTCAAAGGGAAAAGTACTCGCAGTTTTTATCAATAATTCTTTTAATGAAGAAAATGTAAGATTTGTTTGAAAATCGGTTCTTATTCGGAATTCTTTATCTATTGTTGTCATTTCTCATACCCCTTTTTATACCTTTAGGTTTAATATATCATTTGTATATAGGTTTTATCAAAAAAAATGCCATGCACCCCCATCTCTTCTTTGAAATGTTCGATAGTTTCATTCCTAAAATCTAAATTTCCAAACAAAAAACCAAGTCACCAAGTACCTGGCTTTTGTTCACTAAAATGGATTGTGTAAACTTTAGATTCTATTTTAAAAAGGACTCACTTGATTCGAATCAATACGCTCAAGAACTCGATAACCACTGCTAGCTTTTGTAGCTATTTCTTCTTCTATATTCGGCATACAATACCCATCTTCTGCGCATGTTCCATCAACTCTAAAAAGTAGTTTTCCTAAGAGTCCGACTGTCACCAATAACTTTTAGGCCAGCCCCTCTACGATTAATTCGGCTGCTTTTTCTTGAATAATTGAAACCTAAAAGGTGTAATGATGAGTATTACGATTAAGATCATTCCAAGATATCCAAAGAGGGGATAAAAGAACGATACTAATTCTGTAAAACCAAAGAAGCTGGTTATAAATCCTACAACTACAGAAATGGTAACAAACATTTTAAACTTTGGCGTTTTTGGTTCAAAGAAGCGTGTACCAAATGAGAAGAACATACTTACTGCTGAACTGTAAACCATAGCGAAAAGGATAATCGCATATAGTCCGCCGATCATATTAGAAATGTTTGCCGCAATACCAAGTGCAGGCATATCTAGACTACCTACGGCCTCAACATTAGCAAAAATCGTTAAATGATTAATGATTACAAGAATACCAACACCTAATCCTCCGAAAAACCCACCCCATGAAGCAATTTTTTCATTCTTTTCATCGCCACCCATAACGAGTGTCATCGATGCACCCATTACCGTTGCTAATGAAACATAGTTTATTGCAGAAATTAGCCAATGGCCTGCAGCTGAATCGTGACTGAGTGCTGTTCCTTCGAGTGAGCTGAAGGAAACATCCATCGTAAACATGCTGTAAAGGAATAAAAATATAACAGATAAAATAAGTAACGGTGTTAATCCGGCGATGACCTTCACTACGCGATCAACATTTGTCATAGCGGTAATGATGACCAGAATACTGATTAAGATGGTTCCTGTCATTGTTGGCAATCCAAATTGTTGATTAAGAATCGAACCAGAACCGGCTATCATTACGATACCAATGCCCAACAGAACAAAAATAAGAATATAGTCGATAATCTTGCCTAAAAAGCGACCGCTTATTTTATTGATTACTTCTTGATGGTTCTCTGACTGCAGCCTGCTTCCAAGCCTCATGAGAATCATACCTATGTATGCAAAAATGACGGCTGCAACAATCGCACCAACAATACCCATTTTCCCGAAACTCGTGAAATATTGTAAAATCTCCTGACCTGAAGCAAATCCTGCTCCAACAATAATACCAATAAATGCACTTGCAATGATAAAGATGTTTTTCATTTTTCCTCCACATAATAAATTATTAAAATAATTTCTCAATTTGGTTGCTTTTGGATATATGTTGAATGTATAGGGGGATTACAAGTAGGGGTCTCCTTCTAGTGTTATTTACCCGAATAACAAGGAAATAATCTCATTTTTCTAAAATAATTTCCTGAAAATAAAAAATACTTATTTTTTGATGCATAGTGCGGTGAAACTGCATAGTTGATTTATCATACATTCCTAATAACCTGATGTTGCTCAAATATGTGTAATGAGTAATTTGTTTTATTCGTTTATGAAAAGTTACATTTAAGAAGAAGCACTAGGAGGTAAATGATGCCTAAAATTGCAAGTAAATGCAATTCAAATAGAACATATATTGGGTGAAAGCTTATATAAGCAATGGTTAAAAGCCGACAATATCATTACACAATCCTTCAATATAAACAAGGAGTGGTATACAGGAGGAAAAACCGCAAGTATGAATTGAAATATAGAAAATCCAATAAAACCCTTATCTCCCTTTTCCCAAAGGAAGATAAAATTGGATTAATGATCATATTCGGAAGAAAAGAAAGAGATAAAATCGAGGAAATAAAAGCAGTTTTGCCTCCTGTCATCTATCAAACCTACTCTGATGCAAAAACCAATCATGATGGTAAATGGGTAATTTTGAACTCCCTAATGAGGAGTTATTTGAAGTTTTAGTCACTCTCCTGTCACTTAAAAGAAAGCCAAAAAAAGATTAGACACTTATAAAAAACACCCTTTCCAGTTACATAAATTTATCTATGTTAGCTGACAATAACGTCAAGAACATTATTGCTATAAACATCTTTGCTTGCTGGCGGCTAAGTGAGCAGATCAGCATGTCAGATAAGGAGTGAAATGATGTTATCAGAACAGCAAATATCACATTTTAAGTCTTTGCTTGAAAAAGAGCTTCAATCCACAGATAAACAAATTGAGCAAAATAATCACTTTGGATTGCACGAGGGTGAAAGCATTTATAACTATACAGGTGAATTATCGGCATATGATAATCATCCTGCCGACACAGGTACTGAATTATTTGAACGAGAAAAAGACTTGGCAATTGAAGGACATTTTAAGGCTGAAGAAGTGGAGATCACTGAAGCCTTGGCTGCTATTGAACAAGGCACATATGGAAAATGCAAGGAATGCGGAAAAGATATTCCGTTAGAAAGATTAGAAGCACTTCCAACAGCAGTCACATGTGTGGAACACAGCCCTCATCAAGTTGTATCCGATTATCGTCCAGTTGAAGAAGATGTTAGAAATGCAAGTGTTGAGGTTAATCACGATAATGAGAATGTCGGTTTTGATGAAGAGGACTCATGGCAATCTGTCGCAAAATGGGGAAACTCTGATGGGCCTTCTGACTTCTTTGATCCTCCTGCACATTATGATCAAATGTATCTCAATTCAGATGAAAATCATGGCTATGTGGAAGATATCGAAAATAGCATTGGGAATGATATCGATGGAAAAAACATTCAAATATATCCGACCACTCAGCTTAAAGAATATGAAGAGGATTTAGATGAAGAAGGGATCATGACAACTTTTGGAGATTTAAAAGAGTTCGAGCAAGACCCCTATGTTGAAGATTAATTCTGCAAAAAAAACGAGCCTCATTCGGCTCGTTTTTCTGTTGCATTACTGCTTTACTTTTCATTGGTCGCCAGCTCGATGATCATCACAATAAGAACAAGTAATTGGATAAGAACTTCGGCTTCGATCCGAATTCGCCTCCTTCACTTAAGTGAAGTTCATCCTCCGGCATCCTCTTTGAAAGTAAAGACTTACGTTTCCCTACTACATGTATATGAACAAGATTCTGAGATATGCACTTTTTTTAAATCTGCCTTTCAGTCGTCGATTCACTGCTGCGAGTTTAATTCTTCTTCCAAACTTTGCGATAATCGACTCTGCCGTTGCTATCTAATTCAATATTTTCAAAAGGAGAGTCAGATGGTTTAAAAATCTTATGAGAACGATGGTTAAGAAATTTAACTATCCCTTCTGCTTTTAAGAAATCTTCTATCTGATAATAAATCTTCCATCTCTCGCATTCATTTGTACTTCTTTTGATCCGTTCTAGATTAGTATTGAAGATTTGTTTCTGTTTTGCATTAAGAAATGTGTAGATGAATAAATCAGGAGATTGAATAGATGAAAAAGCAGCTAGTAATAAATCATCCGAAAAGGCAACTCCTCCGATAAATAGGTCACATTTTTGAAGAACATCATTCAATTGGAATTTCTGCATATTTATGATAACTATATTCGCTTTAACCCCAATTGCTTCTAGCTGGTTTTGCAATACTTTTGCCTCTCGTTCATGATTGACTCCAGGGCGAATTTGCTGAACGGCAATCGTTAAAGTGAAGTCAGTAATCATTGCTTTTATCTCTTCATTTAATCCAATTTCTCTCGCGTTTGCTGATTTTTCAGTTAAAAAACTATTAGCAACAACCTCATTATCCAAACAAAAGTCATTCGAAAGAATATGATGATAAATATATTTTCTTATCTTTTTCTCTTTTAAAGGTCCATTCTTATGACAATTAATAGAAATATAATCTGCTCCCTCTTCCTCTACTAAGGACTCTTCCCAGCTGGAATGGGCTGTTTGCACTGAAAAGGGGTGAACTTGCGAACTTTGATAATCTTCAGGGGTAAATATGATTTCTACTCTGTTTAACCACGGTCTATATCCATAATACTCTGGAAAAACATCTAATCGAATGAGCTCATCGGTGTGCTTAACAAGCTGATAAGGGCCACATCCGATCGGTGCATCATTTAATCGATAGAGCTGTTCATTATGTGTTTTCATCGGTATGATGGAAAGCTTTATACTGGCTAAATAGCGTGGGAATAAATGATTGATCCCGTGCAATGTCATCCGTATGATATGTTTATTAATAATGTTCATTCCTTTAATCATTTTTCGAACTTGATCATTAGGTGACATGCGTTCAAAAGTATACTTTATGTCTTTACTAGTCAGTTCTGTATGGTTGTGAAAATAAACGCTCTTCCTTAAATAAAATGTCCAAACAATGCCATCATGGGTATCCCAATGATGAGCAATTTTAGGAAAGAGTTTACCCGAATGAGAATCATATTCGACTAATTGATCATAAATTTGTTGCAAAAAATGGCGGTCATGCCTAGAGATGCTCTTTAACGGATCTAATTGCAACTCCGTTTTATAAAAGGAATATCTTAATACATCATCATTATTTCCCGCACTCTTTAAAACCCCTAAATGCTTATCGAACCAGGATTGGAACTCTATTTGTCTATGCTTCTCCAAAAAAGAAACTTTGTGAAAAGCGTTTTTATATTCGCCCTTCTCTACTAAAAGACATGCTTCCATAAAAAAGAGGTCATTTGTTGTTTGATGCATAATTAATGTTGGTTTATTCCCTCTTCCTTTTCTTGGCCTCCATTCCAGCAAACCTTGGTTATGCAGAGAATGAATGATGGTTTTCACATATCGATCAGAACAGCTGAAGATTTTAGCTAAATGAACGATTGAAGTTTCTGTTTCGATATCCTTTTGGAAATGGCCGGTTAACTTTTTGCAATATTCGATATATTTCATATATACTCCTCGATAAAAGGTGAATAAATTTTATTTACTTCTTCACTTTTTGTTCCTCTTTTATTACTTTACACTTATTTCTATCATAAGAAAATAGTATAGGGGGCATCCGATGAATACTGAAGCCATTGGGCATCAAAATAAAAAAGAAACTAAAAGTCTTTGGAGGAACAGGAATTTCCTTCTCATTTGGGGAGGATCTATTATTTCTAATTTTGGTTTTCAGCTCTATACGATTGCGATTCCATTGCTCATTTATCAGATTAGCCAATCTGCATTAGCAATGAGTACCATGAGAATGATTGAATTCTTTCCCAATATTTTTATCGGAATGATTGCAGGTGTCCTGGTTGATCGATATAATCGAAAAAAAATGATGCAATGGGCATCTTTCATCCAAGCAATGTCCATGACTTTTCTTGTCTACTTATTAATCGTCGATCAAGTTGAAATATGGCATTTATACATATTAGGCTTTGCTCTGTCTGCTTCTGGCTATACATTTGGAAATGCTCAGCACGCTGTCCTACCTGAAATAGTAGTGAAGGAGCAGTTAATAAATGCCAATGCAAAATTTTCTTTTGCACAAACAATCATTGGAATGATCGGACCCGGGGTCGCTGGATTTATTATCGCTGTTTTTTCATTTACCTATTCCTTTGCGATATACACTGTCTGCATTTTCTTAATGTTTTTATGTATGTATTTCTTGTCGTATCATCCTCATACTTCTAATACAAAAGAAGGATCAACAATTTGGATAGATATGAAGGAAGGGATTGATGAATTATTTCAAAACAAGATCCTCCTCATACCAACTATTACCGTTCTTTGGGTGAATTTTGCTTCCAGTTTAATAATTGGCATTCTTATATTTTATGTTGTAGATCAGCTCGGATCGTCTGAAACTGAAGTTGGATTAATGTATTCTATCTCAGCAATCGGCGGTTTGATTGGAGCAAGTATTGTAGGACGCTTAAGAAAAAAATTTGGTCGTGGAGAAATATATACTTTCACCCTCTTAATAGATGTCATTGGGATTATATGTATCATCGCTGCTACTAGCTGGTGGTTAATCGGGATATCTCTTGCCATAAGAACATTTGCGATTACCATTTCTAATATTGTCTACTTTACGATTCGGCAGGAGTTTACTCCCAATCATTTGTTAGGCAGGGTTTCAGGCACTTCATCAATGTTAATGAAAATCACACTCCCCTTGGGATTAATGATTTCTGGGCTGTGGGCTGAATGGCTGCCCATCCCCATCTTATTTATCGCTTCAGCAGCTATAATATTCGTATTATTTATTATCTTGCTGTTTCACTCTTTTAGACAGCTGGATTAATCCAATAGATTTATTGAATTATTTAAGCTAAACTATAGGATATATTGAATGAAGTGTGGTGACATGATATGACTCTTAAAGAGATTGAAGCACAAATGACAGAATTAAAGATGGACTATATTCGCCTGCAAGATGATATCGAAAAGCTGGAATCATTCGGACGTTCAGTTGAGAAGCAAGAGGCAAGAATGCAGGAGATTGAAGAAGAGCTAAGGAATTTGCATAAATTGAAATCTGAAATCTAATAAAACCGGAAAGCAAATGCTTTCCGGCTTTTTCATGCACCATGGTAAATATTATGCTGGCGTATCCACTTGGTTGCGACCCACTTTTCACCCGATTCAACTGGGATGCTTGAATGGAGTGAAAGACGATCCACTTCACCTAAGCTGTTTCCATAGTGGAAAAAAACAGCTGACCCTCTTCTTGGAACAATTAATTGTCCTGTTTTTGGAAAAATGGTTTCTCCTCCCGCTTCTACATCATTTAAGTACAGAAGCATGGTTGCGATCCGCTGCCCGCCTTTAGAAGGATCGACCTTTTTTTCTGGGAAGAAATCATAATGTCCTTTGTATTCTTCACCGATTTGATAATTTAGAACTTGTAAGCCCTCTCCATTCACTAATGGGTAGTTTGTAATTTCCGCAATTCTACGCTCTATTTTAGCAATGAGCTCATTTTCTTGCAGTCGAAAATACATCCCTTTACTCGTTCTCCCTGCTGCTGCTTTTTCTGCACCGGAGTTTGCATCAATTACTTTTGATGGCTGTAAGCGGTCTTTTGCAAGCTGGATTAGCAGATTACATTCATCATCACTTAACACATTTTCGAATTGAATAATCACGGGCTTTATACTCTTGGCTCGGATATAGACCTCTCGATCAGATGTATGTAGTATGTTCCCCTGATCTGAGATATGGATAGGTTCGTATTGGTAAGCGTGGTTTATATTTGTTACGGATCCATTTCCAACAATTTCGAATAAAGTTTCATATGCAAATTTAGGGTCAAACCCTTTTTTTATCAAGCCATTGCATATCGCTAAAGGGCTTACTCCGCTTTGTAAAGTATGGATTATCCACTCTTTCAATTCTTCTGAGATGTTCTTTATCTTATCCAAATCATCATCCCCTTTTGATCGTTTAAGATTGTTTTACGAAGGTCCAATAATCAGAAAATACTGCATTTACTTATTATAGATGATTATGCAAAAGGGAAAAAGCCAAATGATTTCCTTCGTTTAGCAAAAGTTTATGCCCGCGCTTATTTTTTTGTCTGCTTCACAATCTCTGCCATATCCTGTGAAGAGCAAACCATCAGACCCTCGGAATCCCGTTTAGCAAGTGCAGCCATTGCTACCGCAACATCTCTAGCCTCTATAGCTAATTTATTCTTTGACTGTTCGCTTAGAAAGTGTGAAAGAATTTTATATGTGTTCATCCCCACTTTTTCGCCGAATCTTTTTTCACTTCGATTGCCTAGTATAAGCGAGGGCCTTACGATAGATAGCGTATGGAGTGGAAGAGTCTTTAATTTATCTTCAAGCAATCCTTTAATTCTTGGATAGAATAGTTTCGAACGGGCATTTGCATTCATTGAACTAATAATTATAAAATGGTTTACCTCTTTTTCTACAGCAAGCTTTCCCATTTTGTAAGGGTAATCCACATCTATTTTGTACATCGCATCTTTCGTTTTTGCCTTTTTGATCGTTGTTCCTAAACAGCAATACACATCATTAACGGCAAAATAATCTTTCACGTTCTCAAGGTTGTTAAAATCACAATCAACTTCTATCAATTTAGGGTGCTGTATATTTAGCGGTCTCCTTACTAAGGCATACACTTTATCATAATCTGCTTTATTTAAAAGCAGTTTCAGCAATTCATTCCCTACAAGTCCAGTAGAACCAGCAATTAACGCGGTTTTCATTAAAACAATCCCTCCTGCCTATATGTATTTATTATAATGATATCGCGAAATGAAGTGTTAGAAAAATAAAATGACTGGAAACTTTGTTTGTTCAGGATTTTTCATTTTGAAAAAATTAGTTAATATGAAATAATAAGCAAAGAGCAATTATCTTTTTTAAAAGGAGAAATGTCAGATGAATGAAGTTACATTAAATAATGGATTAAAAATGCCGCAGCTAGGTTTTGGCGTTTGGCAGGTTGAAGATAATGAAGCAACAAAAGCGGTTGCAAAAGCACTTGAAACGGGCTATCGCTCAATCGATACTGCCATGATATATCAAAATGAAATTGGAGTGGGCAAAGCCATTAATGATTCATCCGTCTCTCGTGAAGAGCTATTCATCACAACAAAGGTGTGGAACACTGATCATGGCTATGAAAATACACTGCGTGCCTTCGATGAAAGCTTAGAAAGACTTGGCCTTGATTATGTAGATTTATATTTAGTTCATTGGCCAACTCCTCAATTTGATGAGTATGTTGATACATATAAAGCATTAGAAAAACTATATCATGATGGAAAAGTAAAAGCGATTGGCGTTTGCAACTTCCATATTGAGCATTTAGAGAAAATTCTTGAGCAATGTACAGTAAAACCTGTGTTAAACCAAATTGAATGCCATCCATTTTTAGCTCAGAATGACCTAAAGGATTTCTGTGCTAAACATGATATTTTTGTAGAAGCATGGAGCCCGCTACAACAAGGTGGAGAAGTTCTTCAACTTGAGTCCATTCAAACGATTGCTCATACACATAATAAAACAGCTGCACAGGTGGTACTGCGCTGGCATTTACAAAACAACACAATTGTCATTCCGAAATCAGTTACACCAGCAAGAATTGAAGAAAACTTTGAAGTATTTGATTTTGAACTGTCTGCTGAAGAAATGGAGCAGATCAATCAATTGAATCGCGATGAACGAAAAGGTCCGGACCCAAGCGATATGAATATGAGATAAATAGAAAGACAAATCATTATTTGTAAGTAAAAAACATGATTAAATATGGTAATAACAACAAAAGAGTACCTAAATGGGTACTCTTTTGCTGTTATTTATTCTACCTTAGAAAGTGTATTGTTCAGCTATTTTCGTTTTACAAGAGATTTAATATTTTTTTGTTTTTTATTATAAAATAAACATTACTGTTATTGGCAAAAAGTCATTGCTCTTTTCCGCGGTTCATTGTATTTTTGTTACGAAACAAGTCTTAATCGAACTGCTAAGTTCCTGTTATTTAAGAACAAAAAATTGACTTCCCCTCAGAATTGAGACCCCGTGACAATAAAGCCGCTCTCCTTGTGTTATGATCGAAAAAATGACGAAAGCACACTTCACAAATATGAATCAAGTTCACTTATCGGTTCACAACTTTCAGCTGCTTGACCTATATCATATAATGATAAATCAATATCCAACTCTTCTTCTTTCGCGAGCTTTGCCAGCTGCGCTCCTAGAAATGGACCCGTTGTTAGCCCCGAAGCACCAAGTCCGTTTGCAGCTAATAATCCTGCATATCCTGGAAGCTGGCCTATAACGGGTAAGAAGCCCGGTGTAAATGGACGAAAGCCAACCTTCGTATCTGTGACTGTGCTATGTTCTAAACCTGGAGCGGAAGTTAATGCTTTATGTAAAACTTCATGCAGCCCGCCAGCAGTCACCCGTGTATCAAAATTATGTTCATCCTCGTGTGTTGCCCCTACAACCACTTTTCCTTTATCAAAGGTAAGGATGTATTGGTTATTGGGAGGCTGGACTACTGGCCAGTCATCCGTTTCAGTATCAGGGAGATGAAGATGAATAATCTGCGCTTTTTGGGCAGTAACATGGAAGTCGATTCCGAGTGGCTTAAATAATTCTTTTGCCCATACACCCGCAGTGACAATAACCTTTTCGGCTTTATATAATTCTCCGTTTACTTTTGCACCAATGATGATTCGCTCATTCATGGCGATACTGGCTTCACCATGAATGACAGTAGCGCCATATTTCTCTGCACCTTGAATAAGTGCTTTACGGAGCAATTTGCCATTTACACGTGCAGCGCCACTTACCTGTACCGATGAATAATCGGCAGACAGAGGCGGAAACAATTCATTCGTTGCCTTTCCGGATAATTGCTGGATGTCACCAATCTCAGGTGCATCTTCTCTCCTCTTATGCACACGTTCCTCCATCTTAGCTAATTTAGCTTCATCTGTATGAATGCTAATTGCCCCCACCTTTTTATAGCCGGTATCCGCTTCAGCATCTCTCTCAAGCTGAGGAATCAATTCTGCATAGTATTTAGCTCCATTCTTAGCGAGTGAATACCATGCTTTATTCCTTCGCTGAGAAAGCCATGGACAGACAATGCCAGCCGCGGCTTCAGTTGCCTGTCCCGGGTCCTGACGATCCATCAGGATTACATTTTCACCTGACTTTGCCAAATGATAGGCTGTTGAGGCGCCTAGAATGCCTGCACCAATCACTATATAGGTTTTCATAGTACACACCTTTTTCTATTAGATTTCATAAAGAAAAGACGATAATGTAAGATCGTCTCTTCTCTTTTAATAATGTTATTGATAAAATCCTTCAGGAATCCCTGCGAATTTTCTTTTGTGATAAAGTAGCGGTTCTTTTTCTGCACTCTCAATATCGATTACTTCACCAATTAAAATTGTATGATCGCCTGCTTCAACCGTTTTATAGCTGGTGCATTGCAACACGCCTGCTGCACCCTTAATAATTGGCAGATTATGATCAGATAAGCTCCATTCACAGTTTTTAAAACGGTCAATGCCTTTGCTCGCAAACAAGGAACATATGTCAGCCTGATCGCTTGCTAAAACATGTACTGCAAATTTTCCCGATGTTTCAAATACTTTTTTAGAATTTACTTTATGATCAATTGACCAAAGAACTAATAATGGATCTAAGGATACTGATGCAAAAGAATTGACTGTCAGCCCCAATGGCATCCCTTTTTCATCAGTCGTTGTAACAACAGTTACTCCTGTTGGATAATTTCCCATTATCTCTTTAAAACGATCGGTATTGGACATATAACAAACCACACCTTCCAAAACAGCTTCATAGATTTTTATAGTTCTGAGAATTCTTCTACCAGTTCTTTAAACGTATTTAAAGAATTCTCAATTGGTTGCGGGGCCGTTAAATCCACCCCTGTTTTCTTTAATAATTCCAGCGGATAATCTGCGCTTCCGCTTTTTAAGAATTCCAAGTAAGAAGCAAGGACATCCTGATCACCTTCAAGGATTTTGGTAGCAAGCTGAATCGCTGATGCATAGCCTGTTGCATATTTATAGACGTAAAACGGGCGATAAAAATGAGGGATGCGCGACCAGCCATATTTTACTTCCTCATTAAATACCAGTTCATCTCCATGATACTCCTTAAACAGCTTTTCATATACGTCATTAAATACTTCCGCATTCAATGGCTTCCCTTCTTCTGCCATCTCATGAGTGATTTTTTCAAATTCAGCAAACATGACTTGAGTAAAGAAGGTTCCCTTAAATTGATCGATAAAATGATTGAGTAAATGTTTGCGAATCGTAGTATCTTCTTCTTTATTTAACAAGTACTTAATCAATAGCACCTCATTAACAGTAGATGCCACTTCTGCGACAAAAATACTGTAGCGGGCTGTAATTTGCGGCTGATGCTGAGAGCTGAGCTTGCTATGTACCCCGTGTCCGCATTCATGCGCCAAGGTAAATAAACTATCCAAATCATCGCGATGGTTTAATAAAATAAATGGATGAACACCATACACACCTAAATTATATGCACCTGAACGCTTCCCTTTTGTTTCCCGAACGTCAATATAGCGAGATTCTTTGAACTCCTTCAAGACGTTAATGTAATCACTACCTAATGGTACCAACGCTTCACACATTGTGTCAAAGGCTTCATCATAAGATATTTTTAAGTCCACACCTTTTACGAGCGGTGCACTTAAATCATATTGCCTGAGATCATCTAACCCCAGCTTCTCCTTTCTCAACTTCGTATATTGATGCAGCGGAGCAATATTTTTTTTAGTTGTCAGAATTAAATTCTCATAAACCTCTCTCGGCACTTGATCGCCAAATAATGATTTTTCTAAAGCAGAAGGATATTGGCGAAGCTTTGATGTTGTAACATTATTTTTTATAGCAGCAGACAATGTTGATGCGATTGTATTTTTCAATTGAAGATAAGGCTGGTAGTAAGCTTGATAAGCTTCCTTCCTTTTTTCGCGATCCTCATGTTCAATCAGTTTTGCATACATGCCTCGTGTTAACTCTACCTTATCCCCCATTTCATCAGTAACGTCCCCAAATTTGATATCTGCATTATTGATCATACTAAACGTGTTGGAAGGTGCAGATAATGATTCACCCAGCTGAGAAAGGATTTCTTCTTGTTCTTTTGATAAAACATGCGGCTTGTAACGAAAAGACTCTAATAAGTCCTCTTCAAAATATTTCAAACCTTCCTCTTCAGCTAAATATCCCTTTAATGTCTTCTCCTCCAAGCTCAATAGGAAAGGCATGAAAAAAGAAGTGGCTGAACTAACCTTAACGCTCAGCTGTTTGGCTTGATCCACTAATGACTGATGATGGGTATTTCTCGTATCTTCATCAGATTTTAACATGGCGTATGCATACAGCTTGCCAAATAAAAAAGACAATTCTTCTTGTTTCTTTAAAAATTGAAAAAGTGAAGAACCATTGTTAATTTGTCCATCAAACTTTTTTAGGGCATCTGCAATTTCAGCAATTTCCTTATAATCCTGCTGCCAAATAGATGCATTCGCATAAATATCGTCCACATTCCATTTTTCATTTAATGGCACATCTTCACGGCTTTTGTATGTAGTCATGGAAAATCTCCTTTTATTTCATTTTTTCTCTTTATAAGTTAATATTACTAAATATATTCTATATATCAATTCCTAAACCTTATTCATTCATATAAAATAAAAAAGTAGAACAAAGGAGTGAATCTATAATGGCAGCAATCACATTGCCTCATATTGAGGATGCCAATCAAACAAGCTATTATCCCCCTCTAGGTGAATATGAAGTTTTTGATAACGAAACCCATTATTATGAAAAGCTGAAGGAATGGGGTTTAACAGCAAAAGAAGAATTTTGGTATAAGCAAAAAACCCACCAGCGACTAGTCAAAATTATTGGGTATGAAGTATACGGCCAGACACAGGATTTGAATACCATCATTATCGAATTCCAAGATGGAAAATTGAGTTGTATTCATCCAGCTTACTTAAAGGAGATGCAGGCTGGAAGCTTTGGAAAAGAGGCTTTCCTTGCAGCAGGTGAACCAGCTGTTACAGAAGTAAAAGAAAAACCGAAAACTGCACCAGCACCCAAAAAACAGCCCAAGAAGAAGGGGCCAGCTCCGAAAAAGCTGGAGCTCCCGGAAGACAAAGTCCATTTCTCAGCAAAGGTGAAACAATTCGGCTTAAGCTGGAATCATTTTAAAGACGATAATGATGAAGTCATTGTGCTTGAAGATGTTGTGATTGAAGGAGAGGAACAGACAGAAGTTGGACTTGCCTGGTGCTCACATTCAAACACACTCAAAAAGCAGGAACTTAGTAAAGGTGACCAATTAGAGTTTGACGGTAAAATTGTTAAAAAGAGCCTCCCTAAAGGCAAGGATGCTGAGGAAGAGTTCATCGTAGAAGAAAAAATCACCTATAAAATAAATAATCCTTCAAAAATAAAGAAGGGTTAAAATGAAAAGGATCGTTGAATATTAATCAACGGTCCTCTTCTTAATATTTAAGTCTTTGATCTAATTTTTTTTAAAAATATGTATTATGAGTTTAACTAGCCTATCAAAATTGTGAGTTCCTGAACTGTCTACCTATTGTCTATAAAAAGTTATAGCTTGCGAACTTTAATCTCAGTAACCGCATGTCTCTTACCTTTTTTTAATATTAGGTCAGCACGATTTTTAGTAGGTAAAATATTTTCAATAAGGTTCACTCTGTTCGTTTCACTCCATATACGATCAGCCACTTGAGATGCAGCATGTTCGGAAATCTTTGCAAACTTATCAAAATATGATTCAGGGTTTTTAAATGCCGTTCTTCGAAGTAAATGAAAGCGCTCCTTATACCAACTTTCAATGTCAGTTTCATCAGCATCAATATACAAAGAAAAATCAAAAAAGTCAGAAACGAATGATTTCACTCCCTTTTTTTTATGCTTAGGCGGCTGCAAAACATTTATTCCTTCGACAATTACAACATCTGGCTGGCACAAATCCTGATTTTCTCCTATTAGAACATCGTACTTTAAATGAGAATACACTGGAGCATATACGTCAGCTCTTCCTGACTTCAATTCTGATAAAAACCGAAAAAGCTTCGCCACGTCGTAGCTTTCAGGGAATCCCTTTTTCTTCATCAACCCTTTGGACTCCAGCTTTTCATTCGGATAAAGAAAGCCGTCAGTCGTTACCAATTCAACTTTTGGTTGATCAGCCCATCGTGAAATCAAGTATTGAATGATTCTTGCAGTAGTACTTTTCCCGACGGCTACACTGCCGGCAATTCCAATGATATAAGGAACCTTTTTTGTTTTATCATTCAAAAAAGCATTGCGAGTTTTATGAAGCTCTCTTGTACTCGAGTAATATAAATTGACTAACTGAGATAATGGCAGATATATTTCTGTGATTTCCTTTAATGATAAACATTCATTTATTCCTTGCAGAGACTTAAGATCAATATCATTTAATGAGATTTGGGTAGCTTGAAGATTTGACCATTCTGCCCTATTAAAAGATATGTATGGAGAGTATTTTTCAATCGTCTCACTTTTCAAAGTTTATCCTCTCTTTTCAGTTACTAATATTTATTATATTGGTTTATTTAAAATTAATTTATCACTAAATCGGATAAAAATATAGAACTTTATCCAGTAACTGTTCATTAACAAATAAGGAAAATCCTTTTTAAATGTCGGATTGTTTGCAGTTTTCGCCGGATTATTTTTTATTTTTGTCGGATTGTTTACGATTTTCGCTGAATTATTCTCGTATTTGCCGGATTGTTTGTGGTTTTTGCCGAATTAAACTTTTGTTGCTGCTAATTTCTAAAAGGTATCAGCTTTATAATTCAGAATTCAACTATTTTACTGTGTTGTCCTCAAACCATTAATGCACAAACACTAAGATCCTTACAAAAATTCTCTTTTATTTTCTCGTTTCCCAATAAAACTTAACAGATCTTTTCCAACTAAAGGCTTATCATCAAAGCGCTGTATAATATGTAATGGCTATGAAAAAGATGCTGGCCGGCTGCAGAATAGGTATTCTAAGCAAGATTATAGCCATTAGGTTGGTGATTTTCATCCAAGTAAGCCTTTACCTTCTTTACCAAATCAAATGTATCAGCCCAATCATCTTCAGATAGCTCAAATACATTTTCTCTATGTTTTTTTGGAATAATCAGTCCTGAACCGATTAGAATATCTTGAGGCATTTGGGTAAATAAACAATTTTCATTGCTCACCACTACTTTTTGACTTGGTTCTAACTCAAGCTTACAAAGCACATGATTATTAAAACATTTCCGAATATTCCTCTTCAAACTGTTATTAAACATACGGGTATTAAAGACCAAAAAAAAAACAATCCTTCAAAATTATGAGTCGTCCCACATGCAGTTCAATTAAGGTAATGAATAGTGGTTGAAAATTGTCTATTAAACTAAACCAGTTGCCTTCACTATTCCAAAAAAACATAATTAAGAGTCCGAGATAAAGTAATCTAGAATCACTTGCAGCTGATATGATTATAATGAAAGAAAATCGCCACCCGGATTTTTATCATTTGTAGCTGCTTGACTTTCTTCATAATATTTCCTAATTGTAAGACAAACTATAAATTAATCTTAAAAGAGATATAAAAATACCAGAACAATTAATTCACATCCTGCACGAATAAGCCTTCGTTGGTAAACCCTTCGATCATCCATAAATTTAAATTTATGTAGTATGCGATTGTCAACGCATCAAAAAAAGCCGCCGAATATATTCGGCAGCTTTCTGGCATCTATTAAAACTTAGCAGCAGCTTCTGCTGTTTTCACTAAGCCAGCTTCAACGATTTCTTGTTTGCGCTCTGGATATTGGTTATGACCTTCGATAACCACTTCTTCAGGGTTATTAATGCCCCAAAGGCTGATGATTGCTTTAACAAGGTTTAGAGACATTTCTGCCGCCTTCATGTATTCTAAAGCGTAATCAGAACCTCTAGCATTTAAAAGAATGACTTTCTTATCACCAGCAAATCCTACTGGACCTTCAGCAGTATATTTGAACATTTTACCAGCTTGAGCTAGGTAAGAAACATAGCTGATTAATGGTGCTGGGACAGTTGAGTTCCAAAGTGGAAATGCAAAAACAATTTTATCAGCAGCGAAAAATTGAGTTAAATATTTTTCTATTAAACTTGCACCTTTTGCTTCTGCAGGTGTTAATTCTAAGCCTTGATTGCTTTTGAATGCGCCCATGATTGCATCATTACCGTAGTAAGGCATATCTTCTTTGAAAAGATTTAATTCGGTAATTTCATCTGCTGGGTTTGCCTCTTTATATGTTTGTAAAAATGCATTATACATTTGTACGCTCACTGCTTGTTCAGCAGGACGATCACTTGCGTTTATAAATAAAACCTTTGCCATTTGACAGGACCTCCGAAGTAAGTAAAATTATTAATTGAGATATATTAAAATAAAACATCTCGAACCAAAAGTAATTTTAGTATAGTTTTTCAATCCTGTCAATGTAATAAATTTCATGTTGTTTATCTTAATAACGCCTTAAAAATTATTCAATTCATCTTTAAAAGCAGAAGCGGCCTTAGCAGGGTTGTGCGCGCGAATAATAGCTGAAACGACTGCGACACCAGCTAGTCCCTTATTTTTGATGGAAGCTATATTGTCTATCTGTATTCCACCAATAGCGACAGCGGGAATCGTTATATTAGATGTAATTTCAGTCAATGACCCATCCAGAAGCAATTCGGCATCTTTTTTAGATTGAGTAGGAAATACTGAACCAACACCTACATAATCAGCACCATTTCTTTGTGCATCTTCTGCTTCAGCTAATGTTGCTACTGATACACCGACAATCATTTCTTGAGGAACAATTTTTCTTACTGCAGCTACAGGCAAATCATCTTGACCAACATGAACCCCAGCTGCTCCTATTGCTAGAGCTATATCAACACGATCATTGATAATAAGAGGTACATCATATTTCTTCAATAATTCATTTAAGTGCAAAGCTTTTTCATAAAAAACCTTTCCTGAGCTTGCTTTTTCTCTTAACTGTACGAGAGTTGCTCCTCCCTTTATTGCCTCTTCAACAATCGTTGCTAACTCATTTAATGGGATGGACTCTTCTGTTACTAAATATAGACTGTAATCCGGCTTCATTTTATGCGAACTCCTTTGATCCATGCTTGATCATTCATTTTGCTTATTTCATCCATTAATTTGATGCGGAACGTTCCTATTCCTTCATCCTCTTTCAGTGATGCCTTCGCTTTCTCACCTGCTAAGCTCATAGTTGCCATACCTGCAATAGCCGCATGAAACCAATCATTCGTAATTGCCGCGAATGATGCGATGAGCGAGGCAGTCATACAGCCTGTTCCTGTTACACGAGTAAGAAGGATGTCACCATTACCCACTTGAGCAATCGAAGATTCACTTGCTATAACATCAACTTTTCCGCTAATAACTATGATAGCTTTCAAGCTTTTGGTAGCATTTCTAGCTAAATCTTCCAATGGTATATCGATTTCTCCTGCATCAACGCCTCTCGTGTGTGCTTGGCCGCCGAGTAATGAGTAGACCTCAGTGGAGTTCCCGCGGATGATTGCCACGTTTACTGCTTTCAGGAATTCTAGTGCCTTTTCTGTTCGGTAAGCTGTTGCACCAACTCCGACAGGGTCAAATATTACAGGAATCTCTTTTTGGTTTGCAGCTTGGCCAGCAATAATCATAGCATCCAGCATTTGGTTATTGATCGTACCAAAATTGATGACTAACGCGTCTGCCAGTCGTGCCATATCACCTGCTTCGGCGATTCCAGACGCCATCACAGGCGAACCTCCAATCGCTAATGTCGCATTGGCACAATCATTAATCGTGACGTTATTCGTAATATGGTGGATAAGCGGTGTTTTTTCCTTTAATTGAGTAAATAATTGTTCAATGATTTGTTTATCCATCTTTTGCATCCTCCTTTTATTACTGATTATCGAGATCTATATAATCCAGCCTTTTCATATAAATCATAAAAATGATGTGTCGGTCCATGACCGTTGCCAAGTTCAAGACTATTTTCTATGGCGATTAGTATATATTTTTTTGCCTCTTTAACCGCTTCTAATAGGGGCATGTCCTTTGCTAAATTCGCGGCAATTGCTGAAGAAAGCGTACAGCCAGTGCCATGAGTATTTTTTGTATGGATTCTCTTACCTGCTATCCAATAAAAATCATTTCCATCATAAAGTAAATCCTCAGGTTCTCCTTCAAGATGGCCGCCCTTTAATAATACAGCAGCTGGTCCAAGAGCATGAATTTCTATACAAGCTGCTTTCATATCTTCCTTTGTCTTGATTGATCTATTAGTTATTACCTCTGCTTCGGGTATGTTTGGTGTAATGAGAGTGGCGAGTGGAAGCATTTTCAATATAAGCGCTTCCATTGCTTGTTCTCTTAAAAGGTGATGGCCGCCCTTGGAAATCATTACAGGGTCTAATACAATATTTCTAGGCTGGTAATGAATGAGCTCTTTTGCTACTACCTCTACAGTACCCTCTGATGATAGCATCCCAATTTTTACAGCATCTACTTGAATATCATCTAAAACAGCTGAAATTTGATCCTTGACGATAGGTAAATCAATATCCTGGACTGAACGTACTTCTACAGTGTTTTGTGCGGTAATGGCTGTGATGACGGACATGCCATAGACACCATTTGCTGCAAACGATTTTAAATCGGCTTGAATTCCCGCGCCGCCTCCTGAATCAGAGCCTGCGATTGTTAATGCTGTTTTCATGAATATATCCTCCTAATGCACGATTTTTTATTAACACTTTCAAAAAAACATAGCCTAATAAAGCGCCGGTAAATGAACTAATAATAAAGGCAGGCAGAAAGCCAAAAAGTGTCGCTTTCTGTCCGAGAATCAAGGTGGCGATTGGATAAGTGGCTAATGCACCTAAGATTCCTGTTCCAATCACTTCCCCTGCAGCTGCTAAACCGATTTTCTTTGTTTTTGAGTAGAGAATAGCTGCTAAGAAAGCGCCAATCATACTTCCTGGATAAGCAAATATACTTCCAGTACCTAACATATTTCTTAATGTCGAAGAAAGGAAAGCCTGTAATACTGCATACCAGGGACCGAGTATGACTGCTGCTAAAACATTTGCCAGATGCTGGATCGGAAAAATTTTCGCAAATCCAACGGGAATAAAGATGATACTGCTTGATATCGTTGTAATGGCTGCAATGACTGCAGTGATTGTCATCTTTTTTGTTTTATTCATCGGTTTACCCTTCTCTCACATTTTTTGGCTATGACGTTACCTTTCTTATGTATCAAATTCTCCTTTCACTCTCTATCATGTTGAATTTTAGCTCCTGTCTATTTTGGTGGGATCAAAGAAAAAAGCCGCTCCCCACATGGGAAAGCAGCTTGACAATACAAGTTGTATTGAAAAAACGCTTCCCCACGCTAGTATGAACTAGATCAGGTCCAAAGGGTATTTTCTCAGCCAAAATGGCACCCCTAGCAAAATATAAAAATCCTCACTTCTGACATCGAAGTGAGGATGAATTTGGCAATCATCAACATGCTCACTTCCCTACGCCAGCATTAACCGGATCAGGTTCAGAGGGTTTAGAACGAATGTTCAATCTCAGTCTATTACTAGACACCCCTAGTGTTTATAAATAATGTGAATTCATCATATCATGATTTTTTGCATATGCAAATCAATAAACAATAAAAACATAAAAAAGCTTTTTTACAAAAATAAAGAATGATAAAATATCTACTATATACTATCAATTTGGTAAAGAAAGAGGCTTTCAATAATGGGGAGACATTTAGAACAAAGCATTGTTTTAATAGGGTTTATGGGTGTAGGCAAAACATCAGTCGGAAAAAGCCTTGCTGAAAAGCTAAACTGGAAATTTATTGACACAGATGAAGAAATTGAAAAAGAATTAAACCTGCCTGCAACTGAAATATTCAGAACATTTGGGGAGAAGGTTTTCCGTGCAAAAGAAAAAGAAGTGATCGAAAGAATTTCTCATGAGAAAAATAAGGTTATTTCGGTTGGCGGTGGAGCTTTTCTACAAAAGGAAGTTAGAGCTATTTGTCTGGAAAATTGTACAGTTGTGCTGCTGGACCTTTCATGGGATCATTGGCTTGATCGTTTGCCATTAATCATTGAAACAAGACCTGTCCTGCATAATCGCAGCTTAGATGATATACAGCAATTATATGAAGAAAGAAAATCTACATATAACTACCACCATGTTAAGGTAGATATTGATGAACGATCCATTGAAGAAGCGGTGGATCAGATAATGAATGATTTAACAGCGGCAAATTAATTCAGCTATAATTAATCGTAACATACGGAAACGCTGTTGCTTTGAATCATTAACAGCGTTTTTTTTTAGTAGAAAAAGATTGAACACTATTTTTGCAGAATCTTAGTATCCATACTCTTCAAATTCCTTTTCACTGCTATAAAATATATTTATATCAATGAATTTTTCATCACCGCTATATCCATCTAATTGTTCCCGGTCTGTATACTGCCAAAAAGTCCATGTTCTTTTATCTGGCAAAGAAGGCTCCCTGAAAACGTCTCTAATCCATATATCACATTGATCAAAACGATCCTTAATGTACAAGTCATAAGCTTTTTGTGTAGTGTAAAGAATAACACGTTGTCCATAATGTTCTTCTAGCATACCTACCATTGCATATAGCTCTTTCTCAACCCCAATGCGCGCAGGAGGATTCTTTTCTTTGTCACCGTAGAATTCAACATCAATCACTGGAGGCAAAGCGTGTTGATCAACTGGAACAGTTTTAATGAAATTTTGCGCCTGTGTTTTACCTGCGCTATCATAGCTGAAAAAATGGTAGGCGCCAATCCGCAAGGCTGTATTCCCCGCATTTCTCCTATTCTGTTCGAAAAATCTGTCCACAAAGTTGCTACCTTCAGTTGCTTTGATAATGGCAAATTGCATACCTTGTTTTTGTAATTGCGGCCATTCAATTACACCCTGATATGCTGAAACATCCACGCCTTTCACTGGATAATTTTTTGCATTGGAAGCATTGGGGATAAAGATTCCTTGATACCATAATACGACCGCCAAAAGGATGACACTTATTAAAAAAATGAGCAGATAAATAACCAGTCTTAGTTATTTCATTGTTGATGTTTTACTTTCAATACTCATCTTTAACACCTCAATTAGCGCCCTATTTTACAACTATTTTCGCACTTATAGGCTATGTTCACAATAACGATTGTAAAAATAATGAAATATTTTTTAGTTTAGAAAGATATAATCACTCAAACATCAAAAAAGGCGTGAATTCTTAAGTGAATTCACGCCTTTTTTATTTCGTCAAGTATTGGAAATACATTTAATGTCACCTATATGGACTAAATAGCAGAAATGACCGGAGTTTCTTCATCTACTTTCACTATCCAGCCAAAGTGATCATCTATTTCTCCTCTTTGAATTCCTGTTAATGTATCGTAAAGCTTTTTGGAAACTTGACCTGTTTCTCCATTATTGATGCATAGCTTTTCACCATTCCAGAAGAATTCACCAATTGGCGAGATAACTGCTGCAGTCCCTGTTCCAAATGCTTCTTCTAATTCGCCTCTTTTGTGGGCTTCATAAATTTCATCAATTGAGACTCTTCTTTCAGATAAAGGAATGTTCCAATGTTTAATTAATTCGATTACTGAATTCCGAGTTACACCCTCAAGAATGCTACCATTTAATTCAGGTGTAACAATTTCACCATTAATTTTAAAGAAGATATTCATGCTTCCTACTTCTTCTACATACTTGTTCTCTTTCCCATCAAGCCATAAAACCTGAGAATATCCCGTCTCTTCTGCTACTTCCTGCGCTTTTAAGCTGGACGCATAATTTCCGCCAGTTTTGGCATTGCCAGTACCACCTTTAACTGCACGAACGTATTCATTTTGCACTGCAATTTTAACTGGGTTGATACCCTCTTTATAGTACGCGCCAACTGGCGACATGATAATAATAAATTGAAACTGCTTAGATGAAGCAACACCCAAATATGGTTCAGTCGAAATAATGAATGGTCGGATGTACAGTGATGTTCCAGGTACATTTGGTACCCATTCACGATCAACAGAAATCAATTTTTTAAGTGCTTGTACGGCTAATTCTTCATCAATTGCAGGAATGCATAAACGCGTATTGGATTTGTTCAATCGCTCCATATTCATATAAGGTCTGAACATTAGCACTTCCTGATCTTTAGTTAAGTAGGCTTTAAGTCCCTCAAAAACACTTTGGCCGTAATGGAACACCATTGCAGATGGGTCTAGCTTTAACGGTTGATACGGAATAATTCGCGGATCATGCCAACCCCTTCCTTGTGTATAATCCATAATGAACATATGATCTGTGAAGTTCTTACCAAACTCCAAGCTATCAAATGCGGGTTTTTGTTTTTTTGCCGAACTTAGGTTGATTTCGATTTGATAATCATTCATCTTTACTCATTCTCCCTGTCTAAGATCAATTTAAGTGCAATCCTTCATCTTCAGTCAATTGCGGCTGTTACATATTCCGAACCCAGTGGCTATCAGATGATTTGTGAGTGCTATAAAAATCTGCCCTTTAAAAGGATGATAATTATATTCACTCATCCAATATATACATTTAAAACCAGGGATTTTTAGCGCTTTACTGCTTAAAATTAGTGTAGCATCCCCTTAATAAAGTACATTGATTGTTTAAAATATTATGAACCTTATTCAGACTAATGTCAACACAGTTTGCAGAACTTTTGGAGTAAATCTTTTAATTCAGCCTGGGACTTTAAAGAAGTTAATAACGAGAATGCTCTGTCCTCATAATTTTTGGAATGGATGATAATAATAAATGAAACATTGAATGTTTATTGGAGGTACCGACATTGAGTAAAAGTAAAAACAATTTAACTTCAGCTGAAATAGGCTGTCTCTGGACATCGTATATGAATGATAGTATGTCTGTAACTATTTTAGAATTCATGCTAAAACACATAGAGGATAAAGACATCAAGCCCTCGGTGAAATTTGCTCATAATATGGCCATGAAACATTTAGAAGAAATACGTGCTCTTTTCAGACAGGAAAAGTATGCGATTCCAGAAGGTTTTTCGGAAAATGATGTGAATATGGATGCTCCTTGGCTATTTTCAGACGTCTTTTGTTTGACATATGTCAATCACATGGCAAAGGCTGGAATGGTGGCTTACAGTGGATTTGTCGCTATGAGCGCTAGAGAGGATGTCAGCAAATACTATACTAAAGGACTAATTGACACGGCAGCTCTTTTTAACGAAACAAATAAAATCGCATTGGAGAAAGGTTTACTGGCAAGACACCCTTACATTGAAGTGCCACAAGAAACTGATTATGTGGAAAGTAAAAAATATTATAGTGGATTAAATCCTTTAACGAGTAAGAGACCCTTAAATGCCATAGAAATATCACATTTATATATGAATATCTTAACTAATTCAATAGGTGTTAAGCTTTGTCTCGGTTTTGCGCAAACCTCTCCATCTAAGGAAATACAAGACTTCATGCTAAGGGGAAGTGATATTTCTAATAAGCATATTAAGGTTTTTACTAACTTTCTAATGGACAACGATATTTCCGTCCCTTGGCTGCCGGATGTGAGTGTCAGTAAGTCGACTACAAAAACCTTCTCAGATAAACTAATGATGTTTCATATGTCTTTATTAAGCGCCGCTGGAAAAGGAAATTACTCGACTGCAGCTGCTGCCAGTCAACGGATGGATTTGAGTGTTGATTATGAACGCCTTTCATTGGAGATTGTGCAATTTGCCAAGAGCGGTGCAGATATAATGATTAAACATCACTGGCTTGAACAGCCTCCAGGAACAAAAAATCGTAAAGAACTAGCCAAAAAAAAATCATGAACCCTTAATAATAAAAAAAAATGACTAAAGCATTTCGCTTTAGTCATTGAAACCATCCTTTTTGCTTGGAATGAGTAATCGCTTCTATTCTATTTGTAACCTCAAGCTTATCTAATATCGCTGAAATATAGTTTCTTACTGTACCTGTTTTAATATTTAGGCTTTGCGCAATTTCCTTGGTACTCTTTCCTTCAGCTATGAGTTCCAAGACTTCCTTTTCCCTGTCGGTAAGTGGGTTTTCTTCGTTATATACATCATCCATCAGTTCAGGAGCGTAAATTCTTTTACCATCCATAACACTGCGGATGGAACTTGCCAGCTCTTCACTAGGACTATCCTTTAGTAAATATCCTTGTACTCCAGCTTTTAAAGCTCTTTGAAAGTATCCTGATCTTGCAAAAGTGGTTAATATGATAACCTTGCTCTTTCCTGTTACCTCTTCAGCCGCTTCCAACCCGCTTTTCTCGGGCATTTCAATATCCATTATACAAATATCTGGCTTTTGTTCGAGGACGAGAGTGATTGCTTCTTCTCCATTCGATGCCTTACCTACCACTTCCATATCATCTTCTAGGTTAAGCAATGACCCCAATGCCCCTAACATCATCCTTTGATCTTCAGCTATGACGATTCTTATCATATTTCTCTCCTCCTTCTTCTATTTGCTTGATTACATTAGGGACCGAAACTTTAATGATGGTGCCGTTATTTGTCTGGATATCCAGGTTTCCATTTACAAAATCAAGCCTTTCCTTCATTCCGTGCAAGCCATTTCCCTTTATCATATCGATGTCTTCAGACATACCAATGCCGTTATCCTCAATGATTACACTGATTGCCTTTTTTTTCTGTTCAATTGTAATCTTGCAGTAAGAAGCTTGACTATGCTTTACTACATTCGTCACCGCTTCCTTCATACACATGCTAAGAATATTCTCAATAAAAACAGATGCATTAGTCCCTTTAACGTGCTCCTCACCGATATATTCTATTTGAGCTGCTTTAAGGATTTGTCTTACTCTGATAATTTCTTCCTTTAATCTAATGCCTCGCATTTGAGATACCATTTTACGCACTTCATTCAAGGCAGTCCTTGCTGTTTGCTGTACATCCTTTATTTCTTCCTTAGCTTGTTCAGGATCCTTATAAACGAGCTTACGTGCCAAATCACTTTTTAGTCCAATTAATGAAAGCTTTTGACCAAGTGTGTCATGTAAATCTCTAGCAATTCTCTGCCTTTCTTCCTGTTTGACTAAATCTGCAATTCTTTGATTAGCAGACTCAAGCTGTTCCTCTAATTGTTCTTGCTTTTTCTTATTATAAATATTAAAGGGAAGCAGAATCACACTTATCCAAATGATAATAACGAAAGGAATCTGTGTTAGAAACAGCTCATCTTTAATGACGAGATTATAATTAATGACAGCTGTTATTGCGACCAGATGTATGATGTAAACCGTGAAATAAGCAACACGGTTCTTTATGTTTCCGTTATAGTAAGCAATAAAAAATGAAAAATATACATATTTAAAGATAATCAGCATGGTAATAGATATTAATATTAAAATAGTTGACCACATATACACTGGCCATTTTTTCGATATGAACGCAAATCTAAAGGTGATAAAAAACAATATGGTCAGCACAATCCCTACGATGATTTCAATAGTGGAGGAGGATTGAAAAATAAAATAGAACGGAAGAATACTTAACAAAATCCATATATATGGTGTAATGCCTGCACTTTTTAATTTGTTTAAATATTTGTTATTCATTAGTATACCTCATTTATCAATCAGAATACGGAGGTGTCTTGTCGGCTAGTACCTCCAGACACATTTCTACCAAAGCTGGACAAAAAAGCTAACTCCTTTGTCATCATAACACAAAGGAGTTGGTAGATTATTCTTTATTTAGCAGAAGGTGTTAAGTGATTCTTTTCCTTGTTTTTCTCAGCCATTTTTTCTTTGAGGCCTTTATATCCTACAAACATTTTCTTCTCTTCATCCCATAGGCGGAATTTCAATGAGTGAAGACTTGTAGAAAGCGTAATTGTAGGAACATTTTTCAATGGCTCACTATTTTCATGTGCTGCTTCAAGCTGATAATTTGGGACCCTCGGACTTAAATGATGTACATGATGGTAACCAATATTCCCTGTCATCCACTGAAGTAATTTCGGAAGCTTATAAAAAGAGCTTCCTTCAACTGCCGCCTTCACATACTCCCAATTCTCATCTTCTTCAAAATAGGAGTCCTCAAAAGTATGCTGTACATAAAACAACCAAATACCTGCAGCGCCAGAAATGAGAAAAATTGGAGCTTGCACAAGTACAAACGCTTCCCAGCCAATCAAAAAGCACATGCCAGTATAAAGAGCAACAATGGATACATTCGTAAGATACGTATTCATTCTTTCCTTCATTTTCGCGCCTTTTCTATTAAAACGATTTTTAATTAAGAATGTATAAATGGGACCGATTCCAAACATAACTATAGGATTACGATAAATTCTATAGCCAATTCTCGTTAAGAAAGGAGATGCTAAGTATTCGTCTACAGTTAATACCCAAATATCACCCGTTCCACGCTTGTCCAAATTACTGCTTGTCGCATGATGGACGGAGTGATCATGTGCCCAGGCACTATAAGGGAAAATAGTAAGAACACCAGATATGGTTCCAACTACTTTATTTGCCTTACGGTTTTTAAAGAAGGAATGGTGACAACAGTCATGAAAGATAATAAAGATTCTAATGAGAAAACCGCCTGCAACAACGGATATCGCTAATGTTAAAAAATAGGAG
Source organism: Cytobacillus purgationiresistens (assembly GCF_030813235.1). GTDB lineage: Bacteria > Bacillota > Bacilli > Bacillales > Cytobacillaceae > Cytobacillus > Cytobacillus purgationiresistens. The sequence continues at coordinate 313,959 of NZ_JAUSUB010000001.1, read as the reverse complement.
ATATCTAAACTTAAGTAGGCTAAATACCATAATCCAAAAAATGGAACGAATGTATTAATAAGTTGGAAAACACTCTGTTTTGTATTCGATTTTTCATATGGAGAAATTTGTTTTTTTAAGGTTTTAAGGCGCTCTTTAGTCATATATCTATTCCTTTCTTTACTTATTAAATATATGATAATGCCACCGCTGTTTTTTGTGAAGACATAGGTGTCATATGCCACCCATGATAAATGTCATACTTGCTATTAATACCTAGTCATAAAATTAGCTCTCAATTGTATGAACTAGTCCAAAAAGAAGCTGATAAATCAACTGATACGCTTCACCAATTGACATTTCCTCTTGAAAACCTTCAACATGATTAAATGTAAAATTAATTTCCCAGATGCCATCTTTTTGATTAAACATTGGACTTAATCTTGCATCCTCGCCATGAAGACGTTGTTCAAAATAGGATTTGATTGTCTTTTCATGTTTCTTTTGCTTTTTCAAACCGATTAAAACATCATATGTTTTAAATAGATCATCGACTTCAAAAGAAACGGATTCCACATCTATGAACTCAAACCATTCGGACTCCACATACATAAATTCATTCATATGCTGCTTAAAATAGGTAATTGGCTGATTTAGGAAACTAGCTGAAGATTCTTCGCCCAAAAATTCATCAGTAGCTTTATCTCCGCGTTCTATATAAGCATCACTAAAACGTAATTGTCCGTCTTTTTCTTGCAGATTTAAGTCACCTTCTATCAGCATATGTTCTTTTGCATAATCGAGCTCTTCCTTAAAGACAACAGATGAATCTCCATTGCTTGATATTTCAGCTTGTACATAGGATTGAATTTTATCTTTTAACATTTGTTACACCTCATCTTATTCTACTGTTTAATTGTATGTTTAGCGTGCTTCCCTAATTTATGTAATTTTAGGAATGGAAACCCTAAAATGAATAATGATTCTCGTTTTTATAATGAAGTGTTTTGCAATAAATAGCAAGGGAAATCAGCATCCAGTTAATTAGTTAGTTAATCTTTCTTTTAGGATGAATCGAAGGACATAATAATTAAACGACTGCTTTTCCATAAGAAAAGACGACCGAAAAAACCTGATCGTCTCTCCCATACTTATTTTTCAGGAATCGCACAATTACCGTCCGTACAAGTGGCATCTTGATGACTATCACTTGATAGGTTTTGTAATTTGGGTGCAGGGTTTTCTTCTTCCCATACTTGTTTTAAAGCGCTCGCGAAGGTTTCAGGTGGCTGTGCGCCTGAAATCGCATATTTCTGATTGATGATAAAAAATGGTACGCCTGTGATTTGGTATTGTTGAGCAAGCGCTTGGTCAATGCGGACATCATTCGCATATTGATTGTTATCTGCAAGAACATCCAATACTTCTTTCCTGTCAAGACCAATTTCCTCAGCGATATCTGCAAGAACATCATGATCACTGATTAACTTAGACTCTGTGAAATAACCATACAATAATTTTTCCGTGATTGCAGCTTCCTTGCCCTTTTCTTTAGCAAACTTTGCAAGGCGATGGGCATCAAAAGTGTTGGTTGGCTTCATTTCATCAAAATTAAAGGTTAAGCCTGCTTCGGAAGCCTGTTGTTTAATGTTCTCATTCATTTGCTTCGCCTGCTCTACAGTCGTCCCATATTTTTCAGCGAGGACTTCATTCATACCTTTACCGCTGTACACAGGTGAACCCGGTTGAAGCTCAAACGCTTTATATTCAACCTCTACTTGATCTTTAAAAGGAAAATTCGTTAAAGCGTTCTCTAATCGACTTTTACCTATATAACAAAAAGGACAAACAAAATCTGACCATACTTCAATTTTCATATTCGAAAACCTCCATTCTTCCTTCATATGATAACATAGCCCTCTGCAAAAAACTGTGAAATAATGCTCATATTCCATGTTCTAAACATCCATTTAATCATTTCACACAACTTGATTAATCGGTTTGAATATAATAGTTTATCGAACACTTCAATTAAGAAGAATGTGGTGATCATGAATGGATAAAATAAAGCTATTTCAAAATTTACAGGAAAGAAATTTAACTTTTGATGAAGTTTTTATCCGCATAATAAATTTTATGAGACGGCAGCCGCGCGGGAATTTTAAGTTAATCGTTGGCACTGATTCCCAAGTTCATGCCGGACATACCATTTTCATAACAGGAATTGTCATTCAAAATCAAGGAAAAGGAGCTTGGGCGTGTATTCAAAAGACGGTCATTCCACGAAAAATGCTTCATTTGCACGAAAGAATCTCATATGAAACATCCCTAACAGAAGGAATTGTTTCATTATTTACCCCTGAGAAGAAAAATCAAATGATTGATATCGTCCTTCCGTTCATTTACCAGGGAGCGACCTTTACTATGGAAGGTCACTTAGATATCGGTGCTGGTCAGAGGAACAAAACGAGAGAATTTGTATCAGAAATGATTGCAAGGATGGAATCAATCGGAGTTGAACCAAAAATTAAACCTGAAGCTTATGTTGCTTCCAGTTATGCTAACAAATATACAAAATGACTAGGCGGGAGCAATGAATAAGGGCTGAAGTGCTTGGTGGTATGAATAATGCGAAGTTATTTAACTTAGGACTAGTAAAAAAGTGCACATCCGCTTACTTACATTAGTTAAAGCAATATAGCAGGCATATGTTAGTATCAAAACTTATTTGTATATCGCTAAGTAGTTAATATGACTTTTTAGGGGTTTCTACATGAAAAATAATACAATAATCCATTTATTGCCACTCCATAAAAAAAGCCATCTGCACAGTATACATCCTTTTTAAAATTGCAGCATTTCACAACAAATTTTCTCATTTCCATTCCCCCCCTCTATGTCCAAGTACATTAAGAGAAAAAACTTAGATAATTTAATTTGAAGAATTTATCCTTTTTTGTCTTTGTCTAAGTTTATTTTGAACTAAAATGCCTTCTTTGAATAAAGATAGGAAAGTAATTGCGATTTATTTTCCTATCTTTATTCATTTCAATTTTAGCTCATTTATTATTTTTTCTTTCGACGAAATAAATCGATTGATTTGTATTGTTGAGAAAGAATATCAACCATTTGTTGATGACGCTTATCCCTTGTCTGTTTTTGCTTCGCTGAAAATATGTAACGTGCCCAGTCCTTTTGGTATCCAGGAGTTAAGTTCTTAAAAAAATTAAGTTCAGTTGGATGATCGGCTAATATCACTTCAATATCCTTTACATTGTCCTCATAATCTGCAACGCATTGGCTCGCAGCGGAAGACTGCTTGACTTTCTTTTTTTCACGTTTTAAACCAACAACAGTGAAGACATCATCCATACTTACCATACGTGCGAACTTGATATCACTACCACCTACATATCCATCCTCTCCAACTTGCATTGCAGGAAATAATTCATCTCTGTGAATAAACGTATCATAGCGGGTGTTACCTTTTTTCGGATAAGCAAAAAACAAATAACCTTTCTCAATTAATAACTGTTCATTATTCAAGATAAAATTTGTTTGGTCAACCATCTCATCAATTGTTTCTACAAAAAAGAAAATAGCATCATGATCTTCGGAAAAGGAAGTTATTTGTTCAGTAAAAACCTCATAGTCGCTTGGTTGATTGATGATTACCATGTTGGTATATTTATTAAGATTTAATTTATCAATTATTGTCATAACAATCTCCTTATGTTTTTTATTGAGGACTTCATATTTCTTAAAACAGTATAGCCTCTAATTGAGGGGGTCTTCATGTTAGTTTTTAATTAAATAGTACCTGATCTTCATGGCATATGTAATGTATTTTTAAATTCTAAAGATTTTTATAGATTTCATCTTTACCAAATGCATTTAGAAACTTCCCTCTCATAAGAACTGGTCCATTGATACGATCTCCATAATGATTCTTTAACTTAATCTTTTCCTTTGAAGTAATCGTACGATTTTTTATCTGAAGGCGCTTCAGTGTATTGGAATCGACCTGCCCGATTAACCCTGATTTATCGAACATAAATTGTTGGAGGGTGTTACCTTCCAAGCGATAACGGATAGATTCTTCTATTTCATTTAAAAGGACAAGAAAAGAATCATCATAGTAGTAAAAATATACTTCATTTGAGTTCACGACATTCAATGCGTAGCAATCAATTATTCCGAAGTTACTTCCATCCCATAACCTTTGACCATTCATTGAATAGGCAACTACACCTGCACTTCCCATAAGCTGTTCCCATCCAAAACTCCCAAAAATACCTTCATCAAAATAACTAACCCAAATTGTATCTGTCTCGTCAATTTGTACATGGCTAATACCATCACCAAATGTAAAAGCCTTGATTAATCGGCCATTAGGATTGTATCTCCTTGCATTTCGTTCAGTCTTTTTCCCTTCCTTTAAACAGCGGCCTTGTAAATAAGTATTGTTCCGTCTGTAAATAAGTCTACTGCAGTGGGGTTAAGTGGAACATTTTTTAATTCAATTGTTTCAATGCTCTTACCCTTAAACATTCGAATTGTCCAATTGTTTTTGCGAACCGGTCGATAAAGAAAGTCTATTTCTTCTAAATCACTTTCGATTAGCAATAAAGTTCCATTCCTTGTTATTTGACCAGTAACTACATTCGAATTCAAACAATATTCCATCCATTTATTCATGATTATGCTTACTATTTTATCAGTCCAATCTACTCACTAATATGGATTTTTTATGATTATATTTTGATATTACCATAGAAATTGGCATAGTTCCTTTAATATTCCGCACGTTCTATCAGTTCAAACTTTCATCATCAATACTAAACGGAAGCTTGATTGTCCAACGACAGATACAGTGATTTTTAATTAATCATTTTGGATAATCATATCTCTTATACTGCTCTTTCATGATAGCAAATCTGTAAAATATTTCATGCAACCCCGAAAAATTTGTATATGAAAAAGCACACCATTAGCAATGATAAATGGTGTGCTCAATATTTGTATAGACTTATTTCAGACCTGAGAAGATCACTACTTAAAATTTTAGATTTTATCGATGGTAAGCATTGAGTTCCTCTGCTTTTCTTGCAACGGCTTTCGTTAACTCTGTTGTAATCTCAGGAAGAGACGACTTTAAGATGTTATTCGCCATCTTCGCCATCATTCCATCTGCATTAATTTCGAGAAATCCAGTCATTAAAATAGAATCCGAGGACCTAATCACCGCTGAAAAAAATCCTTCTCCAGTGAATTTTTCGTTTAATCCAGTCAAGTTAAATGTGACTTTGCTAGGCTCATTCCAGTGGGTAATATCAACTTTTAGTTCAATTTTCTTTTTCATAATACCTACATCTGTCTTAAAAGCCCATGTAGATTCTTTTTCATTGATAATTTGGTGATCAATATACCCTGGCACTAGCGGTGCCCAATTGTTCATGTCACTGACAAAGGTCCATAGATTTTCAATCGATACATTTACTTTCTCTTGATGATGATAGCTCGGCATTTGTACAGTCTCCTTCATTTGAATGTCAAAGTTGTCTTCTAAAATATTTCTATTCATATGATTAAGAGAACATGCCTTTAAAATAGATATCTTCATCTAGAAAATTGATCGGAAATTAACTGATAGGATTGAAGACGATCCTGATAATCATGGGTAATGGTTACAATCATGATTTCATCTACATGATAATCTTCATTCAGTTTTTCCAGGGCAGTTTTCACTTCAAAAGGATTGCCAACAATAATATTCTGTTTCATTTCTGCTATTTTCTCTATATCTTGCTTAGTATATCGATAATTTTTGGCATCATCTATCGAAGGAATGCCTGTTTTGATTCCTCTATCTGATAGGATTTTCCACAAAAACTGGGAAGAGGCGATTCCCTCTGCTTGCGCTGTTGTTTCCGCACAGATCGCTGAAACTGTGATCAAGGAATTCCCTGTCTTTCCTGCATGTGTATCGGCAAACCCTTCTTTATATTTCTTTAAAATACCTGCGCCATCTTTTGCACTCATAAATTGACCGAAAGCATAAGCTGTCCCATTTTCTGCAGCAAGCAGTGCGCTTTTTTCACTTGTTCCTAATATCCAAACTTCTGGTGAAATCCTAGGTACAGGGGTCGGAGTAACTTTGGAAAACATATGTTCCTGAGGGAAGGAATTATGCAAAAACTGTAATAGTTCTTTTACAGCATGAGGCATATTACGTACACCTTCTAGATAGTTCCCTGATAAAGCTATGCTTGCTTCCGCAGATCCGCCCGGCGCCCTTCCAATTCCTAAATCTACTCGATCCGGCAAAAGCGTTCCTATAAGATTAAAGGTTTCGGCAATCTTAAATGGTTTATAATGAGGCAATAAAATGGCTCCTGCTCCTAAACGGATATGATTTGTTTGAGCACCGATATAGCTCAGCATAATTTCTGGTGCAGAGCTCGCTAAACCGGGTAAATCGTGATGCTCAGCAATCCAATACCTTGTATATCCAAGCTTATCCCCAAGCTTTGCCAATTGCAAAGAGGCATCAAGTGCATCGGATGCCGATGATCCACTTGAAATCGGAGATTGATCAAGTATACTTAATTTCATATTCTTGCCCCAATTCTCTTCGATATTATTTTTTACGGTAATATGAAAAACGTCTTCCCGGCCCTTTTTCGTGACATTGATCACAGATCTGAAACTCATGCTCCCAAGCCAATGTTTTCCCGCAACGTTTACACTTTTTAGTCAGGTTTTTAATATCCGTGTTCAATCTTTCATGCACATGATCAGAGATTTCCGCTCTTACTCTCTCCCAGTAAAGAGCTTCTGTCCGCTGATCCAGGCGGTATAAGAATAATAAGTGCAGACCAATTGCTTTATATGAATATTCAAGGTCCTCCAGATGGCGGTTTTTCAACTGAGGCTCAGGCAGTTCTGATCCATCAATGATGGCATACATCGTCATTTCCCATTGTTTAATTAACTCTGGTTCTTTCCTAGAAAAAGGTAAATGAAGAAATCCGTAAAGGTCTGCAATTGGGAGCTTTGCTTCGATTTCAGTGCCGCGAATTCTTTCATATAACTCTCTTTCTTCTGCAAGCGCCGCTTTTTTAGTTCCATTGGGACTGTTAAATTTATCCCATAATGCGAAGAACATTCCAAGATCTCGAAAATATTTTTGGAAACGTTCAAAAATTCCTTGAGTAGGTGCGACCGCAAAGCAATGAACCGGCTCATCCTCCTGCTCCAATAACCGCCTCATCATTTTAATATTTTTAGTAAAGGTTACCTTCCCTGTATCATAGATACCTTTCCGACCAGCTCTACCAGCTATTTGTTTTACTTCTTGAGAAGTTAGAACTCTTCTTCTCGTGCCATCAAATTTCTCATTTTCCAAAAAGACAATCCGCCGTATTGGCAGGTTTAATCCCATTCCAATCGCATCGGTGGAAACAATGATGGATGACTGGCCTTTAACAAACCTTTCCACTTGTTTTTTTCTCGTTTCAGGTGGCATGCTGCCATAAATCATACTGACAGTGTGTCCGTTTGACTGCAGTCTTGATGCAGTTTCCAATACTCTTTTTCTTGAAAAACAAATAACTGCATCTCCTTTTTTCACATGTTTAAAAGAAAACTCTTCTTCTTCTACTTGGAGAGGTGTTTCCCTTGTGTATTCACGTATTTCAAGCTCATCATCTCCAATAAGACCAAGAATCATTGCTTTCGCATTTTTACTAGCAATGATATGAACCTCATTGGCATTCGCCTTCGTAATCGCCTTATACCATGCAAAGCCTCGGTCCTTGTCGGTAATCATTTGAGCTTCGTCAATGACAATGACCTCATAGTATTCCTTCTCATAAAACATCTCAACTGTACTTGATAAGTGTCTTGCCTGATGGTTTATTTTTTCTTCTTCTCCCGTTTTCAGAGAACATGGTGTACCTTCAAGGTTTAATTTTTCATATACTTCTAACGCAAGCAGCCGTAAAGGGGCAAGATAGAGGCCGCTTTCTGCCTGCTTCATTCTTTCTAATGCTTGATATGTTTTCCCAGAATTGGTGTCTCCGATATGAAGAACATAGCGGATGTTCTTTTCAAATGAAGGTCGATATTCTTGTCCAAAAATATCTTCAAGCATTCTATTCTCTTCTTCTTGCTTTCTTCTTTGTTCTGCAAGCTCAGCTTCTCGTTTATGTTCTCTGTCAATAATGTTTTGTTTAAAGATTTTTTGCTGCTCATCATAATCAAATGGTAGATCAGAGATGGATAGTAAGTCCTCAATATATTCATCTTGAATCTCATCCAGGAAATGCTCAGTAAGTTCATCAAATAGAAAGTGTAAGCTTTGCTTGATGACATTTCCTGTTAACGGTTTAGAGAATACTTCCTCATAAGCAGGAAAAAGATCACCCGGCAGATTTTCAAGGACAACCTGCTGTAGCTGTTCATTTAAATAATCAACGGATTTTCTTTCATAAACATAGTAATAAACCTCATATTCAAAATACCAGCGATTATTATCAATCGTTTTGTGAATGTTCCCGGTTAGTTCATCAAAAAAGTCAGAGAGTCGTTTAAAATCCTTTGATTGAAAGGGTCCTTCTTCAATTAAAGGCTCTTCAATTGTAAACGTATCAACATCTCTATATTTTGTTTTTGTGTTTAAATCCTTCTTCAATGATTGAGCAATATGATGCCTTAAAGCCAGATAAAGCAGGCTTTCCTGTTCAGTTATTACATCCTCAGAAATTTCCTCTAATCTTTGTTGAATATCATGCTTTTTCCTTTTAAGGAGTCTTTCATTTTCCTCGTTTAAAAATCGTTCTCTGGCATGTACATATCTTTCCTGCCAGTTTTCCTTGTTGTGTTCGAACGTTTCTTTCACCCATGTAATCGTATCAAACAGATGGTAATCCCTTATTTCAGACCGAAAAACTTGATTAATCATCTTTCGATTGGATTGTTCAACATCGATTCCTTTTTCAGATAGAAACTGTATCTTATGATGCTGAGACAATTTATTTGTTACCTTATTGAGCCATACATTGATCCATAATTGCTCAAGATAGTCCCCACGGATCGTTAAATATTCCTTAAAGGTTATAGGTTGTTCCAGGCTGCCCACGCAGCGATCTATATCTTCATATATTTTTACTTTTGTGTATTCACATGCATTCCGATAAATCAATTCAAGCTGAGTCATTTTTTATCCCCTTCTGACAATCTTAACTATATCTTTTCTATTTTATACGAACAGAGGATTGTTCACTACTATTAGATTTTAAATGGGTTTTAAACAGAATAATCAAATAATCACTTTTTATAAGTAAAATATGATTGACATTACTTTGAATTCAAAATATAATTTATCTAGAATAAAGATATCTCGAATTAAAAATAAATGAAATTAAGACAATGGAGGAGATTTAAAATGACAAAAACCAAATGGGCTCTAGACTCTGCTCACAGCAGTGTGGATTTTGCAATTAAGCATATGATGATTGCAAATGTAAAAGGAACTTTCAATCAATTCGATGCAGTCATTGAAGCTGATCCTGAAGATTTAACTACAGCATCAATTGAATTAACAATTGATTTAGCAAGTATTGATACACGTAACGAAGATCGAGATAATCATTTGCGTTCAGCTGATTTCTTTAATGTAGAAAACAATCCGAAAATGACATTTAAGTCAGCGAAAATTGAAAGTAAAGGCGACGGAGAATATGATGTCACGGGAGATTTAACGATTTCCGGTGTGACTAAGTCTGAAACGATTGCTGTTACTTATGAAGGATCTGGTGTCGATCCATGGGGCAATGTAAAAGCAGGATTTACAGCACAAGGTTCTTTAAGCCGCAGTGATTATGGCTTAACATGGAATTCTGCACTAGAAACTGGTGGAGTCCTTGTAGGAGATAAAGTGAAAATCTCATTAGATATTCAAGCAGCTAAAGCTGAATAATTTGTGCCATACGATGTCTAATTCAGATTATTAAGGAATTTAAAGATTATTTGAGAAATCTTTAAATAATATTTTTTAGAAATTAAACCCCTGCATTGTCATCTATTAAGGCCATACAGGGGTTTTTATGTTTTAGATTGTGTGAAGTGAAACAAAACTAGGCTAGCTTATATTTTTTTCAGGTAGGTACTTAACGACGAAATATGCTCCATTCTTATGATCCTTTATAAATTAAAGTCAGCAAATACCGTTTTATCTAAATTATTTATTTAAGTATGAAGTTTTCACTTTTGATTTCTAAAGACGTTATCGTATACTTTATTGCTTTTACAATAGTGGTTGATTTCTTCTCCAGGTGCTCGCTTCCCTCGGGGCGGGCGGTGAGCCTTACTCCTGCGGGGTCTCACCTGTCCCGCTGCTCCCGCAGGAGTCTCGCACATCCGCTCCAATCAACTTTTTTATCAATGGCTTTTCATATCAAAACCTATGAAAAAACAACGATCTTTTTGAAAAAAGCCTTCTAAAAGTCTATTTGTTGATCAGAATAACAATTCGATTAGATAATTAATAAATGCTGAATTTAAAATTATTGGTTTAAGATTAATTCCATTACTATACCAAAAACAGGACCTGCATCATCCACTTCACCGTTTAAATAGAAGCCTAATGCTTCATATAAACTTTGAGCAAAGTTGTTCTTAGGATGAATGCTTAAAAATATATTTTCACAGGAATATCGATGATGCATTTCTTGTATTAACAGCTTTAAAAAGCGTTTAGCATAATCTTTACCTTGAAAACGGGCATCAATCATGAATCGATCCAGCCAAGCACTTTTAGTTAAATCAGCTGGCCAACCAAACATCGCATAGCCAATGAGGGTTCATTATCATTTAAGGCAACAGATTTGCCCAGTTTCTCATATTGCGACTCCGCTAATGAAAATGCATTGCGTTCTATAAATTGCTGCTGACTTTTGGCTACTTCCAAGGAAGCTACCTCGCGCCAATTGTCTTCTGATACTTCACCTATGTGAAGAGACATTCTTCCATCTCACTTTCTAATTTTCCAATCAATCCTTTTCTTATTATAACTGCAAATAGTGAGATTATAAATAATATTGGATTCTCCCATAAAACAGTACAACCACGTCAATTATTCATAACTAAAACACCCATTTGCTTGACAATGGGTGTTTAGGCTTGGCTTTTTATCTTGGATTCTACTAGTTACTTCCTTTCACTCTATCTTCTATACACTTCTCAATTTTGTCCGTATTTTAATGAATTTGGTTAAATCTTTCTATTTTCATTTCACTGCTCCGCCAAAAGCACTGCAATCTTATCTTCTATTACCTTCCCTTTAGATCCATCCAGCATGTTGTTGAGAATAATTGAAAAAGCATACTTCTCACCTGACGCTGTGTCAACATATCCAGAAAGAGAACTGACAGTGGAGATTGATCCGGTTTTCGCATGAACATTACCCTCTGCAGCCGAATTCTTCATTCTGTTTCGCAATGTGCCACCGACCATTCTGTCTGTAGCACCCGCTACTGGTAAAGACTGATAATAGGTTTCAAACCATGGCTCATTTTGCACTTTATAAAGTAATTGTGATACTTCATTTGCAGGGAGGAGGCTGACATGAGAAATACCTGATCCATCGCGTAGAACCAAAGTCTCTGTATTTACTTCTAAAGTTTTCATTTCATCTTCTAAAACTTCTAATCCTTTTTCCCAGCTTCCTTCACCTTTCACCACTTTCCCCATCTCTTTTACCAACGTCTCTGCATGCCCATTATTACTTAATTTCATAAATGGTATAAGCAATTCAGATAACGGCATGGATTCTAAGGTCAAAAGATTTTTTGATTTTTCAGGTGCTGCCCCACTCTTTACTCTTCCAATTAAGGCAATTCCATTTTCATCAAGTGATTGTCTGAATAAACTTAGTGCATAGCCTGAAGGCTCCCACACTGCAATCCATTCCTTTGACGAGGAGGCCTCAACCGGTATGGTTCCTTCAATCTTTATTGTGTTGCTGCCATGTTCTCTGACGATATCAATATCCTTTTTCCCATCTTTTGCGACTGTTTTGGTGTTATTAACAATTTTCACATAATCAGTTTTTGGCTCTAAAACCACCTGAGATAGATCGCCTGCTTTTTTTCCTGGCTTTACCTCTACTATTACACTCCCTGAGTCATAATCCTCATTAGGACTAGCAGTTAATGCAGAAATTTGTGCACCATAATAATAGCTTTCATCATTCCAATTTAGATCCATGGATAGCCTCTCATCGTCATACCAAGTATCATCAGAAATTAAGTCGCCCTTAATCATCCGGATTCCTGATTTTTTCAAATCCTTGGCCATTTGGTCAAAATCACTTTTTAGCAAGGTTGGGTCACCATACCCTTTTAAGTATAAGTTGCCGCTTAGAATGATCCCTTTTTTCGAACCATCTGTCAGCACCTCTGTTTTAAAGCGATAATCCTCTCCTAATGTTGACAGTGCTGCAGCTGCAGTGAGTAGTTTCATATTGGAGGCTGGTCTTAAACGAGTATCTCCAATATGGTGATACAGGAGTTCTCCTGAGGAAGCATCTCTTATGCTTACTCCTGCCAAAGCGCCTTGCAGGTCTGGATCATTATTAATGAGCTGATTCAACTCTTGAACAAGGGCTCCTCCTTCTTCAGTTGCTCCAACCTTGGATTGAGGCTGTTCAGTCAAAGGAATGAGCGCCAATGAGAAAATAAGCATACAGCTGAGAAGCCATTTCATTTGTTTTTTCAATGTCCATACCACCTTCTTTATTTGTATACTTATTGGTTCTCTAAAAGGTTGGGTTTTCCTTTATATCCATTATGAGTAAATAGATGTGATTTAATTGGGAAATTAATGTCTTAAGAATGAGATTTTCAACTTAGGAAGAAGCAAGTATTCAGCACCTATTTTTAGGTATTTATTACTTCATCCTATTAAATAAAGTTAAGAATTATACTGCAGCATGAATATCACCTATCGAATGATAAAATTGCTATAATAAGGTTATTAAATGTTCTATAAGTTGGGATGGGTATAGTGAATAACTTCGAAAAAGCATTTGTGATTAGTGATATCCATGGAGAAGTAACTAGATTAACGAACCTCATGCAAAATTGGAATGTAGATGAAATGCTGCTTATTATAGTTGGAGATTTAATCGACAGAGGGGAAAATTCTCTTAAAGTTGTACAAAAGATGATGGATTTGAAAGCAGAGTTTGGAGATCAAGTAATCATTTTAAAAGGAAACCATGAAGATATGCTATTAAAATATCTATCCGAGCCTTTAATTAATAATAATGCTCTCCGTTATTTCAGGAATGGCGGCGATACAACAGCAATAGAGTTTTCTGGCGATTCTAATATCATGGAAGCAAGTTATGAAGAGATTGCCAGAAAAATGGGCACTCGAAGAGCCGAGGTCGATTTTTTGCAAGGACTTTCGTTATATTATGAATTTGGAGACGTTCTATTCATCCATGCTGGCATTGATCCTGCATTAGAAGATTGGCGGAAGACAAATCCCTACCAAATGGTCTGGATAAGAAACATATGGAATCAAGAAAATAAAACAGATAAAATTATTGTTTTTGGCCATACTCCGACACAGGAACTGTACGAAGATAAACGCAATGAAATTTGGATTAGTCCATGTAGGTCATACATTAATATCGATGGCGGTTCTGTTTATGGCGGACAATTAAACGGTATGGTCATCAACAATTCCGGAGAGATATTGCATACATATAAAGCAATTTAATATTCTGCCATTGTATCTGTCTTATACTGAGTTAAATCTACAACAAGATTTTTGGTGAATTTTACTCCTTCCCTTTCTAGCAGAAACTGCTGGTAATCCGCATGCTCTCTATCCTTTATGGCGATTTCGCCTTTTATGTTTACCACCCTGTGCCAAGGAAGCTCATATTTTTTACTCATTGTATGAAGAATCCTTACAACTTGCCTTGCACCTCTTGGGCTTCCAGCACAGCCTGCTATCTGTCCATAAGTCATGACTTTCCCAGGAGGAATATCTTTTATCACACTAATAACCTTTGATGTAAATGGTTGCATTAGGTTGCCTTCCTCTCTCTATTAACTGAATTATACCTAATACATGCTATATCATTCAAGCAGTGTCAGTTATCGTATGAAATGCCCAGCAGCAATTTCTTTACCATGTTTAATGCAATTTCTTCGACAGGAAGCTGACCATTGATAAGAAAGTCTGCGTTTGGTTTAATTTTGTTTTCCATAACCATATAGGCCTTTCTGCCTGTAGCCAAATAATTTTCACAATCTAAAATAAGTTCATTAGCAGAATCGATTGGGTTCCTTAAAAATCTCCTTGCCATTGCTATATCTAATGGTGTGTCGATATAAAATGAGAAACTTATCAAGTCCTCCAACTGATTATTGAGTTTTGCAAATGGATAATCTAAAATAATAAATTCAATCGATTTGTTTGCTAAACATAAATGCAAATCGCTTACTATTGGCTGTACGTTCCAATCATTATAATCCCCACCTTCCAATGCCCATTTACCGAAATGAACAGGTCCTTCAATATCGTAATCATCATAATGGATAACTTTTGCCCCGCCCAATCTTGAAGCTAACTCATTTGATACCGTGGTTTTTCCACTACCTGATATACCAGAGATAGATATTATTAATGGTTTATTCTGCAAATCATCCCACCTTCCAAAAAGATACTCTTAGTTAAGAACATTCAATAAAAAAGAAGTATCTCCAGTTCTTAACTCAACAAAAATAACAAAACCAGTACCCTTTAAAGATACCGGTTTAGCTATGAGAGGTTGAGCTTAATATATTTTATGTGAAACCATTTAATTATACTTGGTTAATAAGTTTCTCTTTGACCTCAGCTTCAAAAATCGTTTCTAAATATTCCAAAACAGTGAGATAAAGAAATCCGTTGCCTTCAAGCTTCGGCGAATTTCCAAGTGGGACTGTTCTGCGGATAAGCTGTGCATATAGTTCTGGTTCTGATAACGGACGATCAAATTCTTTATTGCAAAGATCCTTTATGAGGGCAAGAGCACCTGTTACATGTGGAGTGGCCATCGATGTACCGCTTAAAGATGCATACTTACCATTTAAAAAGGTAGATACGATATCTTCTCCCGGTGCAACTAAATCGATCTCAGGATGTGAGTTACTAAATGGAGATGAAATTCGCTCAAGATTCACTGCCCCGACACTAATGACTTCGTTATAACATCCTGGATATGCTAGTTCATCAGTCTTTTCATCGCCATCGCCTTCATTTCCAGCTGCACAAACTACCAAAATTTGATGAGCAACTGCATTTTTTATAGCATCGTGTAACTCAGTTACGTCGTTAGGCCCGCCAAGAGACATTGAAATGATATCAGCCTTTTGTTCAACCGCATAGTTTATTCCGGCAATAATCCATTCATACTGTCCAGAACCATCCTTGTTTAATACCTTTACAATTAATAAATCAGCCTCTGGAGCGACTCCTGTTACACCCATTCCATTTTCATTTGCGGCAATGGTGCCAGCCACATGTGTCCCATGACCATTATAGTCTTCAAAAAGCTCTGGGTCGCTGTTATCATCATCTGTAAAGTTCCGACCGCCAATGATTCTGCCTTGCAAATCAGGATGATCAATATCACATCCAGTGTCGAGTATTGCAACCTTTATGCCATTTCCTTTAGTCTGTGACCAAACTTTAGATGCTTGAATCATTTCAACACCTTTTGGTACCTCGTTAACCGTTTCTTCTTGTTGATTAACTACATAAGGAATTACATGAACATTTTGCTCCATTTCTTTCCCTCCTTAAGAGAATTAATTGAAGCGATTGCATGATGTCCTTTAAAGGATAGCAATAAAAAGAAAATTCTGATAGTTATAAATGTCACGTTTTTTATCTATGTAAATGGTCCATGTTTTCGTGGATAGAAGTTGTAAATGGAGCCACATCTGTATAATAAACGATATTTTTCCCCTTCTTCTTTGCATATTCTATTTCAGATCGAGTGCTCTTTCCAATGTAGTCACCAACATTAATGATTAGCACTTCATCTGCAAGGTCAATTTTTCGTAAATGAATACGCGCAAACAGCTCTTCTTGTGCTTTGGAAACCTCTATTCCCTCAGCTTGTTCAAAAAAACCGAGGCTAATGACGATATGCCCCTGTAATGTTAGTGCAGCCTCCGCTTCACGGAATTGCTTTTTGAACTTTGTCGAACCACAAAGTGTGATGATGCGCATTTTTCATACCCTCTTCCCTATTCTATTTTTATCTAAAAAAACTGGGATGTCTGCATATATTTTGATAATTTCATTGATTTTCATCCTAACAAGCCCGCTTGAGGATGGAGCGACGAAATCACGCATATGAGGTAATACAGACATTTCTTGGAATCCCCATGGAATTGATTTTTTCTTGCTATATTGCTGATAAACCCCTTTTCCAACAAAACAGGCAATTTTAGGCTGAAAATGCTTCAGCTTCTTAATCAATTCTTCTCTTCCCACTAAATACTCGTCCTTCGAAATTTCATCTGCTGCCTTTGTTGGCCTGGAGACAATGTTTGTAAGTCCATAACCTAAATCTAATAACAGGGCATTTTCTTCTGCTGAATATTTTCGGGGAGTTAAACCTGATTCATGGAGAATTTTCCAGAACCGATTATTTTTATTCGCATAATGGTAGCCGGTTTCAGATGACTTGATGCTCGGATTAAAGCCTATAAAAACCACATCAAGATATTGTACTAAATGATCATTTATTGGTTCCATTCTATCTCCTCCCTAAAAAGAAACAAAAAGGGCCTATTCGGCCCTTTTAAATTTTCACTTTATTAGTCTTCTAGGACAACTTTTTCCATTACGTCGCCATTCTTCATTGCTTTTACTGTCGGTATATTTGACGTCACTTTACCGAAAACAGTATGAACGCCGTCTAAATGAGGTTGTGGTTCATGAACGATAAAGAATTGGCTTCCGCCAGTGTCTTTACCAGCATGTGCCATTGAAAGTGAACCTTCTTCATGTTTATGTGGATTGCCTTCTGTCTCACATTTGATTGAATAACCAGGGCCACCTGTGCCACTTCCTGAAGGGCACCCTCCTTGTGAAACGAATCCTGGGATTACACGGTGAAAGGTTAATCCATTATAGAATCCTTCGTTAATTAGTTTTTCAAAGTTTGCCACTGTACCTGGTGCTTCGTTTGGGTATAATTCAAAATCAAGTTTTTCCCCATTTTGTAATTGTATGTATCCTTTTTTAGCCATTTATGACACTCCTTTAATTTCAAAATCTCCTATATAATATCATTAAATCGGCTAGGAATAAAATCAAAAGGCATTATGGCTAAAATTTTTGTGCGAAATTTCCTCCCAATTATTCTTTTATCGGCCAAAAACATCGAGAAATAGTAATAAAATAAATAATACAATTCCATAAAATGATACATGCAGGAAAAACGTTGTAAGACCAAATTTAATTTCTTCTGTATTAACAGTTTGCTTCTTCATTCGTCTTTGCATATTATCACCAGCCTTAAGGAGATAATATATGAATTCCACATCAAGGATAATTTTTCCTTCTACAAATTTGGTTAGCCCATCATTTCCTGAGGAAGCGCAGGAAATGACAAGGATATTATGTTATTCGACACGTTTTTGTTTTCCTATTTCTGTTAGGTAATTGTCGATAAGCTTATCCAATCTGGCTAGGCTGGAAAGAGCGCGCTCTTTATTAATATCTCGATAATGATGCGCACCACCTGGTTCTTCATCTTTTTCATCCGCCTGTTTAACGATGGATTGTAGAGGCGTTCTAACAACCTCTCCTCCAGGTAAAAAGGAATCTGTATGAAACAAAATAGCTAAAGCAATTGTCTTTGCCTTGATTGGGTTTTCACCGAGACGAATCAATAATTTATGTGCTCGCTCGGCTCCTTTAATTGCATGGATATCATTTTTTCGATAAAGCTCGTAATCCCACTTACCATTTTTATACCATGTGTAGTGTCCGATATCATGAAGGAAACCAGCCTTTGTAGCGGCATCTACATCTTCGCCTTGTTCTTTGGCTAGTTGAAAAGCATGATAAGCTACAGCAATCGCATGTGCCAACCCTGATCTTGTAATATACTTTTGCGCAATTCGGTGATTGAATATTTCCGTTAATCTGACATCCCTCATGATACATTCCTCCCTATATTATTTTCATCATGAAACTAGCGTAGTTATGGCTTAATCTTTTGACTAAAATCTTTTATTCAAAGCTTTTTGTTTTTCCATAATTTCATACGATTTCTCAATAATATCCGTAAGGACATCACTCTTATATATTCTGCCTAATTTTGTGTGTGTTTGATAATAATCCACAATTTCATCTAGCTTATTTGCTGTTTCTTTGCTCACCCTTACATTCAACTGGATTCTTGAAGACTCCGGCATTTCTATCCCACCCTGCTATATTTTATATAGTATGCGCTATCTTTGTGCTATCAATTGCTAGCATTGTTCTATCACTTGGTATAAGGTATCATTCTACATGGTTAATTGAGTCATTTCCACCTTTTTGTTTGATTTTCTTACATACTTTATTTTATGAATAATTAGGTTCAAGCTTAGCAAGGACCACATCCAAATAGAAGTACTTCATGGTTGAATACCATAAATAAAATAAGCTTGTTTTACGGCTGATACTGCTGTAAAAAAAACGGAGGGACAGTGTACTGTCCTCCGTTAGTTCGTGAAATTATTCCACTTTTCCTTAAGAAACCTGCCAAAGTCTTTTGCTTCATTCATACCCTCTTTTATGGTTTCTTTCCATTTTGGCAATTCTTCCTTTATTTTACCCTCAATTTTGTCCGTCTGTTCTTTTATAGCTTCACCAACTTGCTCTCGCCTTTGATCATTATTGATTGTTTCATTAACAGATTTTGTTGATAAGCCTGAATCCTCAACGTATGGTAATGTGCTTTCCATTACAGCTTTAAAAACTGGTACGACATTATCTGATGTACTGCTGGATAAGTAATGTTCCCGATCTGTTTGATCATATCCAAGCCAGACTGCCCCAACAATATTTGACGTATAGCCTACTAGCCATTGATCCTTCGTTCCGCTTACATCATTGTATGGAAGTTGAGTCGAGCCGGTTTTCCCAGCTAGCTGGACACCATTTATTTTCGCACCCGAACCAGTACCTGTCTCCATAACATTTAACAGCATTGCAGACATATCTTTTGAAACGGATTTTGAGGTAACCTTGACTGTCGTTTTTTTACGTTCAGCAATTGTTTTTCCTGTTGGTCCAACAATCTTAGTTATTAAATGCCCATCGTTTCTCTTGCCTTCGTTTGGAAAAGTCGAGTAGGCCTCGGCAAGTGTTAACGGGGATATGCCAGTACGCATGCCTCCAAGTCCAATGCCTAAATATTCGTCCTCTTTTTCAAGAGGGATGCCAAATCTTTCTAACGAATCTAACCCTTTTTTTAAACCGATTTCATTAAGCAGCCATACTGCCGGAACATTTAAGGATTCTTCTACTGCTTTGTACATTTCCACATCACCAGAATATTGTTTAGTCGAATTTTCCGGATGATAATCCCCATAGGAAGTGGGCTCGTCCTTAAGGATGGAAGTTGGTTTATACCCTTCTTCAAGTGCTGGAGTATATACCGCTAATGGTTTTAAAGTGGAACCAGGTTGTGCTTTAATATGTGTAGCTCTGTTAAATCCACGGAACACATGGTCTCCACGTCCGCCAACAAGTCCTCTTACCCCTCCATTATTAGGATCTAATAGGACTGCACCGCTTTGTACAAGTGCACCACCTTTACCTGCTGGAAATAATGAATCTCTTGCATACACATTTTCAAGACTGGATTGAATGTTTTGATCCATTTCTGTATAGATCTTATACCCTCTTGTAAAAATCTCTTCTTGTGTTAGGCCATACTGATTAATAGCTTCATCCAGTACAGCATCAACATAATAGGGATATTTACGTTCAAAAGAGCTTGCTACTCCTTCTTTTAACTGGAGCTTTTCATTTTTCGCAGCTTGGTATTCTTCTTCTGTGATCATTTTATGCTCATTCATTTTGCCCAGTACAGTATCACGCCTTTTCATTGCTCCTTCATAATTCTTATAAGGATCGAGATATGACGGAGACTGGAGCAGACCTGCAAGCATAGCAGATTCACTGATCGTCAGCTGTGATACTGTTTTACTAAAGTATTTATTTGCAGCACTTTCAATCCCCCATGCACCGCTGCCAAAATAAACTTGATTTAAATACATTTGTAAGATATCATCTTTTTCGTATTTCTTTTCTATTTCTACTGCCAAGAATAATTCTTCTATTTTTCTGCGATAGGTTTGTTCAGTGGTTAATAGGGCATTTTTTGCAAGCTGCTGTGTGACTGTACTTCCCCCACCTGTAATTCTGCCTGCAAATATGTTATTAAAGAAAGCTCTTCCTATTCCTTTTATATCAAATCCATTATGCTGGTAAAAACGTTCATCCTCTATTGCTATCACAGCATTTTTTATATGACCAGGCAGTGCATTGACAGATACTCCCTCAGTCCGGTTCGTTGCTAAACTGGCAGCTGGATCTCCATCCTTATCATAAATGATCGTTGACTGTTCTAACCCTTCTTGTAACGATTCCACATTGGCATTCACGGCGATAAACGCGAAAAATAAGATAGTCAATAAAAACACAGTTAATAAAAGCAATAATAATATTTGTGTTATATGCTTCTTTTTCCAAAACCTTTTAATCGCTTCCCAAATTGGCTGTAATTTTTTCATTTATGGTCTCCTTCAATTGGCCCATCACTCATATCATTAGTTCATATTACTATTATTATATATTAAACGTAAAACCAATACGAAAAGTTTCGTTTTCACCAAAAAAGATTAACAGTTAATGTCTATGTCTTCTTGAATTGTTGTGTTTATTTTTTAGGTTTCAAGAAGTTTTACATTTGCTTCATTTTCAGCACGCCATTCTTCAAATAAGGCAATAATGCCAGTTTTTCACCTAAGCTCGTCAAATGCTTCATCCGTTACGGTTATTAGTCTTAAACTCCTGGATGGCTTATTCAACTGGGAACCCTTTCATCCCAGAGTTTCCTAGTTACAACTCCCTCGTTAATCATCCGAAACAAGAGAAAGACGCAGCCATTTATTTTCTTGACAATAGATTACTTTTTTGCCAAGTTCTTCTCTGATTTTTTCATGCTTAATATTAAGTTACTGCATGCGTTTTTTCCAATAACAGATAGGTTTGACATTTGGTACTCTTAAGGCAGTAAGTATTGGATATATGCAATTTTTCCCATATTAGTTCTTCCTGCCGGTGGAATTTCAAAGAAGGTAATTCTGTTACCGGATTTCCTTTTTTATTAGCATAGAACAAAGGATACTTCGATGGATCTTTTATATTTTGTTGAAAAAAAGAAACGATGCAAATAAATTGATTGAAATCCATGTGGTATCATGCTATATTAATAAAGCGATGAGCTAATTGAATAAGTCGACAGAACGCCTTAAGTGGCAATGTGTAATGTGGTGCGCATTCTCGTCGCCTCAATACGTAGAAAAAAGACGCCTTTTGGCGTCTTTTTTTGTTTCAATGTAAATCCCCTATTTTGTTTACGAAAAGCCACTGCGTGAAATCCATTCCACCTTAAGTTTACATCAAACATCTTATATACCTTAATTACACCCCTCTTTTTCTATTAAGATACTGGCTATTATTTATTAAGATAGTTATTGATTATTACCAGAAGGACTTTTGCACGGAAAGTCAACTGGCTGAAATATTAAAAAAAGAGATTTTGCTGATCTTTTTGGCATTATTATTAATTATGGTTGCTGCATTTGTTGAGAGTAATGCAATATTAAATATCGAAGGTTCATCGCAGTATATCTAAATAATACAAGAAAATGAACAGATGCATGCTGACGGAAGGAAAATGTAGTTTTTCACAAATTAAGGCACCTTTTCATAAAAACCCCGACCTGTAATCTCAGAAAGAGAAATAGGCCGGGGTTTTTTCAACAATTGTTTCTATGTGAAATGACCCTGTTATGTTTACGTGATTAAATTATTGATCTGACATATCCGTTTGTTGCAGAAGGAAGTCACCAATCAACCTTGATTGCAGCCTTGCTGCAATATATGGGGGTAACACACCAATGGATGCTTCCAATGGTGCACCAATCCATATCAGACTTTTATCTATGAGGACGAAAGGGAAGGATAATGGCTTTCCCCCCCATTTTACGCCATTAACTTGGGGGACTGACCGATCACTAAGAATGATTAGCTCTACTCCACCTTTTCTCTCATTAATCATTTGAATCCATTCTTTACTTATATGAGTACTGTCAGGTAAACAAATAATAATGGAGTTCTTTGCTGTTTCTAGATCTGCCTTTATATCATCCAGTTTTCTTGCATACATCCATTTTAAATTGGGATGCATGTGTTTGACCCAAGAGCCAATTTCGTTTGGAAAAACAACTTGTTGGTGGGACAACTGATGTTCAGCAAGTGCACGCAGTATCTTATTTTTTGACACTCTACTCTGAATAAATGAGAGATCACTAATGTGAATAAATTTCCCTTTCGTTCTAGTGATGGCTACATTTAATAAACGGTCACTATCTTTCCCGATTAAAAGCATTCCTGGCCTTTCTTGAGGTGTACTGTCTACCGAATCAAATATCATTACTTCCCGTTCACTGCCTTGAAAGCGATGAACAGTAGCTGAAGTAATATCAGCCGATTGCAGCTCCATTTCATAAACTTCCTGTAAAAATTGTTCCATCAATAGTGCCTGTGAACGATATGGCGTTACATAACCGATAGATCGATTACCTTCTAAATAAGCTTCATGTACTAGCTGAAAAGCTAATAATAGCTGCCATATATTAATCCTTGAATGAGAATTTTTTTCCTTCATACAATACTGCCCAGCGCCTGAAGAATCAACTAAAATAGAAGCCAATTTCGAGAAAGGCTTTCGATCTGCGATGTCATTTCTTTTCGTACCTACAGAAGGGTGGTCACCAACAAGAGAATAATAAATATGCTTATTCGTAAACGCTGATATATCTGGATGCATTCTTCTTTGTTCTTTTAAGAGGAACAAATGCGGATGGAGTGTACCGTTGCTAACCCAATTGGCCACTCCTGAGTGATGAAAAATGTCTTCTCTCAACCACTTATTTACTAATTGATGCCTTGAAGCAGCAATTGGCGGGAGCTGTTTAAAATCACCGCATATAATCACTCTTTTTCCAAGTGAAGCAGCAAAAGCCGCTTGTGGAACATAAGCCATGCTTGCTTCATCGACAATGACAATATCAAATTCTGCCTCAAAAATGATAGGGTCTCGTGCTGCTTTAGCCAAGGTTGTCCCTATTACCTTCGCATCTTTTACAAATTCTATTTCTTTTTGCCGGATTTTTTCCATTACGCTTCCAAGCTTTTTTTCAATGTCGATTAATTGGTTAGAATCTCTTTTGCTGAAAGAAGTGCTAAGATCCAGTTTGATTAATCGGCGCTCTTCTAAAAGAGCCTCCTTTTGATCAGCGAGTCCTTGATGATGGGTGGCCATTAACTGCTGTGAGGTTAGATGCCGATGTTTTTCTAAAGCATCGCCCGTTTGTGATCCATATCTAATTAAATCGCCTTCATTTAAGCGCTTTTTATTTTCGATAAATAGAGATGTTTCAGCCATCAATACATCAACTGCCTGGTTACTATGGGCAAGCACAAGCACCTTCTGATTTTTAAAATATTTATTTGCTGCAACTCTTGCCAATGTATAGGTTTTCCCAGTACCCGGGGGTCCCCATACATATGTAACAGGATTATATTTTGAACGTAAAATCAACTCATGAACATTTGATTTGAAGTGATCTGAAGGATGCTTCGCTTCCATCGATGGATCCATTAATCTTTTTATTCTATTGCGCTTCCGCTTACTGGATTTTATTTCTTCCAGTCGGTTAAACAATTCATCTAGTAATTCCCAAGGGTCATATATAAGTGTCAGCTCACTGAGCAAATCACCAAGGTTTTCTGTTAGTTCAATAATTACATTCTTACCTTCAGAGGATAGGATACGGCCATCTGTGGTTTTCTCGCCCCATTGAACCTTAATTCTCGAGCCGACAGGGATTTTTACAGGCATTGAAGTATCAAAAAAGTATGTGTATACTTCTCCTCTTTGAAGCCTTCTGCCATTAGAAACTCTATATTTATTGCTTCCTATTCTTTTCATATATATGATCTCTGCTTTTAAAGCAGCTTGCCATTCTTTTAAATAACCTGCTGTAGATGTCATGTTGTTCTTCCTTTAACTTTAGAGAATGATCATATAAATATAACATAGTTTTAATTTTGGGTGAAAACAAACTAACACGATGTAGATTGATCACTACTATTTTTTCTTTATAGTAAAGTAGTCCCTCATATATTGCCAGTTTTGTGGAAAAGGCAGCCTAATATGCCAAAAGGTTGTTCCTAATAATTGATAAGCATCTAATAATTCATATTTTCTTTGAAAGCTGCGAATATCATCGAACCACACCAGATGCTCCTCATCTCCATTCCAGTAAGGGTACCAAGGAGCTGCAGCTTCAAAATCATAGTTTATCGTACTTCCTTCAACAATTGCTAAATTCTGCGCAGCCAAATTGGAATATGCCTGTGTTTTTTGATCAGACACACGCCAATCATAACCGTATAAGGGTAAGGCCATTTGAAGCTTCTTCGGATTGATCAGACTTACCGCATATCGGATTACACCTTCCATCCACCAGATAGGTGAAACAGGGTCAGGCGGACCCGTAGGATAGCCATAATCGATTGTCATTACTGCCACAATATCAGCCACCCTGCCAATCGCTGCGTAATCATAGCCTCCAGTTATTCGATTGGTTATATTTTCTTCAGACTTTGCATGAACATTTACATGAAGGAGATGATCACCTAACTGGCGTTTTAAAGCCTCCAAAAAAATGATGAAATCAAGCCTTCTATTCGGTGGGATAAACTCAAAATCAATGCTCACACCACCGTAGCCTTTCTCGGTGACTTGTTCAACAAGACTCTGCACCAGCTGACTTCTCCTACTTTCATTCTCTAAAACTGACCCAGCTAATTCTGCATCGAACTCTCCACCTGAAAAATTTCTGATCATTAATAAGGGCTTTATATTAAAGCGCTTAATAATAGGAACCAATTCAGTGTCATCCGCTGATTCGATTACAACCGTACCTTCTTCAGTAAAAGTGTAGGCGACTATTGCTATATATGTTAAGCATTCAGCAATGCCATTTAGAAGAGCTTCAGCATTCTCTTTGCTCATGGGAAAAAGAAACCCTAAAGTTTCCATTGGTAATGGATTAGAGGAAGGGACATTAATAATTTGTGAAATGAGGAGGTTGGACTGACGGATGCCTGGATTCAATACAATGAGTTCATTGATATTTGTGTCAAATGTTTTGGCAACTTGCCATAGTGAATCCCCTTCCTTTATCTGGTAATGACGGGGGGGTATATAATCATCTTGAATATAAAGAGCAAGACCGGGGACAATCTGTTCTACATCCTCAAGTCCATTTATTTCAATGATCGCATTCATTGAGGTTTGATAAAGATTCGCTATGGACCACAGTGAATCACCTGGTTGTACGACATGTATACTCATAATATTTCACCCCTTAATAAACATATATTAGTCTATGTAGGGACAAGAATATTGTAGTACAGCAAGTTACAAGAAAAGCGAAGGTGGCTCGCTCAGGGGCGACAAGCATAAGACGAGAATTCCACAAAGGTTGGTTTTTACCTTTGTGGAATTCTTGACTTATGACCTCGAGCCCCTAGCCACCGAAGCTAGACAAGAAAAGCGGAGGTGGCTCGCCCAGGGGCGACAAGCATAAGACGAGAATTCCAGAAAGGTTGGTTTTTACCTTTGTGGAATTCTTGACTTATGACCTCGAGCCCCTAGCCACCGAAGCTAGACAAGAAAAGCGAAGGTGGCTCGCCCCTAGCCTCCGAAGCTAGGAATTCTTCTCAAAAGAAAAAAGCCTCTTCATAGGAAGAGGCTTCCTTACCTACTGAATTTTTATACTGAAAGACCATAATTTTGGCAAAGAGAAGCTAAACCACCTGAGAAGCCACTTCCTATTGCATTAAACTTCCACTCGTTATTATGGCGATACAGTTCACAAACAACAACAGCATTCTCAATAGAGAAATCTTCACCTAAATCAAAGCGAAGAAGCTCTTGATTGGTAGACTCATCAACCAATCTAACAAAGGCATTTGAAACTTGTCCAAAGTTTTGCTGTCTCAGTTCTGAATCATGAATCGTTACCGTAATACCAATACGATCAACATAAGAAGGAATCTTAGGGAAATCAACCATTAACTGTTCGTCGTCCCCATCACCTTCGCCTGTACGGTTGTCACCAGTGTGAATCACTGATTCACTAGGATGTTGAAGGTTATTGTAAAAAATAAAGTCGTGATCATTCGTACATTTATTTTGCGCATCAACTAAAAAAGCAGATGCATCAAGGTCAAAATCATGACCCCCATTATATTTGTTCGTGTCCCATCCAAGACCAATTATAACTTTAGTTAAGCCTGGATTAGTTTTTGTTAAGTCGATTCTTTGTCCCTTGGATAATTGAATCCCCATACTCATACCCCCTGATATATTTTTAAGTTAACCGAGTTGTAGTCCAAAATCAGTTGCAATACGTGCCAAGCCGCCTTGGTATCCTGAACCGATCGCAGAGAATTTCCAATCACCATTATGACGGTATAGTTCACCTACGATGATTGCTGTTTCAATTGAGAAGTCTTCACCCAAATCATAGCGGATGATTTCTTCATTCGTTTGCTCATTAACGATTCGAACGAATGAATTAGACACTTGTCCAAAATTTTGACCGCGATTTTCACCATCATGAATTGTAATAACAAATGAAATCTTTTCAATAGAAGATGGCACATTGTTTAAATCGATTTTTACTTTCTCGTCATCCCCATCCCCTTCTCCTGTTCTGTTATCGCCTGTATGAACAACTGAACCATTACCGCCTTCAAGCTGGTTATAGAAAATAAAATCTTTATCTGATGAAGTTTTTCCAGATGCATCCAAAAGGAAGATGCTTGCATCTAAGTCAAAGTCGTTTCCACCATCATATTTATTTGTATCCCACCCCAGTCCGACAATCACATTAGATAATCCTGGGTTCGTTTTTGTTAAATCTACCTTTTGTCCTTTTGATAATGAAATAGCTATTTTAATCGCACCCTTTCTGGTCAATTGCTTAATTTTATTTTAGATTCATAATACCTATGTATACATTAATAGTTTAAACGTTCTGAAGGAAATCGTAAACTAATATGGTCATCAAATGGGAAAATAAAAATGTCTTTATTAATTTGAAAACATACTTAAGTGTCTGCCTATACTTTTTTAATTATCGAAGCTTGAAAACAAAGGAATACATAGAAGTCTATTATAGGTGCCTGCCCATTCTTGCCACAATTCACCTAAACGATACATATGATAGCAATAAATGAGAAGAGGAGGATGTGAAATTGGATAAAAATGATGATATGAAGCCCACATTATACCTTAATGAACCCGATGAGGTGAATCAGCCTGTTTATCGTCTTAACTACTTATATGAATTACTACAAAAGCAAGATGCCTTTAACCATGAACTTACAGTTAACTACCACCGTATTAACCATCAAATAAGCGATTCCTTCAAGCATCTCAGGCAAATAGTCAATCAAGCTTCTTCTTTGCACCAGCGCCAATATGAAACAGTGAACAACCGTATGCATCTTCAGGATGAGTTAATGGACGATCTGCTACTTTCTGTAAAAGAACATGAATTAAATAACCAAGCGATTTTTAATCGTATAACTGCACTGGAAAATTCCAGTGAGGAAATGGTCAATATACTTGAGCAAGAGTCATTGATGAAAAAAGAGATACTCCAACAAATGAACTTTCAAGATGCAGCAGCTCAAGAAATCACAAGAAAATTAGGGCGCGTGGAAGATTCTTCAGAATCAATCACACTCCATTTACAAGAACAAGAGAACGCAAGCAGGACCATCTTATCGAAAATGGATGCACAAGAGGTCTACCATCAAACGGTAATGGAACGTTTAGATGAACAAGAAGCTCTATCACAAAAAATCAGCAGACAACTTGAACATTTGAAAAGCGTCGTCTTTGAGCGGGCAGCTTTCCTGGGTGAACATATAAAAACAATCGCTAAACCAGTCACAAGCTTTTTTGTTCATCAAGAGGAAAAGCAAAAGAAGAAAGAAAAATAGGAACAGAAAAGCCGCACCCTATTGAGTGCAGCTTTTCTTATTCTATCAATCTATAATAAATATTAATCTAATACAGTCACTTTTACAGTTTGTCTGCCATAATTAATCGCATCTTCTTTATTTGGAATAAAGATGTCGATCTTATTTCCTTTGATTGCTCCGCCAGTGTCACCGGCAATTGCTTCTCCATAACCTTCTACATAAACTTTAGAACCGAGTGGAATGACAGAAGGGTCAACTGATATGACCTTCATATCAGGATTTTCTAGTAAATTAATTCCAGTTGCAGTTATACCTGAGCAGCCTTCACAAGATGCTGTATAGGCAGTTGCTTCCATTGTTAGCTCCTGAGTGCCTTCTGCAGCTGGTTGCTCTGTTTTAGGTTCAGATGGTTGCTCTGCTTTTGGTTCAGATGGTTGCTCTGCTTTTGGTTCACTTGGTGCTTCAACTGTTTCTGCAGGCTGTTTTTCTTTAGATGATTCTTGTTTGTCTGTTTCTTGTTTTGGTTCTGCAGCAACTGGTGCAGCGGCTTTTTGTTCCTCTGCTGGTTTCTCAACTTTTATATTACCTGGAGCTTCTGGATAAACGATTAGCTCTTGGTCGGGGTGGATGACTTCTGTATTTAATTTGTTCCACTCTTTAAGTGCGGAAACCTCAACATCAAATTCCTTTGCGATGCCCCAGAGTGTATCTCCTTTATTAACTGTGTATGTTTCTTTCTTATATACGTCTAATACATCCTTTATGTAGATGGTATCAGAAGAGAGTCCGTTCCATTCTTTTATCTGGTCCACAGTCGCTTCATATTTTTGTGAGATACCCCAAAGCGTGTCACCCTTCTTCACTGTTACTTCTTCTGCTTGGACGTTAACAGCAGATGTTCCAGCGATTGCTGCCGCCGCTACGATAGATAGTACTGATTTTCTCATATGTTAAAAACCTCCTGTATAGCTTGTTTTTAGCTAACGTTGATAATCATAACATGGAATATTTACAGGAAAAGAACAAGCAGTTAATAATCCAGTTACTTATATAACAAGTTGTTAACAAAGAGATAACCATAATGGAGAAATTAATAATAATTGTATTAATAGTAATGAATAACGAAGATTTTAAGGCTATTATTTGAAAAAATAAAAATTTTTAGATAAATGACTACACTTTTTTATTCCTCCAGTGTATACTGTACCATAACAGTTATAAAAAACAATAATTGTATTATATAAGGAGGAATTAAATTGATGAAAAGTCCAGTTGAATTCTTTAAGACATTACAAAAAAAGGTATGTCCTGAATGTGGGCAACAAGTAAGTGAGCAAGCTGAGTCATATTTAATGGAATGTGATCGCTGCCTTTCTAAAAAAAGTGAATAGCAAAAAAACAGCGCTGAGAAACGGAAACTCAGGCGCTGTTTTTTTATGGAGCAAAATACATCAAATCAAGATCATCCCCTAACAACCTGCTATCCACTGCTCCACTATGTTACGTTTTTTCATTCTAAATTGAATTCATCCCATTCATACTAGGTATGATCTGATTATAGTACAATCGGTGTCAAAGTTTGTGAGTCAATGTTAAAAATGACTCTTTCCTCCATATAAGGAGGATTATGCGGCCCTTCGAACGTGACAATTTGTACAGTTACAAATAATTGAGCCACTTGATCATCTTGATTTATCGCTAGTAGCTTCTCACTTAATCTAAACCAATCAGCACCAACCACTGAAAGATTGGAAGGGCGCAGCTCAGTAAATAATTCTTTTTCTAATACACCTTCTGGTAAATCCATTGCCTCTACCCATTAAGGAAGAGCAAACAATAATTAACATAAGTAAATACTAATTTATTATCAGAGAATAAACCTCACGATGGCTTGAATAATCTAGCTGTTTTTTGCGCAACCTCATCATATCCCAATATGAAGGAGCCTATATATGAAGAAAAGGATTGAATCATCTAACTCAATTAAAGAGATTCCAACTGTAAGATTTGTAGCAGGCGAATCTGTAGATGAACTTCGAATAATAGAAGAAGCCAATGCCTATATTGCATCTAAAGAAGTGAAACAACAAAACGAAAATTTATAATGATAACAATAAAAGCTCACAGTCAATAAAATACTGTGAGCTTTATAACAGCAATTATAATATTTCTGGCAGCTCTCTCATCTCAGCTGTTGTTTCGTTTCCACATAAAGGACATTTTAAATCATCTGAAGCAAAATCCTTTCTCATCCAGCCGTTGCAAACATCATCACTGCAGGAATACACTTCAGTATCTAAAAACACTACTTCTGGTTTATCATCTTGACCTTTCTTATTGAAAAACATAGTAGATGCCCCCTTTTTTTCTTTAGTATGGACAAAATCACCATAAAAAATAGATAAAACCTGACATCTTTTCTATAAAATTTGAAATGCTATAAATAAAGGAGACGATGATGACAAAATGAAACAACAAAAGACCAAAAACATTACGATCGCTGGAACCGACATTGATGAAGTAAAAAGATTAAATCAAGAGTCCGGTCTTTCATACAATGAAGTGAAAAATAAACTCGCAGAGGAATACTTAAAAAAAGAAAAGTAGAAGGATTTTATAATATTTCCAAGAGGACCTTAAACTCCTTTCCCCTAATCAAAGAAGGCTGCTTGGCAGCAGCCTCCTTCTTATTATGATTCACTATAACCATTTCTCGGAATGGCTATATCAACACCTTCCATATAATCATAAGGGTCTTCACTTCGTCTGTCACATGTCTCGCTATTCTCAGCTTGAGAGTACGAAAGAGCGGTAATGAGGTCATCTGTTCGCTGGTGATTCTCAGTTAATTTTGAACCAACAAAAGCCTGCAATCTTTCATCGTCCTTCTTATACATGAGATCCCTCCTTCCCATCTGCCCATAGTTTTTACAGATTTACTCCTCACATACAGAGATAAGAAAAAAATAAAATATGTAACAAAATTGAAATAATGGAGGTATTTACTTTCATGGATAAATTTCTTAGAAATAATTTGCATATAGTCCAAGGATTCAAAAACCTCTGAAGCTGATGTGACAAAAACTTTATTGCACGACCCATCTAACGTAAGGATTGTTTTAATATTGGAAGCAATTAAATAGATAAGGGGTAAAAAATTCTAGAATAAATACCCCTCACTCAAAAAAAACCCTACTTTCTAGAAAAACCTTAATATAGGACAAATGAAATATTAATATTTGATCCAAAACCCATGCGATATTATAAGCATTTAATTCCTTTGCTTCATCTTTTTACTCGCACAGCGTTAACTTGCCTTTTCCTAAAAGAAAATACCAATCATATAATTGATTCCTGAATCAGAATCATTTTTACAACTGTTTCTAACGTATCTTCAAGTGTGATATTCGTTATAATTATTAAACCTTCGTTAGTTAGTTTCACTCTCACCTATATAATGAATCAGGTTGAACCGAAACTCTTACGTCATTCTTTAAAATAAACCCACCATAAAAAAAGTCATTGTACAAAAATACAAATAGTCTCTCATACATGATTTCGGGTTAACTCTTCAAAATCTTAGGTTTTATAAATGATTGATAAAACAAATATGAAACAATGAATACAAAAAATTGATTTGAATCATTTTAGAAATATGCACCTCACTATCTATTGTTGGTTAGAAATGAACAAAAAAAGGAATATAGGATAATACATTTAAATGAAAGGCTGTGAACTTTTGTTATATTTACTCAGTATTCTTGCGTATGCATTCATGATTACAATGAATTTACTTGCACATGCGCTTCCAATTAACGGTCAAACCACCAGTGAAGTGTCTAACAAACTAAATGTGTTATTCACGCCAGCCGGCTATGTCTTCATGATATGGGGACTGATTTATTTGATGCTCGCCATATGGCTGATGCGTCAAGGTTTCCCTTCAAAAAGAAACCTTCCCATATACAAAAAAATATATCCTATCTTTATTTTGAGCTCCCTCTTAAATGGGATATGGATTGTCACATGGCATTATGAATTATTTTTACTTTCTATTATTATAATTGTTTCATTACTTATTACATTAATTGTACTTTACAGGAATCTTAATATTTCCGGTATAAAGATTGATATGGCCACTTTTTCAATTTACCTTGGGTGGGTATCGGTCGCAACAATTGCCAATATTAGCTACTATTTAACCTATATAAACTGGAATGGCTGGGGTCTTTCCAATACAATATGGACAATTATCATGCTTTCCGTTGCAATGGTGATAGCCATTTATATTCTAGTCAAATACCATGATTGGCTTTATCCATTGGTATTTGTTTGGGCTATCATCGGTATTGCGATTCGTAATATGGATCAATACTATTTAGTAACATTCACAGCATTTGTTTATTCATTTGTACTTTTTTTACTAACGATTATTCTATCTATAAGGAGAAAGCCGCTTTGAGCAAAATGGGGCTGTTTAATAAGGCCAATTTCGACTTATTGACTCCGATTTTATAAAACAAGAATGCTTTAATAGCATTCTTGTTTTTTTATATGCTTCTTTTTGGATGATTTCCCCTTTTGGGACAGCTCCTATCTTATGCTCTATCCCCGCTTATCAACAAATTTAATGTTAATACCCTGGTTAATTTTCTTTACTGTCAATAACAAGAAGAAATAAGCGATACCAATAGAGAAAATCACCGACACAAACCCTCCAATGAATGTAAAGAGTAACGAATGGGCTGCCTTCCATTTTAATAACGTAAAAAGCAAGCCAAATAGTCCCGTGAATTCATCATCAGTAAATAAGTTCAATGAATCGATGGGCAACAACACGAGCATTGTAGGAATCATTGCAATTATGACGTACGAAAAACATAAAAAGATTAAAAGAAAGGAAACTCCCCCTATTAATCGATTTTGTGGATTATTTGCATCATACTTCGCTCCAATGGCTCCTAACCAAAGGCCAATTCCTGTTATTCCCAAGGAAGCAATGGCAATGATCACGATGCCGAAAATAGTCGCTAAAGGGTTCCAATTCAGAAGAATGCTTGCAATTACTTGCAGTGTGCTTAATAAGCATACTGGGATTAACCAATTAATCCATAGCTTTCCAAGCGTTATTTGCCAACCTGACAATGGTAAAATACGTAATAAGTGGATTGCGTGTGCCTCTCTTGCAAACGAGGAAGACGTAAATCCTGCAGTCATGAATATAAACATAAATAAAAAAGCAGCTTGAGCTAGCATCCACGAAATATTGGGGTGACTTAAGATAAAATCGATTGTCTTGCCTTCATTCAAGATTGAAGCAACTGGAAAGACCAACAAAAATATAAATGGCAGGAAAGTGACCCATTCCCTCATATCTCGCTGGATTGCCCTCCATTCCTTTACACCGATTGAAACAATAGGTGAATGGATTCTATTCTTATTCTTTTTGGATTTTAATTTCTTTCTATTACGGAGACCGTCATTCATTTTAATCCAGCCTGTGCGAAATCCTTTTTCAACCAAAGAGGAAGACAAAAATAATAGAAGGACAGTAAATAATATGAGCATACTCAAAGGTAAGATTTGAATCGTACCAAAGATTGCAGAAGATAAAACTCTTCCGCCCCATTCCATTGGAATCCAGCTAGGGAATTCTGGCAGAACAGTTAATTCATCTGTATAAATGTTATTTTGCATCAGATTAGGAATTTGAAAAAGCACATAGACGATGATCCCTGCCATCGCCGTCATAACCGTCATTAATTCCTTTGCTCTATTCACAGGTATAATTTGAATTAGCACTAAGTTCAACAAATAAGCAACGCCCATACCTATGAGGGTGATAAGCAAAATGGTTATGTATGAGATCGGATAAAAAAGAAAGCTGGCCTGAGCAGAAACGCCAAAAACTGTTATTAATACACAAGAGGCAATCCATAGTAGACCAGGAAGGCCGATAAGGCTTTGAATAAACTTTACCCAAAAAAGCTGATTTGTTCGGATGGGGAGAGTAAACAGAAAGGCTAAATCACTTGCGCCATATAGGTTTTTAAATATTTGCGGAACCCCAAATAAGATATTAAAGGCCAGTACACCGGTTAAGGCGTAAGCAAATAAGGAGTTAAAAAAATCAGTCGGCAAAGTAGAAGAAATCCCCAAAACGATAAAGCTAAAAATGCCAATAAAGAAAATCACAGCAAGACTTGCAAAAACCAAGGCGATTTTTTGCCCTTCTGGCAGAGAAATGAATTCATTCTTCGCGATTTTCAAATAAAGCTTTAAGAGCTTTTTCGTCATATATCCACCTTCTCATCTTCACCCGCTAATTCTTCAATTAAGTATTTCATATCCGAGTCTCCTGTCAGATTTAAAAATAATTCCTCAAGCGAAGACTCTGTCCTCTCATGCTTTAACTCTGCCATAGTTCCAACCGCAATAATTTTACCTTTATTAATAATCCCAACTCGATCACACATTTGTTCGGCAATTTCTAATATATGCGTTGACATAAAGACAGTCATTCCATTATCACAATGGGTCCTCAATAGACTCTTTAATGTTTTTGCACCTTTAGGATCTAGCCCGACTGTAGGTTCATCAAGAAATAATACTTCTGGCTGATGAATAAAAGCAGCGCATAAATTAATTTTTTGTCTCATTCCATGTGAGTATGATTCTATTAAATCGTCTGCCCGGTCAGTCAAACCAAATATATGAAGATACTTTTCGCTTCTCATTTCAAAAGTCTGTTGTTCAATTTCATACACACTGCCAATGAACCGAAGAAATTCTCTTCCTGTGAGTTTTGGATAAAGTATAGGTACATCAGGAATGGCAGCCATTTTTCTCTTCGCTTCTAAAGGTTTCTTCCAGATGTCTGTACCAGCAACCTCGATGGAACCTGTATTCGGCTCCAGTAAACCAGTCATCATTTTGATAGCGGTTGTTTTACCGGCTCCATTGGGTCCTAGAAAACCAAACAACTCCCCTTTTTTTATTTCTAAATCGATATACCTTACGGCCTGGAAAGACCCGAAGTTTTTCGATAAATCCACAACTTTAATTGCACTCAATATAAAACACTCCTTTTCCCATTCTTATATTAATTCTTCTAAATTGTTCCAATTCCTTTTTATACGGTTGATTTTGATAAAGGTTTCCTGAAATAAATATAAACATTGTCGAAAATAGTAGGAAAATTTATAATCTTCTTAGTTGTTTACATATTTTGAAGATGTTACTATTACACTGTAAGCGGTTTCTATGATTTTCAATTCCCAACCAAGAAATACATAGAATACTATTTTTAGGAGGAATTAGATGAGTCAGTTAACTGTAAGTGTAAAAGAAAAAGTAGAAAAATTTTTAACAGGTAAAAAGAAATTATTTATTAACGGTGAATTTGTCGAAAGTAAAACAGAAAAGACTTTTGAAACATATAATCCAGCAACAGGTGAAGTTCTTGCACACGTCTATGAAGCAGGGGCAGAAGACATTGACTTGGCAGTTAAAGCTGCCCGTAAAGCATTCGACGAAGGTAAATGGTCAAAGATGCCGGCTTCAGCAAGAAGCAGACTTATGTACAAACTAGCTGATTTAATGGAAACAAACAGCGAAGAGCTCGCTCAGCTAGAAACATTAGATAACGGAAAGCCTATTCGCGAAACAACGAATGCTGATATTCCGTTGGCAGTTGAACATATGCGTTACTATGCCGGCTGGTCGACCAAAATTGTCGGTCAGACGATTCCTGTAAGCGGACCATTCTTCAATTACACTCGTCATGAAGCTGTTGGGGTTGTTGGTCAAATCATTCCGTGGAACTTCCCGCTTCTCATGGCGATGTGGAAGTTAGGTGCTGCCCTTGCAAGCGGCTGTACGGTGGTACTAAAACCAGCAGAACAAACACCACTTACTGCTTTATATTTTGCTGAACTCGTTCAGGAAGCTGGGTTCCCTGAAGGAGTCATCAATATTGTTCCTGGATTCGGAGAAACGGCTGGACAGCCGCTTGTCGACCACCCGTTAGTTGATAAAATTGCCTTTACAGGTTCAACTGAAGTTGGAAAGCAAATTATGGCGAATGCATCAAAAACACTGAAGCGTGTCACGCTTGAACTTGGTGGAAAATCACCAAATATCATTCTGCCAGATGCTGATTTGACAAAGGCCATTCCTGGTGCATTGAATGGAGTAATGTTTAACCAAGGTCAGGTTTGTTGTGCAGGGTCTCGTGTATTTATTCAGAAAAAGCATTTTGATAATGTCGTAGCTGATATGGCAAGCCATGCTAAAAACATTAAGCAAGGCGCTGGGATTCATGCTGATACTGAAATCGGACCATTGGTATCTACTGAACAACAAAAACGAGTGCTTGGTTATATTGAAAAAGGGGTAAGTGAAGGAGCAGAATTAGTAGTTGGTGGAAATAAACCACAGGACGATGGCTATTTCGTCTCTCCAACCATCTTTGCCAATGTCAGTGACGAAATGACAATTGCTAAAGAAGAAATCTTTGGCCCAGTTATCTCTGCCCTGCCATATGATGATTTAGATGAACTAATCAATCGAGCGAATAGCTCAGAATATGGTTTAGCTGCAGGCGTTTGGACACGTGATGTCGCAAATGCGCATTATATCGCCAATAAATTACGTGCCGGAACAGTTTGGGTGAACTGCTACAATGCCTTTGATGCTGCTTCACCATTCGGAGGTTATAAACAATCAGGCATTGGCCGTGAGATGGGCTCCTATGCATTAGATAACTATACTGAAGTGAAAAGTGTTTGGATCTCAATGAAATAGAGTTATTTAAAAAATCTGATGCAGTCCTCACTGCATCAGATTTTTTATGGCTTTGAGGATTGAACTTTAAATTAGATGAGTCTTAAGTGATATTTAAGCGAGTCGGCGAGGGGTAGATTCTTAGTTTCATCATCTAGTTCCTCCATCCATTTTCTATTCACCTTAAAATCCAGCACAATTTATTCTAAGGTTCATCAAAAAACTAATAAAATACCTGAACCACTAATTCTATGATCACAAACAAAAAGAGACAACCTCAAATCATGAGATCATCTCTTCTTTGCGTAAAATGACCGTTCTGTATTAGACCATGCATGAAAAAGCTCAAAAGACTATTCTGTATGTAACGATACTTCATTAATTCGAAGCGGATGGAATTGGTTTGGGCGGTTGGATTGACATCAATGATCTTGGCTTCGTAAGGCTAACTTTTATTCCAGCTTTTTTTAAACGGTTAACTAAATCGACGAGCTGTTTTTTTGCCATTTATAAAAACTCCTTTTTCCTGCCTTGATAGCTTTATTTTATAGGATAATTATGAATAAACTATGAACATTCAAATGGATTTCACCTAAAATTATTGCAGATTTGTGAATTTTTGAGGAAGCTTTCTTAAAAACCATGTATTCCTCTGTCATTGAATAAAATACCCTTGCCTAGAGAGGCACAAACCTAAATTATATGAAAAAAAATAAAAAATGTATGAATATATATATTAATTCGCTGTAATTGATTAACTTCCTGTCTCTTTTTCCAGATTTTTAAATAAAAGTTAAGCGTTCATTAACACTCTTTGAGCGGTTAATGTTATACTTTTAGAGATTATGTTTTGTGGAGGAATTTAAATACATGTTAACAGTAACGAATGTCGGTCTTCGCTATGGTGACCGTAAACTATTTGATGACGTAAATATTAAATTTACACCGGGAAATTGCTATGGATTAATCGGCGCGAATGGCGCAGGAAAATCAACATTTTTAAAAATACTTTCAGGTGAAATTGAATCTCAATCAGGTAATGTAAGTCTTGGATCAGGTGAACGTCTCGCTGTATTAAAACAAGACCATTTTGAATATGAAGAACATGAAGTTTTAAAAGTGGTTATGATGGGACATACTCGCCTCTATGCAGTTATGCAAGAGAAGGATGCGATTTACATGAAAGCCGATTTCACTGATGAAGATGGCATGAAAGCTGCCGAACTTGAGGGTGAATTTGCTGAGCTTAATGGTTGGGAAGCAGAATCAGATGCAGCCATTCTTTTAAAAGGGCTTGGAATTGAAGAAGGAATGCATACAAAGAAAATGGCAGATCTCACTGGTGGAGATAAGGTCAAAGTACTTTTAGCACAAGCTTTATTCGGTAAACCAGATGTTCTTCTTTTGGATGAGCCTACCAACCACTTGGATATTAAGGCTATTGCATGGTTGGAAGAATTCTTAATTAATTTTGAGAACACTGTAATTGTTGTATCCCATGACCGTCACTTCTTAAATAAAGTGTGTACTCATATTGCTGACCTTGACTTTGGAAAAATTCAGGTCTATGTTGGTAACTATGATTTCTGGTATGAATCAAGCCAATTAGCTTCAAGAATGGCGTCGGATGCAAATAAGAAAAAAGAAGAAAAAATTAAAGAGCTGCAAAACTTTATTGCGCGATTTAGTGCGAATGCATCTAAATCTAAACAAGCTACTTCTCGTAAGAAACTCTTGGATAAGATTG
Organism: Cytobacillus purgationiresistens; assembly: GCF_030813235.1. GTDB lineage: Bacteria > Bacillota > Bacilli > Bacillales > Cytobacillaceae > Cytobacillus > Cytobacillus purgationiresistens. The sequence continues at coordinate 275,015 of NZ_JAUSUB010000001.1, read as the reverse complement.
ATTTAGATGATATTAAGCCATCTTCTCGCCGCTATCCATATGTAGGATTTACACCAGAACGAGAAATTGGAAATGATCTACTACGGGTAGATGGCATTTCTAAAACAATCGATGGTGTAAAAGTGCTAGATGATGTCAGCTTCATTATGAATAAGGATGATAAGATTGCTTTAGTTGGAGCAAATGAACTAGCTAAAACAACATTGTTCAAAATTCTAATGGGTGAATTAGAACCGGATGCAGGCACTTGTAAGTGGGGTGTAACAACATCACAGGCCTACTTCCCTAATGATAACTCGAAGTTTTTTGAGAACAATGACCTTAACCTTGTTGAATGGCTGCGTCAATTCTCTCCTAATGATGAAAGCGAAAGCTTCTTGCGTGGATTCCTAGGAAGAATGCTCTTCTCTGGTGAAGAGGTATTGAAGAAAGCGAATGTTCTTTCCGGAGGAGAAAAAGTTCGCTGTATGCTTTCAAAAATGATGCTAAGCGGATCAAATGTTCTTTTACTTGATGAACCTACGAACCACCTTGACTTAGAATCGATTACTGCATTGAATAATGGCTTAATCAATTTCAAAGGGTCAATGCTTTTCGCTTCACATGACCATCAGTTTATTCAAACGATTGCCAATCGCATCATCGAGGTTACTCCTTCAGGAATCGTTGATAAGCAAATGTCATATGATGAGTATTTAGAAGACGATAAATTGCAAAAACAAGTGGCAGAAATGTATAAGTAAACATTAAAAAAACGCGGGAAGAATTAATCATTCCCGTGTTTTTTTTTGATTACCAATTTCTTCTTCTAACTATATAACCCATTTCCGATTGTTTTCTACGCTTTTTACGCCATAGCTGATACAAAAATAAAAAAATTAATAAGATAATAACACCTGTGCCAAGCATGATAGATTTAAGATAATGACTATGATCATCATCTGAGGCTGATCTATTAAGTGCTTGATTTGATGCAACATGCTCCTCTTCTCCCTCTTCGCCCTCTTCTTCTTTTAATTGTATCGTTTGTATCGCTCTTTCCTCATTATCACTAAGCAATATTTCACCCTGACTCGTAATTTTTTCTTTAAAACCAGCTTTAGGAACTGTAACAGAAATGCTGGTATCTTCAAGTGTATAAATTTTGTCATTAACCACGTATTCTTCAGAGGGAACAAACTCTTTATTTATATAGTGAGCAAAGCTATAATCAAGAATATTTGCAGTATCTTTGTAAATATCGCGTTTATAGTCTGCTTTCAATACAATCGCAGTTAAATCCAAAGATCCATCACTGGCTGAAGATGCTAAGGTTTGCTTTGCTTCATTCACAAAGCCTGTCTTCCCGCCAGTAATCCAGTTATAAGGTCTCTCACCATTTAGCATTTGATGATGGGAAACTAAGGATGTATCCCATGATTCACCCTTCCACTTAAGTTCTTTTGTACCAAAAATCTCAGTAAATGTTTCATTTTTTAATGCATAATTAGTTATCATCGCCAAATCTTTTGCTGTTGTGTAATGCTTATCATTATAAAGGCCGTGGGGATTAGTAAAATGGGTGTTTTTCACACCTATCTCTTCTGCTAAAAATCCATTTAGTTGATGGGAAAAGTCCTCTATGTTTCCGTGCAAGTGTTCTGCAATAGCTGATGCTGCATCATTACCTGAGTTGATTAGCATACCTTGAATTAGTTTTTTTAATTTTACTTTTTCTCCGACTTCCAAGTATACCTTGGTTCCATCAACATTGGTAGCCTCTTCACTTACGGTAACTACATCATTTAATCGACCTTTTTCAATCGCATAAATGGCAGTCGCTATTTTTGTCAAACTAGCTGGATACATCATGTCTTCTGCATTCTTATCGTACAGAATGGCTCCTGTCGTTGATTCCATTACAATAGCAGATTCACTTAGAATTTCAGGTTCAATCTCTTCAGCATGGACATAACTGTTAACTTGAAGAGTTAAGATCATTATAATAAATATATAAATAGCCTTTTTCATCATGACACATCCATTTCTAGTTCTTTTACCCTATTGAATTGTATCAAAAAAAAGCAAATTAGTTTGAATTGAAAATAAATTGTTATGAAAATGAAATGTTTATGTCGTAATTTGTAAAGGAAATAAGTAAATTAGCTTATATTGTAAAGTTGCATCTGGGAATGCTCCTGACTTTCTCTTAAAGATTAAGAAATAACATATTTTTCGTTTATTATTTCAAGAACCCAAAAAAATAAGCATCCAAATAATGGATACTTATTAACTACTGCTACAGCCAGAACCGCAGCTTGCATCACTTGATCCTCCTCCATCATTAGAATGATGATGATCCAAATCACTTGCACATGCAAACCCTGAGCAGGAAGCTCCGCCTGCACTTGTTTGTTTCAACCACTCCTCAGGGAGATAGGCTGCCATTTGATTGGTAAAGTCCTCATTATGATAAATAGAAAAGAAGATAACGGCACCTAATGCCGTATGTGATAAAACATCTTTATCTGAATTCGTGCGATCAGGCTGTTTATCCTCCCGTTTGAAAGCACGGGCTTCGAATATTTCTTTTTTCAGCTTTTGTATGAGCGCCATTTTGATTTCCATCCATTCATTATTTGAACGGAAGTACTTTACTAGGAGTTGTTCATCATTCATCAACTCAAAGTCATTTAATATTTCATTAGGTATCGGAGATTGTAAAAATCCCCCCCAAATTTTGCGGCTATTTTCGGTGGGTGCAAATAAGGATAAATACATCCAATCAAACAAAGCACGCTCACCCGGCATAGGCATACCTTCGGCGTTGGGTGAATGATGTAAATAATCACCGTAGAATGCTTTTGAAAACTGTTCATATTCTCTTGTAAACATCAGCATTTCATGCCAAACATCATCCACTTTATCACTGAACATCGGTACTGATTTTAGCAAACTATTCATCACAAAGTATCTATTTAATTCAAAATAAGCCCATTCAAACTCATGATCAGCCCATTTTGGATTTTCCTTTAATACTCTTTGTTTCAAGCGCTCTTTATAGTTTGTTGATAGCGATGCGTCAAGCTTATTTACAATAGGATTAACTTTGTCGGATTCAACTCCCAGTTTTGGCGGCAATGGTAAATTCTTTAATGGCTTAATTGTTGAAGAATTAAAGCCAACAACAGAAACTACAATTATGAGAAGTACTATTGCCCCAATAAATAAAAACATCCCCATTCCATCACTCCCTTAAATGTATTATAAGGGAAGTTAGGTTAAAATTAACAGCAAAAAAGTGTTTCAGTCTATGACTGAAACACTTTTATCAATTTTTACTTACTATATTCCTCGAAAATATCATCTTTAACAAGCCATGCATAATCACTGCGTTTGATGTGGTTTACAGCATCTTGATAGTCCGAAAATGTTTGACTGTTTTTCTTTCTATTGATATCAATCGACCAATCACCTGCATGAACAAAAATAAAGTATTTATCTCCTGACCGGCCTTCATATAAAACACCATTAGGGTTTTCTTTTACATTCAGTTTATTCTTCGGTGCATCCATTCTCAATTGTTCCGATTGGAAAAGATCAACTACGAATAATTGAAAAGCCTCCTTGCCCATGGAACATCCAGAAGCTTTAGCATGACCGCCTCCGCCAAATTGTCCTGCTATTTCTGATACATCAACATGGTCATGAATCGTACGAAAGCTCATTTTTCTTCCACCCATATTTAATATTACAATATAATCCAAATGTGGATATTCTTTGCCGAGCTCATTACCTAATTCAGAATGATAAGATTCTGCATGAACGACACCTGCACAGTAATCCCCAATATTAGCCTGGATCAATTCACGTTTTTTCCGTTTAATGTAACGCTCGATCTTGTTATCTTCCATTTGTAATAGTTTTTGTTCAAATTCATCAAAATCAAAATCTGTATCCTGCTGAACCCGTTGGATGATTTTTCCTTCAAACTCATCAATAGAAAACATAAAGAAAAGATCATTTAACTGCTTAGCCTTAATGTTGTTAAGCTTATCCCATTCCCAAGTGTCATATTGACGCACAAGTTCAATAAATTGTTCAAGTGTTGGGGAAGGGATCATTAATTGATTTTCTACTAAATGTTCATAAAGCAGTGAAGTAGCAGAAGTTTGTCTGCCGTCACTGTAGTTTACTTGCACTTTTCCCCATTCATATCCGTTAAAATGGAGGGCACTCTTGTGATGATCAATGAGCTGTGCACTTCCTCCATTTTTCATATAATTCTCTATTCGCTCAGTGTTTTCTTCATTAATTGATAAATCGGTAATTATGAGAAAATCATCATTTTTTTGCCCAGCATCTTCAAAAAACTTTTCTATTTGATAATCAAGTCCACCTACTGAATTATAAGTCACATTTACTTCATCACCGAAGGCAAGCTTTGCAACAACTCCGCATCCTACGCCATCAAGATCATTATGTGAGTATAGTTTGTACATATGTTCACCCGCTGTTCCTAAAGTTTCTTTATGTATCTCCTCATAACCCGAGGATATGTATATTATATATGAAAAAAACCCCGCATGAAACCGCGGGATCAATATTTACAGAATTATAAACGCTATGGGCGTTACAATTAGTATAGATAATATTATTCTTTCTATCCAAATAATCACCATTTGAGCGATAGATAAAGGTATGTCAGTCGAAAGAATACATGGGACAAGCGCTGAAAAAAAGATAATCCCAGAAATTGAAACTACACCTATTACAAATCTGGTTACTAGGGCAGCTTCAGTTACAAGCAAGGCCGGCAAGAACATTTCAGCAATTCCCACAGCGCTTGCCTTTGCCGCAAGCATTGGTTCCGGAAGCTGGACGAGCGCTGTAACGGGATAAAAAATATAACCAACCCAATCAAAAATAGGTGTGAATTCGACTAATACTAACCCCAGAAGACCAACTGACATAATTGAAGGCAAAATTGACATTGTCATTACAAAACCATCTCTTAAATTCACTCGAACATTTTGTAACAAAGATGGGGCTAGCTCAGCAGCCTTCATCCCTTCATGCCATGCATGCCTTAATCTATTACCTGCAACCTCTTCTTTCTCACCTGTCTGTCCCTCATAATAATCATCACTCATTGACCGTAACGGCCATATTCGTACAGTAATTGCTGTAACAAGGAAGGTCACGATGAGCGTTGTCCAGAAATAACTATTCCATAAGTCCATTAATCCCAATGTTTTCGCCACGACGATCATAAATGTGACTGACACGGTTGAGAAACCTGTTGCGATAATTGCAGCTTCTTTTATAGAATACTTACCCTCTTTGAAAATCCGATTTGTAATTAATAGTCCCACTGAATAACTGCCTACAAAAGATGCTACTGCATCTATTGCCGACCTCCCTGGTGTTTTAAAGACTGGACGCATAATCGGCTTCATTAAAACTCCAGCGAATTCAAGCAGCCCATAGCCGACAAGTAAAGCAAGAAATACAGAACCAATTGGGACGAGTAACCCAACTGGCGTGACTAATTTGTCGAATAAAAACGGTCCCATGTCTTGCTGGAATAACCAAGTGGGCCCGAATTGAAACACAATCATAAAAGCGATAATAAAGCCGAATACCTTTAGAATAGAGAATACAATATTCACTTTATCCTTATTCCATGATTTCGAATAGAAAGGGTAAATTGCTCCTAATAAAATAACCAACAATGCATAATAAGGAATGACGGTAGGGATGGTGGATTGAATGCCTGTTACAATATGGTCAAGCATAATTGATGACTGATTATTAAGGTTAATAGGAATAAAAAACATAAAGATACCAACTGCGCTGTAAAAAAAGAATTTTAACAAATGACTCGGTGAAGTACTGGGCTTGATTAATTTTTCCGTTGTTTGAACTTCTCTTTCCATTTTGCAACCACCTCTTTTTTATAGTTGCCTAGCCCCACAGATATAATTTTTTAAATAAAAATAACAGTTGAGAGCCATCAAGCCCTCACCTGTTAGCATTTAGACAATCGTTCCGCCTTTTACAACAACCTTGCCTGCTTTTATCACTGTATCAGTATGATTCATTCCGTAATGATATTGCATTTGCATATAATTAGGGACGTCCAATACTAGTAAATCTGCCTTCTTCCCTATTTCAATGCTTCCTATTTCATTTCCTCGATTAATGGCATGAGCAGCATTAATCGTTGTTGCTGTAATCACTTCTGCAGGAGTCATCCCCATATTCATACAAGCAAGATTCATCATAAAGGGAGTGGAGCATGTAGGCGAAGATCCCGGATTGCAGTCAGTTGACAACGCAACGGCTACTCCTTGATCAACCATTTTTCTTCCCTTCGCGGCCTCTGCCATCAAGAAAAATGCAGTGCCGGGCAGGAGCACACCAATCACACCTGCTTCTGCCATTCTCTTAATACCATTTTCAGAAGCACGCAGAAGATGATCGGCTGAAATCGCCCCAACCTCTGCAGCAAGCTCTGCTCCTTCATACGGTTCAATTTCATCTGCATGTATTTTAGGTATTAATCCATAACTCTTGCCTGCTTCCAAAAGCTTGCGGGATTGTTCCGGGGTAAATACCCCCCGTTCACAAAAAATATCGTTAAAATCTGCTAATCCTTCAGCTGCAACTTTTGGGAGCATTTCTTCGATGATTAAATCGATAAAGGCGTCAGGTTTTTCTTTAAAATCAGCAGGAACAGCGTGCGCTCCCATGAATGTACTGATAATATCAATAGAATGCATTTCATCTAATTTTTTCGCAGCTCGAAGTTGCTTATATTCAGTCTCCCAATCGAGCCCATAGCCGCTTTTTGCTTCAACGGTGGTAACGCCATGAAGAAGAAAACGATCTAATCTAACCAAACTTTCTTCTATAAGTCTGTCTTCAGAGGCAGCTCTTGTTTTTGACGTTGTGGCATGGATGCCACCGCCATTATTCATGATTTCCATATATGTTGCACCGTTTAACCGCATGTTGAATTCTTCTTCCCTGCTGCCGGCATAAACAAGATGTGTATGAGGATCAACAAGACCAGGCAGCATAATTTTTCCTGTTACATCTATAACCTCTGCCTCTTCCAATTTATTTTTATACTTTGCAAGTAGTTCTTCAGTGGTCCCGACAGCATCGATTCGGTCGCCTTCAATCCAAACAGCACCATTTTCTATCATGTTTAATTCACTCATTTTTTCTTTAGTTAGCGGTGTGCTAGAGCTACCTTTTAAGGTAATCATTTGATTGGCATTTTTTATAAAAATTGATTTGTTATTCATTGGAGTGTTCCCCCTTCTCCCTATTTAAGCAAAATATTAATCCATCATCGGAATTTGAACGCCTTTATCCTTTGCAGTTTGCTTTGCTAAATCATAGCCTGCATCCACATGCCGGACAATGCCCATCCCCGGATCAGTTGTTAATACCCTATCAAGCCTTGCTTCGGCTTCTTTGGTTCCATCAGCAACGATGACCATACCTGCATGGAGAGAATACCCCATACCGACACCGCCTCCATGATGTACGGAAACCCAGCTTGCCCCGCCTACTGCATTGATCATGGCATTTAAGATTGGCCAATCTGCTACTGCATCGCTGCCATCCTTCATACCTTCTGTCTCTCTGTTTGGAGAAGCAACTGAACCAGAATCTAAGTGATCTCGACCTATAACAATCGGAGCCTTCAATTCGCCGCTCGCTACCATATCGTTTATAATTTTGCCAAATCTGGCTCTTTCTCCATACCCCAGCCAGCAAATCCGTGACGGCAATCCTTGAAACTGGATTTTTTCGCGCGCCATTTTGATCCAATTGCATAGATGTTCGTTATACGCGAATTCTTTTAATATCACTTCATCTGTTTTATAAATATCCTCAGGATCACCTGATAAAGCAACCCAGCGAAAAGGGCCTTTCCCTTCACAAAATAAAGGACGAATATAAGCTGGAACAAATCCAGGAAAATCAAATGCATTTTCGACTCCTTCATCCTTCGCTACTTGACGAATATTATTGCCATAGTCAAAAGTGATGACTCCTTTTTGCTGCATTGCAAGCATCGCCTTCACATGGGTAGCCATGCTCGCCTTTGATTTTGTAACATATTCAGTTGGGTTCGCCTCTCGGAGCTTTGTTGCTTCTTCCAGTGAGTAGCCTTCAGGAACATAGCCATTTAACGGGTCATGTGCTGAAGTTTGATCTGTTAGTACATCTGGAAAAAAGCCCATTTCAAGCATTTTTGGCAAAACCTCTGCCGCATTTCCTAATAATCCTATCGACAATGGTTTTCCTTCCTGCTTTGCTTGCTTGGCAAGTGTAATGGCCTCTTCGATTGAATATACCTTAGTGTCTAAGTACTTTGTTTCAAGCCGGCGATCAATATGATGTTCGTCTACATCGATTGCAATGCAAACGCCCTCAGCCATAGTGACTGCAAGCGGCTGAGCCCCACCCATCCCGCCTAGACCTGCTGTAAGTGTAATCGTCTGCTTTAGTGATCCGCTAAAATGCTGTCTTGCAAGCTCAGCAAAGGTTTCATATGTTCCTTGAACAATTCCTTGACTGCCAATGTAAATCCAGCTCCCTGCTGTCATTTGTCCATACATCATCAATCCCTTTTTATCTAACTCATGAAAAGTGTCCCAATTCGCCCATGCTGGCACAATATTTGAGTTCGCAATTAAAACTTTAGGGGCGTCTGCATGAGATTTAAATACAGCAACAGGCTTTCCTGACTGGATGAGTAAAGTTTCATCGTTTTCCAGTTCATGAAGTGATTTAATAATCGCATCGTAGCTCTCCCAGTTTCTTGCGGCTTTGCCTATCCCGCCATACACCACTAAGTCTTCTGGTTTTTCCGCTACATCTTTATTTAGGTTGTTCATTAACATTCTTAACGCCGCTTCTTGAATCCACCCTTTTGCATGCAATTCAGGGCCGGTATAATTTATGATTTCTCTTTTAGTATTTGTCTTCATTTCTACCCCTCCATTCAAACGTATAAATTAAGTTTAAACAAGAAGATTCAGAATATAAAGTTAATTAATATTTGATTAGTTGTAATTTTATTATTTTTAAACAAAAGATGTGATGCTTCAAAAAGTTAATTTTGTGATTTTATTAGTTTTTTTGTTTTTAAAAATGAAAATTCAGATTTTTCTCCCAAGGAAGAGCATTTGAGAAATCTTGTGGTGACGTCTTTTCTTTTTAATAAGAGTTATTAATTATTGATTATAAAGGAGTATTAATTTCATGAAAGATATCCAATCTCTTGTAGCACACAATCTTTCAAGCCTCAGAAAAAACAGAAGCCTTACTCTAGATCAAGTGTCCAAATTAACAGGCGTTAGTAAAGCTATGCTTGCACAAATTGAAAATGGAAAATCCAACCCAACTGTCACTACTCTATGGAAGATAGCAAATGGACTCCGCGTTTCATTTTCACTTTTTATGAAGGAAGACAAGCCTGAAGTTACTAAAATCAACATAAGTGAAATTAATCCAGTAACAGATCAATGAAGGCAATTATCTGGTTTACCCTTTTTTCCCTTATCATCCTGAGAAAAAGATTGAATTATATATTGTTGAAGTAAAGCCAGGGTGTTCACATACTGCAAAAACACACTTAGGGGACGCGTATATCATGATAAAAGAAGGTAAGTTAACATTAGAACTCCAAGGCATGAAGCATGAACTCGGATCAGGTGATGCACTTCAGTTTTCAGGAGTTACACCCCATAGTTATCATAATTTGACGAAAGATACCGCAAGTTTCTTTATGCTAACATTCCATACCATGAAGCTTCTCATTATGACGAACATCATCAATTAAAATTGAAATACAGGTAAATCTTCTTTTCACTCATTCACCATATTAATAGACTCAGTGTTACTGTATTAACAGTTGAGAGTTTATAGCATATAAAAAAGTTGATTCCTTGTGAAAATCAACTTTTTTATTATGACACCTTGCTGGAGAAAACAATGATTTCTATTACTATTTCTTAGAGACCATGTATTCAAGCTCTTCATTATTAATGAATTTTGCAATATTGCTAATTGTAATTTTGCTGATGTTAGCGACTGCTTCATAGGTAGCTCCCCCGATATGAGGTGTGGCAACCACATTAGGGAGTTTTGATAAGTTATTGATAGAAGGCTCATCTTTAAAAACATCAAGAGCAGCTCCCTTAATCTCGCCTTCGTTTAAAGCAGCAATCAGGTCTTGTTCATTGATTAAACCACCGCGCGAAATATTGATCAAGAAAGCGGACGACTTCATTAATGAGAGGGTTTCACGATTAATCATATCCCGATTTTGTTCTGTTAATGACGTCGAAATAATAATAAAATCTGAAGTTGCAAGAAGATCGCACAATTCTACAAACTTTACATCATATCTTTTTGCTGCTTTATAATCTTTATAATTGCCATAGGCAGAAACTACCATATCAAAGCCCGCAGCACGCTTGGCGATTGCTTGTCCTATGGAGCCAAAGCCGATAATGCCCAAACGTTTGTTATACACTTCGTATCCCATCGATAACTCCCAGTGTGATGATTTAATTTCATGATCCTTCATAGGGATGCTCCTGGCTGCTGTCAGCATCAGTGCAAAACCAAGGTCTGCTGCAGACTGTGCATTTTGCCCAGGGGCATTCGAAACTACGATATTTTTTTCTTGAGCGTAGTCAACGTCGATATTATCATATCCAGCACCAAATTTAATGATGTATTTAAGATTGGGAGCAGCGTCGATGACCTCTTTGTCTATTTTCACAATCGCAACAACAATGATATCAACATCTTTAACTTCCTCAAACAAGGTTTGCTTGTTCATACCTCTATCGCTATTGATCACTTTCACATCTAACGCTAAGTTTCTAGCATTTTGGATTAACTCGGGATACTTTTCTACAAATGGGTCTCTGATTAAAAATAATGCTTTCACTAAGTTGTCCTCCTTATGATGGTCAATATTTATCCAAATATTTGTGCGGCAATTGCATAGAGAGTGCGGTTTCGTTCTGGCATTTTAAGTCCGTTAAACATCATGACAGGTGGTTCGTTGACTTTCTGAAATCCATATGGTGCAAGTCGTGCAGAAAGATTCTTTTGATCACTTGGAATATCTAATCTAAGCGTTTCCTTTCGGTTCTGTGCAAGCTTGCCAATTATTAATAATGCTGCATCTGAATGAGGGGCAACAATTGACCCTATTTTAAGGGTAGCAGGAGCTCTTACCGCCATCCCATATCCTATGATGCGATTGTTTTCCTTTAACAGGATACATTCTTCAGCTTGATCGATCCTTTTTTCGAGAAAAGTTTCTCTGCTTCCACCAAATGCAAGGCGATCTAATTGATGTAAGGCGGAAAAATCACTGTTTGTATATATTTCTAGACTTTGATTATGTTCTATTGCCAGTGGAATAGGTTCAAACCGATGACATAGATGTTTTTGAACAGATGCTACGGTAGTAAAACCGATTTTTTTATATAATGGTTCTCCTTCTTCAGTAGCAATAAGCATAATTGGCATCCGATCAGAAACCGTATGTATGCATTTTTCCATTAACTCATTTGCCAACCCCATTCGTCTAAAGCCATTGTGAACAATCACCATCCCTACAGATGCTAGAACAGAATCATATTGAATGACTGCAGCACTCGAGACGATTTCCCCTTGCTCACTTTTATGACCGTAGATAAATCCACTTGATAGAATCGTATGTATTTCTTCTTTATCATAATCCCAACCAACTGAATCTGAAAGTGTTATTAATCCTGGGATATCCTCTTCATTCAGTTGTACTATGCTAAGCTGATGCGGTTCTTTCATCTTCTTTTCTCCTAATACTTGATTTCTTTCAAACATGTTTCCTTGCTTATTCTTTCTTCCAATGCTTAATAGCCTTAATATTCATACAAAACAAACATGGCGATGCTTCTCACCGCCATGAACTATATTGAAAACAACCTTAAAGGTGTATTCTTATCTTTTATCAGGAATGCCCTAAAATTGATAAGAAAGTGCCGGATTCTTATCTAAAAATCACGGAAATGCTTCAAAACAGATAAGATTCATGGCCATGGCCTCGAGGATCATTCACTTTTCTTGCGATACTGAGTTGGAGATAGGTTCAAGTATTTATGGAACACTTTATTAAAATATTGCTGACTCGCGAATCCGCATGCTGTTGAAATTTCTTTAATGGAGAGATTCGTTTCTTTTAATAATTTTATAGACTGCTTCATTCTAATCTCATTTAAAAGCACTCTAAATGATTTATCATATTTTTTCGAGATAACCGTACTAGTATAACTGGCATTCCTTTGAAAATGCTGAGCAGTTGCCTCTAAGGTTAATTGAGCATTCATATAGTTGCTTTCTAGATAGCTTAAGATCCGTTCTGGCAGATTTACATGTTTCACAGCTTGATGCTGCTTCACATCCTCTATTATTCTCGATGTGAACGCAATGAATGCTTCGATAATCCGATATATGACAGGCGAGTATAGAATCCTCTGGAACAGCTGTAAATACTGTTCTTCAAACGGATTGCTCACTAGTCGATAACTGATCATATATCTTCTTATTTGTGCAAGAATACTAGTCAATCTAATTCTGATTATTCCAGGGTCTGGATATGGCAGAGTGAATTCAAGGAATTCCCTATAGAGCCATTGTTTGATCTCTTCTATTTCACCTTCATTCAATAGATTTATCCATAGCTGCTGTTCTTCTGGTGAAAGAAAGGGATCAAGAAATCTCCAATGGACCATGGTTGAATCATGAATGATTTGATTAAACCCTAAATAAAAAGTCAATTCCATTAACTGTCTTACCTCTGAGTATTTTTGCTTAATATCTCCTTGAATATTCTCAGTTAATATGACGATAGCCAACGGCTCTGATTGGGACTCCTGCAAGTCGCGGAGAAACCTGCTCCACTCATTCTTCCAATCTATCTCTTTATGATGTGTAAAACAAATGACCATGTCGCTTAATATAAATGAAAAAATTGGCTTTTTGAATTTGTATTGCTCTAGAGAAGCATAAATTTTTGGCAATGTGTTCGTATTTTCCGTTTTGAGACCAAAGCAAAAGGGGTTTCTCTGGCCGTCTTTTTCATTTAGAAAAAGCTCCTGATACTTTATCTCCTCTCCACTGTTTTTTGCAATTAAACCTTTCGATTCTTTTCTTTCATCACTTTGGCGATAGAATTTTTGCACTGACTTTAAAATTATTTCCGGCGATATGGGCTTTAGTAATAATTCCGCTGCTCCTATCTCAATCGCTTTTTTCGCCTGGGCAAATGTGGCTTCCAATGTTAGTGCACAAATAACCGGCTTCACAATATTTAGTACTTTCATTACTGAATTCAAATCTGCTATCATCTCTAATTCTAAAATGAGAAGATCGGGGCGAAAGGACTCAATCCTCTCTATCAGCATTCTTTCATCACTGATTGCATCTACTTGCCATGATGTCATCGTTGTATTTAACAACCACATCATCCCGTTCGTATCATATTCATCCCTATTGGCGACAAGTACCTTGTATATGCTGCCACACCCTTTTTCCCTTTATTATCCGAAAGCATAACAGAAATGTAAATAAATATTCAGAAAAAAATCAAAAAAAGAGACAAGTTATCTGCTACCCCTCGCATATCTATATAGGGACGAACATAATAGGAGGAGAATGGCCCATGCAATTTTTAGTAATAAAAAAAAGATCAATCATTACGGCTCTGCTTGTCTTTGCCATCATCGTATCTGCATCCGTCTGGTTCTTTTCTAAATCTGGCAGTGTATCAGTATTCAGTTCTTCAGATGATAAAAATGTTAGAGAGATTCATATGGTAACAGGGGAATATAAAACAAAAATGCCCAGTGGAGAAGAAGTAGAGGTTTATCGATGGGATCCAGGGACGATTTTCCTTGAAAAGGGAGAAAAGGTCAATTTAAAAATCCTTGGAGTTATGGGAAGTGAACACCCATTTTACATTGAAGGAACGGATATAAAAGGGACGGTTGCCAAGGGTGAGGAAACAGTCGTTCCATTGGAATTTGACAAAAAAGGAACCTATCAGCTCATTTGTGATACACATGCACATCATGGTGAGGCAGGGCAAATGATTGCTTATATCGTGGTCAAATAGAAGAGCCTTTTGAAAGGAAGACACTGATATTTGAATTAAACCTGGACACTAAGTCGATATGATTTTCTGAGCTTTTTTATTCTTTACTTAAGTGTGATAAAAACCGCAGGAGATCACCTGCGGTTTTCCTTTATGCTTGAAGATTTTCTTGCTCCTCCTTATAAAACTGCTTATTCTGTGGATTCAATACAAAAATTATAAATACAAATGAACTCAACATCATCAATATTGCGAGTGTAACGATTGTCAATCGTAATGAAAACCAATCTGCAATCACACCGATCATAAGGATAAACAAAATTTGAAAAACGCTCTCAATCAGTTGAAATATACTTGTTACTCTTCCCATCAATTGGACAGGAATATTATTTTGGTAGAATGTCATTATCCCTGCATTTAAAAATATATTAAAAAAGCCAAGAATAATAAAACCAATAGTAACAGATAGAAAAGACCATGAAAACGCATATATTACATAACCGCTTGTCATCATAATTAAGCCGATGACTATCATGTACCTTATAGATATCTTATTCGAAAATACCGACAAAATAAGTCCGCCAGCCAAGGAGCCGATACCTGTAATACTGATGAGAAGCGTATAATCCACTTCAGAAAGCCCAACAACATCTTGGGTAAAAACAACCTCCTGTGTATCCATCGCAAAGGAGAAAAGAGTGACCATTAAGAAACTTATATATATAAAAGCCACATATTTGTTGTTATGAATAAATTGTATTACAGCCGTAAAGTCGGTTTTTATTTGTAAGAAGGAAAGCTTGGGAATCATTTGATGGTCCATTCTCTCTTTAGGTAAAAACACCGTTAATACTCCGGCAAGAATGAAGAATATAGTATTAATCCATAGCGTCAAATGTATATTCGTTGTTAGAATGAACACACCCGCTAAAGCCGGACCAATAATAAAAGCTCCAGATGAAACAAAGGAACGTACAGAATTAAATCGCTTTCTTTTTTCTTTTGGCACGATCATTGTTATATAAGTCATGGAAGCTGGTACAAAAAAAGATTTTGCCACACTTAATAATACTAATATCAAATAAATAAAAAACATATTAGGTGCAAAAGGAATAAAGAAAATAAAAAACGCCCGGAGAAAATAGGAAGTAATGATAATATGCTTTTTGCTGCGATAATCTATAAAGCTCCCAGTCCAAAACTTAGTTGCAATATTGACGATGGGAGCAATCACCCATAAAGCTGCCACCGCCGCTGCTGATCCAGTCATTTGATATACAATAATGTTTATCGCGACTAAGTATATAAAATCACCCATACTTGAAAGACCAATTGATGTTAACAGCAGTGCAGGGTCTTTCCAATCTTTTAAAGTCTTTATCTTCATGTATTTAGCTCCTAAATGAATGTTTGGACTCACATTGCATCACATGTTTATATGAGATCTGTGTAATAGAAAAATCCAATAAGCGATTGATTAAAGAAGTTTTAAGTATCCTCCATATCTATTCTAGTCCTTACCCAATACAGTGCAAAAAGAACGACAGCAAGTATCACTGCGATGGAGATGACTCCTAGTGCTACAGAGAATTTATATAGGTAAAAAAGTACAAATATACCTCCGACCAAAAACTGACCTAAAAAGATATACCCCTTCTTATGACTCTCTCGATAAATAGAAGTGAAGATCGCCATTGAGCTAGTTACAGAGATAAAGTGAATAACGATTAGAATCAATCCCCACAGAAGACCATTTTCAAGTGAAAACATTGAATCTTGAACATTTTTCAACAAACCTCCTCCTATTACCGCTTTTTCTATAGTTTAACATAAACTGGGATTTGGTAATGACAAAAAAGAAAAAGCATATTCCTCAGGAATACACTTTTTCTATCTTTATCATTCTTATCTAGTGATAAACATCTGTGTCCAATAATGGCCGTATGATCCACCCTTTGCATACCCTACTCCAATTTCAGTATATTGATTGGATAGTATGTTTTTGCGATGCCCATCACTGTTCATCCAGGAATTCACAACTGCTTCTGCACTTGTTTGTCCTGCAGCAATATTTTCACCAGCGGATCGATATTGAATACCAAAGTCGGTAATCATTTTGAATGGCGTTCCATATGTAGGGGAGTTATGGTCGAAATATTTGCGATCAATCATATCTTGAGATTTAAACCTGGCAACTCTAGATAGTTCCCACTTAGGCGTTAACGCTTTTAATCCATGCTTTGCTCTCTCTTGGTTCACTAGCTTTACCACTTCAGCTTCCATATTCATAACCGCTGCGTTTAAGGTCGGAATATTCATGCTTTGACCCGGATAAATCACATCAGGATTCGAAACTTGCGGATTCGCTTGAATAATTTCAGTAACGCCCACCTGGTACTGAACTGCGATTTTCCACATTGTATCTCCTGATTTGATAGTATGTACCATCGATGCACTAGCATCATTCTTAAAACCAAAGACAAAAGTAACAGACAACATAATAATGAGTGTAAATCTAACTATTTTTTTCATACTTATCATTAAACCAGAAACTACGAATCTATTGAAGCGGTAATTGTTGGGGTAGTTTCCTAAATGTGTTCCTAGTGGATTTATTTATTTAAGATATATTCCTTTATTATCCAAATTATCATATAATTATAGTGAAAAGGGGCTAGTAATAAATGCATAATAAAACCCAGATACTTATGGTTTCTATTTTTCACCGCAATGACCATTGCCTCTAATTACTATATATATAGAATTTCATTTATTCAACAGCTACCTGACTCTGTAATTTTCGGTACGCTATTGAATCTACTCATTGTCTCTACCCTTATATCAGTTGTTGTTCGATAAAGTTCATGGCCACTTTTACTGAGAATGGTTAGCTCATTGTTATCGATAAAGATTGCAGATATCTCCTCTTTATGAAGAGACTCAACCTTGTCATCCATCTTTAATAGTATCTGTTTATCTTCAATGGTTATTTCAAGTGATTCACTTAAAACAATGAGAGCCAGGATCAATCCGGCGATGATTCCAAGGGTGGTCGCAATGGAAGATTACCCAAAAAGGATTAAATGAATCGAGTAAAAACAGCCAACCTTGAGATGAGAGAAATGGTATTTTTTTAAGTAATTCTATTAAATATGGCAGAAACCAGCCAATTAACGCTCCTCCAATAATCGGTACAATAAGTACAAAGCTTTTTTCTAAAGCTGTCAGCCCCAACCTCAATTGATTTCCATTATAAGTCATACGACATTCCCCTTTCCAATTTTTAATTGATTAAACATAATATTATTTGATTAGATAATCAATTTTTAACCGATAAAAAAAGCACTGGCTTGTGCTTTATATTCTTATTACTACTTAATCATATTCATGACCATCTTATTAAGTTCGGCCCTATAATCAAATGTAAATCGATTCATGCTTTTAAGCATGCTCTCGGATATTGCCCCTTGAATCATTATAGCGACTACGTCTGTATCAAAATCCCTTGTAAATTCTTTATTTCGTTTTCCTTCAATTAGAATATCTTTCAGCATTGTATATAGATGATCTTCTTCCTCATCAGGGATTCTATAATAAGCAACTTTGTCGGGAGTTTGCGCGTTAAATACGATCTCAATCAATGCAATATTGTTATTTGGGTTAGTCTCTTGATAAATCAAGCTGGAATCTATAAAAGCCAGTAATTGTTCAGTAGCTGTATTCTTATGAACTACTTTTTCGCTAATAAAGTCTAGTTGTTTAGAGATTAAATATATAAGCGTATGATTAATTAAATCAGCTTTATCTGAAAAATGGTAGGAAATTAATCCTGTGCTTATTTTTGCTTTCCGGGCGATTTTTGTTAAACTGATATTGGCATATCCAATCTCTTCAAGAGTATCAATACAGGCCTTAATAATTTGTTCCCTTCTTGCTTCAGCTATAAATGAGTCAGCCATTTTACATGCCTCCGATGCGAATTGATTAAACGAGTAAATTTTTGATTGTTTAATCAAAAATTATCAAATATAAACGATTTTGTCAATCAGAATGGATTTTTCAGCCTCTAGACTAATGACAGATTGCAAACTTATCTTTATAATAATATGAGTCCAATCTTCAAATTGGAGCAGCTAATGAGATATAATCAGAAAGGTTAAAAAAGGTTATCTAAATGAATGAAGTAAACATTTCGCTTTTTAGAGCTATTAATGATTTAGGCTTCGAGTATCCGTCTTTAAATTCTCTTTTTATTTTTATTGCAGAGTATACTGTATATGCGTTGGCATTATTGACACTGATTTACTGGTTTACCAGAAAAGAAAAAAATCGTTATATGATTTTAACGGCTGGATTCGCTTTTATTTTGGCAGAGATCCTGGGGAAGTTAGCAGGTAAGCTGCATTTTAATTATCAGCCATTTGTTGAATTATCCAATGTAAACTTGCTGATAGACAAGGCTGCAAATAATTCGTTTCCAAGTGATCATACGATTTTATTCTTTTCGTTTTGTGTGGCTTTTTGGTTGTTCAATAAAAAGAACTTTGCTTGGCTAATACTTGCCATCCTGGTAGGAATCTCAAGGGTATGGGTTGGTGTTCACTACCCATTTGATGTATTGGTCGGTGCACTGCTTGCTGCATTAAGTGCAGTATTCATGTATTATCTTCTTCCAAGGCTTCCTATTGTTCAAAACTTATTAGGAGTATACGAACGAATAGAAGAAAAAATCCTGCCTGCTAAAAAAGAAAGAAACAAAGAATTTGATCAATAAAAATATAGAGATGACCCAGAAGATGATTTTAGAATCATTTGTTGGGTTTTCTTTTTTTTTATTTTAAGAGGCAGATGCATTCATGGGTTTTAATTTGAAACTAGTGTGCTGGTTAGTTCCCTTTCTGATAGATATCTAATCGATTTGGGCATCTAATCTAACTCTCCGATTAGTTCCCTTTTTGATTCTTATCTAATCGATTTGGGCATCTAACCCTCCGATTGATTACCTTTTTTGATAGGTATCTTTTTCCTTCTCAATTCACAAAAACACTTTCGCAATATAAAACAAACCACAGCCTTAATTAAATTGGCTGTGGTTTGTTTTTATTTCCACCAGTCATCGTGCATGGAAGCCGGAAGTTGTCTCTTATGCTCCGTTATGAGATAGCGTTTTTCGACCTTCTCAGCCACTTCTGCTGTAACTTCTTTACCTTCTAAATAATCATCCAGCTCATCATACGTGATACCGAGCTCTGTTTCATCTGCCTGTCCAGGTGTTTGGTCTAAAAGGTCAGCAGTTGGCATTTTTAAATAGATTCTCTCCTCTGCGCCTAATTCCTTTAGTAGGAGCTTACCTTGGCGTTTTGATAATCCAGAGAGTGGGAGGACATCGGCTCCGCCGTCACCGAACTTGGTGAAGAAGCCTGTTACTGCTTCTGCTGCGTGATCTGTTCCAATAACAAGTAGCCCCATTTGACCGCCAAATGCATAGTGAGCAATCATTCTCATACGTGCTTTCACATTACCTTTATGAAAATCCTTGAGAGGTTTTTCTTTCATTACTTCATCATAAGCCGTTTGTATTTCATCTACTGGTTTCTTCACGTTATAAGTATATTCATGATCAGCTTGGATGAACTTGAGTGCAAGCTGTGCATCATCTTCATCATGCTGTTCACCATAAGGAAGTCTTACAGCAACAAAGGTAGAATCATGTCCTTCTTCTCGTAACTCCTCAGCAGCTAATTGGGCTAGTCTTCCGGCTAATGAAGAATCCTGACCACCGCTTATACCTAAAACATAACCTTTAGCGCCAGATTTTAATAAATAATCTTTTAAAAATTTGACCCTTGTTTTTATTTCTTCTTTTGGGTCAATCTCTGGCTTTACGTTCAGTGCTTGGATGATCTTTTCTTGCATTGACATCATAACATCTCCCTTTAGAAGTTTTGATTAATCTTTGCCTTTACTTTCTGTTTTACATTGTCAATCTGCTTGATTTTATTTTCCCAGCACATTGGACTTAGATCAACCGGGTATTCCTCAGGGTTTAATGACCTGCGGTACTCGTGCCATAATAAGTCTAAATTCTCTTTTGCGTAGGTTTGAACTTCCTTGAGCGATGGTGTTTCATAAACTAGCTCTCCATCGACGAAGATATTTTTGTGCAAATCTCTCGCCTCAAAGTTAGTAACAAACTTGCTAATATACGTGTGAATGGGATGGAACATTTTTAAGCGCTCTTGCTCTGATGGATTTTCTTCTTCTAGAGCAATATAGTCGCCCTCTGATTTATGGTTTTCCTTATTTATGATTCGATAAACCTTTTTTAATCCAGGAGTTGTAACTTTTTCAGGATTTCCGCTTATTTTGATTGTATCTTCCATCTCGCCTTTTTCATTTTCGATGGAAACCATTTTATACACTGCACCTAGAGCTGGCTGATCATAGCCTGTAATTAACTTTGTGCCAATCCCCCATGTGTCTATTTTTGCTCCTTGAGCTTTAAGATTCATAATAGTGTATTCATCCAGATCATTTGAAGCTACGATTTTTGTGTTAGTAAAACCAGCTTCATCCAGCATTTTTCTTGCTTCTTTAGAAAGGTACGCTAAATCTCCGCTATCAATTCTGATACCAGCAAAGTTAATTTTATCTCCTAATTCTTTAGCTACTTTAATCGCAGTTGGTACACCTGAACGAAGCGTATCATAAGTATCTACTAAAAATGTGCAGTCTTTATGTGTAGCGGCATATTTATGAAAGGCAGTGTATTCATCCTGATAAGCTTGTACAAGTGAATGTGCATGTGTACCTGCGACTGGAATATTAAACATTTTCCCAGCTCTTGTATTGGATGTTGCGTGGAATCCGCCAATAAAAGTCGCACGCGCTCCCCACACACCAGCATCCATTTCTTGTGCTCTTCTTGATCCGAATTCCATTGCGATTCCATTATCAAGTACTTCTTTAATTCTCGCCGCTTTTGTCGCAATTAATGTTTGATAGTTGATGATATTTAAGAGTGCTGTTTCAATTAATTGTGCCTGAGCAAGCGGTGCTTCTATTCTAACCATTGGTTCATTTGCAAAGACAATCTCGCCCTCTTCCATGGATCTGATAGATCCTGTAAAAGTAAGCGTAGCTAAGTAGTCTAAAAAGGCTTCTGGATAGTTCAACTCTTCACGTAAATAGACAATGTCCGTTTCAGAGAATTTAAAAGCCTTTATAAACTCAATGGCTCTTTCTAAACCAGCAAAGATTCCATAGCCATTCCCAAAGGGAAGCTTTCTAAAATATAAATCGAAAACAGCTTTTTTATTGTGGATACCGTCTTGCCAATACGTTTGGGCCATATTGATTTGATAAAGATCCGTATGTAATGTCATGCTGTCGTCTGGATATGGCTTATTCATTAAAAAATACCCCTTTTTCTTTATTTCACAACCGCGTTCATGGATGATTTAAAGTGTTGAAGTGCCCATTCATGCCCTATTTGATTAAAACTTGCAGTTGCATTCTCATATATAATTATTTTAAAACCCTTGTTGTAGGCATCCACTGCTGTGTGGAGCACACAAATATCAGTACAAACACCAACCAAGTGAACCTCGGTAATATTTCTTTCTCTGAGTTTCATTTCTAAATCAGTTCCGGCAAAGGCACTATACCTCGTTTTATCCATCCACACTACATGATCAGATGATTGATTCTTATCGTAAAGCGCGTCAAGCTTACCATATAAATTTCTTCCTTCTGTACCTTCTATATTATGCGGTGGATAAAGCGGCGTTTCAGGATGATACGGGTCGTCTTCATGATGCAGATCAATGGCGAAAACTGTATATTCCCCTTCATCAATGAATTGTTTTGTTATCCTATTAATCTCATTTTCAATCTCGATAGCTGGTTGTCCGCATGGCAATGCACCTGTGACAAAATCATTCGTATAATCAATATTGATTAATGCTTTTTTCACGTACCCTCACCACTCCCATATAACTAATTATATCTTGCGGTATAGATTGGTTTTAAAATTTCCATATTATTAAATCTGTAAAGCTTTGCCCCTTTTTTTGAAGTTCTTTGAGTTGTTTTCCCTTCAACTAACTCAATAAATGGCAAGGCTTTAATTTTTCTTGCGAATGCTTGCTCGTTTAAGATTGCTGAATCTTTAGTCACAGTTGATAAAACAGCCTGCAATTCTGAATAGGTAAATTCCTTAGGCAAGAAATTCTTTGCTGCTGTTGTCTGCAAAATCTCCCGTGTGATTACACTCACTGCAGCCTTAATAATTTGTTTGTGATCAAATGCCAAGTCAAATTGGAGGGCTTCATCTACTGAGAAAAGCTCCACTTGATCAGCATCGTCACTCGCTTTTCTTTTTAATAAATGATGTTCTGGCACAATTGCATAATGTGCATTGGATATAATCCACCCACGAGGGTCGCGGCCAGGTTTATCATATACCCCAAAATGTTTCATATGTATACCGGTTATACCAGTTTCTTCAGTGAGTTCTCTTTCTGCAGCTTGATAGGCGTCTTCATCTGGTTGAACGAAGCCTCCAGGTAAAGCCCACTTGCCTGCCTCTATATTTGCGTCCCCTTCGATCGTTAAATCTGCACGTTTAATGAGCATGATTTTCAATGACATAATAGGTGGCGTAAACGCTTTTAATTCTTCAGTGAGGATGGTGAATACGGAAATATCTGCTGTATATCCATCAGGTGTGCGATATTTTTTATCAGTCATAAATGAAATACTGTCACCGTCCCACTATATATAATTAACAAAATGATAATTGTTAATTATATTTTACACAATCAAAAAAAAAATTCAACTAATAATGATTGCCTTTATCATTTCCTTTAAAGGAGAATTGATTCCTTCGCAAAAGGTAGGAAATAAGAAGGCCCATCACGAATTTGTAATAAAAATAGAAGGAGGATGATGACATGGAAGAAAGTATTATTAATCATTTGAAGACGGTGCGTTCAATTACTGAGAATTCATTAAGCAGGATTAAAGAAGATTCAGCAGATATTATTCCACATGGATATAATAACAATATTCGCTGGAATTATGGTCATATTGTATATGTTCAAGAGTTACTTGTCTTTGGAGCGTATGGCGAAGATAAACAGATCCCTCAGCTGTATGAGAATTTGTTTGCCGCAGGAACAAAACCATCGGATTGGGTTGATAATCCCCCATCCTTAAATGAAATACTAAAAGAAATGGAAAAGCAAAGTACAAGAGTTGAACAAGCCATAAAAACCAATTTTACACATAAGCTTCCAACTCCTTTTAAGAATCGTGCTGGAATTACCTTTTATACTGTTGGTGAAACACTATTATTCAGCGCTTACCATGAAGCATTGCATATGGAAACGATAAAAAGAATCCACCGTGAATGCAAAAAATTAATGAAATAAGCTTGTATGTTACCCTACAATAAAAAAAGTTGACACAACTGGCATCCCTTTTTTATAATGTAAACTATAATGCATATTTGGTTTACACATGAAAGGGGAATCATTCATAATGACAAAAGATCAGCTTAAATTACGTTCTCTCATTCTTACAGCACTATTTGCAGCAATTATTGGGATTATGGCACAATTGTTTATTCCATTACCCTTAGTCCCAATAACTGGCCAAACATTAGCAATTGGGCTGGCTGCTACCATACTAGGCTCTAGGTATGGCACGATATCTGTACTTCTCTATCTCGCCATTGGTGCAGCTGGCGTACCTGTATTCGCCGAGTTTTCAGGCGGAGTGAGCAAGTTGGTCGGACCAACGGGCGGTTATTTGATTGGCTATATACCAACTGTTTTTATCATGGGATTATACTTAGAAAAAACCTCGTTTACTATCAAAAATGCGATGATTGCAAATACAATCGGAATGATTATCACTTTGATTTTCGGAACAGCTTGGTTAAAAATTGCAGCAAACCTTTCATGGACGGCTGCCTTTATGACTGGATTTATGCCTTTTATTATAGTCGGCTTAGTAAAAGCGTTCCTTGCTTCCTGGATCGGTATCCTTACACGCCAACGCTTGATATCTGCCAAACTGCTTTTCCCAGAACGATTAAAAGAGAAAGATAACAAAGTTGCATAAGGCTCTTTATTTAAATGTAAAAACGAGAAGGTTCATACACCTTCTCGTTTTTTATTAAAATCTATTTGGTTTAAGCTTCCCCCATAGTACATTAATTGCTATAGGTGTGCCTAATAATGCTGGTACAATATAATAGCTTCCCCGATAGAACATCAAGACAAGGAGCCCGAGCTCTCCAGGGATCCCCTGTGCTTCAAAACCTAGTAATAAAACGAGATCAAATGATCCGATTCCTCCCGGAAGCATGCTGGCAATTCCAGCGCAGGCAGCTAAAATAACAATGGGAAATGCTGCAAGTAATGATATTGACTCACCCATGATATTCGTGATTCCCCATATACATATCACAACAAATAGCCATTCAAAAACCGATATCATCATTAACTCGGAAATAAATTCCCTTTTTACATTTGAAAGATCCCATAGCTTTCGCTTTAAAAGAAAGACAATCAACAGAATGGGTGCATATAAAGCAATTCCCCATACAGCAACATGAACCAGTCTGAGTTCAGAAAACAGTTGATTATTTGAAAATAAAACAAACCAGGCCAGAACGGAAAGGCCGCTTAAGTAAAAAAGTGATAGCTTGGCTATTATTTTTATATAAGGAATTTCACTCGAAACATATGGTCTATAGTAAATGGTGCGCAAGGTCGCACCAGCGACTCCACCAAATCCGATAAGATTAGAGTAAGCATTTGCAGATAAAGAATAACCTATCAGTTTTTTTGCTGGAATTCTTATTTTCAAAAGCCGATTTAAGATGACATCATAGAAAAACATTGGTACAAGTGCCACTAGTCCAAGAATAAAAATAAATATGACACTCATAATCGATAACCTGTCCAAATAATGCTCCAATAGAGCCCAATTAAAATGAGTGAAAAAACTTTTTGCTTCAAAAAAGATTAATACCAAAATCATACAAGGCACCGCATATTTTACGGTTGTTATTATTTTCTTATTTTTTAGGATGGACAAGATGCTCCACCTTACTTACGTTGTTTATATCCATTGCATAACTCTCCTCTTTTTCACTCGATCTTATTTATAATAACTTATTCTTTACATTCATATTTAAGAAGCATGTCACACAAACTTATTTACTAAGGTATATCCAAGCGTTGAACAAATTACCCCACCAATAAAAGTAAGGATAACATATAAAATTGCCTCTTTCTTCTTGTGTAAAAGCCATAATTGTATGACTTCCACTTGAAGTGTCGAAAAAGTTGTAAATGCACCGATAAATCCTATCCCTAAAAGCCCATAAATATTTTCCTTTAAATGCAAACCTAATAAAATCCCCAGTAAAAAGGATCCAAATAAATTTACGAAAAGTGTTCCCATTGGAATAGTTGATTGGAAACGTTTTTTAATAAATACCATCAATACATATCTTAAAATCGCACCTAAAAAACCACCAGCAGCAACCGAAACAAAATTAACCATCAAGCGGAATCACTCACAATTTTTTTCCCAAGAGTATATCCACCAAATGCTGCTGTCAACCCTCCCAACACGCTAGCCAACATGTATAAAGCAGCACTAATATATAGTCCATTATTAAATAAGAGCATAGTTTCTCCACTTATTGCTGATAAAGTGGTAAATGATCCAATCGCTCCAGTTCCTATGGCAAGCTGATATTGCTCTTTTAGTTTATTTCCATAGGTTGTAAGAAACCCCAATAAAAACGCACCGATAATATTTACGATTAAGGTTGCAAACGGAAAATGACTACCCCACATATTCGCTGTCACTAAGGAAATTGTATACCTGAGGACACTTCCAAATACCCCGCCAAGTCCAATTAATAAATAGGTCATCATGTCCTCACCCTCCTTCATTGTCATTCTCATTTTAACATTAAACATGTTGGTTATTTGGATGAATAAGTAATGTTTTAATTGGCAACCTAAGTGTGTAAAACCAATGAAAGGGTTGATTCAATTGAAAAATAAAGTATTTGCTGTTGCTGTTGCAAGTGGAATTCTTTTATCAGCTTGCGGTATGAATAATGATAACAACTTGAACGATACAGCTGTTCGTGCACCAGATGTAAATGAACCTACACGAGTGAACTATAACAATAGGGATTATAATGGCGATCGGCATGAACCAAACATCGACCATAATATCCACACAAGAAATGTCGTGAATAAAAACAACAATGACAACAACAATGACAACAACAATAACAACAATAATAACAATAATAAAATGGTTGTCGCTGATAAAGCTGCCGACAAAGTGGCTGATATGGAAGAAGTAAAAAGAGCGAATGTAATTGTCACCGATAATAACGCATATGTTGCTGCTACACTTCAGGGCGGAAAAAACCAAGAATTAACAAAAGATATCGAACGGAAAATTTCCGATCAAATAAAATCTGTTGATCAAGATATTGAGCAAGTATATGTCTCTGTAAACCCAGATTTTTACAATCGTGTAGACACGTATGCAAACGATATCCGCAACGGCAAACCAGTAAAAGGCTTTTTTGAAGAATTCAATGAAACCGTAAGAAGAATGTTCCCAAATAGAGAGTAAAGCGTAAATGCCTATATTTCTTTAAACAACTATATACCTCAACATAATGCCTTTTATGCAACTCATGAAATACCACCATCTATTAGGATATCACCTTAGATGGTGGTATTTCATTACATATGCTAATTGATTCTAAGCTTCCGCTCTAAATTGGCTTTAACAACCGACCATTCTTCCTGCAAAACACTATAGTAGACCGAATCGCGTACATAACCATCAGTTATTACTTTATCTTTTCTTAAAGTTCCTTCTTTTACTGCGCCCAAACGAGCAATCGCTGTTTGTGACTGAATATTCCGACCGTCCGTTTTAAAAAACACCCTTGTCATCTTCCAGTTTTCGAAGGCATGACCTAATAATAAATATTTACATTCGGTATTCACTCTTGATTTCCATACAGATGGATGATACCAGGTAGAACCAATTTCAGCACTATTATTTTTTTCGGATATATCGAGAAACCTTGTGCTGCCTACTATCTTTTTCAGCTCTTTATGATATACAGCAAAAGGGATTGTAATTCCCTGCTCTCTTTCATCAATGGCTTGTAGAATATTCGTTTTCATTTCGGCGATCGTATGTATTTTAGTTGCCATATACGTCCAAATTTCTTCCGGTTCTCCGGCTTTCCATAATGGAATGAGATGCTCTTGTCTTAATGGCAGTAAGTCAATTACTTCTCCAGACAATGAAAAATCGCGGTTCATACTCTCCCCTTCTTTCAAGCTATTCATTTTTTGGAACCATTCAATTTAAAAAGTACACAACAAGAAAACTGTCAGTGTGATACTGACAGTTTTCTCTCATTAGAGACTTTTATTATGCATCTTGAAAATAATCCTTGTAGAAGCCGCTGACTTTACCTGAATTATCAATAATGAAATAAAATTCCTCTGTTTCATTTTTCACTTCATACTCTTTGCCTTCTGTTAAAGCTCTATTAACAATATATTTAGCTGCATTTGTATGTACGCATTTCACATGTTTTAATGTTTCGCGTTCATGCCAATTTTCATGAATCATTTATGCCACTCCTTCATGTTCTCTCTCTACTAGTATAAAGAAAACAATTCGCTGTCTGCAACATGATTCTTAATGATTTACATTAAATCCTGGGAAAATATTAATTATTTTTTTAAATTTACTTATCTTATCTTTTTCAAAGGTATACATTTCACTGGTAAAGGCATTCTTAAAAGTAATATAGACGATATCACAAATATGATCTATTCTTATGAATTGTAAGTAATCAAATCGCTGCCGGTCATAGACTATTTCGAAGAAGCTATTATCCGTAATTATGTTCATTTGGATGACCTTCTTTCATTGTTGGTGACAATGATATATACCACCTGGATAGCCTGTTTCAAACATTTATTTCATTCATTTTAACTTCTAAGTCTTCTAACTTTTTTAAAAGTTGTTGATAATAAGCTTGGCTTACCCGTCCTTTTGCCCCCCGTAAAATTTCTGTTGCATAATGAACAGGTGGAGCAAATTCTTCCTTTTTATTATAAACGTGGAAGGTGAGAACATCCTTTATCACCTTTCCTGCAACTTGTACATCGACGAACGCAGGGCGGTAAGAACCCTCGTGAAAGCCTTCTCGTTCGAATAAATATTCTACACCTTCATAGGGTATTTCATACAGGATTCCTTCCGTTTCCCCTTCTCCTTCAATGATATCCGCTCGACCACCATCTGGGCATTTGAATGTATAACCCATGGAATAATTTATTAACACTGCCGCTCCTTTTACATCCATAAAGTATTGGTCAGCCTGTGCCTTGCTGAATCTTTCCGTATCCATGCATGAACCATAGGCAAAATAATAGGTTGTCTCTGGGCAATTATTTATTAAATGATAGAGCTTCCAATCACCATATCTGATTTTTTTAGCTTGTGATGGCTCTTCGATTATCACATAAACAAAAGCTGATTTTTCACCAGCATCTGTAAAGACCGTCTGCTCAATCCGTTCATATAGGTTATTCTTTCTTCCGGGAACATAGTCCTCCAACTCATCCAATTCTTTAAAATGATGCGAAGGAACCTGGTATAATTCACCGTATACTTTATCACTTTTATCCTTTACCATCAGGGTTGGATATTCTTGTCCAGAGTCAAATAAGTTTCCAAACACCCATGCTTGCTCTGCAATACAAATGCTGTTATTTAGTAAATGATGGTTGTGTTCATGCTTACGCAATGTACCATATACAAATAAATAGGCACCATTCTCCATTTTTCACACCTCTGTTCGTTCAGGTAAAATAAATCCATGGACGAAGCATTCTGCACTTCGCCCCATGAATTTAAGTACATTGGCAATAATCCAGCCGATTGAACCATGGCAAGCAACATAGGATTTTCTTGTTGTTTTTCATTTTTAAATCGTCATAATGATATAATGCTTTCAGCTCTTCTTCCCTTTGCTTCCGCATCTTCTCTAGGGTATAGATATCAAGGTTCATATACTTTCCCTCCCTTTACACTTCTCTTCTATAGTGTATTCTCAATCAACCTGACAAACATTGGCAATCCGGCTGAAATACATTAAGACTTTAGAATGAGACTTAGGGAGAGCAGAGTCATTAAGTGGTAGTTTTACTCTCTTTCACTGCTTTCACTGCATTTTCCCGCAAACGATATTTTTGTATTTTCCCTGAAGCTGTCATCGGATAAGCATCCGTGAATTCTATATATTTCGGAATTTTATGACGTGATATTTTTCCTTTACAAAAGCTTCGGACATCCTCACTTGTTAGCTGCGTCCCTTCTTTTACAATAATCCAGGCAACAACTTCCTCGCCATACACTGCATCAGGTATTCCAACAACTTGTACATCCAGGATATCTGGGTGGCTGTAGAGGAACTCTTCAATCTCACGCGGATAAATATTTTCACCACCGCGAATAACCATATCTTTCAGTCTTCCCGTTACTTTACAATAGCCATTTTCATCCATCACTGCCAAGTCTCCAGTATGCAGCCAGCCCTCTACATCTATCGCCTGCTTTGTAGCTTCAGGGTTTTTATAATATCCCTTCATCACATGATAGCCTCTTGAGCATAGTTCTCCTTGGACACCGTATTCAACCTCATTATTCGTGCCCGGCTCAACAATTTTCACTTCTACATTAGGCAATGCTCGCCCGACTGATTCTACCCGAAGCTCGATTGGATCATCCGTTCTCGTTTGAGTTATGACTGGCGATGATTCAGTTTGCCCATAGCAAATAGTGATTTCGCCAGCTCCCATTTTCTCTATTACAGCCTTCATCACCTCTATTGGACAATTCGAGCCTGCCATCACACCTGTTCGCAATGTAGAAAGTTCATATTGTGCGAAATCTGGATCATTTAATTCGGCGATGAACATCGTTGGCACCCCATGAAGTGCGGTACATTTCTCATCTTGGACCGTCTGCATTACCCGTTTTGGGTTGAATTCCTGGACAGGAACCATTGTAGCACCGACAGATACAGAGGCAAGTGTACCAATTACACAGCCGAAGCAATGGAAAAATGGGACTGGAATGCATAAACGGTCTGTTTTCCCCAGCTTCATGCAGCTAGCAATGTTATAAGCATTGTTCACCACATTATTATGTGTCAGCATTACGCCTTTAGGAAAACCGGTTGTTCCTGATGTATATTGCATATTAATGACATCATCTGGATGTAGGCTGTCTAATCTTTGTTCCAGCTGATCTTCAGTAACACTTTCACTTAACCCTAGAATATCATCCCAGCTATATGTACCCGGAAACCTTTTATCTCCAAGAACAATTACATTTTTCAAGAATGGAAGTTTATCACTTTTCAACCGACCTGGTTCGCTCGTTTTAAGTTCAGGTATAATCTCATACAACATGTCTATATACGAATCATCTCTGAATTTTTCCATTAATAGTATGGTAGTAGCATCTGATTGCTGCAATAAATATTCCAGCTCTGCTGTACGATAATTCGTATTTACCGTAACAAGCACTGCCCCGATTTTTCCTGTTGCAAATTGGGTCGTTACCCATTCCGGCGTATTTGTCGACCATGCAGCAATATGCTCCCCCTTTTCAAGTCCAAGCTTCATCAATCCTTTAGCTACTTTGCGGCAATGTTGATTAAATTGCTGATAGGACATTCTTAAATCTCTATCGGCATATACGAGAGCTTCATGATTAGGATGGAGCGCTGCTTTTTCTTCTAAAAGCTTCCCAACTGTTATTGATAACAATTCAGACATTCTTTCATCCCCTTTTTGTAATCAGTCATTCATCCTTTAATAAAACGCTTACATTTATATTGGTTGGAAGAGAACTAGTAGGTATCGCAAATGAATAAGAATATTTAATATATTCTTATTCATTTGATTGAATTCCTGCTTTCTTGGTTAAAAATTAGATTAATACTCTCATATCGTATAAATATTCATGATAATGCTATTTTGTTCGATGAATAATCGAGTGTGCCATCTCCAGCCCTTCATTCTTTACTCCCTTTCCATCACCAAAAATGTACACTTATCATTACTAAATTCCACCTTTGATACAAAGCCAAATTTCCGATAGAGACGAATCGCCCGTACATTAAAATTAGCAACTGTCAGCCTATGTGACTTGTTAAGGTGAGCTTGTTCTGCATCGTTTAAAATATAGGATAGAAATTCGCTACCCATTCCCTTGCCGGTCTGAGTAGGTTTCATTCCAAGACCAATATCAATGCAGTCCAAGTCATATGCACTATATTCATTTCCTGCTGGAACCTGTGCTGATTGTCCATAACAAAAAAAACCTAATAATTCCTCGCCATTGAAGGCTGCATAATAATGATTTGATACCATTTCTTGAACAGATTCTTCATTTAATTTATTATTATAAAAATCATATGGTGGTTCATATTTCCAAGTCAAAATTTCGCTGGCTAATCTTTCATTCATATCTATGTGTGATAAATTCATAGTTTCACCCTTTAATTTATAAGTATTTTAAACTTGATTCGACACTCAAAAGAATAGTCCTTCTGTATTCTTACCTTTCTTCCATCTAATTGAATGCATCCATTTATGCCAGACTCTTCTTTTCCACGATTATTTTAAAAATTGGGTTATGCTTGTGATTAATTCAGGAACAATCGGTAAATCAGGATTGAGATACGTTGCAAGATTTCCATCTTCATCCGCTGGTGCTTTTTTGAGAATATGATTCATTTCTTCAATAATGAATAACTCGGCTGTTGATTCTGCCGCTTTTAACATTTCTGCTTCCCTATGGGGAACTTGAAGATCATAGGTCCCATTGATAATTAATATAGGCGCATCTATATCGTTAATCACTGTTTTTGGTTCATAAGCAAACCATGAAATTAAATATGGCTGAACTGATGGTCTAAATAATGCCTGGAGCTCTGGAGATAACTGATCAACGGTTTTACCTTTTCTTAATTGTTCAATGGCTTCCTTTGCTTCTTTCATTAATTCTGGCGGTAATTGTCCTTGTAATTGATCTAATAATATAGCATCTGCGGATCTAGCAGGACCAGCCATTGAAACAAAGGAATCTGTTTTGCTTTTAATAGAAGCTAGCATCCCTATTAGCGACCCCTCACTATGACCGATAATGCTGACTGTAGAAAATTGAGAATCAGCTCTTGCGTACTCTACAAGTGCTTCAGCGTCTGTAACAAAATCCTCCAGCCGCAAATCTTCTTCCTTCTCTTCTAACTTTGCATTATCGCCTATTCCTCTCTTATCATAGCGAATGGATGCTATTCCTTCTGCTGCTAGGCTCTCTGCCAGCATCTTTAAGCTATCATTTTTCCCTGGTGCACCAATCGTATTGCCATTTTTATCTGTCGGTCCAGAGCCAGCTATAATGACGGACAATGGATAGGGGCCATCTCCTTCAGGCAACTGAAGCGCAGCTTTTAACTTACCTCCTTCTGTGTCAATTTCAATTTCAGTATAAGTCTTTTCTTCCTCTTCATAAGGTGTAAGCTCCAAAGGAAATGTTCCGCCATTTTGTGAAAAAGTGCCTTTTAATTTCCCCTCACTCAAGCTGAGTTTGATGGCAATTTTTGATCCATTCAGATTCATTGTCAAATTGGCATCGTCACTATTGTATACAACATTAGAAAATGGATAATCTACTAGATTTTGCACTGGTACAGATAAAGTCCCTCCTTCTTCTTCCAGCTTCAATATGATTGATAATGGAGATTGAGGGATATCGATAGATCCTTCCCACGCCCCTAACATTTCCTCATTGATCGTCATATTCTCATCCTCTTTTTTTTCATTAGAACAACCTGAAATCAATATGATCAAACTTATAAATACAGCTTTATATATCGCTTTTTTCACAGAAAAAAACCCCCTCCACACATTCGTACGGAAGAGGCTTAAAAAAGATTCAAATTTCAAAATAAATCAATCGCTTGGACTAGTTTTACTGTCCTTTGATACTTCAGCCGTTTTACGATTAAATAAACCTGCTTCTTTCGCTGAGCGAATCGCAATATATACAAATGGACCTGCAATAAGACCCAATACCCCAAAGAAAACAAATCCGAAATACATAGATAACACAGTTGGGAGCGCATTTAATCCAATTGAATCGCCTAAGACTTTAGGTTCAATAATTCTTCTTACAATTAATAAAACAAATGCCAATATCATGAGCTGAATACCCATCACTGAATTTCCGAGTAAAATCATAATTAATCCCCATGGAACAAGCACAAGTGCTGGTCCAACATAGAGAGGAATTATATCGACAATCCAAATGATAAAGGACATAAAAAGGGCTATTTTTGGTGAAATGAATAGCAAACATACATAACAAATTAGAAATACTCCAACGCTCAAAATGAATTGTGCTTTCCAATATCCTAGAAAAACAACTCCCATCTTTTGCGTTACATAGCGAAGTTTATTTGAAGTTTCCGTTTTAAATAATTTGAAAAAATTGTTTTTGATTTTTGGAAGTTCCAAGCTGAATAAAAACAAAATAATCAAATAAAAGATACCTACAAATAGCATATTAGGAATCGCTTGTAACCAATCAGCTAATAAGCCAATAAAATTTGTTACAAATTGTAAAACCCGGTCCACTATACTGTGAGTGATATTGTTCATCTCAGTTATAAGGAGATCTCCTTCGGGAATACCCTCTAGCGATTGTTGGAGATTCTTCACTGTACTATTAATTGCCCTTTCAATTTCCGAGGCATATTGAGGAACCAGCATCGACCATTCATATATTTTACCAAATACATATTTAACACTTATGTATAAAATAAAACTGCATATCACAACGAACAATAAGAATACGATTGTCACCGAAAGAAGCCTTTTCTCGCTTTTTAAGTACTTTTGCAGCATTCGAATAAACGGTTCAAAAATCAAAGCCGTCAATAAAGCAAGCAAGACTGGCATGAATGCTGAAAAATTCAGATAGATAAAGATACCTGCCAAGATTAAAGCAAGAATCAAAAATCCTTTTTTTAACATAGATTTACTGAATTTCATGGATCCTCCTTAAGATAAACTGGTTTTTTCAATAGTTATTCAAAGCTTTGATTAAAAAATAGTGTAATAACTCAAATGTATTTATGGTTATAGTCTTTTGTGTATATTACGGTTAATCTATGGCTGAAATTACTATAGATATGAGAATGCTATAGAAACATAATTGTTCCCATCTATCTATACTATCACCTACTAGGCTCTATTTCATCACAGCTTGCCTCATTTTCGATAAAAAAATGAAAAGCGTCTATAAGCATATCCTTTACCCAAAATCTTTTATGCATTTTGTTGTATAATATAGTACTATGTTTTTAATATCCAAATAGACTTTAACTTGAAGCTTTTGCGAATTTGAAAGGAGTTTTTTAAATCGAAATCATCCGCGCAGATCAACTCGATGACCATATAAAACAGGAAATGAGCGCAATTTTTGTCGAAGGATTTGGAAAACACTTCACTTTCTTTTCAAAAGACTCGAATCGTTTGAAACTTACTTTTTCTCATATGTTTAATTCAAACTTTTTCTATGTTGCAATAGTGGATGGAGAGGTTATCGGCATGATAGCTTGCACAGATGGAAAAAATCCTTCCGTTAGCATTCAAGGGAAAGAATTTCGCAAACACCTAGGATTAGTGAAAGAAACGCTAGCAGCATTTATACTCAAGCGAGAATTGTATCTGGGGAAGGAATAGCATCCATTGAATTTGTTACGGCTTCTCTTAAGCATCGAGGGCAAGGTGTAGCTTCATCGATTATGAACCACATATTTTCACTTTCTCTATATAATGATTATGTATTGGAAGTTGCCGATACGAATACAAATGGTGAAACTTTAGAACAATTAGGCTATAAAGCGTTCATTCGTGTTAAACAAAGAAATAGTAAAATCAGCGGGATAAATTAATTATTATATTTAAAATATAATAAGACCGACTGATACAATATAAGGTCAAATTGTATCAGATTAAAGATAGTAACCAAGGATGTTCTCGATTCTGTTTTTGTATGGCGGAGTAAAGCCAGTCTGATTGTTCCATTGTTACATGTGACACGATGTTTTCAAAATCATGATGATCTTGCTTCCTCGTCTTTTTGGATATGTATAATAAAACAATAGCGGGGTTTAAATATGGCATATTATATTCAGACATAAATATAACTTTTTCGATTGGATTAGTAATGGACGGATCTCTTCTAAATATCCACTCATTCTCTTTTTCTTCATTAAGCAATATTTCCAATTGAAGTGATTTCGTCTAATGCACTGCATGAATTTCATGAATAGGTAAACATAAAAAATCATCCTCCCAAGGAGTAAGAATCCCATTCATTACTTTTGAAAAAGCCCACTCATGCATATACTACTTTAAATGATGTTGATGTTTACGAAAAATACTTATTTCAATATCATGGTGGCTTCTCGCTTCTGTGCCAATATGTAAGTCTATTGCTCACCATCCTGCAATGCACCATGGATATTTAAAGTCATTCAAATTTGCGGCCAAATGATGGCATTCATGAAAAGACATCGATTCCCGCTTAGCTTTATCATTCATTTAATAATGGTATGATATTGATAATAGGTTCTTCATAAGGATGGACTGACTGAATAATTTCTTTCGCTTCATCCATGCGATTATTAAGGCATCTAAACTCCAGTCTGCATTCAGTCCCCGATGATATGACTCCTTTTTCTCCATGAAAAGGTTCCGCTTCTGCCAGAGGGCGCCAAAAGCCTTGCACATGAGTATAAGATACAACTTGATCATAATTGCCCACCGTTAACATACCAACACGATTTAATTGATTTCTCATCTCTTCAATATATTTTTCCGGCAGCAGAATTTCAAACTTCACATATTTGATATTCATCTCACTCTCCTCTCTTTATTTTAAAAAACTGATGGCCAAAATCTTGCCTTCAGTTTATATCATACTATTCATCCATCGTTTATCCTATAGAATGTTCCACTTTTGTTGCAAGAAGTCTCGGAACATCAAGGATTACTATTCCTATGATAGAGATGAAGATGCTGATAATAATTAATGATACCCAGGGTATTAGTTTCTTCTACTAGTTACCCAACGGACTTGATTTCCTCTCTTCCGGGCACTAGGTGCGCTAACTAGTTACCCTTTTGACTTGTTTTCCTCTCTTCCGGGCACTAGTTGTGCTAACTAGTTACCCTTTAGACTTGTTTTCCTCTCTTCCGGGCACTAGGTGCGCTAACTAGTTACCCTTTCGACTTGTTTTCCTCTCTTCCGGGCACTAGGTGCGCTAACTAGTTACCCTTTCGACTTGTTTTCTTCTCTTCCGGGCACTAGTTGCGCTAACTAGTTACCCTTTTGACTTGATTTCCTCTCTTCCGGGCACTAGGTGCGCTAACTAGTTACCCTTTCGACTTGTTTTCCTCTCTTCCGGCACTAGTTGCGCTAACTAGTTACCCTTTCGACTTGTTTTCCTCTCTTCCGGGCACTAGTTGCGCTAACTAGTTACCCAACGGACTTGATTTCCTCTCTTCCGGGCACTAGTTGTGCTAACTAGTTACCCTTTCGACTTGTTTTCCTCTCTTCCGGGCACTAGTTGCGCTAACTAGTTACCCTTTCGACTTGATTTCCTCTCTTCCGGGCACTAGTTGCGCTAACTAGTTACCCTTTCGACTTGATTTCCTCTCTTCCGGGCACTAGTTGTGCTAACTAGTTACCCAACGGACTTGATTTCCTCTCTTCCGGGCACTAGTTGCAAACTTTATCACACAGAGGCTTTATTTTGCTCTCGACTAGAATTTGTTCTTTCACCAGTCAATCACCTCAACATTCCAGATAAAAAGAGTGCCCTATAAAAATTTCATAGGACACCTGTGGTTTTTTACTGAAATTTATATTCAAATACGAGTTCTTCCTGTTTTGTATCTTCAAACCATTCCTTGCCCTGATATTTAAAATCTAGTTTTTGCATTATTTTTGCGGATGCTAGGTTGTTCGTATCTGCGGAGGCATGTATGGTTTTTACTTTTCCATGATTTTTTGCCATGTTTATACATGATATAATTGCTTCTGTTGCATATCCTTTTCCCCAGCTGGTTTGTCTAAAGTGGGCAATGATTTCAATTTTTTTCACGGAATCGGTTATGTTAAATCCAGCAGTGCCTATTAATTCTCCCGAACTTTTCTCAATGACTGCATATACAGATAATCCATAGGTTTTGTGACATTCTTTATACCATTGAATGATTTTAGAAATCTTTTCTTTCGCTATGGCTCCACCGCTTAGTTTCATGACTTGGGCATTGGACCAGATCATTTCTACAGCAGCCTCATCTGAATGATCCAGCACTTTTAATGCTATCCTTTCCGTTTCATGTACAATCATTGAATCACCCTTAAATATTTGTATTTTATGATTAGCAATAGAAAGACCCAAAAAGATGGAGTTCACCGTTGTTTAATGGTGGATGGAGCTTTACAGCAAATGGGCACTCTCTTCTATTACTCAGAGTGTCTGCCACCAATGTATTGCCTTCAGACGGTTCTTTAAAAATGATATTTAACTCGCCAACCCTTATTCTTGCCTCATTACTATCTATTTCAACCGCGACATTAAATAACTTTGCCCACGCTTCCGTTGGCACTTGTTTATTCTCTACTGCAAAATAAAGTGAATCTACTTTTGTTTCAAGTAGTTTTTCATCCAGCAATCCTTGCTCTTTAAATTCAGCATAGCGGCATTCGTCGTCCTGCTCCCATTGAATAAAAAACGGGAAAGGAACGTCGCCAGTATTTTTTAAGAATAACATTTTCCAATGAATAGTTACTCCGTCTTTCCGTTTGCGGCTCCCGTTAAATATCGGCAATGGTTCAAAGCCTTTTGTTTGGAAGGACTTGCTTAACTCCTCGATCGCATCTGTTCGAAAGCAGAGCTGTCCGATGCCTTCCCCGTCACTTAAATCCGATACTAACTGCGAGATTAAAGGATTATTAGACCTTGCTGCGATCGACTCTTCTTCTACTGCTAAAAATTCTATATAAGATGAATGTAAATAAAGCAAACTATTATAGCTGCCCCACTGCTCATGACTTCCGCCAACTACTGCTTTAAATCCCTGTCTTTGCAGCTCATCTACCGCTTTGCTTGGGTTATCTTTAATAAAATGTACAATATGATCGAGTGTTAAATTCATATCAGTATCCTTCCTTTCTTTCAAACCAGGCAAGACTTAATAACCGAATTCCTTCTTCTATTTTCTCAGTGGATATTCCTCCAAAACCGAGCATAATTAATGATCTAGGGTGATCTTTTTTTATCAGCCAAAAACTTGATGTGGAATATACTCGAATATGGTTCTTTTCTGCTTTAAGCATTAAATCGTGTTCATCCCGGCCCTTAACATTTAATAAAAGATGAAGACCGGCTTTTTCTCCGATTACTTCTACCTTATCACCCATATACTTATTTATTACTGATAACAGCACTTGATGTTTGTCATGATAGATTTTTCTCATCTTGCGAATGTGGCGCATAAAATCACCAGTGATCATAAATTGCTGTAAAGCTCTCTGAAAGATCGGCGAAACAGACTGGCTATGAAACTGGTAGTTCTCTTGATATGTATCAACTAATGAAAGTGGCAGGACTATATAGCTTGTTCTTAATGCCGGCAGAAACGATTTAGAAAACGTTCCTAAATAGAGGACACGTCCATCTGTATCCAGAGATTTTAATGAAGAGATTGGATGCCCTTCGTATCTGTATTCTGAGTCATAATCGTCTTCAATAATATAGCTGGACGCTTCTTTTGCCCAATGAAGCAGCTTCATCCTTTTCTGAATAGACAATACCATACCATAGGGGAATTGATGAGATGGTGTAACATACACCGCTTTCGCATGACTGTCTGTTAATTCGTCTATACAAAGACCGTCCTTTTCAATAGATATGGGAATTGTTTTACATTTATGCTGGCTGAAAATTGCATGTACACCATCATAACCTGGATTTTCCATTGCTACTTCCTGCCCTTGCAGCTTAAGAAGTTGGCAAATTAAATCCACGGCTAATTGTGTACCGGCGCATAAGACGATTTGCTTTGGGTGGCAGGATATCCCCCTGGAACCGTATAAATACTTCGATATTTCTATTCTTAATAATTGATCTCCTTGTT
Organism: Cytobacillus purgationiresistens; assembly: GCF_030813235.1. Classification (GTDB taxonomy): domain Bacteria; phylum Bacillota; class Bacilli; order Bacillales; family Cytobacillaceae; genus Cytobacillus; species Cytobacillus purgationiresistens. The sequence continues at coordinate 235,481 of NZ_JAUSUB010000001.1, read as the reverse complement.
TTTCTCCATAATGAAAAACATCAAAGTTCTCTTCACTCATAGCCTCACGCATATACTTTTTCCATCGTTTTATCGGAAAATGAGCTAAATCGATATCTCCATATTGAAAGTCGACATGTGGTGCTTCATCCAATCTTACCGCTGAAAAGCTAGGTGGGTGCAAATCACGAATTATCGCTTCACTTTCAAGCGGCAAGACTATTAAGCCACTTCTTGGCTTGCTTTCTACATATCCTTCTGCCAATAGCTGTTGATACGCACTTTCCACTGTTGTTTTACTAATATTTAGATGAATGGAAAGCTGTCTGATCGATGGCAATTTAGCAAATGATTTAAGTTCACCTTGTTCAATTTGTTCTTTCAAAAACGAATAAAGCTGTATATATAAAGGACTATCTGAGTGAAAAATTGGCGTAAGCATCGATAAACACCTCATCTGACCTCTATAAAACTATAAAAACTGTCTATTTTAAAAAGGTCATATTTTTCTTATAATCATTCTAACATAGAAAAAAGGGAGATGAATCGCTGATGAGACAAGAAAAACTAAAATGGGCTGAACAACCTGCTATAAATGAGTTTATTAAAATAGAAAGAACAGGTTATTTAGGTTTAACGGACGGAGAAAATCCTTATGTAATTCCTTTAAACTATGTTTGGTTGAATGATTCAATTTATATTCATGGTGCAGCGGAAGGAAGAAAAATCGATATCGTGCAGGAGAATTCATCCGCTTGCTTTACTATCAGTCGTGATCTCGGGACAATGACAAGCCCTATTCCAGCAAAAACAGATACTGCTTACAAAAGCGTCATTGTTTTCGGAGAGATTCATATCGTTAAAGAACTGAAAGAAGCACATGAAGTGATGGAGCATTTTCTTAATAAATATGTTCCGGGTTATTATGATCAGCCACTTTCTAAAACTCATGTTGAGAAATATCGGTCATCTCTAGGCAGTAAAACAGTTGTATTGAAACTCACTCCAAGGAGTATTAGTGCGAAAGCTAATCATTATGATGAAGCGGTTTCCTTCTATCCAGGAAGACAAGTAAAGATGGATTTAGGAAAATGAGGAGTATATTACCAATCATTTTTTTTGAATTATTATGCGAAAATGGGTTTCCAAATCTTCATTAAACGATTACAATGGATAAATAGATAGAAAATTCCATCCATTTACCTAGGAGGTATGTGCAGAATGAAGATTATGAGTAATGAACAATTGGTCGTCTCGTATCGTGATGCATTGAAAACAGGGTCAGAGAAAGAATGGATAAGGATACTGAAAATGGAAATTCAAAAAAGAGGCCTAAGGCCATTTAAAGATTAAAAATGGAAGAGCGAGAGTGCTATCACTCTCGCTCATTTTAATTCTTCAGTCAGACCTCTTCTTTATTATTATTTTATTCGCCTCTACAATTTCGTTAAAATCTTTATTGTTTAATACACCCATCTTTTTAAACAGAACGGAATACTTCAATATCCGATTCTTTCTGCCGCCCATTTGAATCACTCCTGCTTTTATTCTATATTATTCCTCTCTTCAAAAATGTTTCCTAAACGAAACATTTTTATGTATGTGTTGGAGCATTTAATAAGGTATTTGTTTTTAATTTTGACATTGGCGAAATTGCAAAAAAAAAGAGCGGAAAAAAATTCCGCTCTTTTTTCATATTATGCTTCAAAAAGTAATGACTCAGGGTCTTCAATCAGTTCTTTTACTCTCTTTAGGAAAGTAACCGCTTCTTTACCATCAACGATTCGGTGATCGTAAGAAAGGGCAATATACATCATTGGACGGTTTTCCATTCTCTCTGCATCAATAGCTACAGGCCGAGTTTGGATTGTGTGCATTCCTAGAATACCTACCTGTGGTCCATTTAAAATCGGTGTAGATAATAATGATCCGAATACACCGCCATTTGTAATTGTGAATGTTCCGCCTTGCAGATCAGAGATAGCAAGTTTATTATCTCTTGCTTTTTTCCCAAGACCCATGATATCTTTTTCAATTTCTGCAAAGTTCTTACGATCAGCATCTCTTACTACTGGAACAACTAGACCTTCATCAGTTGAAACGGCAATACCGATATCATAGAACTTTTTAAGAATTAATTGGTCGCCGTCAATTTCAGCGTTTAACAGTGGGCTGCGTTTCAATGCTGCAACAACTGCTTTAGTAAAGAATGACATAAATCCAAGCTTAACATCGTTGTCCTCTTGGAATTTGTCTTTACGTTTTTTTCGCAAGTTCATCACATTCGTCATATCGATTTCATTGAAAGTTGTCAGCATTGCAGCTGTTTGTTGAACTTCAACTAAACGTTTAGCAATCGTTTGACGACGACGAGACATACGCACGCGTTCTACAGGCTTCTCACTGTTTTCTTGAGCAGCAGCCGGTTTAGCAGCAGGTGCACTAGATGATGCTGATTTTGCTGGTGCTTGTTTTGCTTGCTCAGGGTTAAAAGCAGCAACATCTTGTGAACGAACTCTTCCTAATGGATCAGCTGTAGGAATTTGTGATAAATCAATACCTTTTTCTCTAGCAAGCTTTCTTGCAGCCGGTGAGGCAACTGTACGTTGTTTACTTTCATCCGTGTCAGCAGGTGCTGATTCAACTGGTTTTGCTTCCTCAGCCGGTTTTTCTTCAGACTTTGGTGCTTCTTCTTTTTTCTCAGCTGCAGGTGCTGGTGCCTCTCCACCTTCATTTACAATCGCGATTGTATCGCCAACATTAACTGTGTCGCCTTCTTCAGCCTTTAACTCAGCTAATACACCGCTATGCTCAGAAATGATTTCAACATTTACTTTGTCTGTTTCTAATTCAACGACATAGTCGCCTTTATTCACAGTATCACCAGGTTGTTTAAGCCATTGTGCTACTGTACCTTCTGTAATAGATTCTGCCAATTCTGGAACTTTGATCTCTGCCACAATTTTTTCCTCCTTATTACTTACGTGTTATCGCATCTTCAATGATTCGAGCCTGTTCTTTCTTATGAACTAGTGGGTCACCTTCAGCTGTGCTTGAACGACGGCGTCTTCCTATGTAGCTCACTTCAACGCCTTCTCGAGCGATATGCTTCAATCTTGGTTCAGTGAAGTTCCAAGCACCCATATTCTTAGGCTCTTCTTGTATCCAAACTAGTTCTTCCAAGTTTGGATAACGATCGATCACTTCTTTGATATTTGCGAATGGGAAAGGATAAATTTCCTCTACACGTACAATATGGAACCAATCTTTATCCTCAACATTTTTAAGTCTCTCTGCTAAATCAATCGTTATTTTACCTGATGCAAAGACAATTCTAGTTACCTTATCTGTTTCTTTACCTAAGTCAGCCTGCTCAATAATTGGGTGGAATTCACCCTCAGATAAATCAAACGCAGTTGCCGCTACTGATGGATTTCTTAACAGACTCTTAGGTGACATGATCACTAATGGACGAACTTCCTCTTTACCAAGAATCGCCGCTTGTCTGCGTAAAATATGGAAATATTGAGCTGCAGATGACAGGTTAGCTACTGTCCAGTTATTTTCAGCTGCAAGGGATAGGAATCTTTCCAGTCGTGCACTAGAGTGCTCTGGTCCTTGTCCTTCATAACCATGTGGCAATAGCATCACGATTCCGGATTTTTGTCCCCATTTTGCGCGCCCAGCTGAAATGAATTGGTCAAACATTACTTGTGCTGAGTTGGCAAAGTCACCAAATTGCGCTTCCCATAAGACTAGTGATTCAGGTGCAAATACATTGTAGCCATATTCAAAGCCAAGAACAGCCATTTCAGATAATGGGCTATTATGCACAGCAAATGATGCCTTTGCAGTAGACAGCTGATGTAATGGTGAGAAAGATTTACCAGACTCGCCGTCATGGAGCACAATATTACGATGAGCAAATGTACCGCGCTCGGAGTCTTGTCCAGTTAATCTGATTGGTGTACCTTCAGATAAAATTGAAGCAAACGCTAATGTTTCAGCATGTCCCCAATCAATCTTGCCGGCTTCCTCTAATCCGCCTTTACGTCTTTGAAGAATTTTACCAAGCTTATTAAACACTTTAAATTCTTCAGGCCATGTAAGGAGTTCATCATTAATTGATTTTAAGACTTCAACCGGAACAGATGTTGAAATATTTGATAATCCTTTTTCCACTGTTTCTGGCGGATTTAATTCTTCAACATGCTCTTCTTTCTCAGGAACTTTTGCATAAGCTGTTTTTAGCTTTTCAGTTGTTTCATCTTGAATAGAAGTCACTTCTGCATCAGATAAAGTGGACTCACTTGTCAGCCTAGTAGCATAAAGTTCTTTTACAGTTGGTCGTTTATGAATGATGTTATACATCAATGGATTGGTTGTCATCGGCTCATCCATTTCATTGTGACCGAAACGGCGGTAGCCAATTAAATCAATTAAAAAGTCTTTATGAAACTTTTCTCTATATTCACAAGCTAATCTTGCTGCTGCAAGAACCGCTTCGGGATCATCAGCATTCACATGTAAAATTGGCACTTCATAACCTTTAGCTAAATCACTGGCATATCTTGTAGAGCGTGAATCATAAGACTCTGTTGTGAATCCAATTGTATTATTCGCAATAATATGAATGGCCCCGCCAGTATTATAGCCATTTAATTGTCCAAGGTTGAGCGTTTCTGCAACAACACCTTGGCCTGGGAAAGCCGCATCTCCATGAATAATGATGGATAGCGCTTCATTATATTCCACTTCAGGGTAACCAGCTTTTGAACGATTATCCTGTGAAGCACGCGTATACCCTTCAACAACCGCTCCAACAAATTCCAAATGGCTCGGATTATTTGCTAACGTAATTCTTGCAACCGTTGTATTTTCATCTTTAATTTGTTTATCTAGTCCAAGGTGATACTTTACATCCCCGGTCCAACCATAGCTAATCCCTATTGAGCCCTCAGAAGGAACGAGGTCCTTGTTCGGGGCATGTTGAAACTCCGCGAAGATCATCTCATAAGGCTTGCCAAGTACATGAGCAAGCACATTTAGACGTCCGCGGTGAGCCATACCAATATTGATCGTTTTTGTTCCATTTGCAACAGAGCCAGCAACGATTTCATCAAGCATTGGAACCATTGTATCCAATCCTTCGATAGAGAATCGTTTTTGACCAACAAATGTACGGTGAAGGAATTTTTCGAATTCTTCAACCTCAACTAGTCTCTTATACACCTTTGCTTTTTCAGGTTTTTGCAAATTAAGCTTCATGCTGTTCGTTTCTACTTTACGGCGAAGCCAATCCTTTTCATCCATGTTATCAACATGAGTAAATTCAAAGGCAAGCGTCCCCATATAAACATTTTTTAAGTATTCGAATGCTTCTAAGCCATTTCGCAATGGAATGCGCGCATCTGTACAAATAAGATGTGCTGGAACAGCGCGTAAGTCTTCTTCGCTTAGACCATAATAGCTTAGTTCAAATTTCTCTTTTTCAAGTTCCCTATTATTCAATGGATATATGTCTGCAGCTTTATGTCCATTTGAACGGATGAGATCCGCTAGACGAATCGCCGCCAACGTTTTTTCAATACGACCTGGACTGATACCCAAATCTTGAGATCCATGATTTGTAGGAGCAACCCCTTCTTCTTTCAAAGGCGAACCGTTTGCCTCAAAATATTCTTTCATTTCAGGGTCAACTGATTCTGGATCTTCTAAGTATCTTTCATAAAGCTCAATCATATAGCCTAGGTTTGGGCCATAAAAACCTTGGTCTAAAGGTCCCCCACCTTTTGATGGCTTCTTCATGGAAAATTACCTCCACAACTCTTTTTTAAATGATATTTGTATAATAATTAAATGTGTCCATCCTCAGTTTCTTTAATTACAAAGCTTTTATAGGAAACCAATATTATGAATAATAATATTTTTCTGAGGATAAATTGTTTCCTTAGCCATTTTAACACGTTAAAGCTCTATATACAAAGGGGAAAACGATAAAATATTCAAAAAATGTATAATAATTTTCGAAAAAATACTTATATTAAAAAAATGAATTAATTGATAGGGCGAATAACTAGATAAAAAGAAACCAAAGTGGAAATATATGGAAAAATATAGTGAACATAACCATTTTGCTACCCTTTATTTCCTTTAAATAGATAGCTTCTCACTCCAAAAATATACACCATCAATCATTCATTTTTTAACTCTTCCCCTAAACGCCTACTATAGTATATATCAAACTTTCTGAATTGAATAGCAAAGTGCCTCTTAAGACCCTTTTGCATAAAATATGTATTGAACTGGCATATTAAATATGAAATGAGGTGATGTTGATGGATGTTTCTAGAGCAAAGGAAATAATAGAAAGAGAAGAAAATTGCAATATACTTTTTGATGGTACACAAGTGATTATTGATGATGTTTACGAAACGACCAATATGGCCCGTGTCCATTCAACACATGAGCCAGAAAAAGATCAAGTCGTTCCCCTCCATAATTTATTAGAAGGGTAACAGCATATGGCTGAACACAGCTGTTGAAGATTAACTAGGAAGGTCAGCGATCAGATTTTTCCAACTGGATATTTTTCACTTTATTCGACTTAGGATCAAACTCAATAAAAATATACAAACCAAATTCCTGCCCGTTCTCCCTAACCCATAATTTAAACTTTTCAACAGCGTGTGTTCCCTTTTCTTCACGGCCAATATGTAAATAGTCTATAATTTGTGCCTGAGGGTATTTCGATTTTGCCGTTTTCATTGCAAGGCTTCCCCATTTTGCATATTCAGGTGTATCCTTTTCAGCATGGGCACTTCGTATAAACATGGAATTCTCTATCGTATAAGCCGTTAATAATATCATAGCCAAAAATATTTTAGGAAGAATATTCTTCATTCTGCATCTCTCACCTTTCCAATCTCCTGTTGCATGCTTTCTTTTTCTTCTTCTACACATATATAAGCGATTTGTTCCTCTAATAAATGATAAAGTATGTCTCTTTCATTTTCTGCATTGGTATTTTTTCTTTTATCCATCGATTACTCATCCCCTTTCATATTAGATTGCAACAGAAGGATGTTTATTATTCAATAATCCGGATAGAAGAATATGTATAAATTTATATCTGCAATCTAACGATACTAATGAAGAGAGGTGTTAATATGAAGAATAACGATCATAAGAATACAGAACTGACTGATTTCAAGGAATTGGATGATCGAGTGTTTGCTCAGCATCCTTCCAGTCCGACCTTTGTTATCAAGACAAATCTTGATCCGGATGATGCAACAAGCAATAACCCTTATTATAAAAAAGGTGAAGGTAATAAAGAAAAGTTTGAAGATTACTTCGAAGAATAACAGAGTCCCCTTTTTTGGAGGGCTTTGTTAATATCCTCCTAGAAAGAAATCAATTACGTTTCCGGCCATAGATGACTGATGTTATAAAACTCTGAATAACCACATTCCTTACAATATACAACTAGAAATTTATTGTGTTGAACGTCGAATAATTTAGACAGTCTTAGAACCAGTCATTCGCTACCTCTTTTTTTCTGCATTTAAATTGCCGCATTTTAAGCACCCCTTTTCTCCCACTCGTATCAATCCCCTTTGAGAAAATGTAATTTCACTTCCATATTTATATGACACTTCAATGATATAAGACATAACTTAGATTATTCATAGTTTGATTTATTATCAATTTCGTTGACAATTTGTCAATTTAGACTTATAGTTCAACAGAAGAATCCAATTAAATTCATGTTATTTACCTAGAGAGAAGGTATTGTGAAAGATGACAAGCAACAGTCTAAACAATGAATTGGGAAGTAAATTAAAATCATATTTGCTAGAGCGATCATTATCTTTAAGAACACTAAGTGAAATGAGCAATATAGACTCAGCAACCTTGTCAAGAATCATCAACGGAAAAAGACGGGCTACACCCGCGCATATACAAAAAATTGCTCAGGTGTTACAAATATCAAATGCGGAGATGTATATCGCTGCAGGTTATGAAATTGAACATCAACCATCAACCTTAGAAGCGGCAATCGAAGAAATACAAGAAGAACTAAAATTCGTTAAAGCATATAATAAAGATTTCACAACCAATGATATCGAGACTCATTTGCAGCAATATGAACAATATGCTCAAACGGATGAAGGAAAAGAAACGGTTTCAAACCATTTTAAAGCTAAATTGAAGAAACTGGGAAGCATTGGTCCCTTCATCACAGATTTAGAGAATATGTATCAAAAATTTAACCATAAACAAGGTACCCCACATCAAATAGTAATGATGGGCGCTGCATTAATATATTTCATTACGGCGGTTGATTGTATACCAGATTACATCTTTCCGATTGGATATATTGACGATGCTATTGCCATAAAACTTGTAGTAAATGGTTTAAAATAAATTGTATTTTATGATTGAAAAGGAAGTTTGCAGTGAAACAAAATGAAAATAATATAGATTATCCATTATTATTGGTACTTTTTTGCTTAATTATTATTAGCTTATTAGCAGTTTATAGCGGTTCAGGACAATATTATAGTTCTGACCCATTTTATTACTTAAAAAGGCAAGCGATTTGGTATATGATCGGCATTGCAGTTATGGCTGCGGTTGCTTATTTTGATTATGAGTTGCTGGAAAGATGGGCTACACCATTATATATTGTAGGAGTTATACTTCTATTGCTTGTTCATTTCTTTGGGGTATATCGAAACGGTGCACAAAGATGGTTAAATATTGGCATATTCGAACCTCAACCTTCGGAGTTCTTTAAAATTTTTATACTCCTCTTCTTATCTGTCATCCTGTATAAAAAAGGGAAGAAAAGATTATCGTTCATTGAAAGTATTCCGATCACAGCAAAAGTTGGTGTTTTTTCAATTATCCCTTTCTATTTAATCCTAGTTCAGCCTGACTTAGGTTCAGCTTTGATTATTGCAGCCATCGCTTTTACATTGATTGCTGTTTCAGGTATATCTTATAAAATGATATTATTGATAGTAGCAGGCGGTACAGGATTAGTTGGGTTTCTGGTTTTTCTACATAACCAGTATTTTGATCTTTTTATAAAAATTATTAAACCTCATCAGCTGGAAAGGATATATGGATGGCTTGATCCTCATGGTTACGCCTCTTCATTTGGGTATCAACTAACTAGAGCCATGTTGGGAATAGGCTCTGGACAAATGAGTGGCTGGGGGTTTACACAAGGAGTACAAGTACAAAGCGGTCAAATTCCTGAAGCACATACCGACTTTATTTTCGCAGTTATCGGTGAAGAATTTGGCTTTATCGGCGCTTCTGTGTTGATTACACTCTACTTCCTAATGATTTATAGAATCGTGATTATCGCCTTGCATTCTCATAATCTATTTGGATTTTATATTTGCACTGGTGCCATTGGCTTAATATCTTTCCAGGCATTTCAAAACATTGCGATGACGATAGGTGTAATGCCTATTACTGGAATTACGTTGCCGTTTATAAGCTATGGTGGCAGCGGATTATTAACAAATATGATCACACTGGGATTAGTTTTGAGTGTAAATTTAAAATCTAAAAGGTATATGTTTAGCAATAATGAATGAAATAGAAGCGGAGTGAACCCTGCTTCTATTTTTTATGTTTTTAATTGCTGCAGGTCTAGTTGTGATAATCCAGAATCAGCGATTGTTCAAACTAATTTTAGCGTTTTTCAACAATCCAAACCCAAGTCCTGCTATGAATCCAATCCCTGTAACAATGAAGAATAATACTCCAATCGACTCCTCTAAAATCACCATCTGCAAAATTACGCCTAATAGAGCACCTGATGTAAGGCCGATAAACATAGATGCAGCATAGTACAAGCCTATCGCTTCTGCTACATTTGGGTCAAAGTGATGCAGCCATTCTGCATCGCTTTTCAATAAAGGATTATTAGGGTTTTCAACTGCAAAAGTCACTTTAGCTTTTTCAAATGCATCTTCCTCACTGAATCCATTCATTATACAATCTTCTATATAGTCACTCATATAACTCATGAGATCCTCTTGTGCTTCTTTATTCTTCTGAGATGTCCACTTAAATTTTGCTGCTGTTCTTTTAGCTTCCATCCATTTTTCATTCGTATGAAGAGCAAGCTTTTCAAAATATGTCAGTTCATCACTAGCAACCAAATTGGTATTTTGCTTAATATACTTCTGAATCTTTAATTCAGTTTCTTTTTTCAATGTCATATTAATCAATCCCCTCCAAGAAATTTTCCATTAATTGCTTCATGAATTTCCATTCCTCTTTTTTATGAAGGAGGTAAGCACTCCCGCTGACGGTTAAATGATAATATTTCCTGCGAGCTGCAGAACTGCCCTCTTGCCAATAGCTAATGACATACCCATTTTTTTCAAGTCGCTTAAATGATAAATATAGGGTGCTTTCCTTTAACTCAAAAGAGTCGCCACTCTTTTTCTTCACTTCTTTGCTCAAGTCATAGCCATATAAGTCACGATCATATAGTAAACTTAAAATGATTGTATCAATATATCCTCTTAAAATTTCCTTATCAACTTTCAATATAAGTCTCCTTCAGGTACATTGCTTTATAAGGTATAATTGTATTATAAGCAATGTGCCTCGCAGTTCTATTCCAAAAAATGCTTAATCACAGTTCTATCTAAAAAAATAGCTAAACTTGAGCAGCAAAAAAGACCAAATCAAAATGTGATTTGGTCTGCTAAGCTAATTAGTATCCTATAGACAATGTTTCCCCCATAAAAATAGAACTACTTACAATTAAAGTTGATTTTTTCTATTCTTTGGTTTTTGCAATGGCGTATTTCGCTAACAATTGAATCGTCATATCATCCATCGGAGGGTTATGCAGGCCAGCTCTTACATCACGATAATAACGCTGGAGAGGATTCGTTGCCGATAGGCTCCTCGCACCAGCAATACGCATGGCGATATCTACAATTTTATATGCATTATTTGTAACTTCATGTTTGACTGCTCCCAATTGCGGGCTCATTTCAGCCCTTGACTCTGCATCTGACTCATCCCATTTCCTGGCAACACTATAAAGGAAATAACGACTTTTCATTAGCAGCAATTCAATTTCTCCAATTTTCTGTTGAACATTTGGCAAGTCCACAATCGTTCCTTCTATGCTGGATGGTGAATATTGCTTCGCGAATTGGATGACATATGATTGAGCAGCTTGAGCAATCCCTAAGTAACAGGCAGGTATATGGAGAAGCCACCCGTTGGCTCCTTTTTTACCCGGAGTAAAGTATTCGACTAAAGAGTCCAGAGTCAGCTCCACATTTTCTAATACTAAATCATGGCTCCCCGATGCCCTCATTGCAATGCTGTCCCATGTTTCTTCTATAGTAACACCCTTTGTTGTTCGCGGAATTAAAAAGTTCCCTATTTGGTCACTCCCCTTAATAGAGGCACTAACAAGAATATAATCAAGCATAAGTGACATTGTAGTAAATGATTTTCGTCCATTAATTATCCAGCTATCTCTCTTTTTTTCAGCATTTGTATGCGGTTTTCCTCCTCTGGTAGGACTGCCGGTTTGCGGCTCTGTTGCAGCACTATTAATTAACGAACCCCTTGATACCTTTTCACCTAAAAATTCTAACTGCTTTGGTGCCCAGTTTTTCTTTTCGAATAAGTTCTTTACGATTCCCATATGCCAGCCAATTGATAATGCTGTAGCTCCGTCCCCTTCCGCAATGCACTCTTGCATTCGAACTAGTTCATATAAAGACAGATCTTTCCCGCCATATTCTGCTGGCAGGGTTAATGATGTATAGCCGGTTTCCTTTAACTCTGCTATATTTTTGAAAGGAAAGCTGCCTACCTTATCATTTTGGTCTGCTCTTTCTAAAAATTTTTGATTCATTTCCTTCATTATATGTAATCGATCTTCCTCATTGGCTGCTAGATGAAATCTCATCACTTTAATTCCCCTTTCTCCAATCTGCATAATATGTATAGGTACCATTATGAAAGAAATATAACAAAAACGAAACCTTTTAGTTTAGTCCTTTAATAAAAATGAGCAATATTCATCTTAATTAAATTAAAGGATGAAGGCTATTTGCCTTCATCCTATTTCAAGTTTAATTCTTTTGTTTGATTGAAATCGCCAATAGCATGCGCTGTGATTTTTGATGGTGATAAGGAATATAACTGATCATCGATATATAGAATACGATTGATATTACTTTCCCAATCTTCATATCCAATATTCTGCTTTTGATGAGTTATTTTTGCATGCAGCTGAAATCCCTTATTACTATCTATTCCATACACATAGGCTCCTTGAAAGGCAAAAGTCGAATCATTTTCACTATTTTTCTTGTTTTCATACACACTGATTGGGAATGCAAATAGATTCTTCTCACTATCAAATAATAATGCTTTGTGATCATAATTCAAATCCGAGTATGTTCCTCTGCCACCAATTATTTCTGTGAATTTTTCCTTTGGATTTGTTAAGTCTGTGACATCAAACAATGTAACCTTTACTCCATCAGTTGTTACAATTGGCTGACTTCCTGTGGCCTTTGCTGCATTAACTTTCGTATCATATCCAAAGCCAATTAAATGATTCTCGTCATAAGGGTGTAAATAGTTACTGAAACCAGGTATCTTTAATTCACCAAGAACTTTAGGCGCTTCAGGTAAGCTAGCATCAATAACAAACAAAGGATCTGTTTCCTTAAAAGTAACAATATAGACTTTGTCTCCCATAAAACGAGCGGAATAAATTCTCTCACCCCTGGCCAAATCGTTTAGCTCTCCAACTTTTACTAAATTCTCATTAAAAATATACAATTCATTTGAGGATGGATGTGTTTCATCCGTTGTTTGCCCTTTTGTCACCGCAACTCTAAAATAACCATTGTGTTCATCCATGGAAAACTGGTTAAGCAGCCTTCCTTCTATCTCCTGACTTCCTGACATCTCCATATTCATACCATCAATTTTAATTTTGTAAATACTTGTTATTTCATTTGATCTGCCTACTGCAATAGTTGGCATGAAGCTAACATTCGTTGTAGCTAAATAAATATTTTTCTTTGACATATAAAGCTGATTACCGCTTCCTAAAAAGGTTGATAATGACATTTCCTCTGAAGGATGATCCAAATCGATTGCAGCAATATTTGTAAAATTGGTTTCTTTCGAATCTGGTATCAACTGAATTTCATCGGTCTGCACGGATTGTTTTTCTTGACTAACACTAGAATCTTTATATCGAGGACGAAGATCAATATCAGGGTGGTCTTCAAGTATCCAAACATCCGGATAATGATTTGTTACAAGATACAATCTCCCTTCCATTAATCTAGCAGAAATGAAGTCTCCCTCCACCTCAAGCTCCCGAACCAGCTTAGGCTCGCGCTTATCCGCTATATTATAAATTTGAATTTTGCTTGACTGAAACCATCGAGGGTGAAACATATCTGTCTTTAACTCTTTACCCGCTCCCACCTTCGTCATTTCTTCATAATAATTACCTATCACAATCAGCTGATCCTGATAAAGAAAAAGCTGGTACGGTGAAAAGTCTCTTTCAAAGGTAACGGCCTTTTCCAACTTTAACTGCTCTGCAGGGACAGCTTTAATGATTTGTAATTTTTGATCTGCCAACTGATAAATATATTCACCATCTGTTTTAACCATGTCACTTTCATCTATGCCAGCAACTTGAACATTGGTTTCAGAAAATTGATTGTCTGAAGATGCTTCTTTACTTTCAGACATCGTGTCCATTTCAGACGATTCCTGAGTCATGGTATCTTCTCTGAAAAAAGATTTTAAGCCTTTGCTTTGTTCCTTCATGATTTTTATAAAATGGTCATTTATTTCTTGAATTGAATTTGCAGTTGCAAGTTCTTCATTAATGTTAAAAGTTTGCTTCAATGAACTGCCTAATTTTTTTGCTGAATGAGACATGATTTCTTTTGATACGAATAATTCATATGATGGGATTTCTTTTTTATATCCTTTATCGGGCGGCAAGATTATAATTGCTTTTTTATTTTCACTTAGTTTAAATGAAACTTCTTGTTTCTTACCTATATTGTCCAGTACATACACCGTACTCTCATTAACAGATGACGGGCTTAGCTCATCATTAAACTGAATCTGCCAGACTTTATTCGCCATAACTCTTGCTTGATCATTCGTAAAATCATTTATTATCTTTAGTTTACCGTTTTGATATATAACCACAATAATTGAGAAAAATATCATACCAAAAATAACCAGCCACTGCCCCCTGCGTTTTAACATCATTCCCCCTCCTTATCTAAAAGCATTGACGAATTCAGATTGCCATTAGTTACACATTCATCCTAAATTCTCCAAAGGAAACATGTGATTAATTGATTGATCACAGTTACATTGAAAAAGAAAACTTTTTGAGGGGGCACTTCAGCAACACACACCGAAAAATGCGTGCTTATTGCTGACTGTAAAACCGAGGTGAAAAAATCATTAAGGGAAGGATTCATGTATGTACAACTATAGCTATTTACTGGATAAGAAGGGAGTTATTAAATGTTTGACTACATTCTATTGGAGGTATGTAAAGAAAGATTGAAAAACTTTGGCGATATAAAAGCAATCGTCACCTATCTATTACTGGATTGGGGGTAACTTTTTCGAAAGTTTATATCGCACATAGCTTCTATCCATATAAAACAGTTTTTACCGATTTTCTGTGAATTTTTAAGAGAAAGGATTTCAGGGAGACTAACATCAGGTATTTGGGATGGATGATAAATCTTTAGAGGGCTCTTAGGAGTCTTCCATCTTTTTATTTTAAAGAAAGGGGATCAACTCTTGTTATAAGTTGAAAGAGAACGTAATTTCCTTTTGCAATTTCCTATTAAATCTCAAAAAACAACATGCTACCAGCCTTTGGTTTCATCTAATAGCTCATCAATCTCGAACTGTCGAATGGTCTGTTTTACATCTTCTTCAGCCATCCATGAAGTTATTTCTAATAGATTGTCAATATCTGCAATGATGACTTCCATCATTTGACCTCCTTCCTATCATTAAAAGCTATTTCTTCTTATAGTATACGATTATCTTATAAATTGTTTGGGGGTAGCACCCTATTTCAATTCAATATGTTGAGAGAGAATTATTATCATTATATTAATATATATTTCAAATGAAGGAAAATCCCCTCTTAGAAGATGTAATTTTCATGCATTTCTATATATACGTTCAAGCATGAATATTATGCGACATTTATATTTTCAGTTTCATGAACATTTTGTGACTAAATACATGGATTCTTCATGAACATTTTGTGACACCTATCACAAACAATTGTTTTTAACCATTTATGATACTAACATAGGGATTACAGACGTGATGATTGCGTTTTCAAATTAATCATCCTTTAACAATGTTAGAAAGGGGTACATCAATGAAATTAAAAAGGGCTCTCTTGTTGGCAATTATTACTATTGCCACTGTATTAACAGGCTGTGAACCATTGACTGTATTAGATCCTAAAGGTCCGCAAGCAGCAGTGCAGGCAAATGATATTAAACTATCAATTGGGATTATGTCATTTGTTGTCCTTGTAGTATTTGCGATGCTGGCATACATGCTCATTAAGTTTCGTGCATCTAAACAAAAAGAAGATTACGAGCCACCACATATCGAAGGAAACATTTGGGTTGAAGCATTATGTGTTGGAATTCCAGTATTAATCGTTGCCTTTATGTCTTTTGTCTCTGTTCAAAGTAACTACAAAGTTGAATCAACACCTCCAGGATACGAGGATAAGGAACCTTTAGTGGTTTACGCATCTTCATCAAACTGGAAATGGCACTTTAGCTATCCTGAAGAGGATATTGAAACATTAAACTACTTATACATTCCAACTGACAGAGCAATTGAATTTAAACTTTATTCATTTGGACCCATTACAAGCTTCTGGGTACCACAGCTTGGCGGCCAAAAATATGCCATGGCTGATATGGTTACAACTCTTCATTTAGCGGCAGATCACCCTGGTGATTTTATGGGTCGTAACGCTAACTTTAGTGGAGAAGGATTTGCAGAAAACACTTTCGATGTAACAGCTATGACACCTGTTGAATTCGATGAGTGGGTTGAAGAAGTTCACAATACTGCTAAGCCAATTACTGAAGAAGAATTTGTAGGATTATTAGAACCAGGTCACTTAGGAAAAATGACGTTTACTGGTACACATTTAGACTTCATGCCAGCCCCTGAAGGTGAACATGCTGGACATAATCACGGATCAAGTGATGATGAAGAGTCAAACGACGATCATGAAGATCATGAGAACCACGATGAGCATTCTGAACACAGTGGTCATTAATTAATTAAATCATAATCTGCTAGTTTAATATAGATTTGAAAGGAGTTACAAAGGATGGAATTCTTTGAACGATTTGCTGTTCCACATCCAAGTCCCGCGATTTATGCATCAATGGTTGCCATCGGTTTAACTGTTATTGCTATCTTTGCCGGCTTAACCTATTTCAAAAAGTGGGGCTTCCTATGGCGTGAATGGTTAACAACCGTTGACCATAAGCGTATTGGTATCATGTACTTAATTTCTGCGATTCTTATGCTTTTCCGCGGAGGTGCTGACGCAATCATGATGCGTGCGCAGCTAGCCGCTCCGGAAAATAAATTGCTTGATGCACAGCATTATAACGAAATCTTCTCAACCCATGGGGTTGTAATGATACTATTTATGGCTATGCCATTTATCATCGGTTTAATGAACTTTGTTATACCGTTGCAAATTGGTGCTCGTGATGTTGCATTCCCTCGTTTGAATGCATTGAGCTTCTGGTTATTCTTTGCAGGTGCTATGTTATTTAACATTTCATTTGTCGTTGGAGGATCACCTGATGCAGGCTGGACATCTTACTTCCCGCTTGCCGGAAATGATTTTAGCCAATCAGTCGGTACCAATTATTATATGATCGCTATCCAAATAGCTGGTCTTGGTACATTGATGACAGGTATCAACTTCCTCGCCACTATTTTAAAAATGAGAGCACCAGGCATGACTCTTATGAAAATGCCGATGTTCACATGGTCAGCGTTTATTGCTAACATTATCATTGTGTTCGCATTCCCTGTTCTAACTGTTGCTCTAGCAATGGGAACTTTAGATCGATTATTTGGTGCAAACTTCTTTACATCGAATAACGGTGGAATGGATATGCTTTGGGCCAACCTCTTCTGGGTATGGGGACATCCTGAAGTATACATCCTAATATTACCAGCGTTTGGTATTTACAGTGAGGTTATCTCTACATTTGCAAGACGTAACCTTTATGGATATAAATCAATGGTTGGATCCATGGTTATCATTTCAGTACTTTCATTCGTTGTATGGGTTCATCACTTCTTTACAATGGGTCAAGGCGCATTTGTTAACAGTATCTTCTCCATTACGACAATGGCAATCGCTGTTCCGACCGGAGTTAAGATATTTAACTGGCTATTTACACTTCACAAAGGGAAAATCGTCATTACAACACCTATGCTCTACTCCCTTCTATTTATACCGCTTTTCACTATCGGTGGTGTAACAGGAGTTATGCTAGGAATGTCAGCAGCTGACTACCAATATCACAATACAATGTTCTTAGTTGCTCATTTCCATATGGTTATCATCCCTGGTGTCGTGTTTGCAATGTTAGCTGGCCTCACATATTATTGGCCAAAAATGTTCGGCTTTATGCTTAATGAAAGAATCGGCAAATGGTCTGCATGGACAATTGGAATCAGCACATTAGTTGCTTTCATGCCAATGTTCTTCTCTGGCCTAGACGGTCAAGCTCGTCGTATGTACACATATTCTGAAGCTAGCGGATTTGCTATCTGGAATATGATTTCATTTATCGGTGCAGCTGGTTTAGCAGTCGGATTCGCGTTAATCGTTTATAATATTTACTATAGTTTCCGTTATGCTTCACGAGATATCGGGTCAGACCCTTGGGATGCTCGTACATTGGAATGGTCTACCCATACTCCAGTTCCTGAGTATAACTTTGCAAAAATCCCACAAATCGACTCTGTTGAGCCGTTCTGGGATCAAAAGAAACATGGCAAGAAATTATTTGAAGGTGAATTAGAAAAGATTCACATGCCAAATAACAGCGGTATTCCATTTATTATGGGGATTCTCTTCTTCCTATGGGGCTTCTCTTTCATATTTGCTATGTGGATTCCAGTCATTATCTTTACACTTGCAATCTTCGGATGCATGGCTTACCAATCGTTCGAAAAGGACCATGGTCGCTATATTCCACTTGAAGAAGTGGAAGAAACAGAAAATAAACTGGGAGGTAACCGATAATGAAGATAGATCACTCACTCCCTCTTGAATATAGTACAGAACAAAATCGGTTAAAAATATTAGGATTTTGGATTTTCCTTGGCGCAGAAATTATGCTTTTCGCCACGTTATTCGCTTCGTATTTCGTTCTAGTTAATGGAACAGGAAATGGGCCTAGCGGGGCAGAAATATTTGAAATTACACCTGTATTAGCAGAAACGATTCTATTATTAACAAGTAGTTTCACCATTGGTCTTGCTATCCACGCTATGCGTCTTGGCAATAAAAAGGCCATGCTGGTATTCTTCGGAATCACTCTTGTATTAGGTCTTGCCTTTTTAGGTGTTGAAATTTATGAATTTGTTCACTATGTACATGTAGGTGCTGGATTGCAAACAAGTGCTTTTACAGCAATCCTTTTAACAACTTTAGGGACACACGGGGCTCACGTAACATTTGGTTTGTTCTGGGGATTATTCATTCTACTTCAAGTGAAGAAAAATGGTTTAACGCCAGAAACAACAAATAAATCATTTATCTTCTCACTTTACTGGCATTTCTTAGACGTCGTTTGGATCTTCATCTTCAGCTTCGTCTATCTGAAAGGAATGATGTAATGATGAAAGAATTATTCCCAAGAAAACAAGTGATTGGATTCATCTTTTCACTTGTCCTAACAGCAGTTGCCCTATTGGTATATTTCATGGATATGTCATTCGCAGTTGGTATGACAATCCTTCTTGTTACAGCATTTATTCAAGCTGGACTACAGCTTATTCTCTTCATGCATGCTGGAGAATCTGAGGATAAAACTACAATATATACAAGTATCTATTATGGTATGGCGATTGCAATCATCACTGTATTAGGTACCCTACTCACATTGGTTTGGACCTATCAGTTCCAATAAACCAAGGTATGTAAAAGGGAGCGTCTATCTAGGCGCTCCTATTTTGTTTTTATTGAGGTTATGGCAATTGGCGTAATTTTAGCTAACTCCGCCCCACTCTCTCTCTTCGTCTTCTCGAGTACTTCCTCAGTTGCTACAAAAAAGATTCCCATTAGAAAAACAAAAATTGCGCCCATCACTGTGCCGATTCCTACTCCAGTAAGTGTGCTGGATACGTTTCCAAAGAAACCGATCGAAAAGATGATGATTCCAGCTATTAGTAATGTCCCACCAAAGTACTTCACCGCATTTAACATTGATTCTCTTGTGTTCATTTCCATCATCCTCCTTTGCATCCATTATCCTCCCCGTTCACAATGTTGTCAATATTTTTTCGGAAAATAGACATAAAATAGACGTATTATCCAGTTGACATTATGTTATTTATATATATTGTTTTGTGGGATTATTCTTATAAATTATTGGTGAAAATGGCTTTACCTCAAGGATCCCTTACGCAAATAGAACATTGTTATCGCTGTCATTCACTTTGGTTCAATAGCATCCATTTTATTTTATGAGATTACTTTGTGACAATTGGCGCTATTACATTCACTATCGTCCCTTCTATTTGCTTGTTTTTTTCCTACTTTTATGAATTGACTTTAGAGAAGTATTTCAAATGAGTTTTTGCACTTAAAGGGATTGGTGAGGCTATTTATATTTTTTCGCTCTTCGTTCCTTGCAAATTACTAATGAATGGTGGTTTTTCGGGGTTTAATTACCCTTCAATCCTTTTTATCCTTATTGTAGGGCTATTATTTTATAGCTTGATTCCTTTTCATCTCTTATGAGCAGATGATAAAAAGAAAGAAATGCAAAGCCAACTAAAAAACCGATTCACGATTAGTGAACCGGTTAAGAATGAAGCTTATGACACTTTCTGTTCTGGCTTGATAAAATCTGCATCTTTCCTAATTACCAAGCTTGGTGCTGTTGACACGATAGCGACTGTGATGATTGAGCATAACATCCATGTACCCAGCAGCGTTAATCCATTTGCAGTAAATGAAAACATAACCGGTGACACCCCTTTTGGAGCGAGACTTCCGAAAAAGATAACTCCTGCAAGAAAGTGCCAAAAATAACGTGCTGCAGACCCAACGAATATAGCTAACACCATCCAAAGCAATGCTTTTTTCTTTTCTCCGGTTCTCAGATTTTTCCGAATAGAAGAATAAAACAGTCCTGCTCCTCCTATAAATGCAAAGGCAACAAAATATTCGATGAATGCTTGGGTCGGTGTTGCTATCCATGCATCACCTGTCACGACCTGTAATACTCCCCATAAAAAACCTGCAATTACACTTACTTTAAAGCCCCAGCGAAAAGCCAATATAAAAATAGGCACCATTGCAAAGGAAATGGAAATCGATGGTGAGAGCTTAATTGATGGAAATAAATCCAAAATAAGTGCAAAGGCTGCAAAGAATGATATTTCGATCAAAGCTAATAAACTTAACTTTTTAGTCATTAAAAAACTCCCTTTCGGTAAAATACGCACACCTCAAGGAAGAACAAATAGTCTTAATGACATCGTCCCACATTCCTGCGCTAGCATTAACTAACAGGTTCAAAGGGTCAGAATAGAAAAAACTATTCACTCTCAGCAAGTGCTCCCCTTGTGGCTTACGTTTCTATGTAATTATGTACAGTATATATCACCTTAATATATTTGTGAAGATGAAAATAAAATTGAATTTTTTTCCTGGATTTACATGAACTTGTACTATAGATACCTATTCAACCTAATTTATAATGTATATATAGAAATATTTATAGTTTTATCTTAAGTAAGAAGTTTTTCGACTTCGTAGATAATCATACATTGTCTTATGCTTGTCGGGGCTGTTCGAGGCTCCTCCGCATTTCATTTTGTCCAGCTGCGGAGCCTAGCCCCTCGAGGTCATATGCCAGGTCCACCAAAAAGGCAAAGTCCGCCTTTCCGGTTGACCTGTCTTATGCTTGTCGGGGCTGTTCGAGGCTCCTCTGCATTTCATTTTGTCCAGCTGCGGAGCCTAGCCCCTCGAGGTCATATGCCAGGTCCACCAAAAAGGCAAAGTCCGCCTTTCCGGTTGACCTGTCTTATGCTTGTCGGGGCTGTTCGAGGCTCCTCCGCATTTCATTATTAGGGGGTTATTTTTTGAAATTGCACATGAAGAGATCTTCATTGTTTATCATTATGGCCATTGTCCTTATAGCGATTTTGACATCTATTTTCTTTATTTCTCAGCAAAAGCAGCCAGAAACCATCCCCTTTTCTGCAGTAGAAGAAGTCATTTCTTCTGAGAATGCAGGAGTGGTTTCTATTACTGAATATAAAAACGGAAAATTAAATATTACGACCAATGAAGGCGAATTTCAATCACATGTCCCCCCGCAAGGTGATATGGTTGAACAACTGGTGAATCAGTATCCCATTCAATATTCATATTCTACAACAAATCCTTTTACTATCTGGATTCTTGCAGCATTTTTCTTGATTACTTTTGCAGTGGGGTTCTTTATCGTTAAGTCTGGAAAAGCGGGTGCTACAAATTCGATGAAACAGAGTGTTTCGAAAGCTAAGCCCCTTCCTGAAATTTCACTTAAAGATGTAGGCGGTATTCATCAGGAAATGAAGGAAGAGATTATGCAAACACTGTCTACTTTAAAAGACCCTAAGCGGTCGAGTGACTTGGGAATTCAGGCTCCAAAAGGAATCCTACTTTACGGTCCGCCAGGTACAGGTAAAACTTTATTAGCTCAAGCGATCGCAAAAGAGTTAGGTTCTTCTTTCTTCTCAGCAAGCGGTTCTGCCTTTAATGAGCTGTTTGTTGGGGTCGGTGCATCACGCATCCGTTCTCTTTTCCAAAATGCAAGAAAGCAAACACCTGCAGTCATTTTTATTGATGAAGTAGATGCGTTAGCCGGTAAGCGAAAGCCTCATGGCGGTGAAGAAGGTGAAAAGACATTAACTGAACTTCTTGTTCAGCTTGATGGCGGTCATTCTAACGATGGGATTCTTTTTATCGCCGCAACAAACCGACGGGACATGCTTGATGAAGCCTTTTTACGACCAGGACGGATTGATTTTTCCTTTCATGTTCAGTTGCCTGACAGGCATGGTCGTAAAGAAATCATAGATATCCACACAAGAGAAAGATCATTGGCTCCGGATGTCCAGGCTTCACTCAGTCAATTAGCTGAAACTACGTCCGGTTTTTCAGGAGCAGATATCCATTCACTATTTGAAACTGCCAGTAGAAGAGCCATTAGAAATGGGCAAAAATTAATAACAAAAGAGGATCTTGATTTTGCACTTGACCGGACGATTTTAGGAAGCAGCAATCAGAGCTTACAGGATGATCAAATTAAGAAACGAGTAGCCGTTCACGAAGCAGGACATGCACTTTTAGCTGCTGTCACAAAACCCGGATCGGTTAGAAAAGCAACCATTATCCCTAGGGGTCAGGCACTCGGCTATGTTGCTCCTATACCAAAAGAAATGCATCTTTCTACTTCATCTGAACTCCTTGATCAAGTAGCGATGATCTTAGCTGGCGGCATAGCTGAAAGAATGGTTCTGGGTGAGCATAGCATAGGTGTGAGCGGAGATGTTCAGCAGGCAAAAAATATTCTAGAGCAGATGGTAGATATAGGACTACTAGAAGATGGATTTACGCTAACCTTTAACGACCGTGCAAAGGAAGAAAAACTGCAAGAACTCTTTAAAAAAGCAAGCCTAAAAGCTGAAACAATTATCAATTCTTATCAAAATCAATATAAACAACTTGTTGAGGCACTTCTTATGAAAGAAACTTTAGAAGGTGCAGAAGTTCAAAAGATTGTCGACCAAGAGAAAGAACATATTATTGTTAGTTAAAACCGGTCCTTTTGACCGGTTTTTATTTATTATATGACAAAATTCATAATATTTTCCGGTTTTCTGCTTTTATTTTTATTATACTGATTAAAATAAAGGACTTTTTCGACAAAATGTTTAATTAATTATGAATATATTATCATTGGGGGAATGGTTCTTTTGTATGAATTTATGAATAGTCTTATTCTTCATTTTTTTATAATGATGATTATCCCCTTAATTAGGATTATTTTGCCTAAAAAGCCAAATGATTTAAAAGCTGATTATACATTTTTATTGTTTATTGTATTTTCGTTAATCCTTACCATCACATACCCTGTCCACATCATGGACGGAACCACTTTCGATTTAAAGTTAATTCCAGTTTTTATCGCTTTTTTTTATGTAAGTATCAATGCAGGAATACTAATGATCGGTTTCATTGTTTTATTTAAAGGGATAACCGATCCAAGCGGGATATTCTTTCTGATTCTTAACTATACAATCTTTACCGCGATTTTTTTAAGCATTAGAAGGTACTTTTTGAATGGCACATTTATAAGAAGGTTAATGATTGGACTACTTTTTTATATCCCCATTTCTATTAGCCGTTTGATCCTTTTTATGAATAATGAACAGCTTGAAGATGTTGATAATTTATTGATTTTTTCACTTATGTCAATGATTACTTTGGTAGTTACTATCTATCTCATTGAACTTGATCAGCTAAAAAGTGATTTAAGAAATAAACTGCAAACCGCTGATAAAATGAATGCAATCAGTCAGCTTGCGGCATCTGTAGCACACGAAATTCGCAATCCAATGACGACGGTTAAAGGTTTTATGCAATTAATGCAAACTGATCAAAACCTTAATCAAAAACAACAGCAATACATAAGTGTATCTTTAAAAGAATTAGAAAGAACGAATCAAATCATTAGTGATTTCCTTACGCTTGCAAAGCCTTCCTATTCATTAACAGAAATGATTCACCTTGAAGAAGTGATTAATGATGTAGTCATTTTCATGCAGTCTTTTGCCCATATTTCCAATGTGAGCTTAATTGCTTCCGTTAATCCTAATCTGTATATCAAAGGCAACCCTAATGAGTTAAAGCAGTTATTGATCAATTTAATTAAGAATGGAATTGAATCAATGGAAAACGGTGGAAATATAGAAGTAATGGCTGTATCAGAGGGTGAATACGCAATCGTTTCTTTAAAAGATGAAGGAGCCGGCATTTCAAAAAAACAACTAAAACAAATTGGTCAGCCGTATTATTCAACCAAATCAAGAGGTACTGGTTTGGGTCTTATGATTGCTTTTGATATTATCAAGAGAATGAATGGCCAGTATAAGATCACTAGCGAGGAAGGCATTGGAACATCTTTTATCATTATGTTCCCTTCAGTTAGCGAGGAATGAAACCTATCATTATTTGTAGAAAAACATGAAGAAATATAGGATGAAATGTCTATTCCTGCGGTTTCCCAAGAAATATATTCTAAGTATTTTCTACTATTATGTATTCTTGCATTTATCAAAACGACCTTCCGAAATGCTCGGAAGGTCGTTCTTTTATTATTCAACAATCCATTCACGACCCTTGATTAAAGACGATAACGGAACAATATTCACCTTATTTTGATAAAGTGGCAAATACTCCTTTAACACTGAAACCATGAGTGGACCTGCAATACCTACATGGCCGATTGCTATCATTCCCTCTTTATGGTCTAGTTTTGTATGAAGTAATTGAGCTTGCTTTGCTATATGTGATCTTGTGTAAACATCATCAAAAAATAGCATATTTTCTAAATACGGAAGCTGCAATTCCTCTGCAAGCTTAGGAATCACGCTTTTCCCTGTCGTTTTACTATCAAGATAATAGAGGCCATGCTCTGCACAAACCTGAAGAACGATTCTCATTATCCGCTTATTTTCAGTTATTTTTGATCCCATATGATGATTCATTCCAACAGCATGAGGGACATTTTGAATCGCTTGCTCCACTCTTTTCCTTACCTCTTCATCCTCTAAGTCAGCAGTAATTGCTCCAGGTCCAAGCCAGCTTTTTTTGCCCTTCTTTGGTTCCATCGGCATATGAATGATTACTTCATGTCCCTTTTGCCAAGCCGTTTCAGCATCACTTGCAGTACTTGGCATAAACGGCATGATTGCGACTGTTAATTTTACAGGCAAATTTAACATTTCCTGTGTGCCCTTCATATTATTGCCGAAGTCATCAATCACAATGGACAGATTTTTTTTCCCGACAGCTGCAGCAGCGGATGTAAAAGTAAGAAGACTTGATATCAGAACTACCAAAGTAATTAAAAACAGCTTATATCTCATTTTGCTCACTCCTTGACATTAGGTTTTCCTAAAGAAAGGAGTTTTACAAATAAATGGAGCTAAGCACTCATTTTTTTTAATGGCTGGCTTGCTGTTTTTTTACTTCTAAACCAAGCAATAATGATTGCAGCTATTAAAACCAAACCCAGATAACCAGTAATTGGATATAATGTCCCTACTAGTGTGGTGAATCCAACGAAACTCGACCCATAACCAACTAACCCGACAGCTGATACAAAGCCTTTAAACTGCTTACCTTTAGGCTTCATGAATCGTGCAGAAAAACCGTAAATCATTCCAACAGCAGTATTATAAATCATCGCTAATAATACGATGGACATAATCATCCCAACAGCAGGCGAAATCTCGTTGGCGATGTAAAGCATCGGGATATCCAATCCACCAACATCCCCTATCCTTGTGTACATGCCGATATTAATTAGGATAAGCAAGATACCTAAGCCAACTCCTCCTAAAATACCGCCCCATCCAGCCTGTTTTTCATTTTTAGTTGTGCCGCCCATCACAGCGAGCATCGCCACTCCACATGTAATATTAAAGGAAACATACAAAACAGATCCAAGCATCCAGTTGGATGCAGCAGCATTACCGCTTTCTTGCGCCATAGTATTTAGAACTGTAAAACCAGCATCGGCTGTAAATAATGCGTAGCCAGAGATGATAATGACAAGCAAGATTAAAAATGGTGTAATACTGCCAATGATCGTGATGACACGGTCCACATTAAAAAAGCAAGTAAAGACGGTTAGAAGGACCATTATTAAGCTACCAATAGCTTGAGGGATTCCGAACTGCTGTTCGAAGGTCGACCCGGCACCGGCGAACATTATCACAGCTACTCCAAAAAGGAAAAAAGTAATAATAAAATCAACCGCAAGCCCAATATATTTCCCGCAAATGTGATGAACAACCTCTTTATGGGATTGCGTTTGCAAGCGACTGCCGATTTGTGTGATATTCATTCCTAAGAAAATAAATAAAGTAGACGCGATAATCGTCCCGATAAATCCAAGCCAGCCAAAAGCTGTAAAAAACTGCAGTACCTCTTGACCAGATGCAAACCCTGCCCCAATAATGATCCCGATATATGCACCTGCTATCTGAATAACCTTTTTCATAGCTTTCCTCCTGCTGTTGATGGAATTTTCTGATATTTTATACTTTAATTCAATCAGCCGCTCATATGGAGACTCATACTAACAGCTGATTGATTCATCACGTTTAAGAATAGCGTTGTTCTTTAATGGTAAACTGTTTAATTGCATCCATGTTTGCTTCATAACCGATACCTGGTCTATCAGGTACTGTAATATAACCATCATGCACCACTACCTCAGGATCTATAATATCCTTTTCCCAGTAGCGGGAAGACCCGGCTGTATCACCTGGCATAATGAAATTATCCAGTGTTGTTAAAGCGACATTATGCGCTCGTCCGATGCCTGATTCTAACATCCCGCCACACCATACTGGAATATTATGTTCCTTGCAATAGTCATGGATTTTCTTCGATTCAGTTATACCTCCTACCCTTCCAATCTTGATATTAATAATTTTACAACTGCCTAATTCATGTGCCTTTCTTGTATCTTCTAAAGAATGTATACTTTCATCTAAGCAAACTGGAGTTGTGATTTCTTTTTGCAGTTTTGCATGATCAACAATATCATCAGAAGCAAGCGGCTGTTCAATCATCATTAAATTAAACTCATCCAATTGTTTTAAATGATCAATATCAGAAAGGCGATAAGCTGAATTTGCATCTGCCATTAAAAGAATGTCGGGGAATTGTTCCCTTACTTGTCTCATCACATCTATATCCCAGCCTGGCTTTATTTTCACCTTCATTCGTTTATATCCTTCTGCAACATATCCTTCTATCAATTGTAGTAAATCCTCAACAGTATCTTGAATGCCTATGCTAATGCCCACTTCAATCTTTTCCTTGTTTCCGCCTAATGCTTCAGCAAGCGTGATGCCTTTTCTCTTCGCATATAAATCCCATACGGCTCCTTCGATTGTAGATTTTGCCATATTATTTTTTCTAAAAGGAGCAAAGATTTCTGATACCTGATCAGGATGCTCAATTTCCTTATTTAATAAAGCGGGAATAAGATAGTCTTCGAGCATATGCCAGTTCGTTTTAAAAGTCTCTTCATTGTACCAAGGAGTATCAAATGCGACAGACTCACCCCAGCCAATTCTTCCTTCTTCATCTTTTGCTTCTAAGAGAATAAATTCTTTATCTTGAAATGAACCAAAGCTGGTAGCGAATGGGTCCTTCAATCTCATTTTTAAATGTCTGAGTGTCACTTCTGTTAGTTTCATGATATTCTCCCCTATTATTTTTCTAGTTTTAATAAATCTCTTCTAAGTAAATGCATATAGCCGATGCCATTATCAAAATCCTTTTTCAAAGAAATTGCAGCATAACCCTTTTGAAATAAATGTTGAAAGATTTTTCTTGTTTCTATTCTCCACTTCAGGGCAAGCTCTGATGAAGCTTCTTTCATTTCTTGAAATTGAAGAGGAATTGGGACTAAGATCGCTTCATCCTTAAGATTTATAGATTGCAGCACTCTTTCAGTTTCCTTCAATCGAGGGAAGCCATCGCGGCCATTTTCCCATTCAAACGGCGAGATTGGGTTAATCTCATCTTTCGTTGTTTCATTTACATGTTCACTTGCAATCCACCATTCAATATTAAAACGATCGCTAGGCAAGCCTTGATTAATTCCATCCTCCATTTCACCATAACAATTCTCCACATAATCACTGCATATCCCATTTAGTTTTGATAAATTCAGGTATGCATTTCGACTTTGAAGCGGATCAAATGTCCAACGAATCAAATCGTATCCCATCTGAATAGCCACCTGTTTCTGTTCTTCTTTCAGTAATGCTCCGATCCCTTTATCACGGTGATCACGATGGATCCCAAGCATATGTGAACATAAAAAGCTTTTGCCGTGATCAAATCCTGGAAAACCATAGCTAAAGCCAACAAGCTCCCCCTCATAAAAAGCACCGAGCATGATACCACCATTTTTGACGGCTGTAATCGTTTGATGAATGGGGATTGGGTTCATTTCCCAAACCTCTGACTCTAATTCCTGAATGAGGTGTAATTCTTGCACCGTCTTTAATGTGCGTATCGTTATACCATCGTTCATTTCTTATGCACCTTCTTTTGCGAGTGTCTTCATGATTGTTTTTACAAGAATTTCTATACCGGAATAAATTGCTTTATGATTAAATGTCATATTAGGATGATGGAGACCTGGTGATAGTCCACAGCCAAGGCCCAGCATGGTTGCTTTTATATCCGGTTTCTTCAGTGTGTAAAAGTGAAAGTCTTCTCCGCCAGTAGTAATAATGGGTTCCTGCAATTTATCAATACCTAGTGTTTCAGAAATAGCTTCGGCCATATAATCGACAGCTTTTAAGTCCACTTCAGCAGCAGCCACATTTGCTGTTATCTCCCAATCTACTTTCACTTCATGTAAATGAGACATATAGTTGAAAATGCTCTCTACTTTTGATGTTAGCACTTCCATCGTTTGGTTAGTCTGAGCTCTTAAATCAAGGCTGAATGAAGCTTTTCCTGGAATAATGTTTCCTGATTCTCCACCGGAAATGAATTTTGTCATTTTTGCAGAGTACGGAACCATCGGATCGAGCTTCATTCGATTGATTTCTTGAACAATGGCTGCTCCAACTTCAATTGCGCTATGACCTAAATGAGGTCTGGCACCATGTGCGTCTTCACCTATGATTTCACCGTCAATGAATTTCCCTGCACCATGATAAATCGCTGGTGAAGAATAACCGTCTGCAAGCTCTTGAATCGGTCTAAGATGAACACCATATAGAAAACTAACATCATCGACTACTCCTTTTTCAACGAGCTTCAATGCGCCGGTTCCTTTCTCTTCAGCCGGTTGAAAGATAAATTTAATTTTGCCATGCTTCTCAGCACCTAAAGCTTTTAATACGAGCATCGCTCCCAGAGCCATCGTCATATGGGCGTCATGACCACAGGAATGATTCGCTGTAAACTGCCCATCTACCTCTTGCCATAAAGCATCGATATCTGTTCTTAAGGCGACGGCAGATTCACCTTGACCCATTTCTGCAACAAGACCTGTGCAATCATCAAACCTTTCATAGACAATGCCCTCTTTTTGAAGGATTTGGGCGATATATTTCGTCGTTTCGAACTCTTTCCAGCTTACCTCTGGATGTGTATGTAAATGTTCAAACATTGAACGGATTGTCGGTTTTAATACTTCTAACTCTTTCATTCTTTTCACCCCTTATATGATTTACAGTTAATATGGCTCAAAGTAATCACGATATAATAGATCGTATTCTTTATTCCGATTTTCAAATCCCTCACGATTCTTTAAGGTTGTACCTGCAACTGCTGCATTTAGAAATGAAAATAGAACAGGTGTTGAATCAATCGTCGATCGGCCAGTTGGGATGAGAGGAAACAATAAATCTGCATGCTTTTGCAATGGCGATAAAGGTGAATCAGTTATGCCAATTACATATCCTGCTTGTTTTTTTGCAACTTCAGTAAACTTTATTGTCTCCTTCACATAGCGATGAAATGAAATGGATATAAGTAAAGATGTTTCACTCATTGATTGAAGGAGATGCAGCAAATCATCTGTATCTGAACGAATAAGCTTCACATGATCTCTTGCCAGCCCTAAAGTAAACGCCAGCCAGCTGGCAGCGGCAAAAGATGTCCTCGACCCTATGATGAAGATTTTTTCCGCTTCTTTAATTTTCTCCAACATCAATTCGAAATCTTCTTCATTGATTAAATCGATCGCCTGTTGGATTCTTTCACTATCGTTTTTCATCACTCTTGCATGTAAATGAGGCGCGTCAGCCAATGATTCTTTGGCGGTTACATAGGTTTGCAGGCTGCTTTTTTCTAATAACAGCTGCTCCCTTACACTTTTTTGCAATTCTGTAAATCCGGATAAACCCACTGCATAACAGAAACGGATGACCGTTGTTTCACTTACTCCAGACTGTTCTCCAATCTCAGTTGCAGATAACACTGCGATTTCCCTTGGGTGTTCAAGCAAATATTTAGCTACTTTTTGTTGACTCTTTGATAGATTGTCATAGGCTGAAGTAATAACTTCTTTTAATTTCATCTATTTCACCTTCATTTTGAAGTTTAAACTGAATATGCAATATATTTGAAGCACAAACTTCTTCTTTGAACAAAATTATCACAATATTTAATAAAGTTCAACCCTTTAATGAAAAAAAGAATAGATTAGTTGCGCAATAGTTTTGATTGACGTTCTTCAGGAATATTTAAATCCTCTAAGAAAGGAGGATGGGCGAATTTCCGTTTCATCTATTCTATAAAAAAGACCAACCAGCATCAAGCTAGTCGGTCGTTCCTGTTACAACTTATTTCCTATGCATCTTAAACTGTAAAAACAAGTCATTGTAAAAAGCTAACATTCGTTTGCCAAGGTTTTCATATACTTCAAGGCTTTCAGTTGTTTCTTCATCGGGATAAAAGCGTTCATCGTTAACTGTGTCTTCATCCAGGTAATTTAATGCTCCTTTGTTTGGCGTTGAGTAGCCTACATACTCTGCATTTTGTGCAGCTATTTCTGGATCGAGCATGTAATTAATGAACATATGAGCTGCTTCAGGGTTTTTGGTTGTTTTCGGAATAACCATATTGTCGAACCAGAGATTAGAGCCCTCTTCAGGCACGACATATTCGAGGCTCTCATTTTCCCATAGAACATCCTGGGCAATGCCTGACCACAGTACGGCAACCGCTGCCTCTTCATTTTGCATTAATAGCCTTATTTCATCACCTACAATGGCTTTTATATTAGGTGTTAAATGATCAAGTTTTTCTTTCGCTTCAACAAGGCGATCCTTGTTTGTTTCATTTAATGAGTAATTGAGGCTATTTAAGCCAAAGCCAATCACTTCTCTGGCACCATCTACCAGTAAGATATCATTCTTTAATGATGGATCCCAGAGGTCATCCCATTTGTTAAAGTCTAAATTTCCGACTTCTGCTGGATTATATAACACTCCAACTGTCCCCCAAAAATAAGGAATGGAGTATTCATTCTTTTCATCAAATGACAAGTCAAGAAATCTCGAATCTATATACGGTAAATTAGGCAATTTTTCATGATCGATTGGCAGTAATAAATCGTCTTCCTTCATCTTCTCAATCGCATATTCAGAAGGGACAGCAATATCATATGATGTACCTCCCTGCTGAATTTTTGTCAGCATCGCTTCATTAGAATCAAAGGTTTCATAAATGACTTTTATACCTGTCTCTTCTTCAAATTGACTGATAATATCTGGATCGATATAATCCCCCCAGTTATATACGGTCAAGGTATTATCACCGGTATAGCCTTGGGCTGTATTTAATCGATTGACAATATATAGCAATCCGAATGATACAACAAGGACAATGACGAGTGCACGAACGAGCTGTTTCATTGTCTAACCCCCATTCTGTTTGGGCGATCATTCTTCTTAGTAATAAAGTAATAGCCAATCACTAGAAGCAATGTAAACAAGAATAATAAGGCTGACAAAGCATTGATGCCTAACGACACGCCCTGCCTAGCAAGTGAATAGATTTCTACTGACAAAGTTGAGAAACCATTGCCTGTAACAAAGAAAGTCACTGCGAAGTCATCTAAGGAATAAGTCAGTGCCATAAAGAATCCAGCAAAAATCCCTGGAGTAATAAAAGGTAGAATCACTTTGGTTAACACATCAAATCTACTGGCACCCAAATCTAATGCTGCATAGATCATGCTCGTACTCATCTCTTCCAATTTAGGAAGTACCATTAAAACGACAATCGGTACACTAAATGCGATATGAGCAAGCAACACTGATATAAACCCAAGCTTGATCCCTATCATTGTAAAAAAGATCAAGAATGATGCACCAATGATTACATCAGGGCTGACAATAAGTACATTATTTAAAGAAAGCAAAGCATTTTTTGTCTGCCTTTTCCTCGCATAATAAATAGCAAGTGCACCCGCCACACCAAGAAGTGTGGAGATAGCTGCGGATAATAAGGCAACAATAATAGTATTTAGTACGATAATCAGCAGCCTTGTATCTTGAAAAATTTCTTTATACCATTCAAGGGTAAAACCTTCAAAACCATACATATCTCCGCCGCTATTAAATGAATAGAACACTAAATAAAAGATCGGGGCATAGAGAATCAAGAAAATCGCAACTAAATAAATGGAAGATAGTTTAAACTTTTTATTCATCGCAGCATCCCACTCTTTCTTTTTCCAGTTAACAGCATAATAATGACCATCGCAATAATTAAGAATACAGCTATGGTCGCACCCATGCCCCAGTCTTGCGTAACGAGAAAATGCTGTTCGATTGCGGTACCTAACGTTATTACACGATTACCTGCAATGAGTCTCGTCAGCATAAAGAGAGATAATGCTGGAATAAATACAATTTGACAACCCGCTTTTACGCCATCAAGGGTTAACGGAAAAATAACTCTTTTAAATGTTGTCAAAGGTGATGCTCCTAAATCATTGGAAGCATCTATCAATGACGGATTCAAATCATTAAGCGCATTAAAAATCGGTAAAATCATGAATGGAAGAAAAATGTAAACTGACACAAACACGAAGCTGAAATCAGTAAATAGGATTTGCTTTCCTCCGACACCCATCGCTTCTAGAAACTTATTCGCTGCACCGTAAGTACCAAAGATACCAATGAATGCATAAGCTTTTAGCAATAAATTAATCCATGAAGGTACGATAATTAATAACAGCCACAGCTGTTTATGCTTTGTCTTTGTAAGTAAATATGCAGTAGGATACGCAATGATAAATGTAAAGAACGTTATCAGAAATGCGTACCAAAACGAACTAAACGTCATCTTTAAATAAACGGGTGTAAAAAACTTCTTATAATTTTCTAATGTAAAATGCCCTTCAATGTTAAAAAAAGAATAATATAAAACAAGCAGAATCGGCGCTACAACGAAAAGTGCAATCCATAGGACATAAGGGATTAAATAATAATTGCGTGATTTAGTTCCCATGGCTTCCCTCTTCATAAGCTTCCAAACGCTTATCAAAATCTTCTTCTGTTTCGTCGTATCTCATGACATGAATGGCCTCAGATTCAAAATGCAATCCGATATTTTCACCAACTGTTGCTTTTTTAGTAGAGTGTACCAACCATTCATTGCCATCATTATCATAGCAGCTTATTTCATAATGCACGCCTCTGAATAATTGTGAATCGACCTTCACTTGCAGTTTTCCATCTTGTGGTTTAGTAATTTCCAAATCCTCTGGGCGAATGACAATCTCAACATCCTCATTGGGATGGAAGCCTCCATCCACACATTCAAAGGTTTTGCCAGTAAATTTCACGACATAATCTTCCAGCATTGTTCCAGAAACAATGTTTGATTCCCCAATAAAATCAGCAACAAAGCGATTAATTGGTTCATCATAAATATCATTAGGATTTCCGCTCTGCTCGATTTTTCCGTTATTCAGCACAAATATTTCATCTGACATAGCCAGTGCTTCTTCTTGATCGTGAGTAACAAAAATGAAGGTAATCCCTAAATTTCTCTGCAGTTCGCGAAGTTCGTATTGCATCTCAGTACGAAGCTTTAAATCTAAAGCAGAAAGCGGTTCATCGAGGAGAATGACTTCTGGCTCATTAACGATGGCTCTTGCAATGGCGACGCGCTGTCTTTGCCCCCCTGACATTTCCCTGATTTCACGGTTTTCGTACCCTTCTAAATTCACAAACCTGAGAGCTTCCTTTACCTTTTGCTCTACAATATTACTTTTCATCTTTTTAATTCTTAACCCGAAGGCAACATTTTCAAATACATTTAAGTGTGGAAATAACGCATAATCTTGGAAAACTGTATTTACTTGCCTCTTATTAGCAGGCAATTGATTTACCTTTTTGCCATTAAAATATATATTTCCATCTGACGGTTCAATAAAACCGGCAATTAATCGTAAAATAGTTGTCTTTCCACAACCTGAAGGTCCGAGTAATGTATAAAATTTCCCGCGTTCAATTTCGAACGAAACATTATCGAGAACGGCTGGGTCATTATCATATTGCTTTGTTACTTGTTGAAAACGAATAATGGTTTTATCAGTCATGTAAATCTCCTTCTGTAAAAGTTATCAATAAGTAATTTTAGTTTAAATAAACAACATTATCAATACAAGCAGGATAAAATCCTCATTTTATTCTATTAATATACACCCTTTTCAACTAGTGAATAATTATTGGTTATCCAGAAATAATAAGGGAAAAAACAGGTGACTTGATTTGGCTTATCAAATTAAATTTATTAGCGTTTCATATATTATCCTTTTAGGAGTAGGATTATTTGCACATGTGGAAATAATCCCTGCTGTATTATCAACTGCAGGCAGGGATTCCTGGATTAGTATGTTAATGGCCTTTATTCCTTTGGTTATCATGGTTCCACTTATATATAAGGTAGGATCAATATTACACAATAAATCGTTTATCCAACTATTCCATAAGGATTTAGGGGGCATTAAATTTTATTTGTTATTTAGCCCCCTTATTCTTTATCTACTACTTTCTGCATTTATTTCAGCCAAAGAAATTATTTATTGGTCTCAACTTAGCTTCATGCAAAATTTCTCAAGTTTTATCATTGCTTTAGTCCTACTGCTGGCATGTTTTTTTTGTACGCGGGCAGGCATTGAAACAATGGTGATTATTAGCAGCGTCCTATTGCCGATTGTTGTCTTTCTTGGCTTCTTTGTATCTTTTGCAAACATGAAAAAGAAGAACTATGAGTTATTGTTCCCTATATTTAAAGAAGATTTTTCTAACATACTTCAAGGTGTTATTTACACCGCCCTTCCTATCTTAGAAATGGCACTTGTGCTCTTCTTTCTGCCTTTTTTAAAAAAGAAAATAACGAAGAAACAATTATTTTTCTTAGGTTTTATCCTTATTGGCTTAATGTGCGGACCGACAATTGGCGCAATCGTCGAGTTCGGGCCAGATCACGCGGCAGACTTTCGTTATCCTGCCTTTGAAGAATGGCGGATCATTTCAATTGGCCGATATATCTCTCATACTGATTTCTTCGCGATCTTCCAATGGCTTTCCGGAGGGATTATCAGAATCAGTTTATTTGTATATATTTCAGCTCAGCTAATTACCAAAGGAAAAGAAAAAAAACTGCCTATAGATATTGTTTTTTTTATTTTTTTAATTGCTTGCGTTTTTCCACTGGATCAAGATTACTTTTACAATTTTGTGTATTATTTTTTCTTACCCATTTCATTTTTTGCTATTAGTGGACAATTTTTCATTGTGGGTATTTATGTAATAAAGAACAGACATAAATGGACAGGCGGGTGACATCATGCATAGAAAACACAACATATTTAACCCAGAAAACATACATAAAATATTCTATCATTCGTCAGATATTATGATTAAAAGTTTACCGATTAAAAATGTACCAAAAGGAAAGCTTACGATCGTTTATTGTAAGTCACTCATCGACCCTAAACTAGTTCAGTCTCTCATACTTCCTTTTCTATCAGATCATGAGTTGAATGATGATGCGCTATATAATTTAATTCAAAGTGATATTTTTGAAAAGAAAGATGTTGATGAAGCCAAGATAATTACTGAAGTTCTTGAAGGAAAACTAATGGCTATAACCAATTATAGAGAGAAGATATACTTTTTTGATTTAAGAAACCCTCCCGCTAGACAGCCTGAGGAGTCTGTTGTAGAAGTATCAATAACGGGACCTAAAGATGGTTTTATTGAGGACATTGATACAAACATCGCACTCATAAGGAAAAGGTTAAAAACCCCTACGCTTGTTACTGAAGATTTTACAATCGGGAAAAGATCCAATACAAAGGTATCGCTTTTATACATTAACGATGTGATTAATGAAGATTTACTCACAGACGTCCGCAACCGATTAAGCTCTATTGATATAGATGTATTACAAAGCAGAGATGAACTGTCAGATTTAATTACAGCTGAGAAATATTCCCTCTTTCCTTTAACAAACTTCACTGGCAGACCCGATTTTGTAACAGAATCCCTTAATCAGGGCAGATTCTCGATTGTCATGGATGGTGCACCTACAGTAATCATCGCGCCAATTAATTTAACCTTTTTAATAAAAACAGCTGAGGACAGCAATGTCAGTTTTTATTATGCTTCTGTCGAAAGGCTGCTGCGTATTTTCGGTTTATTGATTACGATTTTTTTGCCTGGTTTTTATACAGCGCTAATTACACATAATGTTGGACAGCTCCCATTACCATTAATTGCCACTATCACTATTTCAAAAATGGGTCTGCCCTTTTCAACACTCCTTGAAATGATCACGATGTTTATTATGTTTGAACTTTTTAAAGAAGCAGGTGCGAGGTTGCCTAAGGGCGTCGGACAAACGGTTGCTGTCATCGGCGGACTCATTATCGGAGATGCTGCCATCCGAGCAGGAATCACATCCCCTACTCTTTTAATTGTTGTTGGGGTTACTGCTATAGCAAGTTTTACCCTAGTAAATGCTACATTGAGTGGAAATATCTTTTTCATCCGTTTTGCGATACTGTTAATTAGTTACTTTTTTGGAATTTTTGGCTTTTTGTTATCGGTCATCTGTTTACTCATTCATCTATCTAAACTAAAATCATTCGGCAGTCCGTACCTAACACTCGGAAAAGATATGAACTTTTTTGAGGTACTTAAATCATTTATTAGATTCCCTATTACAGCACATAAAAAAAGAAATAACATCTACTCAGTTAAAGACAACACAAGGACAGGTGGAAAAAAATGAAATATCTTGCGGCAATCATCTGTACGATATGGTTATTATCGGGCTGTGGCGAGATTACAGAGGTCCAATACCAAGCATATGCAGTCGGTATAGGGATAGATTATAAGGATGATTTATTTCACGTCTATCTACAGTTCATGGATTTTTCTAATATTGCTAAGGTAGAGGGAAGCACAATTAATGCTGAAAAACCCATCTGGCTTGCAGTAGGACACGGTAATACAATCGATGAAGCCTTCATTGATTTATATAACGGCTTACAAATTAAAGCCAATTTTGATCAAATGAACCTGTTCATTTTCACAAGAGATGCCATTGATCAAAAACTAGGAGAAATCATTCAGTCATTTAACACAAATTTCAATTTCAGGCTAAATGGGTGGGTTTATGGAACAGAAGGAAATCTTGAAGAAATCCTTACAGCAAAGATGCCTTTTTTTTACCCTTATATTGCCTCACATATTGTACAACCGTACGATACCCATAGAGTTTCATCAGATATTCCGCCTTTATCTACTGAACAACTTTTATATAAAACAAAAGAAGAAACCAATACATTGATCTTTCCTATTGTTACAATAAAGGACAATATCATTCATATGGATAGTGATGATTTTCCTGTAACAACTCTTAATGGAGCTTTTTTTAATAAAGGCTACAAACTTCTCGGCTCACTATCCAAAGAGCAAATATTTGGTTTCATTAGGATAAATAGCAGATCTGAAAGAACGCTTTTGCATGTTTATTTTGAAGATATTAAAAGCCCCGTAAGTATTGAGCTGCGAGACCCAAAAGTAAAAAGAAAAGTAAAGGAAAAGGATGGTGAAGATAGATATCAGTTAAATATTAAAGTATCTGTCAACTTAAGAGAAGGAGCAGAAAATAAAGATCCGCAGGAAGTAGAGGGGAGAATCATTAAAGAGATAAAAAGGAATGTGATGGAGTCCGTCAACAACGCAAAGGAAATCGGTGCAGATATCTATCGGTTTGAAGACTATTTATATCGATATAAACATAAACTTTGGAAGGAAAAAAAACACGAAATGATGTTTAATAATTTTAATGAAGAGGACATAAACGTAAAGGTTACTTACGTAAAAAGTATTAATAAAATATATGGGAAGTAAAAAAAAAACTAAAAGCTGCATTTTATCTACAAGCAAAAAGCTAACAGCTACTGTTAGCTTTTTCCATTTCTTCTTTTAAACTTAATTATTTGGTGATGATCGTATTCCATTACATTATTTATAACTGGGTCACTTGAACTGAGAGGCATCTTCTTTTTGTTTTTCATTCGCATGATCGGACTAACAGATGATGTACTTTTATTAACTTTCCATCCGTTCTTATTTTTCATGAGCTCCAGGTCAACAATGCCAAGATGATTACCCCAATAGCCTGCCTGTACAATCGCAGGCTCCCTGTTCTCGACAAAATCACCCGGTTTTAAAGGGTATAGAGAATGTGTATGACCAAACAAGATGACATCAATACCCTTTACCTTACTTAATGACTCAACAGAGTTTCCTTCCTTTACTTCTAGGCCACTATCTGCTTCCATGCCGACATGGGCAAGGGCAATAATAATATCTGCTCCTTCCTCCTTCATGATGGGAATATAATGCTCAGCGGTTTTCGTTATATTTTTCACGATTAGTTTATTGTGAAAATACTTCTTATCCCATTCAGCAACGATTGGGGTAATGAAGCCAATCACACCGACCTTCACTTTTTGTTTAACACCAGATGTATCTACCCACTCTTTTTCTTGAATGAGATAAGGAGTAAACATATTCGCATCTGCAGTTGGGTCTACTTTTTGATCATCAATATATATATTTGCATTTATGTAAGGGAATGCAGCCCCTTTCAAGCTTTCCATTAAAAAATTTAAACCATAATTAAATTCATGATTTCCGACTGTCGCTGCATCATAATTAAGTGTGTTCATTGCTTTAAACACAGGATGAATCTTGCCAGTGTATAATAATCTGCTTTTAAATGCATATTCTCCAAGTGCATTGCCTTCCAATATATCCCCAGTATCAAACAAAAGTGTATTTGGTGACGTCCTTCGTTCACTCTTTATTAATGAAGCTGTTCTAGCTAAACCAAATTCTACTGTCGGCTGTTTTAAATTGTAATTATAATCAAGCATATTCCCATGCAAGTCGGTTGTTTGTAATATCTTCAATTTTACGGATGGTAGGTGCTCTTCCACTGCTGCAATTTGCTGACAGGGAGTATGTAATCCAAGACTCATAAGTAAAATTAGTAAAAGCGTAACCTTCTTCATCCTTTCACCCCATGCTCGCTAATGAATCATTATTTTGCCTCATCCAATGATAATTAGTCAGGAAAAGGGGTGAAAGTGAAATATTCATTCAATCCATGTTCAACTCAATAAACTAGAAAAAAGATTGAATCAAATGTTTATTCTCACTTTAACCATCATTTTTATGAACGATATTAAATAAGAAGTAAAAAAACGAATCCTTATATATAGGTACGTATTTATGAGAACTCTGCAAATTACAAATCTTTTTTTTGAAAACATAGTTAGAGATATGAAAATCATTGAAAGTATTATAAAATGTATGTTAGGGTTCATTTTGAAAGGATGTAGAAATTGCTCAGAGTGTTTTTTTCCATAATAATATTGATCATATCACTTTATCCACCCTTTACGATATCTAGTGATATAAAAGCTTTCACTGACAATTCCCAATCCGATATGGAGGAACTTACTCCAGATATGTCGGTCATTCTGAAGTCATCGTTTTTGAAAGCCCATTTTAGTGGTGCTGTTTATATGGACATAAAGACACACACCGAAAGACTCAGTCTCAAAAGAATGAACTTGCCTGTCAATAAGGATCAATATGTTCATTTGCCTGGAGAGCAACCATTCAATATCGCTGTTAAATTTCAATCCAGTTATCTTTGTTAGCTCCAATTAGTTTTAACTTCATATTTTACACTGTAGAGGATCAAGTTTCTTCTCAGTCAACATTCTTATTTACATAGGAGGTCAACAAAGTTAATGGAAAATGTTAAATCATACTTTAACAATAGCGGAATCAAAAGAGTGATTATTTTTGCTATTTTAGTTTTTGTTTTATTTCTTATGAGAAGTATGATAAATGTCATTCTAATCACTTTTATCATTTCATTTTTAATGGACAGATTGGTCAATCTTGTCTTAAAGAAAGTCAACATTAACCGAAAATTCACTGTCGTTAGCTTATATTTGCTCATCATTGGACTTCTATCCATCGGCATTAGCAGATATTTGCCTATGATCATTTTTGAAATTTCTCAACTAATCAGTCAAATGCAGTCCTTCTTTAGTCAAAAACACGATAATATCATCTTGAATTACATTACTGCAATGTATGAACGAAATGAAATATCGTCATACTTAGAGCAAGGCGTTACAGTCCTGCTAAAATATTTCTCTGATATCAGCACATTTGGAATTCAGTTATTGATTTCATTAATCCTAAGTTTGTTCTTTGTTCTTGAGAAACCAAAGTTAATGAAATTCACCAGCAAATTTAAACAAAGTAAAGTTGCTCCTTTTTATAATGAGATTGCTTATTTTAGCTCAAAATTTGTGCAAACATTCGGTAAGGTTATTGAAGCACAGTTTATCATAGCACTTGTAAACTGTGGATTGACTACATTTGCATTATGGATTATGGATTTCCCTCATTTAATGGGGTTATCCATTTTAATATTCTTCTTAGGCTTGATTCCTGTAGCTGGTGTGATTATATCGATTATTCCGCTCAGTTTAATTGCCTATACAATTGGTGGGTTTATGCTCGTGCTCTACCTCCTAATTGTTATCATGATTATTCATGCAATTGAAGCATATATTTTAAATCCAAAGCTTATGTCTTCAAAAACAAACCTTCCAGTATTTTACACTTTTGTTGTTCTCATCTTCGGCGAACACTTCTTCGGAGTCTGGGGGTTAATCGTCGGTATACCTGTATTCGTCTTCCTTCTTGATGTTTTAGGAGTACAAGGAAATGAAGAGAGCAAGGATAAACTCATAAAAACTTAAAAACAGCTGCTTTGCAGCTGTTTTTTTCATTCTTATAAAGCTTACTTACAGTAAAGCAAACTTTACTTTATACTTAAAAGAAGTAGGAAAAGAAAGGGTATGCAATGAAAAATCGAATGAAAAATTAAGACAAAAAATGGCATTTCATAATAACAGATGGCAAACCATTATTCAATTGTGAAAGGGAGATACAACCTTCTCTACCACTAGATATTCACATTGCACACTGTTTCCGTTCAAACGTAGAGGCTGTATTATTATTAAATGAAGAGGAGAAGATTGAAGAATGAGGAATAAGGATGAGCAAGGATACGTCAGAAGTTTTATATTCTTTGGTAGTATATTTTTCATTATAGGTGTGATTATTTTGCTCATTGGCAATCAAGAGATACTAGGTGCATATACTAGTTTATTTGCACTTAGCTTCATGTGTTTTTGTCTGGCTTACTTATATCCCCAAATAAAGGAAAATGATGAACGGGCACAAAAGATTAGAGAAAAGGCCATGTATAATGGCTATATTTTTTTAATGGTTTATATAATAATATTTATGTTCCTTTTTCGCTTTAATCTTATTCAGCTTGATGGCAGTCAAACGATTAATTTACTATCCTGTCTTATAATTGTAACGCTTTTTAGTAACTTAGTTGTACTTGCAAAGCGGTAATGATAAATCTTTTAAACATTAATTGAAAAAAATCGTCTCGATAATCAAGAAGAAACAGCCAACGATTATGACTGTTCCCTGTCCCCCCAAATACGGTGTACATTGATCAGCTGATCTTGGTCAAATGTTAGTTGATAAATGTTAGGCATACT
Organism: Cytobacillus purgationiresistens; assembly: GCF_030813235.1. Lineage (GTDB taxonomy): Bacteria > Bacillota > Bacilli > Bacillales > Cytobacillaceae > Cytobacillus > Cytobacillus purgationiresistens. Next base: position 193,149 of record NZ_JAUSUB010000001.1, on the reverse strand, counting down.
TAACGTTTGCCAAAATTTAAAATCATACTGTGCGTCAAAGTAATTCATAATAAGCGTCATGATATTTCCGTGAGTCCCAATCACAATATTTCCCCCGTGAAAATTTGATAATACTGTCTGGAATGCAGCAATTCCCCGCCTTTGCGCAACTTCATTTGACTCCCCGCCTTCCACATAAAAGCTTGGATTCTCCCACACTTTATGGATTAAGCGGTTAAAATCAGCTGTTTTTTCAGGACTAAGAAGCCTCTCCCGCAAATCTTCGTTAATAATGATTGCCTTCTTATTCTTCTTTGCTATTCCTTGAACTGTTTGAATTGCCCGGTTATATGGACTTGATATGATCGCATCTGCATCTAATCCGCTTAGTAAGTCTGAGACTTTTTCGGCATCTTTAAAGCCTTGCTTAGATAATCCGCGATCCAGCTCATCAGTCGTATATACAGAATGGGCATGCCGAACAAGGCATACATTAGTTAGGATCATGAAAGGCTTTTCTCATCTACTAAAAACTCTTTCAATCGATGGCAAACTTTTTCTATATCATGTTTACCACCTTTTCTTGCCCCAGGCCATTTCATAACGGCTCCTGGACCCCAATACTCTTCAGGAGTATCTGAATATCTAGGTATGATATGCATATGTAAATGGGGAACAGCATCTCCAGCGACAAAAGCATATATATGCTCTGCCCCTTCGATAACTTTCAACCCCTGTCTCAGTTTATTTAAGAGACTGCCAAATGCTTTTGACTCATCATCTGTCATATCCCCTAAACCGGGTGCATGCCGTTTTAAATCAATCATCATATATCCAAGATAATGATCATCGTCTTCTGAATAGATATGACCTGCATAAACATATTCATCTTCATAAACGGTACCACCACTTACTTTTATTTCACCAGAATGCTTTTTGCAGATGAAGCAAGTACTCATTTTAATACACCTCTCTTTTTATTGAAATGTGTTTTTGCCTACCTAACTCATAGCTTTTATCATAGGGCCTCTTCTACAATCGAGCTGCCTTTACCTTCCTGATTGTCTGTCCATTTCCACTTTTCATATAAACGAATCCGACCATCTTGCAGAACAACAGGCGCAGATTCACATTTCCCACCCCTAATCTCTCCGTTTTGATTGATATGATTATAGTGAAAGGTTAAGCTTCCATCTCCATGAACAATGCCAATAAGAGTGCCTTTCACAATGTTTCCCCCATAGTAATCGCCAAATAAGATACTTTCTTCTTGTACTACTCCAACAAAGGTCTTATCTTGCTAGTTAATCACTATTTATCACTCCAAATCCTCTTATAGCTCATATTTTCATTAAAAAACGTCAATTGATAAACATCTGGATTCGTCAGTGCTTGCCAGCTTTCAAATCCGAAACCCTCATCATATTTTTTTAATAATAATGAGAGTAAATTTCCATGAGAAACAATGAGAATATTTTCACTTTCGCTTTGTAACACCTCATTAATTACTGCTGCAATTCGATTCATCGCCTCTAAACTGGACTCCCCACCTGGAGGCTTCAGGTTCAAATCAGTAAAAGATAATTGCAAAAGCTCACGCCAATTCGGCAGATCTTCTGTGCTCAATACTCTTTCTTTCAGACGTTCATCCATTTCTATATCTAGCTTTTTATTAGTGCTTACCTTGTTAATTGAGCTCTTCGCACGGATAAATGGACTGGAGACAATTTTATCTACTTCTCTCTCTTTAAAAAATTCCGCTAAAGACTTCGCCTGCTCCTCGCCTTTTTTTGTTAACGGCGCTTCGGGAGGCTGTCCCAGAGCTTCACAATGCCTAATTAAATATACTTTTTTAGTCATGTTTTTCTCCTCTAGTCAAGATCGTTAGAAATATCTAATAAAATTTTCCCTGTACTCATCCTGCTTTCCATCAACTGATGAGCTTTCCTTGCCTCTTTTAACGAAAATTGTTCTCCTATCTGAATCTGCAGCTTCTCTTCCACCAGTAAGTTAAGGACCTTTTCCGCTGTAGGCAATAGTAAAGCTGGCCGCTGCTTTCTCGTTGTTCCTAAACTAAAGCCCAACACCGATCGGCAGCTAGCATGAAGATCACTTGTTTTAATCGTTCCTGCGAACCCGCTGCTATTGCCAAACTGAATTAATCGTCCATAATGTGCTAAACAAAGCAGGCTATCACTAGTAGTAGTTCCTGCAAGAGAATCGAGAATAATATTTACACCCTTGCCATCTGTAAGATCATTTACGATTTCATGGAACTCATCATTCTCTCGACTAATCACATAATCAGCGCCAGCCTTAAGAGCGATCTCCTTCTTGCTCTCATGACCAACGGTTCCGATAACTTTTCCCGCACCTAATATTTTTGCAAGCTGAACGGCAGTGCTACCCACACCGCCAGCAGCTGAATGAATCAAAACCGTTTCGCCTTTGTCCATCCTCGCAATTTGCGACAATAGATGATAAGACAAAAAGCTAACAGTCGGACATGCAGCTGCTTCTGTGAAGGATAGATGTTCAGGAAGGTGATAGGTTAGAATCTCTTCCGCTGCTGCATATTCTGCATACGAGCCCGATGCTGGGAAAGCTATGACTTTGTCACCCTCTTTCAGCCGTGTAACTTTTTTTCCAATCCTTACAACCACACCTGCCGTATCAAGCCCTGGAACAAAAGGGAAATTCCCTTTATCTTTGTTGCCCATACGCGTTTTAATATCTGCGTAATTAACACTGCTCTTCATTACTTTAATTAGAACTTGTGTTTCGGTTATTTGCGGTATGTCAGTATCTATGTATGATAATACATCTGCAGTCCCGTGTTCATAGACCATTATCGCTTTCATCTTTTTCCACCTCATCCCATATATGTATATATTACATAAAAAACTCGGAAATTTCAGTTATTTCATTTGGGTTTTCTCATTTTATAGTGGGGATTGAGGGGATATTTAGGGATATCGGTGATCATTTCGTTTTATCGGCGATTTTTTTCATATATCAGCGATCATTTCATTATATCGCCGACTTTTCTTATATATCGGCGCTTATCCATTCCAACATCAAAATTTCAAAAGTCTCATCCATCTAAATAGCTTTTTACTCCTTAAACAAGGTGCTTCCCCTAAATTAAATTGCAGATTGCCATAAAAAAATCACGCTTATGAAATTTAGCGTGATTTTAGACGATATTTTCCTTGGATTGAATCTCTTCTGTTTTTTTATCAACTTCTCTTAGCCCTTGATAGATGGTAAATGCAGCATAGACCAATAAGATGAGGCCTGGGCCAATTAAAAGAAGTGCGCTTCCTTCTTTGGATTGAGCAAAATCAACAAAATAACCTGCATATGGAATCGTAAACCCTGAATAGACAGCCGTCACATTTTCAGCGAGGACTAATTCAAGATCGATGGCATTATTGTTATCACCTTTCGTTTCATACATTACATGGCTTTCATTGGTTTGTACATCTGTTATTCTATGCGTAACTAAAATATCATCTTTGGTTTGAAAAGTGATGACATCTCCCGCTTTAAGCGCTTTCTTTTCCTCTCCATTTAGAGGATTAACCGCAATGATTGAACCAGTTTGAAAAGTCGGCTCCATTGACCCTGATAAGACTGCTTTTAATTGATGGCCAAAGATTAATGGCTCTCCTCCTGATGCTTTTGAGGAGATAACAATAAAGGCTAAGGCCGCAATATTCACAAACATGACAAAAGTAATAATCGAACTTACGACTTTGAAAGCTTTCTTCACTCCTCGTCACCTCCATCCGTTTTCTTGTCTAACTCACCTTCAGCTTCAACTTCATGTTGTTCTTCTTTAGTTTTTTCATCTTCTTTTGGTTGTTCTTCTTCGGTTACTTTTTCTATTTTTTCTTTTTCAGCTTCAATCTCTTGATCAGCTTCCTTATCTTTTGATGCATCTTTTTCTTTAATCGGCTCTTCCTCGGTCTCCTGTGGTTCTTCCGCTATTGGCTCACCTTCTTCAACTGGCGGTTCGTCTTCTGCTATCTCCCATTCCCCTGCCTGTGCTTGGATGATTACGGAACTGGAGGTGGTGTATAATGCATTTGTTTCACCTGTTAACGATATGGTCATTCCATAGAATAAAAACCATACAACACCAAGCTTTACAATCACTTGTAAATGCTTGCTCGTTTTCCATAATTGTTTTAATTTTTTTGATTGCATATCGGTGCCACCCTCTAACTTTAAAAATAAATAGGTAAAACTAGCTACCTATTTTTCATTATAGATAGCTAGTTTTAATTAGTTTTTAGTAAACCCCAACAGAATTATAGGCTTGTTTTACAGCATTGACTGCGTCTGAATTACTTCCATATAAATCTGTTGCCGCTTGAATTGCTGCTTGCCTCATCATTGCGAAGTTAGAGCTTGATGTTAGGTAAGTAGATAGGGCGCGATAATAGATTTGTTCTGTTGCTTCACGTCCGACACCAGTTACTTGTACACCATAATGCTCTCCTCCTTCAGAAACGAGGTAAGCTGCTTTATTATTAATACTGCTGTTGATATGAACGCCGCCACTATCAAGCGTTCCTGTATATCTGCGATCCCAGTGATCAGGATATGGTGCTTGCGTCCTGTTTTCAATTAATACAGCTGGATCCTCTAAAGAACGAAGACCGATTGCACCGTTTGCCATAATATCTTCACCGATTATCCAGTTTTCACGATCCACCATTGCACCAAATATATCTGCAAAAGATTCATTTAAAGCTCCTGATTCGTTTCGATAAATGAGGTTCGCTGTATGCTGAATAACACCGTGAGACATTTCATGAGCAGCAACATCCAGTCCACCTGCTAGACTATGGAAGCGCATGCCATCGCCATCACCATAGGACATATATACACCATTCCATGATGCGTTATTCCAATTCTCCCCAACATGTACTCGAGACAGGAGACGCTGTCCTCTATTATCTACAGAATTCCGACCAAATGTTCCTTTGAAATAATCATATGTTTTTTGAGAATTCGCATGTGCATCAATCGCTGCTCCATCACGGAACATTTTGCTTACACTTGTTACGTCCTCATTGATGTTATTATCGTAATCGTAAGTAATCACCCCTTGCCCACGCGTTTGATCATGCAAGCGGAATAAACCATCAATGAAAGATGCTTCAAACATTTGCTTGCCGCCAAACACACCGTGACCGAAAGCAGTCACTTCATGTGCCGCATTAAAGCTATCAATTACTTCACCTGTAGCAGTATCAATAAAGTAATGCCAGAATCCAACTTCTGGATTGCTTGTTGATGCGGTTACAAGATAAGTACTGTAGAAACTTCCATTATGTTCATAGATAAATGGCTCTAGCTTTAATTCTCCATCATAAGATGATACTTCGCCAATCTCTGTTTCAATTCCTGCTTTAGTGATTTCAATTGCCTCTTTTTTTGTGATAGAGACCTTCGTATTGATTTTTTCTCCATCTAAATTAGGAACCACTTTTCCGAAAAAGGATGTGACTTCATTGTTGCTGCTTAATGACAAGGTTTGATCCGCACCGTAGACAGGAATTCCTTTATAAAGCTGATCAACCTTAAAGTGGTGTGTTCCTGTCTCCTTATCGTTTATTTCTTCTTTTATTTTAAAGCTTTCTGCTGCTTCAGCCTTCATCATTTTAAATTTCCCGCTGTTTTTTGTAAGGTAAGCGATTGCAGCTTCCTTTTTACTTAAGCCAGCAGGCGCTTTCCAGTTCTCAATGATATATGAAGGTGTAGAATAGTCATCATGGAAATTAATCTTGTAAGACTCAGCACTGGCTTCACCACCAAGTGCACCTAAAGCGATTGATAATGCGAATGCGGTTGAAATCACCTTTGTTTTAATCTTCAATTTTCCTAACCTCCTAAGCTATCATTTTAGTCTTACAGATTTTCCCCTTCGCCTTGAGTCGCATTAAATATCCATTCCAGTGAAAGGCTGTCACCTTGGTATGCATTTTGCTCCTCACCATTATCGATAAATTCAAATTGAACCCATAGTTCATTTGATTGACCTGGTTCTATTCCACCCTTTTGAGCCCATAATGGATCCCATAAATCTCGTTTTACCACATCTGGATCCATGTTTTGTAGTTCATAAAGGGTTGTCTCAAAAATTGGTTCACTTTCTTTGTCCCAATTCCACAGGAAGTTCACTCTGATATGTTTGCCGAAATCTTCAACATTATCATTTGCAGCATCATTAACTGTATAGTTAGTAACTAGATTAATATTAGCAATTTTCAAGCTGCCGTTATTTTCAAGAATAAATTCTCTTGTCATTGTATCCCCTGGTTTAATATTATCAATATTGATAACAGCTTCAGGATTAACAGATAAATCCAATGTCCCAGCAGCAAATGTATTTTGTGTCGTAACCGTATCGCTAAAATAAGCAAAGGTTCCACCACCGATTAATGCAATACCTAATGCTGCAGACGCTACGCCCATTCCAAGCTTTTTCTTAATACCCAACTTAATTTCCTCCCCTTTTAACAGATCATTCTTCATTCCCCATAATGCTTAAAACGTTGTTTCATTTCCCCCTTTTTATCAATTTTTATCTATATGTAAATCATTGATGAAAAATGGATTTGTATACAAAATAAGTTTATAATGGTTTTATATGTAAAATATTACTTTGTTTTGAATTTTCTGATAAGGGTAGTATGTCCCATCTTAATCTAGTATTATTACTCTATTTATTTCGGTTTTCGCGAGATATAGGCAAAAATACCTGAATAGGTTAGCCTAGTAGGTTAATTTAGCAGGAGTTCTAGAAAAGTATAGTTTTGAAATGAAATTTTTTTATGAGGTAATAGTCCTTTGTATTAATGAAAAAGGTATGGATTGAATAAGAGATTTTTCACTGAGGGAGTATAGCTGATTTTCCTATTTTTAAAAATTTCAAGAATGGAATCTTTCAAATTAAAAAGCTGACATGAATATCATTCACGACAGCTTTTTATACTACTTCCCAATAAATTGTGGTTTTCGCTTCTCTAAAAAAGCTTGAACACCTTCCTTCACATCCTCCGTGAGAAATAGCTCCTGGAATAGTTCTGCTTCCCTTTTGATAGCTTGATCAAACGGAAGCTCTAGTCCTTCATCGACCGCTTTTTTTATGTTTTTTATAGCGACAGGAGAATTACAGGTAATTCTTTTCGCTAGCTTTAGACCAGCTTCTAATCCGTTGCCTTTTGGAACCACGCTATTTACCAGACCGACTCTTAACGCTTCTTCTGCGTTGATATGCTGTCCGGTGAACATAAGCTCCTTTGCCTTTGCTTCCCCTATTAATCTAGGTAATCTCTGTGTGCCTCCTCCACCTGGCAATAATCCGAGGGTGGATTCCGGTACACCCAAGAGGGCTTGTTCTTCAGTGATTCTTATATCACATGTGAGCGCCAGTTCACATCCTCCTCCAAGCGCATAACCGTTTATTACAGCAATCGTCGGTTTTGGTGAAAAATCAATTTTATTTAATGTTTCATGGGTTTTTAAAAATCCCGGTACTAAATTAGGGTTACCGATTCTTTGAGGAAATCCCTTAATATCTCCACCAGCCATGAACGCTTTTTCGCCTGCGCCCGTGATAATGATGCATAATACATCATCATCCATATTAAGACTGGTAAAGGCATCATTAAGCCCTTCAATCACACCTGGACTTAAAGTGTTCATTGGTGGGTTATCTATGGTTACAATCGCAATTTTATCCTGTTTTTCTACCTTTATCAGAGACATCATCATTCACCTCGAAGTTTTTTATTTTATTTAGGCTGCATTCTAATAGCGCCATCTAAACGAATGACTTCACCGTTTAACATCGTGTTAGCAAAAATTGATTCTACTAGATGAGCGTACTCATGGGGCTGGCCTAATCGCTGTGGGAATGGAACCATTTCGCCTAGTGCTTTTCTTACCTTCTCAGGTGCGTTCCCCAGAAGTGGGGTTTCAAATAATCCAGGTGCAATTGTTAAAACACGAATACCAAGTTCCGCTAAGTCCCTTGCTATCGGAAGGGTCATTCCGACGATTCCGCCTTTTGAAGCACTATAAGCCGCCTGTCCGATTTGGCCTTCGAATGCTGCGACAGAAGCAGTGTTTACAATGACTCCTCTTTCTCCATTCTCATCCGGTTCATTTTGCGCTATTTTTTCGGCTGCCAAACGAATGACATTAAACGTTCCAATCAAGTTGACATTGATTACTTTTTTAAAGCCATCCAATTCAAAAGGACCTTTGCGGCCATAGGTTTTTTGGGCATTGCCGATTCCTGCACAGTTTACAGCGGCTGTGATTTTGCCGAATTTATCTATCGCTTGAGCAAGAGCCGACTTTACATCTTCTTCCTCATATACATTTGTCTTGGCAAATAATGTGTTAGCCTCACCCAATTCATCTACTAAACTTAAACCGCGATCCGCATTTAGATCAAGAATGACAACTTTTCCGCCTTTGCTCACGATATTTCTTGTTGTCGCTTCTCCTAGTCCTGATGCTCCGCCCGTTACTATCACTACACTTTTACTAATATCCATTTAATCAGCTCCTTTGTATTAAGAAATTATTTCTATAATGGTTGCGTTTGACATGCCATGACCTTCACAAACAGTCATGAGCCCATAACGACTTTCCCTACGCTCCAGCTCGTGCCAGAGTGTCGTCATAATTCTCGCTCCACTGCAGCCAAGCGGGTGTCCAAGAGCAATTGCCCCCATTAGGATTCATTTTCGTTTGATCTGCACCGGTTTCGTCCACCAAAATGAGCGGTCCAGGTGCAAATGCTTCATTTACTTCATATACAGCCATATCTTCGAGTGTCAGCTTTGCCTTTTCTAATTCTTTTTTTGTCGCTGCAATCGGACCAGTTAGCATTAATGTTCGGTCTGATCTGACGACAGATCTTGCAAGTATACATGCATGAGGCTTTAATCCTAGCTCTTCCGCTTTTTCCCTTGACATGATTAAAACAACAGAAGCACCATCACTTATTTGACTTGAATTTCCCGCATGGGTTTTCCTATCCTCTTTAAAGACCGTTTTGAGTTTACCTAGTTTTTCAATGCTGGTATCTGCTCTCGGTCCCTCATCTTTTGAAACGTATGTTTTCGTTCCATCAGTCAATGTAACTTCAACAGGGACAATTTCCTTCTCAAAGCGCCTTTCTTTAATCGCTGCCACTTCACGTCTATTACTTTCTAAAGAAAACTCATCAAGCTGAGTTCGAGTATATCCCCTTTGATCAGCGATTCTTTCTGCAGAATCACCTTGATGAATCACCTCATATTTTTCATAATAATCATTGCTATGTTTAGCCCCTTGAGCGACAGAGCCTATTGGAATTCTCGACATGCTTTCTACCCCGCCTGCAACCAAAACATCCATATCACCGCTCAAGACTGCCTGAGCTGCAAAATGAATCGCCTGCTGACCCGATCCACATTGTCTTTCAACCGTAACGCCTGGCACTTCAATTGGATAATCTGCTATTAAGGCTGCTACCCGGGCTATATCATAGCCCTGCTCTCCTACCTGCTGAATACAGCCAAAGATTACGTCCTCTACTAAACTGGCAGAAATTCCGGCTCTCTTAACTACCTCTTTCAACGTTAATGCAGCAAGATCTTAGGGTGAACTCCGCTTTCGCTTGCCAACAGGTGTTCTTACCGCCTCTACTATGACCGCTTCTCTCAATTCTATCTTCCTTTCAAGCTTATTTATAATCCTATATTTTTCGCAATAATATTTTTCATAATTTCATTGGAACCAGCATAGATCGGCATAACAGCCACATCTCTATACCGGCGGGCAATATCATATTCCTCCATAAAGCCATAACCTCCATGGAGCTGCAAGCAACGTGAGGACATTCTTCTTGCCATGTCTGTAATCCACCATTTTGCCATCGATACTTCTGTGGCGATATCTTCCCCCTTCATATGACGAGTCGCTAAGCTATCTAAGAAGGTTCTGCCAATCGTTACTTCTGTTGCCATTTCTGAGATTTCAAATTGCGTATTTTGGAAACTGCTGATAGGCTGTCCAAAAGCTGTTCTGTCCTTCACGTAATCAATTGTTGATCTTAACATTTCTTGCGCAAGGGCCAGTGCTCCTTCCGCACAAATTAATCGTTCTTGCTGCAGCTTCTCCATTAAATAGTAGAATCCTTTTCCTTCTTCACCAAGTAAATTCACTGCTGGCACCCGAACGTCTTCAAATATTAATTCGGCTGTATCCTGAGAATGTCCGCCAAGCTTTTTTAACTTTCTGCCCTTCGTAAAGCCTGGCGTATCCGCCTCTACCATAATAATACTTATACCTCGATGGGCTGGTCTCACCTTTGTATCCGTTTTCACTGCTACGAAAACCAATTCGGCATTGATGCCATTGGTGATAAACGTCTTTTGTCCATTGATGACATAATGGTCACCATCTTTAACAGCTGTTGTGCTCATTCCAGATAAATCAGAGCCTGTACCTGGTTCAGTCATTGCAACGGCAGTTAACATTTCACCGCTAACGAACTTAGGCAGATATTTTTTCTTTTGCTCTTCTGAACCAAATATTTCAAGATAAGGAACAACGACTGTGCTATGTAAGCTTGCTGTGCCCAAGCCTGAACCAACACGTGCTGTCTCTTCTGCTAATATCATATTAAATCCAAAATCCAGTCCTAAGCCGCCATATGCTGGATCTACCTGTGGACTTAAAAATCCCTGCTCGCCCATTTTATGAAACAGTTCACGAGGAGTATAATGATCTTCTTCCCATTGGTCGAAATAAGGCGTGACTTCCTTTTCGATAAACTTGCGTAAAGAAGATCTAAACATTTCATGGTCTTCATTATAAATTTCTCTATTTTGTTTAAATAAGTTAAATGATGATTTTCCTTGGTTTTCACTCGTTTTCGTTGACATGGTTTACCCTCGCTTTTTAGAATATTTTTCTTTAGTTTGATGACGGTTCTTCATTCACTTGATGCATCTTTCTGTACTTTTTTATATGCAAAAACTATGCCAGTTATAAAAAAGGGAATACAGATCGCTATCTAACATTTTTATGTCTACAAAAAAACACAAGAAGATACACTTTTGTTCTGAAGTGTGTCTTCTTGTGTACATATTTAAAGCGCATTAAACTGCTGTATAGTGCCAAATACCATCTTTTTTTGTTTTTGCAATCAGGTTTGCATGCTCAAGATAGTCTAAATGCCCGATAATTTCTGACATGACTAAACTAAATTCAGTCATATATTTATCACTGTAAAACACTTTGGCAATTTCACTTGCAACCGATATGTCTTGTTTAATGACCTCCTTGATTTTTTCAGCCTTATGATCCATTCCAGTCACGCGCCTTTTAATCAATTCGTCGGGGTTGCCAAGCTCTCGCCCATGACCTGTATATACTGTTTCGATATCAAGCGTCATACATTTTTCCAGTGATGCTTTATACTCTATTAATGTTTGTCTTCGCTTCCCGTTTCTGTCAGGTTCCACAAGGGCGTTACTAGAAATATGGCCGATTAGATGGTCACCGCCGAACAGCATCTTTCTATTTTTATCGAGAAAAACGATATGGTCAGGCGAATGTCCAGGGGTTTCAAATAATTCCATGCCTATTAACGAATCTCCCTCCTTCACGGGGAGGATTTCACCAGCTATGGCCTCGTTTTTCTTCTGGACCATCACCTGTTTAATCTCCTCGACCCGCTTTTTGCCCACTTCGCCACAGCCCATCTCCTGATACAGTTGATTAAAAAAATCGATTCTCTTTAAGAGAAATTCTTCCTCCCGCTGGAGTCGACAAACCGCTTCTTCATGTGCATAGATAGGAACAGGATGAACGGATAAAATACGATTGATTAATCCGGTATGATCTTCATGAGAATGTGTGAGAATGATCCTCTGTATATCCTTAAGTGAAAAGCCATTATTATGCAAAGTCTTATTCAGTAAATCCCAGCAGGATTGATGATCAATCCCTGCATCTATTAATGAAAGCCCATTGACATCCTCCACTAAATAAAAATTAAAACTCCTCAAACTTCCTTTTGCTGGTAAAACTATAGGGTGAATTGTCATTTCTTCTTTTGTGCCAATCATTCGTACACCTACTTTCATTTATGTAAAGAAATTGCGATATATTTTTCTATAAAGCAAGAATGATGCCAACTTATTTGTTATTGCTTAAGTTTTTTTATACAATATAGTATAATAAGTTTAACTATAAACGGTTCATACTGAGTAGTGCAAAAAATATTTTCACTTTTATCTTAATACAAAGCTTGAGGTGATGTTATGGAAGTCCAAATTAATTCAACAAAAGATAAAGTGCTTCATTTACTTAAAAAAGAATCGTCCATGACTGTCAATGACCTTAGGGATCGCTTGAAAATTACTCATATGGCTGTAAGAAAACATCTAACAGCCCTTGAAAATATCGGTTTTGTATGTTCTAAAGAAAGTAAACAATCTATCGGAAGACCGATACAAATATATTTTTTAACTGAAAAGGGAGAAAAGTTTTTCCCAAAAAATTATGAAGGGATTTCTTTGGAATTCCTTCAAGACATAAAAGAAATGTACGGAAACAGCGCAGTTGACGCTTTATTCAAGAAAAGAGAAGAACGATTAACGGTGGAGTATTCCGAAAGATTGGCAGATAAGACAAGCGAAGAGAAAATTGCAGAGCTTGTCAAAATCCAAAATGAAAAAGGTTATATGGCTGATGTTGATCAAGTAGATGAGCAAACCTATGAGCTCACTGAATATAATTGTCCGATTCTTACCGTTGCCAGCTCTTATAAAACGGCTTGTCATTGTGAGACACAAATGTTAAAAAGTGTCCTTGATACCGACCAGGTGAATAGAGTAAATTGTAAAACGGAAGGTAATGATCATTGCAAGTTTCAAATTCAATTCAAATAAAAAACACTTTTGGGCTATCCCAAAAGTGTTTTTTTATAATCTAAAAAAAGTTCATATTTTTTTAGGTATAAAATGTCTAGCGCAAGCGCCTACCCCCTCTAAAGTCTATAGCCTAAAGGTGAACAAGGCGCTTGCGCTTTTCTTATTATTTTGTTGCAGCGTAAAGTTTGTTTACTTCATCCCAGTTTACAACATTGAAGAAAGCTTGAACGTAATCTGGACGTTTGTTTTGATATTTCAAATAGTAAGCGTGTTCCCAAACATCAAGGCCAAGAATTGGAGATTTACCTTCCATTACTGGGCTGTCTTGATTTGGTGTGCTAGTGATAGAAAGCTTTCCGCCCTCAGATACTAACCAAGCCCAACCAGAACCGAATCGACCAGCTGCTGCTTTAGCAAATTCGTCTTTGAATTGATCATAGCTACCGAATGCTTCATCGATCGCACCAGCAACATCACCAGTTGGTGCTCCGCCGCCATTTGGAGAAAGAAGAGTCCAGAATAAGCTATGGTTTGCATGACCGCCGCCGTTGTTGCGTACAGCAGTACGGATGCCTTCAGGTAAAGAATCAATATTAGAGATTAATTCTTCGATAGATTTGCTTGCAAGATCAGCGTGGCTTTCAAGCGCAGCATTCAAGTTATTTACATATGTCGCATGGTGACGATCATGGTGAATCACCATTGTTTGTTCATCAATATGAGGTTCTAATGCATTAGTTGCGTATGGTAACGCAGGAAGTTCATGTTTAGCCATTTTCGGGTTCCTCCTAATATGTAAGATTTGGTTACAAGTTTATTTTAATAAACTTTAAATACTTTTTCAACTAAAAAGTATAAAAATAAAATAAAATATTCAATTCCATACTTTTATTGGATCCGGAGCATGGTCAATTAGATTTATAAATTGAGCACAAATTCTCTGCGAAAAAACGGTACAAAAAATCCTGAAGGACTTATACACCTTCAGGAATTCGAAATTAGTTCATGTTTGCTGTTTGTTCTTTTTCGATCATCTTTATGCGTTCATTCATTCCTTCTTCACTTAATTCATGTTCTATTACATAAAGATTGTCTGGATGAACTCGGCATTCATGAGAACAGGATCGTAAATATTTATCTTCGTTCTCTTTTGTTGCCATAAAGCGTTTATCGCATTCAGGATTCGCACAGTTTATATAGCGCTCACAAGGCTCCCCTGTAAAATAGTCCTTGCCGACCACAACATGTTCTTTATTATTGATTGGAACTGTAATACGATCATCGAACACATAACATTGGCCATCCCATAGCTCGCCTTGAACTTCTGGGTCTTTTCCATAAGTGATAATTCCGCCATGAAGCTGACTGACATCCTGATAGCCCTCTTGTACAAGCCATCCAGAGAATTTTTCACAGCGAATGCCTCCGGTACAATATGTGAGAATTTTTTTACCTTCTAAGATCTCATTATTTTCTCTTATCCAGTCAGGTAAATCTCGGAAGGCTTCAATATCTGGTCTTATAGCGCCTCTAAAATGTCCAATATCGTACTCATAATCATTTCTTGCATCGATCACAACCGTATCTTGCTGCTGCATCGCTTCATAAAATTCCTTTGGCTCTAAGTAGGCACCTGTCACTTCATTAGGATTAACATCGTCTTCTAGGTTTAATGTAACAATTTCGGTTCTTGGGCGTACATGCATTTTTTTAAAGGCATGCTGTTCCACTTCATCCACTTTAAATACCATGTCAGCGAAGCGTTCATCCGCTTTCATTATTTTCATATATTGCTCTGTGTTTTCAACTGTTCCAGAGACAGTTCCATTAATACCTTCTTTTGCAACCAGTATTCTTCCTTTTAATTCCAGGCTCTTGCAAAGCTTCAAATGCTGCTTAGCAAATCCTTCTGGGGATTCAATCGGTACATACATATAATACAATAATAATCGGTAAGGCTTTTGCACTGTCATTCTTTCTTCCACCTTGCTTATTTAAATTCTTTCATTTTTTTTAGAAGCTCAGACGGACTTTCCGCTTGAACAAATTCTCCATTAATAATCGCATATGGAGATTGCTTGCAGTATTTACATTTGCTTTGACATTCGTATTGCTTATATTCCACGCCTTTTCCTTGCAAAAAAGGCCCGATCACTGAAAAGTCTTCATCAGAATAAAAACGATCCAAGTTCTTTTCACAAAACTCAATCGTTATTTGTTTTTCTTTAGAGAATAATTTTTTTAATAGGCTCATTAAATAACATCCTTTGTTAGATGTTTTTCTACTATAAGGTATCTATAATCCTTATATAAATATATCATGTCTTTGCAAAAATAATCAAACCCTTCTAGTTGTGATTCTTATATAATAACCATCAGGATCAATCACGTGAAAATCAATCATTTCCCATAACTGCATCTTCAACTCTGACTCTATTTCATCTGAATAGTACTCTTTCATTTGTGCATAAGATTCATAAATATCATCGGCAAATATGACAGGTTCAACACCCGTTCCTTTTCTTAAATTCGCTCTTGAATTAAAATAATGATCAGAAGATAATACTTGATCTGATGTCAACAGCAAGGAAAATCCTTCATGCTTAAAAATGCAGCTTTGATCTGATTTAGCACTGAATCGCTAAGAGCGTTTCATAAAACTGTGTCGAAGCTGCTAAATCTTGTTCCAGCATGAAGTTCATCTATACCACCCCTTTATATCCAATTTTCATTCAGGTACATACTACAAAACTGTGGACGGTCTGTCGGGTGAACATGAATAATGACTGTTATTTTTTATTTGAAGGGAGGTCATGAAGGTGGATATGCTAAGAAACATGAATAATGCGATGCAGTATATTGAAGATCATCTGACAAAAAATATCGACTATAAAGGTTTTTCTGAATTTGCGTTATGCTCAGAGTACCATTTTAAAAGGATGTTTTCATTTTTAGCGGGGATGATATTATCTGAGTGTGTGAGAAAAAGAAGATTAACTCTTGCTGCCTTTAAATTGACACATACTTATAGTGTAATGTAACCACTGGATGATTATGATTTAAAATCGTTTGTAATTCTGCTATGTTTTTAAATTGCTTATAATGCCAATATCCGAAAGTCTTTCTCATCGTATGAGTACCAATACCTTCTGATATATCGATCATATCTGCTGCTTTATTAAGCTGTCTATAAGCCTGGATTCTGCTGATTGGTAGATTTCCTTTTCGAGAAGGAAAGAGCCATTCTGTATCTGTTAATGTGGCTATATAATGTTCTAATTCTGTCTTTAAGTTATTTAAATATAGTGGTTCTCTTTATTAATTTTTATAGAATTAAAAAACGCTTGACTTTTCAGGCGTTCATTAATTTCAATATAACCAAAAAATTTTAATATTGTCCAAAAATCAATTCGGTAGTATTTTATCTATATACTAAAACGATACATTCACGTTATAAATCTTGACCAACTATAATTATCCACTCATTTGATTTTTGTTTTTCAATCGGTAATTTAAGTTCAGACATGTCCCCGTCATCAACAAGTTCTATTGTAGCTTCAAATTTAATTTCATTCACCCTGTTTAATTCTACTATTTTAGTGTCAGAGATTTGCTGCTCAATACTTAAGTACTGCTCTTTTTGTTCATCTTTATTTGGGAATCTTATATCATTTGAGTATTCTACCAATAATGAGACATCATTAGTCTCTAAAGCATGTAAATAACTATTCAAAAGGTTTGTAACTTCATTAATGTCATGATCAGTAGCGTTATTACTATGATCTACTTGCTCATTCTGAATAGATGTAAGGTTAAAGTCGTATATGTTCAAGAAAATAATAAGTACTGAAATAGTTACTGCAACACTAAAGGTAGATGCCAAAACATATCTAAGAGAGGGAAATTTATATGTACTTTTCTTCTTTTTGATGCCTTCAAAGACCTTTTCTTTGTGATTAGCTTCAAATTTAATATCTTTGAATACAGTTCGGTTCATTTTTTCATCAAGGTCATTAAGTTTATTCAAGAAAATCCCCTCCTTTTAGCTCTTTCTCAAGTAATTTTTTCCCCCTATAAAATCTTGATTTTATAGTATTTATATTTAAATTAAGTAAATTAGAAATTTCTTTTAAGCTTAGACCTTCATAATAATAAAATATAATAACCTCTCTATATTTACGTGGCAACGAAAGAATTTTCTCTGAAATGAACTGTCCTTCTTCCTTTCTAATACATTCAATATCTGACGCTGGGTGCATTACCTTTTGGATGGAAGTTTTTATCTCAGTTAATACAACATTTCGATGTGACCAACTCTTTAAATGGTCTTTACATTTGTTTATCGCAATTTTGTAAAGCCAAGTCTTATGGGAAGAATCTCCTCTAAATTCATCTAAATGTTCGTAACACTTTATAAAAACTTCTTGTGCAATATCTTCAGCGGAATGTTTGGTACGCACATATGAATATGCAAGTCGAATAATCTTATCTCCATATTCATTCATTAAAAAATCAAGCTTCTCCTCCTTACTCCAATTATTATTTATTGAGGGTTTGGATTGTGTAAATTGTAATTGATTCATTTTTCTATCCTCCTCTACTTATTAGACGATTTTTCTCTTCGTTTAGGTGCAAAATATTCATTTATATTCATAATTCGAATAGTGGTTTTGAAATCCAGTATATATAATCCGTAAATATTCTTCTATAACACACTCTCTTAAAATGCTCTATAGCCAAATTAGATTCATATTTAGTGGACTATCTATTATTCGATTCAAAATTAAGCTGTTCTATCTCACGCTTTATAGGGGCACTACCAGGGTTAATCCAGAACTTGAGGCAATGTGGAAAGGATTGCAGATAAAAACAATTAATCAGCTTAAAGCACTTTCCAACATTCAACCTCAAGGATTAATCAGCGCTTCAACTAGTTTCTCTGAAGGAAGAAATGACGAAAAAGGTGATCTCTATCATATGATTGGAGCTGCTGATGGAAGTTTCAGCTTCCACTTGGGCAGTTTTTGAAGCGATTGGTCCTTTTCCTGAAACCCTGCAAAATGTTTGGGGACGCATCTACTAGAGAATAGTTCCCTACTGCACAGTACGAAATTGTCGAGGGTCCAGAAATATTATTATGGAATCAGGATAAGGATACTTCCTCTCCTGCTTTCAAGAGTGAAATATGGATTCCGATAATAAAATAGCTGGTTATACTTTTCAAGGCATCAAAATGGTTGATGCCTTGTTTCTTTTTTGCTAATTCATTTCAAGTTGGCCGATAAAGGCTAAGTGTTCCGGTAACATAGCGTCAGCCTTACCGTCAATGATTTTCCTAACATCTGATAATGTTTCAGATAAGTGGACAGATAAACCCTTAATGCCGGTAAACTCTTCAGCAACATAAAAAGGTTGAGTTAAATAGGCTTCCAATCGTTCTCCTCTTTTATAGGTTTGCACTTCTGAATCAGGGAGTTTCTCTATCCCTCTCGTTTGAACAATCGATCGCAATTCACGATATCTGCGGAGAAGTTTTTGTGCATTTTGTTGGATTGTTAAGTGGTTTTGGTCTAGGTGTGCACCTTCAAGTACTGATGAGGTTGAATACAAAGGGCTGACGGCAGGATATTTATGTCTTGCTGCAAGATCGACATCAAAATGCCATAGCGTTTCCAATGGTCCATAAGGCATATCTTCATCGACTACCTCTCCTTTTAAATCCACCAGGAAAGTTGTCACATTATTCATCCCTATATTATTTAATTGTGTTTGTAGCTCGATAATATCCCCAGTCAGAACATGTGATCGATCAGCAGCAAATGCAATATTCACATCTTTTCCTTTAGCAGATATCTCTTCATATGCTTCCTTAATCGAAGAAACCTTCATATCAATAAATTGAAAAACATCCTCAATCTCTGGATAATCCCCATCTGGCAGTAATAAAACGGTCGTATAATCCTCTTTTTGCAGCCGGAAAAATAACTCTGACAACAAGACTAACTGACCCATTCCAGGTCGTGCAACTAAGCCAATCGTTCCTCCTTTTGCCAACGGTGCAAATAAGTCCAACGCTTTAATTTTCGTCTCAATCATTTCAACCTTTTCCCCTTTCAATATTAATTCGTCTATCGTGCATTCCGCTAAAGATGCAAGTGCGGCAATTGTGCGAAGCTCAGCTCTTCCAACTGGAATCTTCCCTGTACACAAATTGGATACTGTTGCCGGACGCAACCCAACCGATTTAGCAGCTGTAGTAAGGTTCGGCACCTTTCTCCTTAATAAAGCAACATTCAAGCATAAATTTTCCACTGCACCCACCTCCTTACTTCTAAAGGTAATTTATATTACGTTACAAAGCAACAATAATTACCTTGAAACGCAAAATATTTTCAAAATTTAATTAATTATTTCGATTTTTGTTCACAAATAGGAGGATTTTACCTGCTTTTGTCGAAAAATCAATTATTATCTTCACTAGGAGGCCACAATGATATTACACACAGATATACAAGGTACAGGTGAACCGCTTGTTCTGATTCATTCTGGAGGAATGACAGGCGGAACAGAATACACAGAGCAAAGTGATTATTTTTCAAAAAAAGGTTATATGGTTATACGACCTGATTTAAGAGGGCATGGAAAATCAACTGGCCAAATTGAAAATTATACAAGCCATTTCGCTAATGATTTACTGGAAACGCTGGAATCATTGAAGGTAGAGCAATGCCATATTGCTGGTGTTTCATTAGGCGGACAAGCAGCACTCATGTATGCAAAAAAACACCCTGAAAAGGTGAAGTCCCTCACATTTTCAGGATCCTTCCGATCGAACCTTACAACTGGAAGGAAATATTACAGGAGGAAGCAGGTCGCTTCGAAACCCATATTTTTGGTAATGAGGAGGTTGTTCATTTTATGAACAATATTCATGGTGAAAACGATTGGAAAGCGCTATTTTCCTCATTTAATAATAATGATTTTTATCCATTTCATGAAACCGGAGATGTTGGGGGATTAAAAATACCAAGCATGTGCTTAATAGGCGGCGACTCAGTATTTGAATTTACAGCAGCAGTTCAATATCGCGATTTAAATAGGAAGATAAACACAGCTATTATCCCTTTTGCCGGTCATCTCGTTCACCGGGATCAGCCTGAATTATATACGAAAACACTTGAGGCTTTTTTGGAAAAACTAAATAAATAGCTGTTTTAGATTTTTACGGATAGAGGACTTATCATTTGCCCTTTGAATGAGATTTTCTCATGTGAAGGGTATTTTGGGGTTCTATCTCCTTAGGCTTGGTTTCACTTTAGAGGAGGCATTTATTTGGGTTTATTTGACCTTCCTCTTGGTTTCTCAAGTATGAAGGGCTTTTATTTTTGGTATATTAACCCTTCATCTCTGTGTCTCTTATATGAAGGGCCTTTAATCTTGATTTATTGACTTTACATTTAGTTTTCCATCAATGAAAAGCATAAAGTCTATTGCGCCTTGCTTTCGATTTCTCGGATCTCCTTCAGAAGATAATCCAATCCATTCGTCAATGGAGATTGCTTCATTGTTTGTATGATTTGTGCGCTTTTTAGCTCCAGCTCTTTCAATGCTATTTCTAATGTCTCAACACTTAAATTCTCTTCATCCAAGACAATGGCAAATCCATTGCGTTCAAATGCTTGTGCATTTAGTATTTGGTCTCCTCTGCTTTGTTTCTTTGATAATGGGATAATGAGCATTGGAATTTGTAATGATAAAAACTCGAAGATTGAGTTTGAACCACCCCTTGTGATAATAAAACTGGAAGCAGCAAGGATATCCGGCAACTCATTGTGAATATACTCAAATTGTTTATAGCCATCTACTTTATTTAACTCAGAATCTAACTGTCCCTTTCCACAAAGATGGACAATCTGGAACCGTTTAGTTAATGACTCCAATGACGAGCGCACGGTTTCATTGATCGCTTTAGCACCTAAGCTCCCACCCATAATCGTAATGATCGGCTTTTGGTCGTGAATCCCGAGAAAGGACAATCCTCTACTCGCTGTTCCAGTGAAAATTTCTTTTCTAATTGGTGAACCGATTGCTTTTACCTTTTCTGATGGAAAAAACGCTGCGGCTTCCTCAAATGAAGTAAAAATTTTCATTGCAAACCGCTTGGAAATTTTATTTGCCAATCCGGTGTCAAATCGCTTTCATGTATATAGATTGGGACTCTCAATATACTGGCAGCTAAAATAACTGGAACAGAGACAAATCCTCCTTTTGAAAATAATAAATCTGGTTTTATTTTCTTCAATATTTTATGTGCTTCAGAAGTTCCTTTGAGCACTCGAAAAACATCTTTCACATTTTCCATATCGATGTATCTTCTCAGTTTCCCGCTGCTAATCCCAAAGTATGGCACATTCAATTTCCCTATTAACTCTTTCTCTATTCCACTATGTGATCCAATATAGTAGAGGTCATTTTTGTCATGCTGAAGCTCATTGATTAACGCAATATTAGGTGTTACATGTCCAGCAGAGCCCCCGCCAGTAAACATAATTTTTCTCTTATTCATTTAATGACCACCTATGCTTATTTTTACTTTATTATATAAGAAAACAATAAAAATAAGAGAGAAACCCTCAATAAAGTAAAAAAAAGCTAGCAACAAGGAAAATTCCCCTGCTTGCTAGCTTTAACACCTCACTTGCCTAATCCATCCCAAGTGAATCTTATCTCCTGCAGCTCGGCTTTTGCACCAGCTGCATCCTGTTCATCGACATATCCAATCGCACGGTATATGGCAGCACCCATTCTGTTTAATTCACTTTTTTCAACAGAGAATTGAATGCGTTTTTGGACAATCAAAAAAGCGTCTTTTGTATCTTTAATATTCTTATCAGCTGTTGCCCAATCACCATCGTCAATGCTTTGATTAACGAGCTCAACGTATTGCATAACATCATCTTCATCGGTAAAAGATTTTTTCAAGAAATCACCGGATTTCATCGTCATAATAAAGATTGCCAGGATGAGCAGGGGAACAACCTTATAAAGTAAAAACTCCTTCATATGAAGCTACTTTAAACCTTTAAAGTCGGTGATATCAACTGGATTTTCCATCTTATCTTTATAACCATCGAGAAACAGTTCTCCAGTTGCATCGATGACAGCCAAAAAAACCTCTGTAATATCCTTATACCCCTTTGCTTCTAATTGACCCTGCAGCCATAATTGATCCTTATTCACTTGTTTTAGATTATTCTCCACGAGAACGCCATCATATATGAGCTCGGTACCCATTCCTCGATAGGTTGCTTTTATTTTCATGTCACTTGGTGTGACTGGCAAATTATCAGCTTTTTTAAGTATCGAGAGTTGACCATCTTTTTCAACGACTGCATATTGAACCTCTTTTATATCAAACACACCCTTTTCTCGGAGCTGTTCTTGCAAATCTGATATCCTAAAGCGAAGTTTTTTCATGACTTCGTCCATAATCTCGCCATTCATAATGACTATCACTGGTTCTCCGTCAATATAGACAGAGGCCTGCCTCCACCTGACAGCAACCTTTTGCATAATCAAAACCATAATCGTCCATCCAAATAGTGCAACCCAATAGGGCCAAGCATCAGTCGTAATATCCGAGGATAAATTTGCCGCAATTGAGCCGATTGTAATCCCCAAAATATAATCAAAAAAAGTAATTTGGCTCACTTGCTGCTTTCCTAAAAATCGAGTGAAAATGAGTAAAGTTCCAAATGCAATAATCGATCTTACAAGGACAACGATAGTCTCATTCACACGATCCACACTCCTATTATAAGTAAATTTAGTATTTACCTTTTCAGGGAAATTATCCAAAATAAAGAGAAGGAAACTGCGACCGATTATTACTTCAGACGTCTATATGATAAGAAATTCGAAAGGAGGTCAGCAGTTGGATGCAAATATTGAAAAACATCATAAGATCATGGCCCTTTATGATTTACATAGTGACTCCATATTGAAATATGTAGGGATGTTAATTCAGGATTTTCATAAAGCTGAGGATATAACACAAGATACTTTTTTTAAAGCCTATCAGTCGTTCGATCAATTCCAAGGACAGGCCTCTTTAAAAACATGGTTATTTTCTATTGCAAGAAATTCATCCTTAGATTACTTGCGTAAACAACAGCGATCTAAACTTTTGTTTACAATCCTATCTCACTCATATAAGGAGCGTACCCGATCAACAGAACAAGTAGTGCAAATCAACGAAGACATAGAACAACTTTATTCAGCCTTAGACAAATTAAAATTCACTTATCGCGAGGTGATCATTCTGAGAAAAATAAAAGAGTTCTCTACGAAAGAAACCGCAGAAATCCTTGGTTGGTCTGAAAGCAAGGTTAAATCCACTCTATCAAGAGGTATAAATCATCTTGAAAAGCTGCTGTTAAAGGAGGAGCATTATGAAGAACTCTCATGAAGACAAAGGCTATTTAAGCCATTCTCTAAAGCAAATGGACAGCCAGATGGAATGGACTCGGATAAGGAAGGGTCAACTTGGGGCTAAGTTAGTACAGCAAATAACTCGAGAAAACAAAAAACAAAGAAAACGCCTATGGGTCGCTCCCACACTCTCATTTAGTTTCGCCGCTTTTGCTCTTATATTTATAGCGACTATACTATCCAGCTCAATCACAACTAACCAAGACTCCAACAGTCCAATATTGCAAGAAGGAATCCATTTTAATTATGAGAAGAATCACAACAATCAAAGAGAGCCCGTTCTAACTGAACAAGGCAGAGAGCAATCAGTTTATCCGCTTGATGCTGATCAGACTATTGATACGATCATCGGGGAGCCTAATATAACACTTGCTATCACTAATATCGATGGAAAACAGCAAATTGAATCACAAGCCTTTTATTTAACAACTACTGCAGGAAGAATGATATCTGTACATACACAAAGTCATAGCCAGCCTATAAATCAGTGGGTAGAAGCCTTTTTACCCCATAAGCATTTCCCTTCTAAATCATATACTGCATATGAAGTTGATATCGCTGGCCAGCACGGAGTGATTCAACTTAATAACGATGTTAACCATGGCTCGAGTGAGCGATTAACTGTTATTACAGATAAGAATATCTACTATTTCTATTCAAGCGGAACTTTTTATCCTGAAGAAATGATTAGATTAGCGGAAATGTTTGACTATGAAAACGAATGGTAAAGAAACCACTCATGATGAGTGGTTTCTTTACTACTTCAATAGATGATTAACGAAAAACAGCGTAAAGATTAGAAATAAAATTTCAATTACATACCAAACCAGCTCTTTTTTAAATATGAGATCTTGCCGCTCTCTTATGTAAATTTCTCTTAGGTTTTCTTTCATTTCATGATATCGATGAATTTTCCACCATTTTTTAAATATTAATGTATATGTATGTTGGCTCTTCTCGGTTCTGTTCCAGCTGATAATCAGTTTAGTGTGATCTTCTAGTAAATTGAAAGTATGTTTCTTGTTATACATGCTTTCTTCTTCTATATAAGGAATGTCAAATGTATTTAGCTCCCTCTTAATATGATTTACGAGGTCGCTTCTTGTCGTTCTATGTACAGTGTAAACACGTCCATATATAAAAATTCTATAGATGATATAAACAATGAGAATAAAAATAAAGATGTATATCGTATTGACTGCAGTCACATCCATGGCTTCTGAAAGTCCGAATACGAATTGAGCAATAGCAATAACAAAAACAAACCCTGTCGATATTAATGATTCAGCTATAAATCCTTTATTTTGTTGGAGACTAAATGCATTTATACACTCAATTAAAATTAAAATAATTCCAGTTAATAATAAATATGGGAAAATAGCACTTTCTATCATTCTCTTATAAATCAACTCCTTCTACACTATTTTATTGTAAGAAACTACCATTCTATCATATCAGTCTAGCCTTACGAATAAAAGAAATTTCAGACAAAAATAAAGGCACCACTTTCATGATGCCTCACTAATTACTATAGCTCTATATTTAACATGACCGGACAATGATCGCTCCCCATTACATCGCAATGAATATCCGTGTCTTTAATTTTATCTTTAATTTTATCCGATACGATAAAATAATCGATTCGCCAGCCGATATTTCTTTCCCTAACATTGGCCATATAAGACCACCAAGAATAGACATCCGTTCTTTCAGGATAAAGAAAACGGAATGAATCAACAAAGCCAGTGGAAAGCAAATCCGACATCTTCCCTCTCTCTTCAACTGTGAAACCAGAATTTCCGATATTAGAGCGGGCATTCTTTAAATCGATTTCTTGGTGCGCGACATTTAAGTCTCCACAATAAACAACAGGCTTCCTCTGATCAAGCTCAATTAAATATGACTTTAAGGAATCCTCCCATTCCAATCTGTAGGATAACCTTGTCAAATCCCTTTTTGAGTTGGGAGTATACACATTTACAAGGTAGAAATCAGCAAATTCCAAGGTTAAAATTCTTCCCTCATCTTCTGTTTCATTATCGCCCAAACCATATTTTACTGACATTGGTTTATGTTTTGTAAAGACAGCTGTTCCAGAGTAACCTTTTCTAAGCGCATAGTTCCAGTATTGATGATAGTTTTCAAGCTCCAGTTGAATTTGCCCTTCCTGCAGCTTTGACTCTTGTATACAAAATATATCTGCATCTACTTCATTAAAATAGTCTAGAAAGCCCTTTTTTACACAGGCTCTTATACCGTTTACATTCCAGGAAATAAGTTTCATGTTGAGTATGCTCCTTGCTTATACATTTTAATATCATAGATTAACATGCTATCACTATTTTTGCATAGATTAATTGCGAAAAAGGATGTATGAAAGAATTGCAAGGAAAGGAAAAAACAAAACCATCGCAAAATAATTATTCCTTGATAACTTCTTATCTTTTTCTCCTAGCACTTTCGCTAACACCCATTCCAATCCGCGCATACCGATAAAAATGATAAGAATGGCAATCACAATCCCGATGCCTTCTAACCCTAATATATTTGGAATAAAAATTGCAGTCAAAAACCCAAAAAGAAAAGCTAAAAATTCAGATAAAGTATTTTTGGTTTTTAAGAACCAATCAAGTATGTTCACAGTTTCCCCCTATGACTCTATTTTATTTTATTTTACATGATTATGTTTTGCGATAAAAGCCAATCCTTTCCTTTTTCACCTGATTATCTGTATAATTCTTGTATTACAAAACTAATGGAGGGTTAAACGTGGCAGAACACCAATTTCTTTTAAAAGCACATTGGCCTGGGTTACGAAATGATGTAGGAGAGATTGAAAGCGGTCAATTAAAAACAAAAGTATCCATTCCCCCTGAAATGAACGGGCCAGGAGTGGGGACAAATCCAGACGAATTGCTGCTGGGTGCAGCCGCAACCTGCTATATTATTACATTAGCTGCGATAATGGAAAGAAGCGGCTTAGCTAAAAGAGATTTACATATGGAGTCAGTTGCCATTGTGGATGAAACAAAAGGGATACTAACGTATAAAAAAATCATCCATAAGCCAACCATTGTCTTAAAAGAAGATGCAAGTGAAAAAGACCGTTCACGAGCCCTTAAACTCGCTCAAAAAGCGGAATCATCATGCATGATATCGCGAGCTATTAATGGAAATGTAGAAATTGAATTAATAGCTGAAATTGTTTGAGATCTGGATTAGAAAAAAAGAGAGTTGTCTTTTGGACAGCTCTCTTCTTTTCTTGAAATAAAGGATATTGTGGAGCCTAGTAGAGTAGGTATTTTAATTGGTTTGAGGACTAGAATGATAATCCAGTCCTTTTTCAGGGATCAAGCGCGCTCGACCGAATCGAAAACTAATTTTACCGTCAAGTTCCTCTATCGCTACTCTTCGCATTCACCAAGAAACTAGTTTCAATATCAACTTATCCTATCACTCTCTTACCATTCACTCGGGCACTATTTTCATATCTAACCTATTTAATGCTCACCTAACTTAGTACCCCGCTTCCATAACTTGACCTTGCTCCGACAGTCAACCAATAATGTTTTCATCATTGCTCTTTGATCCACCGTTTTGTGACCTCTACAAACTGCTTTGTTGCAGGAGATAAGTTGAAGCGTGTAGCCAGTCCGAGTACACGATAACTATCTTGTGCAAGTGGAATCGCCTTGCATCCGGATGGCAGTGTTTCCAGTAACATTTCCGGCAGGATGCTTACACCTAAATCATGAGCTACCATTGACTTGATTGAATCCTCCGCCATTAATCCAAAGCGGATATTAGGCTGTAGCTGGCTATTCTCAAACAGAAACTTCACTTCATGGTATCCACCATAGGTCGGCATGATGAAAGGAACATCGACTAACTGGGTCAGCTGAATCGTTTTTTGTTGAGATAATGCATTTTGTTTGGAAACAATGCAAAGGAGCCTGTCTTTTTTCAATGTAATGATATCAAAATGATTTGAATGATCAACATTGATAAATCCACAGTCGATTTTCCCGTTTAATATGCCCTTCTCAATTTCGAAATAATCGCCTTCGATGAGCTCAATCCGAATGTTGGGAAACTCTATTTCCATAATATTAATAATTTCTGGCAGCCATTTTGATGAAACACTTGTAAATGTCCCTACTCTCACTGTCCCTTTTGTTAATCCGGTGATCTTCGCTGCTTCCTGGTGCAGCTGTTCATCATAGTGCAGTACTTTTCGTATATTCAAAAGCAATGCATGACCTTCATTGGTTAACGTAATTCCTGATCGGCTTCGCTGAACGAGTGAAAAACCGAACTCCTTCTCCAAATTAGCAATCGCATGACTGACAGCTGATTGTGTCAGTCCTAGAAAATCGGCTGTTTTAGTGAAACTGCCAAGCTCTGCTACCTTACTAAAAACCTCATATTTAACTAAGCTCATAGAATGTCTCCTTACATGAATTTTTTTAATGTAATCAATGAAAAATATTCGTTTTATTAATATCAAAACCTCGATTATAATACAGATTGAAAACATGATGGATGGAGAATGATGAAATGAGTAATCGAGCAAAAGCAACTATTTTACTAGTGGTTGTTAATTTCTTTTGGGGACTCTCTTATATATTCATGAAGATGGGATTAGATTCCCTGCAAACCTTTAATCTAGTGGCACTTCGCTGCATAATTGCTTTCTTAATTGCCGGACTCATTTTTTATAAATATTTATTGAGAATTTCGATTCAGGCAGTGTTAGCATCAACCGTTTTAGGTTTTTTACTTTTTACAGTTTTTTCTTTTGTTACTTTCGGTTTAAGCATGACTAAGGCTTCAAATGCAGGTTTCTTATTAAGTTTGACTGTTGTTTTTGTACCGGTGATTCAAAGCATATTACTTAAGTCATTGCCTTCTTTGCCAATACGCATCGGGCTGTTATTGACAATTACTGGAATTGGCTTTATGACACTTAATAGTACGTTAAGTTTGAATCCTGGTGATGTTTTATGCGTGATCTCTGCCCTTGCTTACGCGATTCATATTCTTGTAATAGAAAAAGTTACAAAGAAACATGAAGCCATTGCGATTGGTGTGCTTCAATTAGGTATAGCTGGGTTCATTGCTTTCATTTTCAGTTTAATCTTTGAAACGCCATCACTGCCCAGCAACTATGATGCATGGATTGCGATATTAGGTCTGGCCATCCTGTGCAGTGCATTCGGTTTCGTCTGTCAGGCGGTTGCACAAAAACATACAACTCCTACACAAACAGGGCTGATGTTTTCATTAGAACCGATTTTTGCAGCGATGCTGGCTGTCATCATCTTAGGTGAAAGCTTATCTATAAAAGACTTTACGGGCGCCTCGATTATTATTATCGGTGTTTTAGTCGCTACGCTTGCAAACAATCGTACAGAAATCAGTTTACCTAATGAAACAAGCATAAACGAAAAATATCAAGTCAGCAAAAATGAGAACGGCAGTGTGTGAAACACTGCTCAGCTTGTAGACAAAAGTTAAAGTAAGCTAACTGCCTTGGATGTGGAGATTTGTCCGCTCGACTCCTTCTGAATTAAAAGCAGCTTTCGATGAACCGCCAATCATTCCGAGCGCATCCAAGGTTGAAAATGTTGCCTTTATGGCTAACTATATATCCATTTACCATTCCATGAATGGGAAAGAAGAGTGGATTGTCTCTGCAAAAGACGTGGAAATGCCACAGAAGAAGCGTTAAATGAAAAGCCATTCAAACTTTCGATAGATAATAAGGAAATAACCTAGCCTACAGACTATTTACGAACAATATGCCCTATCAAATAAAACAAAGTTATTTGATGGCCTTTCACCCGCAGAAGTTTTCCAGCTCTATTTCTATGCCGATCAAATTCAGGACCCAGCAACACAATATAAGTTATACATTCTGGATGAAGAATCTCAACAACCATTCGAGAATAAACAAGCGTTTATCGATACCTACTTTAAGGAAAGAAATAGTATCCTGCCTGAACAAAGTATTCTCCATAAAATATTAATAAGCGATTTATCTGAAGTCATAGTAGATGAACAGACTGCGTATATAAATATTAGAAACGAAGGAACTGCATTTAGGTTAATAAAAGATAAACTAGGCATTTGGAAAGTGAAGTGGCTACCGCTTCAATAGGTTATATAATGTGGATTAGAGCAGTAACCGCTAAATGGGTTATTGCTTTTTTAATTTTGTTGCACTGGAAAATCTTATTATAAACTAGTTACCCTTTTCTTGCTTTTCTTCTCCATCCGGGCATTAGTTTGCTCAACTAGTTACCCCTTTCTTACTTTTCTTCTCCATCCGGGCATTAGTTTGGTCAACTAGTTACCCCTTTCTTACTTTTCTTCTCCATCCGGGCATTAGTTTGCTCAACTAGTTACCCTTTTCTTGCTTTTCTTCTCCATCCTGGCACTAGTTTGGTCAACTAGTTACCCCTTTCTTGCTTTTCTTCTCCATCCGAGCATTAGTTTGGTCAACTAGTTACCCCTTTCTTGCTTTTCTTCTCCATCCAGGCACTAGTTTGGTCAACTAGTTACCCCTTTCTTGCTTTTCTTCTCTCCGGGCATTAGTTTGGTCATCTAGTTACCCTTTTCTTACTTTTCTTCTCCATCCGGGCACTAGTTTGGTCAACTAGTTACCCCTTTTTGAGATTTCCCACCTTGTTCGGGCACTAGTTTGACCATCTAGTTACCCTTTTCACCCTTCCCTACCTTGTCCATGCACTAGTTTTGATCATAAAACATTATTCCATATGTTTTGGACCGTAAAATGCTTTTTGTGTACGCCCCAAAAGTTCAAATGAGGTTTTTAGTCTATTTCTGATAAATTTTTTTGAACAGGTTCCTCCACACCAATCATAAATCATATTTGTCATGATCTTAGTCTGTGGGAATAGCAAATAGAAATCTTGAATGCTTCGAAATAGCCCTTGTTCTTTTTTTTCAAAATAACTGCATGTGCTCCAATGTATTTTTGAATTTTCGGGGTGCATGAAACTTCTACAACTAGGGCAAGTTATTCCTTTTTGTAAATCAGAATATTTATAGGAAGGGATTCGGGAGAAACGATTTTCACTTATCCTTAGGCTTGTAAGTTGTGCTGAAAGATTACTATGAATGAAGGTTTTAGGTGATTGCTGATTTAATTTATTCAAAAAACGCGGTAGCTGTGTTGGAAGAATTATTTTTTCATTTAGAGGTGCTTGCAGGAGCGTAAATTCAGGGTTAACGAAGACAAGAAAGGATTCAATCGGAATATTGAATTTATTATGAGCCAATAATTGCCTAAGAGCTGTTTCGCTTCTCTTCAATTGATTAAGTGGATTCTTTATTTCCTATCCCGATATGCTGAACCAGCAATCCTTATCTACATAAAAATCTCCTTCGTAATTTTTCACTTCAAGGTGATAGAGTTTATCATATAGGATGAGAAAGTCTATTTGAAAAATGGTTTGGTTTATTTCGAGTAAAAGATCATGGAGAATGACTGCTTTGTTGGATTGCAGGCTTAGTTTTTCGCAGAATGCCGCCTCCCCTTCAAATCCTTTTTCAAGGTTATTAACATAATGCTGTTCATTGGACTCTAAGTGCATTCTTCTAACTAACTGACGCATAATTAACAGTTCTTTATTAGGTATAATCATCACATCTATCCTTTCTTTTGATTAATATCCATACTATCATTATTTCAAGGCAGGACAAACAAATGTAAAGAGAACAATTAAAATGAAATGGTGTCTTTTAAATTCTAAAAATGGATTACCCTTTGGCAACAATGAATTTGACTGCCCTTATAACCGTAAGGGACCCACTTCTGCCTGTCCCTATCTTAAAAGGATTATCAAACAAGGTGGAGAAGCCCTGGGGCTTCACCCAGATGACGATTTAGGGAAAGAGCTATCTCACTTTTCCCCCGAATTCTTCCCGCACACAATTGGCACTCCTATCATAGATAAGCTTGAAAAAGAGCCTAAAAATGCTGACTTCTCCTACTATTCTATTGATGCATTTAATAGCACGGAATACTTGCAATCCCCAATCGATATTATTAAATACCGATGCTTTGGACAAAAGCCCAATATTTATGAAAGAGTAATTAAAGAAAATCTTTCACAAATCAGCGGAACTTTCAGGCTTAGCTGTAACCTATTCACGCTATATTGTTTTAAAATATAATAAAATCACTTCACTAAAGGCTCTCCGTGAACAATATGCCAATGAAGATGCTTTGAATCTTGATAGTTTCCCAGATTGGTCAATACCCGGGCAGCCCCGTTCTCTTCGGTTACCTGTGCAGCAACTTTCTTTATGACTTCCAACATTTCAATTAATAATGGATGGTCTTCTATCGTTAGCAAAGAATCAATATGCTGCTTTGGAATGGTCACGATATGTACGGGATAAAACGGTTTGGTATGATAATAGGCAAGAACATTTTCCGTTTCATACAACTTTTGTACTTCTGTTTTCCCGTTTAATACTTGATCACAATAAAAGTCTTCAGTCATCTGGTGAATCCTCCTTAAATAATTCCTCTAAATACCTTTGCCGATTTTCCAGAAAATAACGAGTAATTTGATAGTGGTCGGTCTCTTCATACTTTGTTTCTGCTATACAGCCATCATCGAAATTTAAAATCGTTGCATCCGGATAGCCGAGCAAGATAGGTGAGTGAGTGGCAATGATAAACTGACAATCTTCATTTTTGGTTAAATCATGGAGAATTCTTAAGAACGCAAGCTGCCGAGCGGGAGATAGTGCTGCTTCCGGCTCATCTAATAGATAGATAGCTTTTCCTTTGAAACGATTTAGGAATAAGGAGATAAACGATTCTCCATGTGATTGATGATGCAGTGACTTTCCGCCATAATCGCGATAGCCTGTAGTATCTATGTCATCTATATGACTAGCAAACTGATAGAAGGATTCAGCACGCAGAAAGAAACCGTTCGTCACTTTCGGCATCCAAGATAATCTAATATATCCCCCTAGCGCTGATTGGGCTTCATGCACCTCATAAAGATTGTTTCTCCCCCCTCCGGCAGTATGGAAGTCACATTTATCTGCTATAGCCTCCAGTAAAGTTGATTTGCCTGAGCCGTTCTCACCAACTAAGAAAGTGATTCTCTTAGTCAGCTCAATTTCATTCATATTTTTAATAGCAGGAATGGAAAAAGGGTAGGTTTCCTGTGAAGGAATTTGATTTTGTAATTTTGTAATACGAGTTAAGAACATATGACTCACCTTTCATGGTTTTTTAAATAGAGGTAGAAAACTTCAGTTGTTTCATTTAGCAAACAACCATTTCGCAAAAACACTCTAACCATCGTAGTATTTTCTTCAGCTGTGCTTCCAATATAATAGCTTGCGCCGATGCTAATGAGTGATTGAAGCGAATCAGCATGCATTTTTGCCGCAAAGCCCTTTCCCCTTTGTTCTGGTAAAATACCGAAATAAAATAGCCTGCCCTCATCCTCTGTTCCTGGTTCAATATGGGGAATGCTAATCCCAATTGGCACCTCTTTATCAAATGCTGCCATGCAGTATTTTTCCCATCCATGGCCTAATTCACTTTTCACAGATTGCATTTGTGCGTCGATCTTCATTCCAGGGTTTTTACACCTTTCCCATAAAGACTGGAATTCCATTACGGTTATTTCATCTTTAGCAATAGTCTTCCAAACCAGATTACTTGGCTCGAAATCTGCATTTCCCAAGTTTCTTTTTACTGTCACATTGGTGGAAAACAAATGAAAGCCGAGTTTAATTAATTCACGCCTTTTTTCTATGTAATCAAGATCATTATTTTTAATTAATAGTACGCCGATTCGAACCAGCTCTTGCTCTTTCGCTAATGAGAGGACTGATCCCATTCTTGAAGAGAATAGAAGATGATTTAGGCCATCATCCTTTTCTTCTATAAATATATATGTCGGAAGCCCATTCAACAAATTTAGCTCTTTGCCAGCTAAGTCCTTATACCTTTTCATCTTTATCACCGCCTTCCCATTTATTCTGTTATTCAGAGTGAATTCCTGCTAGTGATTAAACATTAACTATAAAAATATGGTAATATGAACGTATATTTCATAAATCGAAATGATTCAATTAAAAAAGAAGGTCATCATATGAATTCTCAAAAGTTTCCGAGCATGGTTTTTGCCTTTTTATTGGCATCACTTTGCGGACTTATCTTTCATTTATTACATATCCCAGTCGGCTGGCTATTAGGATCAATAGCCTCGATTATGATTTTTACGATTGTCACAAAAAAAGAGCTTCACTGGCCCCCTTACCTTAGAAACATCGGAATACTTATCATCGGTTATTCGATGGGACTATCATTAACAAAAGAGGCACTTATTTTTATTGGCCACCAATTGCCTTCCATGTTACTAATGACAGTATTCATTGTGTTATTAAGCGCATTGACTGCTTTTCTCATTTCAAAGCTAACTGGAATTAATTATCCGTCGGTTTTGATTGGCAGTATACCTGGCGGCTTGTCTCAAATGATGATACTTGCAGAGGAAACAAAGGGAGTCAATGTAACTGTCGTCACTTTCCTTCAAGTCATCCGTTTAATTATGATTATTTTCCTTGTACCCTTTCTCATTTTTGGTCCACTCTTTGGTGAAGAGCAATCATTTGTACCTGAAGTTGTCACTCCTCACTGGAGCGGACTCTTTCCAAATCTGATTGTTTTTGCTGTCGTTGCTATTGTTTTCGCGCTTCTGTTTAAAAAGATGGGTACACCGACGCCGTTTCTGCTTGGTCCTATACTTGGCACAGCTTTGCTTGGTCTTATCGGCTTTAATGGACCAGAACTTCCAATTGGCTTGCTCGACTTATCACAAATACTTATTGGTGTGAATATCGGATTAATGATGCATCCTGAAAAGCTAGAGCATAAAACAAAGCTGATTACGCTTGCATTGGTTAGCAGTACTTTTTTAATCCTCGGCTCTCTTTTCCTGAGCTTTGTACTAAGCCAATATTTTCATTTTTCAGAAGCAACTAGCTTCCTCAGTCTCTCTCCAGGCGGCATGGATCAAATGGCCATCATCGCTCATGAAGTTGGGGCAGATCTATCAGTTGTCACGGGATACCAGCTATTTAGATTATTTTTTATCTTTTTCGCTGTTCCTCCCTTGTTAAAATGGATTTTTAAGAAATCGCTTAAATACAGTTCTTCAGATAGATGACCAAAATTGGTCATCTTTTTTACTTTATTTGACTTAAAAATGCTATAGTGACAATTTTACTATCCTCATCTATGTATCTTTTTTCCTAATCCTCTTTTCCGACTTTCTTTTTCATCAATTCGTTATAAAGTGCCTGTTTTTGCGGAATATCGTCTTCTTTTGATAGCTTTTGTCAACTTGCAGGAAAATGAAGGTAGCTGTGCTGAATAGCTATTTATAGGAGATTGGTTAGTAGTTCGGAATCCCCTTCCGAAACATGAAAAATTACACTATGATGAAAGGGAGATTATACATGAAACAGATTATGCAAGCATATACCATTAATGAGGTATCCAAAAATTTAAATGTCCCACCTGGCACACTACGACAATGGGAAAAAGATTTAAAAGGTATCCTCATCGTTCCGAGATCAAAAAATGGAGCACGCTTCTATACTGAAGAAGAAATACAGCTTCTAAGCACAGTAAAGGACATGCGAAGCCAAAACTTAAGTCAAAAAATGATTCGCAAGCTTTTAAAACAACATCTTGAAACCTCTCAGAACGATTCAGAAGGAGCTTCTGAAACAATCGAAACCTCTTTGAAACCTATACAACAGGAGCAACCCCTTCATCCTAAAGAAGACACCGGTAATATGGAGCAATTTATGGCTGCCATGGAAACATTTAAAGACCATTTACTAATAGAGATTAAAAATGAAATTAGAACGGGTATTAAAAAAGAAGTGATTGATGAGATGAAGAAGGAAATATCTAAGAGCTCTCTTCATACGGTTAAAAGCTTATCAGATTCCATCTATAAATCAAACGAAAAAACGAAGGCAGAATTAGAGGGAATGACTGATCAACTTCAGCTAACTACACAACAAAGCACTGATGCCTTCGAAACTTTAGCAAAAAGAGTGGCAAAGCAATCTAAACGAACGACTGACCAAATTCATTATATATCTAATAAGATCGAAGAATCCTCGGAAGCCTCTTCCGAAGAATTCAAAACGATGATTCACTATATCTCGAGCTCCGCAGAAGTGACAGGCACTGAATTCAGTGCAGAAATCAGCACGCTAAAGGATAGCATGAATGCCGATCGGGATATTTACTTTGAAACAATGAAAAAAGAGCATGAAGAGTACCTGCATCGTCTGAGAGAAAGAGAAGATGCATTCAATGATATGATTGTCTCTTTCCGAAATGCGGCTGCCACAACAGAGAGCCAAAAAACATGGTGGCAATTTTGGAGATGATTATCAGCCATGCAAAAGGGGCACTCTGTAATAGAGTGCTTCCTGCAAGGCAGGTCAAATACATTTATAAAGGAGCAAATCATGAAATCACATAAGGATGTACATTCACTAAAAGAATTAATAATCTTAATGGACCTTGATCATGACAGAGTTGATTTTCGTCTGGATGAGCTTGAGCTTAAGCTGGAACACTTAAAAAAGAAACTTGAAAGATTTGAGAATAAGATTCAAACATTAGGCACTGATTTTTCCAAATGATTATTCATCTGGTGATTGATAAATAATATAATCAACGCTCTCACCGCCGCCTGATCCATTTCCGAATACTGAGTTTTCCGGAAGAATGATATTTCCTTTCGCATCCTTTGCTATCCATGTATAGACTATGAATTGATTCGCGAAAACATGATTAAATAATGAATCAAAATTAATTGCAGTTTCAGCTTGGTAATAATGGGTCAGAAA
Organism: Cytobacillus purgationiresistens; assembly: GCF_030813235.1. Lineage (GTDB taxonomy): Bacteria > Bacillota > Bacilli > Bacillales > Cytobacillaceae > Cytobacillus > Cytobacillus purgationiresistens. The sequence goes on along the minus strand of NZ_JAUSUB010000001.1, from coordinate 156,784 downwards.
CTGAACCCATTCTTCTGAAATGGTTTGATATCCATATGTTTTATTTTCAACGTTTATTTCTGTTGATAAATCAATCTCAGGATTGTATCTCATTTCCTGATCTGACACGTAAAAGACGCGCTCTTTACCTAGAGAAACCTTGATTTGACCAATATTATCTTTTGGTGACATATTCCAAACTAAATAGTATGAAGAGGGCTTGCTCAATTTCCCTTTCCAAATCCGCACTTCCCCTTTCTGACCCCAGCTTCTAAGTTCCCATTTACCACGGTCCCACTCCCATAAACTTATGCTGTAATCCCCTTTTGTAGAAATATAAGGAACAAACAGCCGATTGTCATCAATTTTGACCTTATCCTGGATATGCTTGACTCCGTCCCTTGTCTCGTCTATAGAAAGTTCTTTTATCAATTCTTCATCAGTTGGCATTTTAGTCTTTTGCGATTGATCATAATAGACATAAGCGAGCGTCACGAGGAGAAATGCGCCAAGGATCAGCAGCAAAACTTTAAGCTTTTTCATTCTCTCCCCTCCACTTCGCTTTCAAAAATTGATCGCTGCCCTTCAAAATATTGCTGCTTACCATCTGTCAATACGAGGATGCCTTTCCCTGACTTCTCAACATATATCATTGGCTTAAGGCTCGAACCGAATTTAGAGTATGTTCCTGTTAAAATGTATGGAAATTGTTCATCCTTCATTTTCTCGTCATTAACGTGGACGTAATACCATTCTTCTACATCATGACTCCCTTGTTTAAAGGTCGAGATAATCGTCACAAAGTCATCCTTTAATGACACTTCCTTTGCGGTTGAATGGGACTCTAATAGATAGGGTTTTTCAGTGCTTGCAACAAAAGTGGTTGGGGAGGATTTTGGATAAACAAGGCTGTGCAGCCCCGCATTCGCCAACAATAAAAGCATAAATAAATAATTCGCAAAGAAACCAAGCCAGGCATAGTATCGATAAGACTTCCATTGACCTTTTCTAGTGAAGAAATATACCATCCATACCCCTAACGGCAAAATAGAAATAGAGACAAAATGATTTAATAAATTAAAATTAAATGTAAACGAAAATAACCCTACAAGTAAAACGATCATTACCTTGTATAACCGCGGTTTTTCATCTCTCCCCTTATACTTTTTCAATACAAAGGTCCCAATAATAACCCATCCAATACAAAAAATTAAGATATATATCATATCAATTGAGTGCACCTATTACCCCTCCTTTTCTGCTTTATTTTAGCATGGAATCTTTAGGGATTTTAGGATAAAATATGTATATATAGTATTGAAAGGATGACTTATTTATGATAAACATGGGGGACATTATATTCCAAATCCTTATGTTTCTTATCCTATTTGGATTTATTTATTTCATTGTCCAGATTATCCGTATATTGAGATCTAAACGAAATGACAATAAAGTGGTGGAAGAAAAGTTAGATAAGGTGATCGAGTTATTAGAAGAGCAGAAGAGAAAATAAACGCCAATCCTCCTTCCTTCGTTTTGTACTATAATAGTTTGGTAGGGGGAGAAGAATGAAGAAGCTTATTATACTTTTATTATTGATTTTATCCGGATGTGGCGTGTCGACAGCGGTTGACAGCAGCGACCGTCCTAAACCTGAGAATGAGCTCTTCGCTCATTTTATCAATGTCGGCCAAGCAGATGCGACTCTCATTCAGTTTTCAGAAGCGGATGAAGATTACGCCATCCTGATTGATGCTGGTGACTTTACTGGAACAGAAGTAATCGATTATTTACATCAACAGAGCATTAATCATATTGATCTTGCCATTGGCACACATCCCGATGCAGACCATATTGGGCAGCTTGATCGAGTGATCGAAGAATTGAATGTAGACGAGGTGTGGCTCTCAGGCAATCTAAGTACCTCAAAAGTATTCCAGCGAGTTTTGGCAGCGATAGATTCCCAGCAGACGGAATACTACGAACCTCGGGCTGGTGAAGAATTTGATATTGGCCCCTTAAATATTGAAGTCCTCTATCCGAATGAAATTACTGGGGATACCAATGAAGAGTCAGTCTCACTTAAATTAACTTATGGAGACATTCGTTTTATTTTCACAGGGGATGCGGCCAAGAAAAATGAAAGAGCGATGATTGAAGCAGGTTTTAATTTAGAAGCTGACATTCTTCATCTTGGGCATCACGGCTCTTCCACCTCAACAAGCGAAGAATTTCTGAACGCCGTCAATCCAGACATAGCCATCTATAGTGCAGGGATGGGCAATTCCTATGGTCATCCACATAAGGAAGTAGTTGAGCTCATCCAGCGAAATAAGATACACCTTTATGGAACTGACATCGATGGGACAATCAAAATCATTACTGACGGTGAAGATTTTGAAGTTGTGACTAACAATCCCAGTAATCAAGATTCACCAGTGGAAAAAATTGAACCTGAGATAGTAAAGTTTGTGGACAGTAGCTGTATAAACGTGAATACTGCTTCTGCTATGGAACTTCAAGAAATCATTCATATAGGTGATGAAAGAGCGCAGCAAATCATTGAACTTCGTCCGTTGAAATCATTGGATGAATTAAGTAAGATCAGCGGTATTGGTCCTGCAAGAATGGCTGATATCATTGATGAAAATCTCGCCTGTGTAGGAGGGTGATATTTTGCACTCTGGCTATTATGATCGAAATGAAGAAAAATACGCGGTTATCATTATTGAAACAATCAAAAAGGAAATACATATACCCGTCGAAGAATTACCTGTAGGCAGCGCCCCCGGCTTGTGGTTTGATGTTGAATTGGATAACGATGAGATTAAACACATCCAATTAAATACAACCAAATCAAAAGCAGAATTTGATCAAACAGCTAAACTATTGGCTAAACTTCAAGCGAAAGGCAACAAAGGGAACAGACTAAAAAAACGCAAGTAAGAATGACGCCCAAGGCATCAGCCTTGGGCGCTTTGCCATGATATCGAGTCTTACAGTCTGAGCTTTTCAAACCGACTCACCATGCGCCTTGCTCTTTATGAAAAAACGATTGAGATTGCTTTCTCAATCCTAATTCAGCACGGCTAATTATTATTTTATGTTCTTCCCATAGTAAATCTCATCAATTTCTTGTCTAATTTTCTCTGTTATCTCATTTGTTTCTTCCATGGACAATTTGTCCTTCGTGTATCCGAATAAATATTGATCCAAGTCGAATTCTTTGATTTTACACTTCGTATGAAAGGTATGTGCTTGATAAATATTTACATCAATCATGTCATATTCATCTCTTACCTCCTCAGGGATATAGTTCTGGATTGAGCTTATATCATGGTCGATGTACAGCTTCCTCCCTTTTTTATCCCTTGTAAAGCCACGGACACGGTAATCAATGGTCATGATATCAGTATCAAATGAATGAATGAGATAGTTTAGAGCCTTTAACGGTGATATTTCTCCGCAAGTAGATACATCAATATCCGCACGGAATGTACTAATCCCTTCCGAAGGGTGATATTCGGGGTACGTATGTACAGTAATATGGCTCTTATCAAGCTGCATAACAACCGATTCTGGCAGCGGTCCAGGACTTTCCTCAAATGATTCTGTAGGCACTTCAACAATCGGTCCTTCCGACACTAATATTGTTACACTTGCTCCTTGCGGAATATAATCCTGTTGCGCAACGTTCAACACATGGGCGCCAATAATATCTGTTACTGCTTTTAAAATTTTTGTTAATCTTTCGGCACTGTATTCCTCATCTATGTATTCAATATAAGCTTCTCTTTCCTCTTTTGTCTTTGTATAACAAATATCATACATATTGAAACTTAAGGATTTAGTTAAATTATTAAAGCCATGCAATTCAATTCTTTCATCTGGTGTTAAACTCATCATGAACTCTCCCTTCAGCAGTCTTCTCTTATCATACCCTCCCTTTTTTATAAAAAAACAAGTTCCATTTCTTAATGGATAAAATAGGATAAGTCTTTTGGTTTGTTTCTATAGGTTTACGAACCCTATAATATAGGAAATAAAGAGTATATAATGAGACGAAAGGAATCAACCATTGAGAAAGATACTTCTATTAGGATTATTGATGTTTGTCGTTTATATTTCTTGGCCTAGCATTAGCGAACGAATAGATGAAAAAGCGGAAGGAACCTCCTTCGAACAGTTAAAAAGCGATTTGCTTGCGTTCAAGGATGATACTGATTTCAACTCGGTTATTCAATCCATATCTTCAGGTGTCAATCAGCTAGTGATGGATGCCGAAAATTGGATCAAAGGTATCCCTTCTGAGCAAAATGAAGTAGAAACTGTTGAAAAGCCTGAATTAACTACACCAGATGAGCAATCGTTCTCCATATTAAATGTTGAAATTGGCGATGATCGAAGTAAGGTTGAACAATCTCTTGGACAGCCACAAAGAACCACACAAAATGAATATGGAACTGAGTGGTATACCTATCATGAAAACTATCATAACTTCATAATGGTCGCTTATGATGACAATGAAAGAGTAAATGGTTTATACACGAATCAGGATCTAATCTCTTCAAGCAACGGGATTGAATATGGACTGAGTAAAGGCAGTGTAGACGAAGTCCTCGGCAAGCCGCTTTCCAGTATCCGCAAAGGTCTAACCCATTACCAATTCGCAGAGAATAGCGATTATGATGTATTTGAATTGGATGGCAGCTATGTTACTTTATTTTATGATGTCCACACTGAAAATACTGTGACATCCATGCAAATCATTTCAGAAGGAATGGAACAAAATAAATCAGGTTTTTATGGTAATCCCAACAAGCAACTAAAGGAAGGCTTTGAGTATCAATTATTCGACCTAACTAATGCAGACCGTGTGAATCACCAGATTCCAACTTTAACCTGGGATGATACTGTAAGAGAAACGGCGCGTGACCATAGTGCAGACATGGCTGAAAATAATTACTTTAATCATAACAACCTTAAAGGCGAAACACCTTTTGATCGAATGAAGGCTGATGATATTTTCTTCAGAGTAGCTGGTGAAAATCTAGCATATGGACAATTCAGCAGTATTTTTGCTCATGAAGGTCTAATGAATTCGGAAGGCCACAGGAAAAACATCCTTAAACAAGACTATCAATTATTAGGAGTTGGCGTGGCATTTAATGCTGATGGACAGCCCTACTTTACTGAAAACTTCTATACGAAGTAAGCGGAGAGATGCTCTCCGCTTTTTCTAATTAGATTTAACTGCTTAAAATAGTCCCCCGTTTTAAGATTAAATTAGTTAACAAGCTAATCATTTTAAAACAGACCAGATAATTGCTAAAATAGATAAAGTAATGAGAACTTGAGAAATCTTGAAGAAAGAAGATGATGAAAATGTCAACATCCGATGTGAAATATTCCGTTTTGGATTTATCACCAATCATAGAGGGCGGTTCACCTGCTCAATCTTTACAAAATACACTCGACCTCGGCCGTCACGCGGAAAAATGGGGTTATACCCGCTTCTGGCTGGCTGAGCATCATAATATGCCTGGCATCGCGAGTTCAGCGACTTCAGTAGCCATCGGGCATGTTGCAGCTGGAACTTCGACGATTCGTGTAGGTTCAGGCGGTGTCATGCTTCCTAACCACTCCTCCTTAGTTATTGCTGAACAATTCGGGACATTGGAATCCTTGTTCCCTGGAAGAATCGATCTAGGACTCGGACGCGCGCCAGGAACCGATCAATTGACTGCTATGGCTTTGAGAAGAACTAGAAGGACAGACGCACAGGACTTTCCGGAACAATTAGAAGAGCTGCGGACATACTTTGACCCTTCAAGATCTGAACATGCACTGCCTGTCCGCGCCATACCGGGAGAAGGCTTAGATGTACCAATTTGGTTATTAGGTTCCAGCGGTTATAGTGCTCAATTAGCTGGAGAGCTTGGCCTCCCATTTTCATTCGCAAGCCATTTTTCTCCAGATAATACATTGCCAGCCATTGACCTATATCGTCGCAGCTTCAAACCTTCTGAGGTATTAAGTGAACCATATATAATGGTCGGCATGAATGTAATCGCAGCTGATACAGATGAACAAGCCGCCTATTTAGCTACCTCCATGCAACAATCATTCTTAGGCATGATTCGCAATAAGAGAGATGGTTTAAAACCGCCTGTAAAAAATATGGATGAGCTATGGAGCCCACATGAAAAAGCCATGCTCCAGCAGCAGCTTGGATCATCCATTATCGGCGGCCGCGACAAAGTAAAAGAAAAACTTGCAGATTTCATTGCAGAAACAGGAGCAAATGAAGTGATTGTCAATGGTCAAATTTATGATCATCAGGAGCGTTTGCGCTCATATGAAATCGTTGCTGATATCATGAAGGATTTACAAAACTAATCACATATGGCTTGAACAAAAAAGAGATTGGTTTCATGCCCAATCTCTTTTTTTAATAGGCTGTTTTCAATATACCTTGTTGCTTTTCGCAGGTAGGGTTTGATTTCTTCTCCAGGTGCTCGCTTTCCGCGGGGCGGGCTTTGATCGTCCTCGTCCGCTTCACTGCGGGGTCTCACCTGTCCCGCTGCTCCCGCAGGAGTCTCGCACACCCGTTCCAATCAACTTTTTTATCAATGTCTTATCAAAACCTATGAAAAAACAACAATCTTTTAGAAAAGTGCCTTTTAATAATAGAGCTCCATAAATGATTATTGCCAAAGAATAAATCCAGCGTAAAACCATATCATGGCCAGACTCAATTCAACAAGATAAATGCCTTTTCTCTCCCTTAAATATAGACTTTCTAACCCACTTACAAGGGAGCTGAATCCTGATAAGATAAAAATATATTTAATGTAGAAAAAGTCCATATGATTCATTATTGCCAATCCCAATAAAAGCACCGTAGCTATAATTATTAAAGTTCTTAAAAAATTTATGGAAGTCATACTCTTCTTTTCGCTTTTTTGAAAAGATAAGCCCACTTAAAAACACCGCCTCGAGTTTTCCACTATTAGAACTTTGGATTTTGAAATTTGGATAAATAAACCTTCTACTTCAAATGTTTTTGCCTATCTTCAATTTCCTTAATATTAGCTTCCATTAAATCAGCTATTTTCCCTGCATCATATTGCTGACTATTCCTTAAGCCCTTAATGGCTTTTTGCTGTTTTTGTGTGGAATGGTTTTGATTTAGCTTCTTCTTTCCTTCTATTTTTTGGATCGCTATTTCAATGCCAACGATGCCATTCATTAATCCGTTGATAAACTTTTCATCAAAGTCAGCCTGCCAAGGAGCATCGAACTGCGCTTCATTAAATTCAATCGATTTCTTCAGCAGGTCTACTAGTTCATTCTTATCTTCTATTAATCTCACTTTTCCATAAACATGAACAGCTGTGTAATTCCATGTTGGCACACTTTTTTCATCTTTATACCACGTCGGAGAAATATAAGCATGCGGGCCGTTAAATACAACAAGCACTTCTTCATTGTTTAGATGTTGCCAATGTGGATTCTGTTTGCCAAAATGGCCTAATAATACATCCGCTTGGCCAGATCTTTCCTCCAGATAAAAGGGTAAATGAGTTGCCATTGGACCATTCTCTTCCTGAGAAAATAAAATTGCAAAGCTGTTCATTTTAATTAAATCAAACTGCTCTTTTTTATCATCCATCATAAATGGTTTAGGAGTATACATCGTCATCACCTTTTTCAACATTCAGTTTTTTTTACCTCGAGAGCAGGGACAATCATTTGCCTGCCCCTCATTTTTCTTTTGATCCCAACGCATCAATCATCTTCTCGGCTGTCCGTCGATAAAGATTGCTCATATTGACTAAAGATGCAATAAGTAGGATTTGTTCAAGTTCTTTATCTTCTTCTGCATGCAAGCTTTCCAGTTCCTTATTTACATCGTTGCTCTTCTTTTCAACCTCTTCTTTAAAACCAGTTACATTTTTATCAACTATATCTAAATATCCATTATAAAACTCATCTAATTCCATGAGACCACCTGTGATTCGATTATTCACGCCATCCAGTGTTTGTTTAATGTCATTAATGGATAACGCTCCTTTTAACTGGTAGATCAAGCTAATGAGGATGATATGTTCTTTTGAATATTTCTTATTTTTAATGGGAAAGAACAGCTTTCCTTTTGCATAGTTGTTTATCATTGTTTTCGTTAGCAGCTTTTCCTCATCATTACGCTTCGAATCGTTGAACTTTTTCTCGAATAGTTGAATGACTTGGTCCATATACAAATCTATCTCTGGAATATCTTCTATCGTAATTTGATTTCTTAGCCCTAATTCTTCTAATAATTCATTCATAACAAAACCTCTACCTTTTTATAGATTAGTTTAATTTTACTTGAAAATCGATGATGTGTAAATGTTGACTACATTATAAAACAAGTATATCATTACAAGTAGTTATTAAAACTATATATTGGAGTATCAAGGGGGAAATAACAAATGACAACCTATATTCGAGAACCGATTAATGGTCTGACACATTTTGCAGGTGCGATTCTCTCATTCATCGCCTTGCTCGCCATGGTCATCAAAGCATCACTTACCACTGCATCTGCTGTTGCTATTACATCTGTTATAATGTTTGGAATGAGTATGATTCTTTTATACACTGCTTCGGCAACCTATCATATGGTCATTGCTAAAGATAAGGTTATTGCGTTTTTAAGAAAAATTGATCATTCTATGATCTTTGTTTTAATTGCAGGGTCGTATGCTCCCTTTTGCTTAATAAGCATGGATGGCGCGGTTGGCTGGGCAATCTTCGCATTCGTTAGCATTACGGCGATCTTAGGCGTCGTTTTTAAGATGGTTTGGTTTAATTGCCCAAGATGGCTGTCAACTGCCCTCTACATAGCGCTTGGCTGGGTGATTGTTTTTGCTTTCTCACCATTAAGCAATACATTAAGTATTGGGGGACTGCTGTTATTGCTGCTTGGTGGGGTTTTTTACACGATTGGCGGCGTTATTTATGCAATTAAACCGAAATTCTTAGAGTTTCAAGAAGTAGGTTTCCATGAAATCTTTCATATTTTTATTATGCTTGGTACAACCAGTCATTTCCTTAGTGTGTTTATATATGTACTCTAATCAAACCAAATAGAGCTTGATCCTCATCGAAAGGGATCAAGCTTTATTTATTGGCACTGTTTTATTTGAGCACTTCGAACATTCGTTCCAAAAAGTTTTATGAATATGCGGTTCCTCCCAAGTCTCACATAGTCTATGCTCCTACATTCCTTCGTTCAACCTTTCCATAAACTGGATGTCGATCATGCTGCCTCTACTTCCATTTACATCTAATTCTAAGTTCCTTTCTTAAAGAACCTTCTTCCATACCATCCCTCCTGGCACAACAACCCAAATAGACCAGCAAGGTTATACTCTTACTTTTTTATTCTAAGGTGATCTTTAAGTTCTTTAAAAGGAGTAGCATATGAATCATTAAATTTCTTAATATGATTTGTTAATAGAGACCAATTGCTTTCAAGAATTGGGTGTATCTGAGTAGTGTCAGCAATGCTATACAATTCAATTAAAAAATATATGCTTTCCCATACCAAATAATCATCGTCTAACTTAAATAAAACCCCAATGACATTTGGAATATAATTAAAAGCTTCTTCAGAAGTCATTCCCTTAGCAATTGCTGCAAAAGAATTACTGAAATACCACTCGTCCTTATCTAATTTTACTTCCCATTCTTCATATATTACCAATAATCTTTTATCCGTTTTAATCACGTCCTAAATTTAATTTAAGCTATAAGTATTTATCATTTCTTCTTTATTTAACTCCCCCATTTTGTTAAAAAAGAAAAACTATGTTAATGGTTTGTGAATGTTTTAAAAAAGTGCATTCAAAATAATCGAGGGCTTTATGTAAAAAATCCCCTCACGTAAAACAAAGCGTGTCCATAAATCCCGGATACGCTTTAAATTTGAAGTAGAATCAACAATAAAGTTAAACAGAGCCTATTTAATAAACCGCTTGATTGTTTTCAATGCATTTTGTGAAGGATATCTGAACGGCAAATCAAATTTGGTTGATTGCTTAAGCATACTTTTCTCATGAGAGAATACATCAAAACTGCCTTTCCCATGGTAAGCACCCATTCCACTTTCCCCGACCCCTCCGAATGGAAGATGCGGTGAGCTTAAATGCAATACAGTGTCATTAATACAGCCGCCACCGAATGAGATATGTGTCAATACTTCCTTCTGTACCTTCTCACTTTCTGTAAATAAATATAATGCGAGCGGCTTGGGTCGCTCGTTTATTTTAAAAATGATTTCATCCAGATCTTTATATTCCATAATTGGCAAGATCGGTCCGAAGATTTCATCCTCCATGATTGGATCATTCCAAGTAACCTCATGTAGTATCGTTGGTTCAATCATCAGCTTTTCTACATCGATTGTGCCTCCAAAAGCAAGATCGCCATTATCAAGAAAGCTGATTAACCGGTTAAAGTGCTTTTCACTGACAATTTTAGTGAAATTGCCTGAAGCAATGGGATCGCTCGTGAATAAGTCTTCTATCGCTTTTTTAGCTTCTTTAATAAATTTTTCTTTAACACTGCTATGAATATAAGCATAGTCTGGCGCTACACAAGTCTGCCCAGCATTTAGGAATTTCCCCCATACAAGCCTTTTTGCTGCATGTGTTAAATGAGCGTCCTCATGAATAATAGCAGGGCTTTTTCCACCGAGCTCCAATGTGACTGGGGTAAGCTTGTCAGCTGCTGCCTGCATGATTTTTCTGCCAACTGGTACGCTCCCTGTGAAAAAAATATGATCCCATTTCTCTGCTAATAATGCTTCACTGGTTTCCACGCCACCCTCGACGACTGAAATATACTCTTCAGAAAAATAACTCTTGATTAATTTCGCGATTAACTCCGAAGTATTAGGCGTTAACTCAGAAGGCTTCATAATGGCCGTATTTCCTGCAGCCATGCTTCCGATTAAAGGGGCTATCGCCAATTGAAATGGATAATTCCACGGGGCAATGATTAGCGAGACGCCATATGGTTCTGGATAAATAAAGCTTTTCGAACCCAATGTAGGAACAGATGACTTGACGCGCCGAGGCTTCGCCCACTTATTGATATTTTTTAAAGTAAACTTTATTTCCTCTAATAGCACAGCAATTTCTGTTAAATACGAATCGAATTCTGATTTATTTAGATCTTCCTTTAATGCATTCATAATATCTTGTTCATTCGTTTTGACCATTTTCTGTAGCTTTTCCAATGCATTTACCCGGAAAGAAACGTCCTTTGTCTCTCCTTTTGCAAAGTAATCACGCTGCTTTTGAATTAATTCATGATAATTTTCCATTTGGAGGGCCTCCATAAAATGAGTGTGTTGCCTAATAATAGCATTTTGCAGCAAGAGATGGCATGTTTTTGCCTGTATATATTTTATTCTAGTGCAAGCAGGAATCTGCAGCGACAGACTGGAATAATTTAGTACTGAAGGAGATGATTAAAATGAAGGAAAAGTGGCTGCCTTATCTGATACTAATGATGGGAATCATCTATATATTTGTCGTCCCTGCTCAACCCCAGGGAGTAAAAATTTTATTCAAGTTAATCCCGATGCTCTTAATCATTTTTTATGCTTATTTAATCAAACCGAAAGATAAGCAAAAGCTGTCAGCAATTCTGCTATTAGGTTTATTTTTCTGTATGCTTGGAGATGGGCTATTGATATGGTTTGTTGTAGGGCTCACTGCTTTTCTCATTGGACATATTTTTTATACTGTCGGCTTTTTTACACAATGGAAGTTCTCTTGGCCGCGTGCACTAACCATTATCCCTATTGCGATCTATGGTTTTGTGATGGGCAGTCAATTAGTGGAAGCGCTGCAAACCAATCAACAAACAGCTTTAATGATCCCGGTGATTGTATATATCATAGCGATTTCATTAATGTTCTGGTCAGCTGTCATGAGTGGCAATGTAGCAGCAATGATTGGAAGCGGTTTGTTTGTGATATCAGATTCTATTCTTGCATGGAATAAATTTGTTGAACAGATTATTTATTCAGGAGAGTTAATTATGATTACTTACTATTCTGCCCAGTTCTTAATCGCCTATAGTTTGAAGAATTTTTTCATTTCCGAGCCTTATAATATGGGATTAATTGAAGAAAAAGCCTCAATTAAATGAGGCTTTTCTTATAGTTTAAACTTTTCAACTAAGCTTCTTAACTTGTCTGCCATGGATATTAATTGCTCGGCAGATTGTGTTACTTCCTCAATTGAAGCATGCTGTTCTTCAGTAGAAGCATGTACATTCTGTGACGACCTAACTGAATCGTTCGTAATTGTCGACATATCTAGAATGGAGACGAGCACTTCATCAGAGCCAGCAGAAATATGATTGATAGCTATTGAAACCTCTTTCATTTGAAGAGTTACTTCTTCTACAGCTTCACGAATCTGAGAAAATGACTCTCCTGCTTTATAGGTAGAATCTTTACCCTCTTGAACCTCAGTGAATAATAGCTCCATAGATTCAACCACTTCTGTTGTTTCTTCTTGTATATGTGTAATCAATTGGCTAATTTGTAAAGTCGATTGGGCTGATTGTTCTGCTAATTTCCTTACTTCATTTGCCACTACTGCAAAGCCTTTTCCTTGGTCACCTGCTCTAGCAGCTTCAATTGCTGCATTTATTGCCAGCAAATTTGTTTGTGCGGCTATCGCATTGATCACTTCAACAATTTTACCAATCTCATTCGATCGATGGCCAAGCTCTTTGACATTAGTTGAGAGGTGATGGAAATTGTTGTTTATCTCATCCATTTGTCTGCCAGCATTTAATATTAACTCTGATCCATTATTCGCTTTTCCAAGTGATTGATCTAATTTATCGCCTACAACATTTGCATGGTTTACCACATTTAATAAATTCGCCGACATTCTTTTCATTATGTCAGAATTACCTAGTGCTCCTTTTGCTTGCATTTCCGCTCCCGTCGCCATATCCTCTATTGCTTCAGTAATTTGCCCAATCGCTATATCTGTCTGCATGGCACCAGTCGATAACTGATTAGCATATGTATTCACATCAATTGTTGCTTTGACAACATTCTGTAATACCTCATTCCATGTATCTACTGTATGATTGATAGTTGAAGCAATTGACTTTAACTCCCCAACCTTGTTTTCATCTATTCTTTGAGTCATATCTCCATCTGCCAAGTGATTCAGCGTACTGTTTATTTTTGCGATTGGCAAAATGAACCTTCGATAGTTTATTACTGAGGAAAGAAAGCCAATTAAACAACCAATAATTACGATGATTATATTACTAATCCAAAAGGCCTTTCCGCTAATTCCATTCCCTAAGCAAATCCCAATACCTGCAAGTACCACGCAAGGAATGACCACGAGTAATGTCCGCAACGTATAATTCTTTAGACTCATAAAACAATCTCCTCTCCCTTTGATATTCGTGACATATTAACTATCAGCTATTTCATTATATTCTATTCATCGGAATATTCCAATTATTTTTTGGATATATTTAGAAAATTGTGTTAAAATAAACTAATACCCATTTTGATTTGTTTGAATATATATAAGCAAATACCCATCTTTTACTGTAAAGCATAATAAGCTGATTATAGGGCATCATGTAAAATAATCCAGCTAATAGAAAACTAAAAATGATGTTTAAAATGAAGAAGGAGATGAAGCAAATGAAAGAACCAACATTGTTTAATGAAAACGAAGAAGATAAAATAGCTTCTGAAGAGGCAGCACAGCTCAAATCAGTTCACACTAACGAAGAGGTTTCCGCTCCTGTATCTAATCAAAAAAACCCTGAATTTGATATATTTGGAACGGGATTAAATGGGTATAGAGGATAATGAATAACTCTCTTTTATGCTGATGATGGCTATGACGCATATAGAATCAAAGTCATCATCAATTATTTCTTTAAAGTACCGATGTTTTTTTCGTCTATCTCCAAATATCCTCTTGCCTGCATTCATCTCATTCCTTTTCAACTAACAAGCTTTAACCTCTTGTTTCAAAATTTCTTTTCCGATTTGATTTTCAATTTAACATTTACTGTACACTATCCGTATTTAAGTATAAGAAAACCCCATCCTAAAACAGGATGGGGAATTTTCTTATACCGCTGGATTTTCAATTTCTGCTGTTGTCCCTTTCTTATTTTTCACAGGCAAGAGCTTCCTTTCAATCCAACCCATGACAATATCAGCGATGACAGCCATTAATGCCGTTGGTATTGCACCTGCAAGAATGATGGCTGTTCCGTCCTGAGCGTTTGTTCCGCGTAAGATGATGTCACCAAGTCCGCCGGCACCAATAAAGGTCCCGATTGTTGCCACACCAATGGTAATAACAAGAGCAGTTCGAAGACCAGCCATAATGACCGATAATGATAGTGGTAACTCCACCATTCGAAGAACTTGGAACTTTGTCATACCCATGGCTTTTCCTGACTCTAATAATGTTGCATCGACATTCCGTATGCCTGTATAAGTATTTTTTATGATGGGCAATAACGAATAAAGGAATAAAGCAAATACCACTGTGTTCGTCCCTAGACCCATGACGAGCATCAAGACCGCTAGCATAGCGAGTGCTGGAATCGTCTGTATAATGTTCGCTAAAGAGATTACCCAACCGCTTAGTTTATGATAGCGAGCAATGAGAATACCGACTGGAATTCCAACGATTGCTGCAAACAATACACCATAAGCAGACATCAGAAAATGCCGAAAGAACTGCTCCCATACATAGGCTCCATTTTCCGAAAAATAAACAAATAAATCCTTCATGACTTCCACTATTGCCACCCCCTATTCTTCATCTCTGAAGTAATTGTTTTCTTCTAAAAATTCTTTGGCAACGATGGTTGGTTCACGCATCTCTCCATCGGCCTCATAATTTAATTCCTGCATTTTTTCCGTATCAATTTTCCCTGTTAAACGTTCTAGCAGCTCATCCAGTTCAGGATACTTTTGTAAAATGTCATTGCTTGCAACTGGCGATGTATCATAAGGCGGGAAAAATTGTTTATCATCCTTGAGCACTTTTAAGTCAAAAGCCTTAATTCTCCCGTCTGTTGTGTATGCAAGGACAACATCCATCTCACCAGAGGCAGCCGCTTGATAAACTAAGCCGATCTGCATAGGAAATGTATTAGCAAAGGAAAATCCGTACTCCTCTACGAACCCTTCATATCCATCGCCTTTTCTTGTTAACCATGCATTATCGACGCCTAAAGACAGGTCCTCGGCTACTCCTTCCAAGTCAGATACAGTCTCAATATTTTCACGTTCAGCTAGTTCTGCTGTAATGGTAAAAGCATATGAATTATCAAACCCATACGAATCATACCACTTCTGGTTAAATTGCTTTTGGAATTCAGTTTGAACAATTTCCATTGCCTTATCAGGATCCATAACTGGGTCGATTTGTAATGCACCAGCTAAATCGGTACCGGTATATCGAGTTGCGGATATGTCAACGTCATCATTGATCATCGCTTGGTGAGCAACAATAGAAGAGCCTAGATTATTTACCATATCCACTTTTAAATCGGTTTCTTGTTCGATGAGCAATCGGATGATTTGCCCCATAATTTGTGATTCAGACGTTGAAATGGTTCCGATTGAAATAGAATCTTTATCTGAACCGCTTAAACCGGGTAGCGAACATCCGCTCAATATGATTGCAAAAATCATTATCACACTAATAATAGAAGTTCTTCTCTTCCTCATTATCTGCCACCTCCTATGCTGTTTTTTTCATTTCTTTCATGACTTTAGGTGTTACCCTGTTTTCTACCTTACCTAAAATCAAATCGACGATTAAAGCAAGGATTGTAACAGGAATCGCCCCTGCTATAATAAATTCTGGTTGATATAAATTCAATCCGCTAAAAATATAATCTCCCAATCCGCCCGCTCCAATATAGGAAGCGAGTGTCGCCCAGCCAATTAAATAAACAGTTGAAACCCTCACGCCTGCCATAATTACTGGTACACTAAGCGGCAATTCCACATAGCGTATTCGCTCCCATCCAGTCATCCCCATCCCACGACCAGCTTCGATCAAACTGTCATTTACACCTTTTACACCCGTATAAGTATTTCTCAAGATAGGCAGGACTGAATAGAAGAATAATGCGATGATTGCTGGAATCTTCCCGATCCCAAACAATGGGATAAAAAATGCCAGAATCGCAAAACTTGGGATTGTTTGAATCATTCCTAAAATGGACATTACTAGTCCGGCAGCTTTTTCATAGCGGGTTAAAGCAATACCAAGTGGCACTGCAACAATGACGCCTAACCCTGCTGCAATTAATGAAATATATAAATGCTCCCATGTTTTATGCAGCATTTCCACACCATTTTGACTTAAAAAATCGATGATGGCACTCATATCATCTCCCCCCTTCTCTATTGTGCAATCTCTTCTTCACCCCAGATAGAATCATAGACAATATCTACGAGGCTTGTTCTAGTGACTATCCCGACAAGGCGGCGATTTTCATCTGTTACAGGTACGTACTTCATCCCTTTTTTGAGTATTTGCCTGATTGTATCTCTCACAAGAGCATCTTTTTCTACAAAGAATATTTCAGCCTGCAGGATATCACTGACCAGATGCGCTTTTTTACGTTTTTGGTCAATCATTTCAACATCGATAAAGCCTTCCAATACCTGATTGCTATCCACTACCAACAATGAATCGACTCTATTTTGTTTCATTAAAGTGATCGCTTCAGTTAATGATTGTTCCGGAGTAATAGTAACAGGCTTTGAATTCATGATTTGCTCAACCGTAGTAATGTTTGGCTTCGCTTGGACGAGTCGCTCTTTTCCGATAAACTCTTCAACAAATTCATCTGCTGGATTTCTTAAAATTTCATCAGGGGAGCCGCATTGTACCAGCTGGCCATCACGCATGATCACGATTTGATCCGCCAGCTTTAACGCTTCATCCATATCATGTGTAACAAATACAATCGTTTTCCCAAGTTTCTTTTGCAATTTTTTAAATTCATCTTGTAAAGAATCCCTTGTAATTGGATCGAGCGCTCCGAAAGGTTCATCCATTAAAATAAGCGGCTGATCAGCCGCAAGTGCACGAAGCACACCTATTCGCTGCTGTTGTCCTCCACTTAGCTCATGTGGATATCGCTCTAGGTAGTCTGGCGTCATATCAACAAGTGTTAATAATTCTTTCGCTCGTTGTTTTCTTTTTTCTTCAGGCCATTTTAAAAGTTTAAGAACCAACGATATGTTCTCCTGAATCGTCATATGCGGGAATAACCCAATTTGCTGAATCACATAGCCAATTTCCCTTCTAAGATTAACGGGATCTTTTTTCATTATGTCTTCCCCATTAATATAGATTGTGCCATCTGTCGGTTCAATCAGGCGGTTAATCATCTTCATTGTTGTTGTTTTTCCACAACCACTCGGTCCGATAAAAACAATGAATTCCCCTTTTTTAAATTCTAAATTTAAGTCATTTACTGCTTTCTTTCCTCCTTTATAAACTTTTGATACATGATCAAATTTAAGCATTTCTTGACACCCCCATTTAATATCTAGCAGTCTTCTACCCTTTTTCTTAATACTTTTGTCATTTTTCGAAGACTTTTTTAAAAAATCATTATATTGTCATAATAATAGTATAATATAAACTTTGTGAAATAAAAAGTTTACAAACTGTATGAATTTTATTGTATTTACGTAAAATTATAGTTGTATAAATAGAAATATGGGTATATCTTATAAATACTTGCTTTTTTATTAGTTTCCTCACAAATGCTCATTTTATAATTATTTTCAAATATGGTACATTGACTTTAAATGTAAAGATGATCCTTATTGGAAGGGTGATATTTTCGATGACTGAAGAACAAAAAGGTAAAATTAATCAAATGGAGGATTTTTTTATCGATAAGATTGCCGATAACATGACTACATACGGAGTCTCTCCAACAGTAGGCAGAGTGCTAGGCATTATTTATATGAACCGTAAACCAATGACTTTAAATGAATTATCTGAAGCGACAGGAATGAGCAAAACTCGTATGAGCCAGGTTGTCAGAGAAATGCTCGATCTTAATATTGCAGAGAAGATATTCGAAAAAGGTGTACGCAGAGATTTGTATACTGTTGAGCGAGATTATTACCAAACATTTGTATCACTTTTCACTTCCAATTGGCAAAAAGTGATAAACAAGAATAAAATGTTCGATAAAAAGGTCAAGACAGAACTCGTTTCTATACTCGAACAAGCTGAAATAAGCGAGGAAGACGAAATCAAAATTAATCATTTATTAAAGGAAACCAAAGAATGGGTTGACTATTACCAATGGTTAGCTCGTTTAGTTGATTTTTTTGAAAGCGGAGAAATCTTTAAGCATGTACCAAAGACATAAAAGAAGTGGCGCGAAGAAATGCGCCACCTCTTTTTAGTTGGATTGCCGAAATATTAATATTATCGTTTAGAATGCCTGCATCAATATAACTTCTAACTAATTTCCAGTCATATCTATTTTAAGTGTTCTTTTTAAACGTTTGAAATAGAATATTTGACGTTGGTAAACTCTTAACCTTGTCATAATAGCAGGTAAAATGACTATCATTTCATCGTCTTTAAGAGGGAGCATCGAAATTTCATTTATATCCCTTTGTTAACTGATTTCTTTCACATAAACAACCCTTTATTTTGGAAATCCTCATTTGAACATCATTCTATGACAGATGACAAACATAGTGATCTAATAAGGTTAGTTACTTCTCTACCCTTCCCACACTAACTAGCAAATAACCGGGAAAGGCAGACTTCTCTGATTCTGTTAATTCTGTGTACCATTCATGAATCTTATCTTTTAATGGTTGCACGTTCGGTATAAAATCAAGAAAATCTAAACTATTTACGAATCCAATGTCCCTTTCACTCAGCAAAGTAATTCCGCTTTGCGCAAATTCTTCTTTTAATGAGGTTACTGGCTCTTCAATGCCATACATCCAAGTGCCATGCTTTTCAGCATATGCCTTTCCTACACGATAAGGCAGACATTTGGAATAAGGCGTCATGATGATAATAGTCCCTCCCTCTTTTGTTGCCCTTGCCATTTCTTTAAGTATTATTACTTTTTCATCAAAATTAAAGTGTTCAAGAACACCTGCGTTCCAGGTAAGATCATAGTGTTTTTCTACTGTTTGAAGCCTTCGAATATCAGATAGTACAAATTCTCCCTCACAGCTCGCTTTGCGGAAGGCTAGCTGACTATTCTCTAACGCTTTTTCCGAATAATCAACGAGCGTAACGTTCGCGTTTTCCATAGCGAGCTTTAATGATATTTTCCCAGTTCCTGATCCTGCTTCCAAGATTCCCTTCCCTTGAACACCGTCTATTGAACTGCAAATAGTCTCAAAAATGGCCTGACTCAATGTGTCCCACTGATACGATACTTCCTGAGACCAGAGTCGATCCCATACCGCCTTCTGTTTATCCAAAATATCCTCACCTCTAACAATTACTGTCGTAAAAAGTCTTGCAGAAGCATATCAAATACGGAAGAGTTTTGATGAATATTTGATAATCTCTTTAAACCATAGGCTCCATATTGCCGAATGAGGCCTTGTTCATTTATAGAAAAGTCTAAATGCCTGTCGGTAAAGGTCCCTCTCTGTGCCATTGTTGCGTGATACACCCAGGACTTCAGGTAGCATTTAGGTCTCCAATTAGTACGTGTTCCCATATAGTAGGCATATCCCAACAGTAAACTATCGTCCTCATAACCTTGTTTCCCTTGCAAAAATCGTGTATCGTAGCCCCCAATTACACGTAAAATGCTCGCTTTATGAATAACTGGATGGACAAATCGTTCGTGGACTTCATCCCGATTCATCTTCCCTAATAAAGCAATTAAATCATCTGTGTTATCTGGAATTGCGGTATAAAGATTAAGAGGCTGCAGTTCCCCATTCATTGTGAGAATACCTGGAGAAATCATTGGTTCATCTGAGTTCGTTAAAAATTCTACTAGCGGCCCATACCAATTGGGCGGAAATAACATATCAACATGTATTTCTGAAATATATTCAACATCCTCATAATGCTCCCAAATGTAATCAAAACAATTTTGTCTCGCTTGGGCGATCCCCACATTTTCACCGTTCCCAAGAATAACCACCGATGATTCAGAAGGAGGAAATAACTCCCTTATTTCGTCATTATTTAAACCGCCTTGATTATATAAAACAACGGGATTTCCCTTCGTTGGCTGCAGGGTTTCGAAACATCTTTTTGCCATTTCTAAATCATCAATCAAAAATTCTGGACGAATCAGTAAAGGTATAGTGTGGATAATCTTCATACAAAGCCTCCCTCCAACTTCGTTTCAGAAATTGCACTTTTTCTCTCACTCGATTACAGATATAGTATGGTAAAAATATACATATGAGCTTGCATACCCTATTTATTTTCATGCTTAAGCAATAAAATTAAGGCAATTCCTCAATCGTTTAGCCTGGATTTACATTCCTGCCATGCGATGTTGACTTTCATTTTGATCTAACAATTTGAAATAACCAGACCAGATTTATTTTGAAACCGCCTCATTTGGATTTGGTGGAAAGTTTGTCCACTTTGTTTCATATACATCTATTAATCCTGCTGGATGGGATAATAATCATATAATGGAGTTTTTGAACATGATATTAGGATTAGCCATCGTTTTTTTACTTGTGTTACTTTTGCCCTTTACAATGAGCCATGTCGAGAAAAATTTAGAGATCTTTCTATTTTTTATGGGATTAATTTCGGTATTCATAAGTGGGGTTTATTCAGAGGCTTTATTCTTAAAGGCAGCTTTTGATCCAATAAAAATATCCATTGCTGTATTGGTTGCAGGCCTTTTTTTCAAGTGGTTTCAAAGGCAGCTTGAAAGCATTATTGTTCGAGTTAGCAGAATGGTTCCTTTTAGATTATTCTGCGCCTTCATTGTCATTTTCTTAGGGCTTATTTCAAGTATGATAACAGCCATTATCGCAGCACTTGTACTCGTGTTAATTACTTCTTCACTCAATTTAGAGCGCAAAGCTCAAATTCGTCTCGTTGTACTAGCCTGTTTTTCCATTGGCCTCGGGGCTGCATTAACTCCAATTGGTGAACCGCTATCGACTATAGCTATTAGTAAACTAAATGAAGATTTTTTCTTTCTCGTACGACTTGTAGGAGTCGAGATTGTCGCAGCCATTTTGTTTTTTGGATTGATTGCCGCAATTTATGTTTCGCCGCCAAAGTACAAAAAGAATTCGATACCATCGTTACATAATCAAAGTGAAAATTACGCTGACATTTTCATACGCTCTCTTAAGATCTACTTTTTTGTAATGGGATTAACCTTTCTTGGTGCAGGGTTTGAACCAATTATCAACCGCTATGTTGTCGGCTTGGATCCATCCACACTCTATTGGATCAATATCCTATCTGCTGTTCTAGATAATGCCACACTTGCAGCCGCAGAAATCAGTCCAAGCATGAGTCACGATACTGTTCGAGCCATTCTTCTTGGTTTGCTCATAAGCGGCGGGATGCTGGTACCTGGTAACATCCCTAATATTATCTCAGCAGGAAAGCTGGAAATTTCCAGTAAAGAATGGGCAAAGTTTGGATTACCTGTTGGATTCCTTTTTATGGTTGCTTACTTTATCGTTTTGATGGTTATAAAATAATGCTCACCATTAAAAAATACAATTTTTATTGACTATATAGGGAGAGTTAATCTACTCTCCTTATTCACTTTGACCCGAATCTCGATACAACCGTTTTTTACACGTAAGTCCTCTTCGGTTTGGCAGATCTTTCATATTGTTTCCCTACTTCATTTTTAGTCATTTGATCCTTTTTTGTTACTTGAGACCGTTTTTGTCGATCGATTCTCTTTTTTTAGTCCATTTCTGGCCTTTTTTAGTCAATCGACACCTTCTTTTAGTCACTTGAAATTTTTTTAGTCACTCGAACTAGACAGTCTGGTGTAATTACATTACTCGTCGGGAACTCTTCTACGTCCCGCACACCTTCAGTAGTTATTATATTATTTAGATCACTCTTCACTTATATAAAAACAGCATCGTTGCAAAAGTACAAAAAAAGACTCAAAAAGATGTATTTCATCTTTTGAGTCTATTCTACACATATTAAAGCCCTTCATATGCTTCTTTTATATCAGCTAATGTTTCAGGTAATTCTTCTCCCCAATGATCATTCACTTTCTTAAGAACGACTTCGCCATTAGGATCTAAGATCACATATCCTCGATAAGTAGTGTCGCCATTTTTCATCCCTACTTCATCAATCAGCGTTGAATCTGGATCTGAGATGAACGGTAAGCTTCCGCCAAATTGCTTTGTCAATTCATCGTATAATAGCTTTTGATACTGTGGCTCATCATTGCTTACAATGTACATATTCATATCGAATTCATCTAGTTCCTGTAATTGGTCATGCAGCTGGACCAGCTGCTGTTGGCAGAGTCCTCAGGTGTAAGTTGTGATAAAGAAAAATAATACAGGCTTCTCTTGAGGGAAAGACACATCATTATTCTCATGATTTTGGAGAGTAATTGAATTGTCCATGCCTTTTGAGCTGCATCCTGCTACTACAAATAATGTAGCGATAAGCAATAACAATAGTTTTTTTCGCATATTCTCCCCCAGCACTTTAATATAATCTCTGTTACTATACAAAACAATTAAGCATTTATCAAGAAATCTCTTCTTTATGGAAAAGTGAATAAACGATCCGGCCATCACGTCCATTAGTCGTTTCTGCTTGTGATAAAGAATTAAGAATGGCTTCTTCTGCGACTTCTGCTGCTGCAGTAAACAGTTCATTCATTATAGGATGATCTTCTCTTATATATTTATGATGCTCAAAATCTTCATCATGTTGGTGCGGGACTTTCAATGCATTGGAAAAAGCAATGACTATATCCCCACTTCCATGGCTAAAATTGCTCCCTGTTCTTCCTAAACCAATCCCGCACCTCTTGGCGATTCTCTTTAATTGTCTGTCATTGAGAGGAACATCTGTACCTAATACAATAATAATCGATCCATCAGGTGTATTTTTCACCTCTTTATTATTTATTGGTGTCGTATATTTATCTGCTGGGAATTCAATCTTTCCGCCAAAATTACTTAGGACAAGGCAGCCAAGATGATAAGAATGGTTTTGATTATCTGAAATGATACGTGAAGAGGTTCCAATTCCTCCTTTATAACCAAAGCAGACCATGCCTTTCCCTGCTCCAACTGCACCTTCTTGACAAGCATGATTACTTGCGTTCTCAATCGCTTGTCTGGCATGCTCCGGCTTTATTGGGAGCTTTCTAATTGTATTTAAATAGCCATCATTACATTCACCTGTAACAATATTTATCGTGCCTGTTGTATCACCGATATCAGGATTATTCTCTAACATATATTGAATGGTCCCATGCGTGACAGCAGGTACAGCAAAAGTATTAGTTAGCATAATTGGGGATTCGATTAATCCTAATTCATCTAGCTGGACAAGGCCAGTTGTTTTGCCAAATCCATTAATAACATAAGAAGCTCCGATGACTTTTTCTTGAAAGAGATTGCCCCCATGCGGCAGGATAGCCGTAACACCCGTACAAGCATATTCACCTGCTGTACCCTCAAACTGTTCATCCAATGTAACATGGCCTATTTTCACACCGGGAATATCCGTAATACAGTTTTTTTCTCCAGTAGGATATTGGCCAATTCCCATTCCTCTTTCTCTAAACTTCATTCCCTACCCCTCCTGTTGCTTTTTTTACCAAGTTTACCATCTATTTATAAACGCAAAAGGACAGCCTCCCTATTCAAGGAAGACTGTCCTTTTCATATAGTTTATGACAAGCTATTTAATTCTTTAGTTAATTGCATAAATCTTTCTTTATTACGTTCTTGAAGGGTCTTATCAATTTCTTGTCGGAGCTTTTCTTTTCTGAATGCAAGCAAGGCTTCATTTAACACTTGTTCCGCTACGAGTGACATTTGATTCTCATCGGATTGGATTGTTGAGTTAAGCGTATACTTTTCCATTTTGAAATCAACCCCTTGACCTTTTTTCTATTATAACAAAAGCTATCTGATAATTCAAACCGTAAATTAAAATTATGATTTGAGACCTATTTTAATACTTACTTATTTCTTTCCACATTTTCCAGCCTATTAAACATAAAATGTTTATATCCATTTTCTTCTCTTTCCAAATGTAGGATTGTCATCTATAATTAATATTTAGGGAATCAAAATAAATGAATAGATTACACCATGCTTAGGAGGTGATACTATGGATCACCCATCAGAGAAGATAAAAGGAACGGTGCAACCAGACAGAATCTGGACTCGGGATTTTATTTTAATATGCTCGGCCAATTTCTTTATATTCTTAGGGTTCCAAATGACACTGCCAACCCTTCCGCTGTTTGTTGAAGAACTCGGTGGAAATGATCAATTAATCGGTTTGGTTGTAGGTATTTTCACGTTCTCTTCCTTATTAATGCGTCCATATGCTGGTCACGCATTAGAATCAAAAGGAAGACGTTTTATTTTTTTAACTGGATTAGGAATTTTTGTGTTTTCTATCGGTTTTATCGGACTCATACATAGTATTGCGTTTTTATTCTTGCTTAGAATTATCCAAGGCGTTGGATGGGGATTATCGACAACTGCTTCAGGTACGATTGCAACAGATTTAATCCCTCCAAAAAGACGTGGAGAAGGAATGGGCTATTATGGACTATCAGGTAACCTCGCCCTTGCATTGGGTCCAACACTGGGTCTTGCCCTCGTTGGAAAGATTTCATTTACGCATATATTTTTAATTTGTGCGATATTAGGAGTAGCTGCCTTCACTCTTTCATCCTTTATCAGATTTAAAAAAGTTGAACCGGTTACAACGCCACACAAAAAATGGGATATTTATGAAAAATCAGCAGTACCACCTTCTATACTCATTTTTTTCATCACAGTGACATTTGGAGGAATAGCTACTTTCTTACCTATTTACGCTCTTCAAAAGGGATTAGATGGAATTGAATGGTATTTCTTGTTGTATGCCCTCGCTCTTTTGATTAGCCGGACATTTGCGGGAAGAATATATGATAGAAGAGGACATCAAGCGGTCTTTATTCCAGGCACTATCATGATTATGATCGCCATGTCCTTCTTAGCTTGGTTACCAAATAATCTGATTCTCTATACTGCAGCCATATTCTATGGCTTAGGATTTGGGACGATCCAGCCAGCTTTACAGGCCTGGTCGGTTAAGGAAGCGCCTATCCATCGGCGAGGAATGGCTAATGCCACTTACTTTTCATTCTTCGATCTTGGGATTGGGATTGGCTCGATCCTTTTTGGTCAAATCGCTTTTATGTTTGGCTATAGCTCGATATACGTTGTATCAGCCATTTCAGTGCTCTTTTCGGTATTTATATATATCGGGATGTTAATTAGAAAAAGCTAAAACAAAAGCCAATCAGCTAGACTGATTGGCTTTTTGTTTTAATTTTCTTCTTTCACCACAGGCGGTAAACCAGCGTCTATCCTTTTCATCTCTAGTTCCACCTTTTTAATTTCCAGCTCAATTTCCTTTTCCTTCAGTTTATGCTCATTTCTATTGATATAACCATAATAAGTCAAACTAAATCCAACAATAAAAACGATAGCCATAAATAAATCAAAACCCATTACCTACACCCCTTACAATCGGTATTTACACTGCCCGTTCGTTTACTACTACATGCTTTTTATTAAAGTAACGTTCAATGATGACGCCAAAAATTGCGGCGAGAATTTGTTGGAAGAGCACCCCAATCACAACAGGCAAAGCTACAAGCGGTGGGAAATAAGAAATTGCCAAAACTGATCCTGCACTAATATTACGCATACCACCATTAAATGTGATAGCTATAATGGCTTCCCTGTCATCTCCCATCAAGTATCTGCCAATCATGAAAGCAAATAAATAGCCGGTAAAAGCTACAAAAAACACAGTAACAATGATAGCAATCAGCTTTAAGTCAATTACTTTTAGGTAAGGTGCAACCACTGCACTATTAATCATCACGACAATCGCCATTCCAATTTTTGAAAATGGGGCAAGTCTTGCACTTAATCCCGCAGAGACCTTCTCTTTCGTAAATTGATTTAATAGCATAGCAAGTAATGACGGGATCACAATCATGAAAACTAATCCTTGAATCATGCTCCATACATCCATTTCAACTTGCGCTCCAACCAAGAGCGTTAAGGTAAGAGGAACAATGATTGGTGAGAGTAATGTATCAATTAATATAATCGTTAATGTCAAAGGTATGCTACCTTTATATATGGAAACCCATATTAAACTGGATATCCCTGTAGGAATAGCCATCATTAAGATTAACCCTGTGATTGTATAGGTATCTCCACTGAATGTGATATGCCCTACTCCCCATGCCCACAATGGCATGATGATGTGTAATACAAATAAAACAATGAAGAGAGGAAGAGGATGTGTCATTGCTTTCTTCATCGAGGAAAAGTTAGCTTTCAAGCTTCCAGAGAATGTCATAAAAGCAAAAATCCATGGAATGAGAAAAGCCAAATTCTCTAAATATCCTGCTAAAAGTACACCCATTACAACACTTGTTGGAGTGATAAATGGCATTTTTCTTTCTAACTGACTGTTTAATTTAGCCAGCACAGCGCATCACTCCTTTATTCTATTATTCTCCTGGATATTCCTTTTCTGCATTACCTATTATACCGCTTTTTTTGTGCATTGTTAGGGGGATCCGGGGATTAAATGATGATATTTTGATAGGGACAGGGGTTTTTGAGCTGCTTTTTTCGTTTTAAGTGTTTTTAGTATTTATTTTGGGTTTAATTGACCTTCATCTTGATTTAGCGCTTTGAAGGTAATTGATTCTCAGCTTATTACCCTGTGCTTCTTGATTTTATACTTTGAAAGGATTGGATTCTCTGCTTATTACTCTTACTTCTTCATTTTGCGCTTTGAAAGGATTGGATTCTCAGCTTATTATCCTTACTTCTTCATTTTGAGCTTCGAAAAGATTGGATTCTCTGCTTATTTCTCTCTTTTCTTCATTTTGCGCTTTGAAAGGATTGGATTCTCTGCTTATTATCCTTACTTCTTCATTTTGAGCTTTGAAAAGCTTGGATTCTCTGCTTATTACTCTTATTTCTTGATTTTGCGCTTCGAAAGGATTGGATTCTCTGCTTATTTCTCTCTTTTCTTGATTTTGCGCTTTGAAAAACTTGGATTCTCAGCTTTTTATCCTTACTTCTTCATTTTGAGCTTCGAAAGGATTGGATTCTCTGCTTATTTCTCTCTTTTCTTGATTTTGCGCTTTGAAAAACTTGGATTCTCAGCTTTTTATCCTTACTTCTTCATTTTGAGCTTCGAAAGGATTGGATTCTCTGCTTATTTCTCTCTTTCCTTGATTTTGCGCTTTGAAAGGTTTGGATTCTCAGCTTATTACTCTTATTTCTTGATTTTGCGCTTTGAAAGGTTTGGATTCTCAGCTTATTTCTCTTATTTCTTGATTTTGAGCTTTGAAAAGCTTGGATTCTCAGCTTTTTATCCTTACTTCTTCATTTTGAGCTTCGAAAAGCTTGGATTCTCAGCTTTTTATCCTTACTTCTTCATTTTGAGGTTCGAAAGGATTGGATTCTCAGCTTATTTCTCTCTTTTCTTGATTTTGCGCTTTGAAAGTTTGGATTCTCAGCTTATTTCTCTCTTTTCTTGATTTTGCGCTTTGAAAGGATTAGATTCTCAGCTTATTTCTCTCTCTTCTTGATTTTGAGCTTTGAAAAGGATTGGATTCTCAGCTTTTTATCCTTACTTCTTCATTTTGCGCTTTGAAAGGATTCGATTCTCAGCTTATTTCTCTCTTTTCTTGATTTTGCGCTTCGAAAGGATTGGATTCTCAGCTTATCACTCTCTCTTCTTCATTTTGCGCTTTAAAGGGCTTAAATTTCCGTTTTAGTCCCCTTGATAGCCAAATGACCTTTCTATAAATTTTTTTCTCATATTGGCCGATCCATTAAACTCATCAACTAAAAGAGAGAACCCAGTGGATTCTCTCTTTTTCTCATATTCTTACTCTGCTATTTCTAACAGCCTTACATGATAATCTCCTATTTCTCCTTCTTTATACAAATTGGTGACAGATGTATAGTATTGTGTGATCGTACCTCTAAAGTGCTTTTCTTTTTCAGGAACGATCACATCAAACGTACCTTCATATAGTAAAACCGCTATATCATGATAATTTTCACTGTTTACTTTAAAATCAACCGACACTTGGGTGAGGCCATTTATTGTCTCCTCTTCATAATTTTCAACGTCGATTATATGGTCGTTTAATTTAATTGATTGTATCAAAGGTATCGTCTCCTTTATCTTTCTATAAATATATTATCAGATGATAGCATAAATGATGAAGGACAATGCATTTGTTCAAAAAAATTTAGATTTTTCACACTCTAATGAGGCTTTGATATATTTCATTCTAAATAGATATAAAACACTCGCAATCTTCAAATTAAAGATTACGAGTGTTTTTTTCTATATTGCCTTTATCTCTTCAGTTAATGTTTCAATAATGAATTGGATGTCTTCTTCTTTAATACTCAGTGGCGGAGCTAGAGTAATGACATTATTGTAGCCTGCAACTGTGGCACCATTTTTACCGATGATGATCCCTTTTTGTTTGCATCCTGCAATAATTTTGTTCAGATAGTCAACCTCAAGAGGCTCTTTCGTTTCTTTATCTTTTACAAGCTCTATCCCGATCAGGAGACCTTTACCTCTCACATCACCCACATTTGGATGGTCTTTTAGGTTGGCAAATAAGCTCTGCTTAAACTGCTCTCCTAAAGTTTTTGAGCGTAGATAAAGCTCCTCATTTTCCAGGATTTCAAGATTTTTCAGAGCTAAGGCACATGCAGCGGGGTTTCCGCCAAATGTATTAACATGCCTGAAATAGTCGTACTCTTCAGTGCCTTTAAAAGCTTCATAGATTTCCTTCTTTACAGCCGTAGCAGATAATGGCAGGTATGCACTTGTTATCCCCTTAGCCATCGTGATAATATCTGGCTTCACTCCATAGTTCATAAAGCCGAATGGTTCACCTGTCCGACCAAACCCGTTAATTACTTCATCCGAAATAAGCAAGGCTCCATGCTTTTCACATACTTCCTTTACACCAGCCATGTAACCATCAGGAGGCATCAAAATTCCGCCGCCAGTAATGATTGGTTCCATAATGACCCCTGCAATCGTTTCGCTTAATTCCCAAGTCATGACGCGGTCAATTTCCTTTACGGAAGAAAGCTCAGTTGGTTTTGTATCATCTGCTTCAGGATTACGGTATACATCCGGTGGAGCTACGTGAATGAAGCCCGGTGCCAGCGGTTCATATTTATATTTACGCTGAGCTTGCCCTGTAGCTGCCAAGGTGCCTATCGTATTTCCATGATAACCTCTATATCGTGAAATAAATTTAAATCTGCCATGATCCCCTTTTTGCTGATGATATTGTCTCGCGATCTTAAAGGCTGTTTCATTTGCCTCGGAACCACTATTCGAGAAGAAAATCACATATTCATTTCCAAGCATTTCATTCAATTTTTCAGCAAGCTGAATGGCCGGTGTGTGACTTTGTGAAAGTGGAAAATATGCCATTTCCTTTAATTGTTTATACGCGGCTTCGGCAAGCTCAGTCCTGCCATAGCCCACATTCACACACCACAAACCTGCCATTGCATCAAGATATCTTTTGCCAGTATGGTCTGTAATCCATGCTCCTTCTGCCTTTTCAGCAATTAAAGTGGCGTCTGGGCTATAGGGTTTCATAGAGTGCCATAAAAAATCCTTATCCTTCGTCAGCCAATCTGCACCTTGTTTTACATTTGCCATTTGCTTCCCTCCTATTTTTTAATGAGAAGGCCACTTGAAGTCATTCGGTTATGACTTATGGCCTCGAGGACGGCTCCTCCATAGCTGGACAACTTAATAATCAAATCTGGATGTGATCATTTTCTTACGAGTATAGAAGTTGACGCCATCTTTTCCGTTTACATGAAGATCGCCATAGAATGAATCTTTCCAGCCTGAGAATGGGAAGAATGCCATTGTGGCGGGGACGCCAATGTTAATACCAAGCATACCTGCATCGGCCTCTTCTCTAAACTGCCTTACAGCTCTTGCATCCTTCGTATATATGGTTGCTCCATTTCCATACCGCGATTGACGAATATATTCTAGCCCTTCATCTAAATTCTCAGCACGGAGCAGGCTTAATACAGGAGCAAAGATTTCATCCTTCGCAATAGTCATATCTGGTTTGACATGGTCGAAGATTGTTGGACCTAAGAATGTTCCCCGATCCATTTCGCCCATTTCCTTACGGCCATCACGCAATAATGTCGCTCCTTCGTCAATCCCCTTGTCGATGTATCCCAACACTTTTTGACGGTGAGAATCTCTTATGACAGGTGTAAGCAATACTTCATCGTTCATGCCATTGCCAATAATCAGCTCATCTGCTTTCTGCTTAAGCCGCTGAACAAACTTTTCACCATCTCCGACGACAACGACCGCGCTGCAAGCCATACAGCGTTGCCCTGCACTGCCAAAAGTTGAACTAATAATGTTTGCAATGGCTTTATCAAGATCAGCATCAGGCATAACAATATGATGGTTTTTAGCGCCAGAAAGTGCTTGAACGCGTTTTCCTTTTCCTGCTGCTCTTTCATATACATATTTAGCCACAGGCTGTGAGCCTACAAAGGAGATAGCCTTTACATCTTCATGATCCAACAGTCCATTCACTACATCATGTGCGCCATGAACGACATTTAGAACGCCTTTTGGTGCACCTGCTTGGGCAAAAAGCTCCACTAATTCATTAGACAGGATAGGTGTACGTTCCGATGGTTTCAGTACAAACGTATTACCACAGGCAATAGCGAGCGGGAACATCCATAAAGCAACCATCATCGGAAAATTAAATGGGGTAATCCCTGCAACAACTCCATGAGGATAACGGAACATTTGCGAATCGATCTCCTCAGCGATATTAGATAAAGTTTCACCCATCATTAATGTAGGAGCACCAGCAGCAAATTCAACACATTCGATACCGCGCTGCACCTCACCATAAGCTTCTTTATACGCTTTGCCATTCTCTTCAACGATCAGTTTAGCAAGCTTTTCATGATTTTCCGTTAATAAGTAATGATATTTATAAAGGATTCTTGCTCTCTTTGGGACGGGTGTATTTTTCCATGTTTTAAATGCTTCTTTGGCTGCTTTTACAGCTAAATCTACATCTTCTTTAGAGGATATTGGCACCTTCACTAAAGTTTCACCAGTTGCTGGGTTTGGCACTTCAAGCGTTTCAGTGCTTTTAGCATCTACCCATGCACCATTAATGTAATTTTGTAATACTGCCGTATCTTCTTTTATTATTGTCATGCGTCAAATCCTCCCTAATGATAGATTATTCAGAAATATCTTATATATTATTATCTCTTAAATGAATACAGCTATCATTAGACATAATGTAAAATGAAAAACAGATATTTCTTCACAATTAGTTGATTTAGAGGATTAGGTATTCTTAAAGTCTCAGCTTGTGAATCTCATGACCTGTTCCGCCATCACAATAACCCGAGTCCGAGAATAAAAAAATCCGCTCCGCTGGGAACGAATTTCATGCTTTCTTTATACCGCTAAATTCTTGATTTGATGCCAGAATGAATTCGTGGGACATGACCATGAATTCTATGGCCAATCTTTTTTCATGGGTCATAAAATCAGTTCCAAGCAGTTGCTCTAACTTTTCGAGACGGTGATATAATGTCTGCCTGACGATAAAAAGTTTCTGAGCCGTTTCTTTCTTTGAACCATTGCAAGCCAGGTAGGCCTTTAAGGTATCCATCAATTTACCATTATGATTGAAATCATATGAAATGACGGGTTCTAAATACTCCATGACTATTTCCTGTAAATCTAACTGTCGGTTTAATATGGAAATGACACGAAAAATATGTAGATCATCATAAAAATAACTATTTGCAGGATCAGCCATACTTTTTTTAATTTTCACTGTCTCTATCGCCGTTTGATAGCTGTCCGATACCTTTTCTAGATTTTCGACATACTTTCCAACGCCAATCATCGGTTTGGATTCGACTCTGCCTCTTTCTAACTCAGATTCCAGGAGTTTAGAAATGGCTTCGTTCACCCTTTTTTTCCAATCAGTTGATTGCCGCTCATTGATAATAATTAAGATCACTGAATGATGCTTTTCAATTGCCAGAAATGAAAAGCCCCTTTGTTCTAAAATAGATCGAAAGTAAAGTTTGAAATAGGTGAGGTTGATAATCTTCTTTTGTTCTTCCTGCTGATAAATACAAACAAATGCCCCTTTAGGGCTGACCGTGGGCATATAATAAGCAAGATTTTCCATAATCGAGGCTTTAGTTTCTTCACCATCAAGCCAGCAATTGACCCACTCTGTTTCTTCCACTCTTCGCTTTTCTTCTACAAATAATTCTCTAATAAAAAATTGAGCCAGAGCATTAGCCGTTCGGTCTAAAATGAGCTGGTCGAATTCTATTAGGTCTCGATCTTGCGAAATGATAAGGAGCTCGGCATATTTTTCGCCCAGCAGTTCTATAGGTGCCGATACAATGGAATACTTTGATAAAATTGCTGAACGCTCTGTTTCAATTGCCTTTAATAAGATGCTTTTCTTTACATCACCAATCTCAGGAAAAAAATGATTCTCTTGATTATTGAATGTAAGGATAATCTGTGCTTGCACGTCTTCATAAATCACTTTCAAAATTTCATCATAATGATTCATCGACAACAGCATTTTATTTAATACTTGTGAATGCTTTTCAAGGCTGGCTAACATATCGTACTGTCGGTTGATCAACAGTGTGTGGATGTCCTGAGTAATCTCTACAAAGGGGACCTCTTTTAAGATGAGAATAATAGGAAATTGTGCTTTATTGGCCATCGTAATAATTTCATGAGGAATAACGCTTGTATATGTCCCAATTTCAATGCATAGACCTGCGGCATTTGATTTGATTAATTGCTGTAGAATAGAAATAAAAAGCTCTTTTTTTTCCTTCCATGCAACAGCCGTCGATAGAATTAACTCATTGCCTTTCAATAGTTTCCCGATATTTGTTACTTCAACAATATGAACCCACTTTACATGGTGGTGCAGTCCTTCTTTTCCAGCAGCTATCTCTACTTTTTCAAAATGCTTTCTTTGCAGAATGTCCTCTACTGTTAAATAGGACTTCATCTATTCAACCTCCAGTTTTTAGAAAAAAATGAATATTAAAATAATAAAAGAAAATAGACATTTTGTCAAAAAAAAGAAGGTTCACCTTTACTTATAGTAAAAATGAATCTTCATCGGTACACTCCCCAAGTTTATAATTAGATTAATTCCGAAAGCTCTACCTGAACCATATCCTTATCAAATACAGGATTATCGCCTAATGAACATACCGACAATTTGTACTGCTCCTCTATATCGTACATCTTACATTTTCCACTTGGATATATTCTTCCTCTATGTTCGGTTATAATCATTCCGTCACCCCCCTGATGTATCTCAACTGAATCTAGTGGAGTGTTTAACCCAGTTCCAATGGACTTAACATAGCTTTCGGTCAAAGTCCACCTTTTAAAAAATATATCATTCAACTGATTGATTGGCATATACTGTCTCTCTTCCCCTGTTAGAAGCAGTTTCTCTAAGCCGCGAGGTATTGACTTTACCTTTTTAATATCAATCCCGATCCCTTCCCAATCAACCGCACAAACACACCAATCTCCTGCGTGCGACAGATTAAAATGGACTTGTTTGTCCATCTGTAAGCACGGCTTTCCGAATGCATTATAGCTGAAGTTCTGCGAAGTAATGGGAACACCATATTGCTCGTTTAATACTGAGCGCAGTAGCAATGAGCCAGTTAAAGTTCTATAAGCATCATCGATATGACGAAATTTCATCATTCTTTCAAACTTTTCCTTGGTGACGAGCTTATGATATCTAGCGAGATTGTCCCAACTTCTATCTTCTGGTACCGTTTTGACCTTCGTTTGGGATGATTATGGTGTTTTTTCTACCTTCTCTTGCTGTTTTGACCTTACTTTGGGGTGATAATGGTGTTTTTTCTACCATCTCTTGCCGTTTTGACCTTCGTTTGGGATGATTATGGTGTTTTTTCTACCATCTCTTGCCGTTTTGATCTTACTTTGAGGTGATTATGGTGTTTTTTCTACCATCTCTTACTTTTGCATATAAACACTTTAATCATTTTACTTCCCTTTCCTTCATTAACTAGCCTTATGTTGACTCTTGTCTTCCACTTCTACACCACTTCGCATAAAGAGAGTAAACAGTAAAGCGGTTAATAAGAAGAGAACAGCTCCGATAATGGATAATTGATATGGTATAGGGTCGGTTATTGTGCTGGTTGATGAAACATTTTGCAGGCCAGCGAGCAGGCTTGCCATGACCGCTATGCCAATGGCAGCACCTAATCGATTCTGCACGTTGAAAAGTGTGGTCGCTTTCCCCATATCAGGAGATTGGACATGTGTGAAGGAAGTATATCACGGAATGCCCAAGCGTCAGACCAACTTCGAATAACAGTGACCGCAGCAACCATGGGTTGGCAAAAGGTCCGTCAACAACGATATTATTCATTGTGATATGACTGGCTCGATCAGAAATCAAGAAAAGAATGGCTTCAGCAACTTCACTAGTAGAAGCTATTTTTTTCAACGGAATGCCCACCCGATAATCTTCCAGCACTACGATTATCCCTGTTTCTATCGCGCCACTTCCCCCCCAAAAAGCAGCCTGCATTTCAGTATCTGTGGCTCCTGGAGATACGATATTGCACCGAATATTATGCTGAGCCATTTCAAGGCCTAAACATTTAGTAAACATTAGTGATGCGGCTTTAGATGAACAGTAAGCTGCCATAGAAGTTCTTGGCACAGACGCAGCATTGGAGCTAATTGTCACAACTGCACCCTCACTTCTGGCTTTCATTCTTTTGCAAACAGATCTGGATAAATGAAAGACGCCTGTTGTATTTACGGCAAATGTTCTTGCCCACTCTTCATCACTGACTGAAGTGACCTCTCCAACCGATAACACCCCCGCATTATTTACGAGCACATCTATTCTCCCGTATTTTCTATCAATGTAGTCGATAATGGTCTCAATTCTAGAGCTGTCACAAACATCCGCATGAAAGGCTACTACTCTTAAACCAATCCTATTTAACTCGGATGATACCTTTTGAAGTTTTTCATCCTGTACATCTATGGCTATCACCGTATATCCTTCATTTGCAAGTGCTCGCACTACTTCTTCGCCCATCCCTTGTGCTGCACCGGATACTATTGCGACTTTACAATCTGGCAAATGAGGACACCCCTTTATAATTGATATCGATTCTCAATAATGGATATAATTGATTTAGATTTATCCATATCTTAAGCAAATGGATCTAAAACATATATAATAATGATTATCATTATCAACTCATACGTTAACAATAGTATAAATGCTTTTTACTAGTCAAGAAGGTCAAAATGACTATTTCTGTAAAAAGAAATAGGAATGGTTCAATGAGCCATTCCTTTTCAAAAACCAATATTCAGTAGATAACCCTTGTTATAATAAGGAATCTATTCCAATTCATTTTCATGAATTTTTAAATGCTTTCATTCATTTTAGTCCAACAGATCTATATTTATACAAAAGGGTTTTCTATCTAAAATTCATAAAAATCAGAAATAACTTTAGGCCATTCGAAGTGTTTTTTGAAACACCCTTATTTTCCCTTTAATTGTCCTGCTTACAATTTGGCAAACTAAAAAAACCGAAGCTTCCACGGCTTCAGTTCAGAGAAATAAATTATAAACTTTGTAAATCTAATACCGTATCTAAAATGACGTTCACACCTTTTTCACAGTCTTCATATGGAGTAAATTCATCCTCGCTATGGCTCTTGCCATTCATACTTGGCACAAATAGCATGGCCGTCGGAATATAGCTGGCAATGAATTGGGCATCATGACCAGCGCCACTCGCCATTTTTTTATAAGGATATGCCAGTGATTGAGCGGATTGCTCAAACCGTTTGACTATATCCTCGTTAAACATCACTGTGGATCGATCCCATAGCTTTTCAGCTATTATTTGACAGCCCTCATTTTCGCAAGTGCCTGTCAAATCTTCAACAATATCTTCAACCTGTTTGATTACATCCGGATTTTTATGCCTAGCTTCAAGTGTGAACACAACCCTATTTGGAATCACTGTATGAATATTTGGCGAAACATTCATTCTCCCCATTGTAAACACGAGATCCTCATCAATCACACTGAGTTTTTTTCTCGCTTCTTGAATAAAGTTATTGGCAGCAAATAACGAATCCTTCCTCATTGCCATTGGTGTTGTTCCTGCATGATCAGATTCACCATCAATCTGAACTTCGTAACAAACCATACCAACAACACAATCTACCACACCAATTTTTAATGATTCATGTTCTAGCACTGGACCTTGTTCAATATGCATTTCTAAAAAAGCTGTCGCTTCATTTAATCGGTTGGCCTCTTCTCCTTTGAAACCAATCTCACGCAAAGCATCCGCAAATACCATTCCATTTGCATCTTTTTTCTGAAGCATGGTTTCTTTCTCAAATTTACCACTGAGTACGCCTGATGCCATCATGGATGGTTCAAATCTGGCACCCTCTTCATTCGTAAAGTTGACAATCGTAATTGGAATACGCGGCTTAATATCGTTATCCTTCAGCGTTCTTACTACTTCCAATCCAGTGATGACACCTAACACGCCGTCAAATCGGCCACCCTTTTTTACCGAATCAAGATGAGAACCGATAACAATTGGAGGTTTATCTTCAGTTCCATCTAATGTGGCAAACATGTTCCCCATATCATCTACTTTTACAGTCATATTCAATGCTTCACAGCAAGTTTGAAAATACTCTCTTGCTAGACGGTCTTCTTCAGTTAATGCTAACCGCGTTACACCATTATTTTTTGTCCTTCCGAAATTCGCAAACGTTTCGATTGTTGTTTTTAATCTTTCTCCATTGATTAATAGCTTTTGTTTTTCCAACTGTTTGTTTCTCCTCTCAAAAAGACTGATAGATTTTTTATCGATGAATCAATTTGACTGAGAAATACTTTCTTGCATCTGCGGTTAAAATATGAAGTGTTTCAGAGGTGATAGTAGAGCCGATGATTTTTTCAAATTCTACAAAAGCACCGCTTAAATTCTCCGTAATGCTTTTAATGCTATATCCTTGATTAAGAAGTCCATCAATTTGATCTCTCTCTTGCAAGTATTGTGCATAATCTGACATACCACTATCTCCCTTCTCTACTATACTCTTTCATTCGCTGCTTCTGGCAATACGATTAACTCTTCCTCTTCAGTAATCTCCCAGTCTCTGCCTACTGTAAGTCCCAAGTATTTTTCGTCACTTGGATCTTCGATTTCTGCTTGTTTATATTTCTCAAACCACCAATATTTAGCTAATACATAATAGACAGCTGCACCAACAGCAAACCCTACAAGTGATGAATAGGCTGGAAGCAGGTTTGCTGCAACTCCACCTGTTATCCATGCAACTAATCCGGCTAAATTAAAGCCTGACAAATACTTATATTGTCCATCCCCTTCATAGAGTGCTTTGACATTTACCCGTCTTTTACGAAGAAGATAATAATCCGCAAATAAGATTCCAACGATTGAAGTCAAAATTCCGCCAATCACAAGAAGCGCTTGATTGAGTACATCGAATAAACTCCATGGTTGAGCGAGCATACCTATGACCCCAGCAATGATTACACCTACCCAAAACGGAACCTTAGGACCGCCAATATTGGAAAAGATCGTCGCTGCTGGAATGACATTAGCTGAAGTATTCGTCGACCATTGTGCTAATACAATCATCAACAGCAATACGCCAAGGACAATGCCGCTTGCAGCCTCTTGAAGTGCAATAATCGGATCAGCTGTTGAGACGGCCATATATGAAACTGCACCAATTGCAATCATAAATGTATTAACTACTGGCATAACAATCATATTTCCAACGAGCTGTGATTTGTTTCGCTTAAACCAATTTCTTTCATTTTTGGGTGCTTTAAAAAACCTTGATAATGATGGCATATCCGCCGCAAGTGTTGCCCAAAAGCCCATATTCGCCATTACCACTACCATAAATGCTGTAAAAGCAGTCATTCCTGTGACCGGGCTTTCAACCCAAGCCCATATTTCTTTACCTTGAGCTGTCGCACTGCCAGAAAGCGTAATATACATCCAACAGGAGATAAGAATGATGATTGGGGCAGCTAAATCTGCAAATCTTTCAATTGATTTAATACCTAGTGCTGTATTGATTAACTGCGCAGCTGCGAATAAGAGGAAACATACAAACCACTGATCAAACCCAAATAATAAAAACAGGATTCCATTGATTGCTGAAGCTCCAAAATACGTATTAATACCGAACCAACAGGCAGCAGTTACCCCTCTGACAATTGAGGGAATATGTGTGCCAAATGTTCCAAAGGGTGCCCTCATGTATACAGGAAAAGAAAGACCATGCTCAATCCCGATATCTCCGATAATAGACATAAATATACCAATTGCTAAAGATCCAATAATCGTTGCTAGCAACACCATCCCTAATGGAAGATGTTGTATCCCACCGCCGCCGATGGCAAATGCGGCTAAAACAATAGCCATCCCAACCCAAATGACAGCAAAACCAAATGTCCCTATATTTCTATCACCATACCCAATTGGGAGCAAATCGGGAGACTTTAAATAATTACTTTTCTTTTCCATAGGTACACCTCCTTATATTCACAGCAAACATTTGTGATTTCTTGATGAGTGATACCCTGCCCACTATCATCGTGCGGCAGGGCCAAGGTTAGACAATATTCAAGCTGTTAAATCATTGTTTTATCCTTTTTCAATGTTGTTCCATACTTTGCACGTTTAATAAATTGACCATCACCAGCCTTACCTGTAAATTCTTTATCTTTAATGACAAAGTTTCCGCGTGATAGAACAGAAACTGGTTCACCTGTTACCTTCATTCCTTCGAATGCATTGTAGTCTACAGCTAGATGATGTGTAGCTGCTGAAATGACTCTTTCGACATTCGGATCAAATATAACAATGTCTGCGTCAGCACCGACTGCAATCGTTCCTTTTTTCGGATAAAGACCAAATAATTTGGCCGCTTTCGTTGACGTTAAATCCACAAATTGATTCAGACTAATTCTTCCTTTTTTAACACCCTCTGAAAACAATACACTCACTCGGTCTTCAATAATTGGACCGCCATTCGGGATTTTTGAAAAGTCGTCTTTCCCTAAATCCTTTTGACCTACAAAGTCAAATGAGCACTGATCAGAGCCTAATGTTTGCAGCTGTCCGGATTTTAAAGCATTCCATAAATATTCTTGGTTCCACTTCTCTCTTAACGGCGGAGACCAAACATATTTTGCCCCTTCAAAATCAGGTTTTTCTAAATAGCTTTGATCAAGGACTAAATATTGAGGACATGTTTCACCCCAGATATCGATTCCATTGTTTCTTGCTTCAGCTATTTTCTTGGCTGCTTCAGCACAGGATACATGAACGACATATAGCTGTGATTCTGATAACCCTGTTAATGTAGCCGCTCTTCCTGTAGCCTCCGCTTCCGCTTCTGGCGGTCTAGTTAAT
Organism: Cytobacillus purgationiresistens; assembly: GCF_030813235.1. Classification (GTDB taxonomy): domain Bacteria; phylum Bacillota; class Bacilli; order Bacillales; family Cytobacillaceae; genus Cytobacillus; species Cytobacillus purgationiresistens. The sequence continues at coordinate 116,827 of NZ_JAUSUB010000001.1, read as the reverse complement.
GCATGATAGATGGGATCTGTATTGCCTTCCTTGATTGCTTTTTTGACCAGATAGTCAATGACATCCCCATTTTCTGCATGAACCATAACGAGTGCGCCAAGCTCTTTGCCTGCAATTAAGGTTTTATATAGTGTTTCATCATCCGCCTGGAATTGATTTTTATAAGCCATGAACACTTTTAATGAAGTAATTCCTTCTTCTTCAACCATTTTCGGCAGTTCATCGAGAACCTGTTCACTGCCTTCAACAATTTGAAGATGGAAACCGTAATCTATGACTGCTTTTCCTGCTGATTTTTCATGCCATGTTTCTACTGCACTCTTCAATGACTTCCCCTTGGAGGTTAAACAAAAATCGATAATCGTCGTTGTACCGCCAAATGCGGCAGCCCTCGTTCCTGTTTCAAAATCGTCTTTTGTAACCGTTCCGCCAAATGGCATATCTAAATGGGTATGAGGATCAATTCCACCGGGGAATAGATAACAGCCTTTTGCATCAATAATCTCTGCACCTTGGTAGTTTAAGTTTTCTCCAATTTGCACAACTGTTTCATTTTCGATATAAACATCTGCCTCGAACGTGTCTGTTGCTGTGACGATGATTCCATTTTTTATGACTTTTTTCATTAATAACCCTCCCTTGGAAATCAATTATTTGCTGGCTATATCAATCTCACATGCCACCGCACCCACCGCATGCTGCCTTTCATTCCATGTCATTGGCACAAGCTCGTTCGGCAGTTCAATCATGTCAATTGCACCATCAACAGGACACACAATTGAACATAGATTACAGCCCACACAATCTTCTTCTCTAACCTTCAACATCTTATTACCATTTGAATCTGTTAACATATCAATACATTGATGTGATGTATCTTCACAGGCAATATGGCATTTATTGCAATTAATGCATACTTCATTATTGATATTTGCAACGACCTTATAATTTAGGTCAAGGTCTCCCCAATCAGAATATTTAGGAACGGATTTTCCGATTATTTCTTTTACAGATGAAATGCCTTTTTCATCTAAATAATTATTTAGCCCATCAATCATGTCCTCAACAATTCTGAAACCATGGTGCATAGCTGCAGTACAAACTTGAACACTCGTTGACCCCATTAGCATAAATTCTGCAGCATCCTGCCAATTTGAAATGCCGCCAATCCCTGAAATCGGTACATTGATGCGGGAGTTCCTTGCACATTCACCAACCATATTTAGTGCAATCGGCTTAACCGCTGGTCCACAGTAACCGCCATGTGCCCCTTTACCGCCGACATGCGGAATCGTATTCCAGCTATTTAAATCGACTCCAGCCAAACTATTAATGGTATTAATCATGCTGATGGCATCTGCACCGCCATTAACAGCGGCTTCTGCCGTTGCCGTGATATCGGTAATATTCGGGGTCAGTTTCACAATTACCGGGGTTTTCGCTACTTCCTTCACCCAATAGGTTTGCTGCTCTACCAATGCAGGAACTTGACCAGATGCAGCACCCATTCCTCTTTCTGCCATACCGTGTGGACAGCCGAAGTTAAGCTCCAGTCCATCCACACCAACTTCTTCTACACGCTTCACAATTTCATGCCATGCTTCCTGCCTAGGTTCAACCATTAGGGATGCAATGATCGCATGATTAGGAAACCTCTTTTTCGTTTCATATATTTCTTTTAAATTCACTTCTAATGGCCGGTCTGTGATCAATTCAATATTATTAAAACCTGCCACTTTTTGACCATTAAAGCTGACTGCTGCAAACCTTGAGGATACATTTAAAATTGGATCTCCAAGCGTTTTCCATACAGCGCCGCCCCAACCTGCCTCAAATGCCCGCTGCACCTGGTAGCCAGAATTTGTCGGTGGCGCTGAAGCAAGCCAAAACGGGTTTGGTGATTCAATTCCTGCAATGTTTGTTCGTAAATCTGCCATTATTCCACCTCCCAAAATTTGAAATGCAAGTTAAGCTGTTTCTATCGCTTTTGGAGATAATTTCCGATGAATCGCATACGCACTTTCTTTTCCTTGCTGTGCAGCTGAAACAACCATTGCCTCTCCTTGGCCTTTACCAAAAATGACATCACCGCAAGCAAATACCTTTTCATTTGAAGTCTGATGGGTTAACGGATCAATGGTTACAACCCCATCCTCATGACTGATGTTAAATTGTTCAATCAAATCTATATATCTGCTCTGACCAATCGCTTTTATGACAGCATCCACCTCAAGAACAAACTCAGATCCTTCTAAAGCCAATGGCCGCTTCCTTCCATCTTCTCCCGCCTCTGATAGAATCATTTTGATACATTCGATTCCAATTACGTTGCCCTCTTGGTCACCTATGATTTTTTTTGGAGCAGTAAGCCACCTGAACTCCACACCATCTTGTTTGGCAAATTCGTATTCAAAATCATATGCCGTCATTTCATCCTTCGTACGGCGGTAAAGAATTTTAACATTTTCCGCTCCAAGTCTAACAGAACAAGTAGCCGCATCTATCGCTGTGTTACCAGCACCAATCACTACTGCTTTTTTGCCTATAAACTGGTCCGATATAGATTCAGTTTTTGTGTTTTTTACAAATTGAATTGCGTCATGAACTCCGTTTAACTCTTCTCCCTCAATGCCAAGATTAGGAACAGAGGACATGCCAATTGCCAATAGTACTGAATCATAGTTTTCTAATATTTCACTCGGCAGAATATCTGTGCCTACCTTTGTATTTGTCTTAATTTCAACGTTTAAACTCTTCACTTGATTAACTTCCCAATAAGAAATTTTTTGAGGAAGTCTAAACGAAACAATTCCATATGTGTTTAATCCGCCAGCTTCTTTTTCCGCTTCAAAAATAGTCACTTTATAACCCATTCTTGCAAGTTCGCGTGCAGCAGATAATCCTCCGGGACCTCCACCGATGATTGCTACCCTCTTACCATTCGTCTTGCCTGCCTCGAACAAAGTGGCTTCATTATTAATTGCCCAATCCGTTGCATAACGCTGTAGATTACCAATCATAATCGGCTTTGTTGAATGATTGAGCACACATGCCCCTTCACAAAGCTCTTCAGTCGGACATACTCTAGCGCAGCTTGCCCCTACTGGATTAGCTGTCATAATCGTCTTGCTAGACCCCAATAGATTGCCAGAGGCAATCTTCTTAATAAAATTCGGAATGTCGATACCCGTTGGGCATGCTTGAATACAAGGTGCATCATAGCAAAATAAACATCGATTCGCTTCATCAAGAGCTTCCTGCTTTGATAAAGGCGGTTCTGCTTCTTCAAAGTTCCGGCTTAACACTTCCACTAATACGCTTGAACTATTACTCAAAACTAAAACCTCCTTTGTAGCTTCAACTTCTTACATGCATAATTCTCTTAAACTAGCATTTTTTAAATAAACACTCATCAAATGGGTACCAATTGGTTCATGCATGTAAACTAATCTAACACTTATTAAACAGAATTATTTGAATCTTAAGTATATTTTACTGTGTTCCCACCTATTTATCACTATACATTTCGTAAAATAAATTACCTTGGTAGTTGGTCATAGTGTTAACTATATTTTAGTGTAAGCGGTTAACTTCTAGCTGTTTTTTTATATTGGAGTAATACTCAAAAATAGCCGTGTTAGTTTTATTTACATGATTAGTTAGAAGCAGGGAGAAAGATGTAGAAATATCTTTGCAAGTTGATAGATTAAATGAATTAGGATGAGCGTTTGTTATTGTAGAAATATACTGGTATTTTTGCGATGGTTTTTTTTGGGTATTCCACCTATCTTATTTATATGTTGGCTGGTTTTTAGCAGCCACACTCTTTTCTATTTGTCACTTTTTCTTTCTCGCCGTCTCATTCTCTTTTTTTGCCATCGTTACCAACCATTTCATCACCAAAAAAATGCTTTAACCAACAATCTACCATCTATTAAAATTGCATAAAATAGGAATAATAGGAGGTTCTTGTGAATAAAGTTGCCAACATGTTATTATTTTTGTTTTTTATCACAGGCACTTCAACTGTATATGCTCTCTCATAGGCTTATCCCTTTGTTGTGTGGAAAGGGGATGTTTATGAAGTAAAACTAAAAGAGTTTGTTCCAGAGGACATGATTGACGGGATAATTGGTGAGGTAGAAACAAAACCGAATGAGATGACTGGAAATTATTACGGCAATGCTTCAAACCATTTTCCTAAGGGCACAGAGTATTTTTTTATAATTGATACGCCCCCCCACATCCGCTATCGCTATAAAGAAAGATGAGCACTGGGTAAAAGCATACTATGGGCATGAAGCTCCATTACATATAATGAACATAATAACTAATATTAAATTTATCCTTGTCGTTTTCATCATCATTTTCTTTATTGCCTTAATTTATCTGCGAAAAATGCTAAGCAAATAAAATGCGTCTGGGACAAGTCCCAGACGCGTTTTTTCTTACACCATTACCTTACAAATATCATTTGTAAACTCTAGCGGATCTTCAATTGTTAAGCCTTCGATTAGAAGTGCTTGATTATATAAAAGGTTTGTATATAAGTTTAATTTATCTTTATCGCTTTCATAAGCTGATTTTAACGATTGATATACTTCATGGTTGATGTTGATTTCTAATACTTTATCAGCTTTGACGTTTTGGTTTTCTGGCATCATACTTAAGACTTTTTCCATTTCGATGGTTACTTCGCCATCGGAGGTTAGGCAGACAGGATGCGACTTGAGTCTTTTTGATGCTCTTACGTCCTTCACTTTTCCTGAAAGCACTTCCTTCATTGCTGTGAAGACTACTTTTTCTTCCTCTGATGTTTCCTCTTCAGCTTTTTTCTTTTCCTCTTCTGATTCTAGTCCCAAATCACCGCTAGATAAAGATTTGAATTCTTTTTCCTCATAAGTCATGAGCATTTTTATCGCGAATTCATCGATATCCTCTGTGAAATATAGAATCTCATAGCCTTTATCTGCTACTAATTCTGTTTGAGGCAGCTTATCAATGCGATCGATTGAATCACCTGTTGCATAGTAAATAAACTTTTGATCTTCTGGCATTTTAGAAATATATTCATCCAGTGTAACTAGTTTTTTCTCTTTAGATGAGTGGAACATTAATAAGTCTTTTAGTGTATCCTTTTCAGCACCGAATTCATTATACACACCGAATTTTAACTGGCGGCCAAATGATTGATAGAAAGCATCATATTTTTCTCGGTCATTTTTAAGCAAGCTTTTTAACTCACTTTTGATTTTTTTGCAGATATTTTTCGCAATCAGCTTAAGCTGGCGATCTTGCTGCAGGATTTCCCTCGAGATATTTAGAGATAAATCCTCAGAATCAACCATCCCTTTGACAAAACTAAAATGATCCGGTAATAGATCAGCACATTTATCCATAATTAATACGCCGTTTGAATAAAGTTCAAGGCCTTTTTCGAATTCCTTCGAATAATAATCAAATGGCATTTTTTCAGGAATAAAAAGAATCGCATTATACCGAATTGTCCCATCCACACTAACATGAATGTGTTTTAGCGGTTTATCGAATCCATAATGCTTTTCTCCATAAAAGTTTGCATAATCTTCATCTGTTAGCTCACTTTTATTTTTACGCCAGATTGGTACCATGCTATTAATAATTTGCTCCTCTGTGTATTCAGCAAATTCAGTTTCACTATCTTCTTTTGGACGGCTGGATGTAATGTCCATTTTAATTGGGTATCTGATAAAATCAGAATACTTTTTAATGATAGTCTTTACTTGATACTCATCTAAATAGTCATCATAGCTTTCTTCCTCTTGATTGTCTTTTAGCTGTAAAGTAATCTCAGTACCAACCGTTTCCTTTTGACAAGTATCAATTGTATACCCATCGGCACCCTCAGATTGCCATCTATAGGCTTCCTCGCTGCCTAACGCCTTGGTTTCAACAGTTACCACATCTGCCACCATAAAGGCTGCATAAAAGCCAACACCAAATTGACCAATGATATCATGGCCATCCTTTGATTGATTCTCTTTTTTAAATGCTAATGAGCCGCTCTTAGCGATAATACCCAGGTTATTTTCAAGCTCCTCTTTCGTCATACCGATTCCCGTATCAATAAGCTTCAATGTACGATTTTCTTTATTTGGCACTACTTTTATGTAGTATTGATCTTTTTCAAATACTAAATTTTCATCTGTTAATGCTTTGTAATAAATTTTATCAATTGCATCACTTGCGTTTGATATTAACTCTCTAAGAAAAACTTCCTTTTGAGAGTAAATAGAGTTGACCATCATTTCTAATAATCTTTTAGATTCTGCTTGAAATTCCATTTTTTCCATCATACTTCCTCTCCCCTCATAAATTATCGATGGAAACAGTTGAAAAGCAAAGGCTTGTCCTGAGCTTAACCTCATGTTTCTTGCTGCCAAAGCATGTAATTAGCACTCTCTTCACAAGAGTGCTAATTACATTTTAATATCTGTTCATTTTTGCAGTCAATAGATTTACATAAATTTCTTTATTATAAAGACCTCACCATGCCTCCGTCGACAAGGATCGAGCTGCCCGTCACATAGCTGTTTACATCTGAACAGAGAAATGTGACAATATTAGCAAATTCCTCTGGTGTGCCATAGCGGCCTAACGGGATTTTTTTCATAGATTCTTCTTTTACTTGTTCTTTTGTAATGCTGCGCTTATCCGCACTTAACTGATCTAAATAATCCACTCTATCAGTAGCAATTCGTCCTGGTGCCACAGTATTAATTAAAATATTATACTGGGCAAGTTCATCTGCTAGCGTCTTTGTCAAACCAACAATACCTAAGCGAAAAGTATTGGATAATAATAATCCTGGAATTGGTTGTTTAATAGACGTGGAAGCAACATTAATAATTTTACCGCCATTCTTTTTTAGTTCAGGCAAAACGGCGCGAATATTTCGAACATAGCTTAGTAAATTCAGTTGAAAGGCATGTTCCCACTCATCATCTGTCAAATCTTCAAATGTTCCTCCAGGAGGACCACCTGCATTATTCACTAAGATATCAACCGTTCCATAAACTTCAACAGTTTTCGCAGCTAATGCTTGAAGATCTTCCGATTTCGTCACATCTGCCACATGAAAGGCAATGTCAAACCCATATTCTTCTTTAAATTCTTGTTGTACCGCCTGCAGCTTTTCTTCACTGCGGCTTGAAATCATCACCTTTGCTCCTTCTTTTGCAAGCTGAAGAGCGATCGCCTTACCGAGACCTTGACTTGATGCTTGCACTAAAGCTACTTTTCCTTTTAAGTTCAAATCCATTCTATTTACCTCCACCTTGTTTTTTATAAAATATATCAAACCTCTCCCATAATTCCTCCAGTTTTCCAAGCCGATCTTCAACCACATTCATTCTTTCCTTTCCTAAATAAGCAATTAAAGCATTTATTAGGCTGAATGGTGCTGTGAATGAATCAATAAATGTAGGCAGTTGACTAGATGCGGTCAAAACAACATCAGAATGCGGGATAAGTGGTGACATTAGATTATCTGTAATCGCAATCGTTGTTGCGCCTTGTTCCTTCGCATATTTCACAAGCTCAATCGTATTCATTGAATATCTGGCAAAGCTTATGCCAATAACAACGTCGTCCTCTTGTAATTTATATAATTGTTCAGATACGATATCTGCAGAGCCAATCATTTCAGAATGTCCTAAAATAATATTTAAATAATATTGAAGAAAAACACCTATTGCTTTGGCGCTTCGGTTGGCACAAATGTATATTCTTCTTCCTTTTAATAAAAGATTGGCAGCCTTCAAAAATTGCTGTTCGTCCAACTTTTCCATTGTTGCTTTAATATTGGAAATATCATCTTGAAATACTTCATAAATACCTTGAACCTGATCATTATATACATCAGATGACATCTTCAAGCGTTCAGGAGTCGTTAATTGTTTTTGGACAGAGCTTTGCATCAACTGCTGAAGTTCGGAATAGCCTGAATAGCCTAGAAATACGGCAAATCGTACAATCGTCGCCTCACTCACCTCTGCTTTTTTCGCCAATTTCGCAACGGTTAAAAATGGCACAGTATTCATATTCTTTAATATGTATGAGGCAACCTTTTCTTGTGATTTACTCATTTGAGGCATTTTTTCGGCCATTCGCTGATAAATATTTTGCATATTTCTCAAATCCTAACTATAGCTTTCATATATCCCATTATACGCTACAGCTTAGAAAAAACCTATTCAAAAACTCAAGAAAAGAAATGAATATTTCATTTTTATTAAAAAATAAAATATACATTTCACGAATAGAATAAACCGGCGTATTATGTACTATATATTTCATATGAAATATTATATGAAGTAAACATTTCTCTATTATGAGGTGAAACTGGTGGAAGTCAGCTATTTAGATGAAATAAAAGAACAATTCAAAGCAAAAACCAAAAAATCTTATGCATTTGCTCAAGAAGCACAGGAAGTAATGCCAGGCGGTGTTACGGCAAACATTAAGTACTTTGATCCATATCCAATTATCATGGAGCGTGGTGAAGGTGACTGGTGCACTTAATGCAATGATTCTTTGCTGCTGGCGGAACATTGGTGGGCATGGCAAAAGAAACGATTATTTACATAGCGATTGTAACCCCGCTTGCCATTGCTTTGGGCTTTGATGCCTTCGTCGGTTTTGCCATTGTATCGATAGGTACTAATATCGGTTTTAGGGCTGCGGTTATGAACCCTTTAATGTTGGGGTTGCACAAAGTATTGCAGAGCTTCCAACTTTTTCAGGAATGGGACTAGTTGCAACCGTGTTATTTGTATATAGATATGCTAAAAAAACAAAAGCGAACCCGGACATTCGATTCTTCGGTCATTTCCATCCAAATGAAAGTAAAAACATTACCCTAGATGCGAAATTAGAAACACGCCATAAATGGGAGCTGCAGTATTTCTTTTAAATTTTGTTGTACTCATTTTCGGTGTGATCAAATTCGGCTGGTATATTACTGAAATTGCTGGATTATTCCTACTATTCAGTGTCATAATTGGATGATAGGAAAGTTTCATTCTGGCAACAGAGCAGATAGTTTTGTCAGCAGAGCAAAAGATGTACTTAGCGGCGCCTTAATTAGGGTTTGCTCAAGCCATCCTGGTTATCTTCAAGGACGGAAAAATGATGGATCCCATTCTGTACTATGCTTCTTCCGTACTCTGTCATATCACCCCTGCTTTAACGGCTATCGGAATGTTCTTTGTTCAGTTATTTCTGAATTTTCTTGTACCCTTCGGAAGTGGCCAAGCTGCCCTGACAATGCCCATTATGGCTCCTTTAGCTGATCTTGTTGGCGTCACCAGGCAGACCGCTGTTCTAACCTTCCAATTAGGAGATGAGGCATTACCAACTCAATCTTCCTACTTAAGGGGTATTGATTGCCGGTCTTGCGATTGCCGGTCTTGCGATTGCCGGTATTCCTTATACTAAATGGTTTAAGTGGGTATGGCCGCTCGTTCTTATTCAAATAGCGATTGGAATTATATTTTTAATTATTGCTCACTTTATTCAAAACGGACCTTTTTAAAAAACGGAGGAGAAACAACGTGATAAATATAAAGCTAATAGATTCCGAGTTAAAAGACTGGGCAGTTAAACAGCGCCGGTACTTTCATATGTACCCTGAGCTTTCCGGACAAGAATACCAAACAGCGGCATATGTGAGAGACAGGCTGAAAGAATTCGGGTTAACACCTGACCTAAAATTTTCAACTCCAAACATCGTCGCCCGCTTTTATGGAACAGAAGGTAAAAGGACAATTGCCTTACGAGCAGATATGGACGCTCTTCCACTCCAAGAAGAAGGTAACAAAGCATATACTTCAACCGTATCTGGTGTCATGCATGCATGCGGTCATGATGGTCATACAGCCATTCTGCTTAGTGTTGCAAAATGGATCACATCGCATGCTGAAGCAATAAAGAATAATATTGTCTTTATTTTTCAAAGCTCTGAGGAAGAGTCACCAAGCGGTGCAAAAAAACTGGTCGAGGAAGGTGTTCTTGACGGCGTAGATGCCATATATGGTGTTCATCTAATCTCTGATGTCCCACTCGGAAAGATAGGTTTTGCTGAAGGCTTCTCGATGGCATCCAGTGATGATTTTGATATTATCATTGAGGGTGTCGGCGGACATGGCGGAAATCCGCAAGATGCCATTGATCCAATTTATATCGCTACTCACCTGATCCAGGCGTTCCAGTCTGTCGTGAGCAGAAATCTTCATCCATTACAAGCAGGAGTCATCTCGATTGGCGGAATGCAGGCAGGTAATTCCTATAATGTCATCCCTCATCAAGTAAAGATACAAGGAACCATTCGAGCGATGACATTCGAAACTGCGCAAATGATGTATGTAAAAACAGAACAGTTAACAAAATCAATATCCGCAAGTTTCGGAGCTAAAGGACATTATGATTATATTCCTGGCACCCCGCCATTATATAACCACCCTGAAGCTTGTGAAACTGCTAAAAAGGTGATTATCGATACATTTGGAGAAGATGCTTTTCTATCACTTGATCCTTCCATGGGAGCTGAGGATTATTCTTTTTATGTAAAAGAAAAGACAGGGGCTTTTATCAACGTCGGCATGAAGAGTGAGAAAAGCAGCTACCCTCATCACCACCCGAAATTTGACATTGACGAAGAAGCAATTCCAACCGCGATTGAGCTGATGATTCAGTTTGCTATTCAAGGTTAACCATTAGAAGCTATCCACACTAGGATTGGATAGCTTCTTTTAGCAGGTTTTGAATGACCATAAAAGATTGGAGAATAAAAAAATGCCGTATTGTAAGGTTAGTCATGCAAATATTTACTATGAGGACATTGGTGAAGGTAAGCCAATCGTAATGATTCATGGATATTCACTTGATCATCGATTAATGAGTGCTTGTATGGAGCCTATCATTAAAGACCGCGCTGGATGGCGACGAATCTATATTGACCTCCCCGGGATGGGGCAAACGAAGGATTATGAAAAAATCAATAATAGTGATGACATGCTGAATGCAGTGATTACTCTAATAGAAACATTAATCCCCAATCAAACCTTCCTTATCGCAGGAGAATCTTATGGTGGCTACTTGGCGCGGGGCATTATTAAGGAACTAAAAGATCGCATATTAGGGGCAGCCTTTATTTGCCCAATGATTATACCTAGTCATGAAGACAGAGATCTTCCGAATCATGCTATTATCACTTCTGATAAAGAGTTTCTAACGCGCTTAACGGAAGAGGAGTTGCTGAATTTCCGTGCAAATCACGTGGTCCTTGACGAATATAACTGGGATCGGTACTCCAAAGAGATACTGGCAGGCAGCAAACTCTCAGATCCCATGTTTTTAGCAAAAGTACAGCAAGGATATGGATTTTCTTTCAGTTTAGAAGGAGTCGGCTGCGACAAGCCAAGTATTTTTTTACTAGGAAAACAAGATTCAGTAGTCGGATACAAAGATGCCTTTGAACTTCTGGATCATTTCCCTAGAGCAACCTTCGCTGTGCTGAATAGAGCTGGCCATAACTTGCAAATTGAACAAGCTGGCCTGTTTCATTCACATATCAGTGAATGGATAGATCGAGTGGAAGAATTCAAATAATTGTTAAAGAGCCTTTTTACGTTAAATTAGTAGAAAGGCTCTTTGCCATTTATTTTTTTTGAAAATAATTGTTTTAAAAGAGATATCAGTTGAATACTACGGTTAATTTACCCCGCTATCCAAAATAGAAAAGCTGCCTGTTCTACAGTTTATCTCGGCCATAGCTCCATAAGGTAAAATAAATTTGGGTTCAGTATGACCGAAGTTTAGGTTATAAAGAATTGGCAGATCTTCCAGGTTATATTCCTTCATTACATCTAAGATGCTTGTTTTATACTCATCAAAATATTTCTCGTCAAGCGGTTTAGCGACAATGATTCCATTGGCTTTTTGCAGGATTCCTTGTGCTGCATAATTTCTCAGCCAGTATTTAAGTTGCTGGGGCTCTGGTTTTTCTTCAGACGTTTCAAAAAATAATATTGCCTCATTCCAATAATGATTATCAGGCCAAATTTCTGTCCCTTTCGCAAACTCTAATACCTCTATACATCCGCCAATTAATCGACCTTGGACTGTGCCTTCCCCTTGAAGCACCTCGTTCCCAGTATTAACTTTCATTTTTCGGCTGATATTTATATTTGCTTCATCCCATTGCAGAAATTCACTCGTCCATGCCTTTGCCGCATCTATGTGCCCAATAGGCTCATTTGAAAAGAGTGTTCGTTTAACCATTTCGATGGTATAATCATGCATTTTAACATTTTCTGCAAAATCAACCATTATTGCTGGTCCATAAAAGGAGGTGATACCAGATTTAAGGCAAAACAGATGCAGGATGGTTATATCTGAATATCCAATAAAAATTTTCGGATTCTGTCTTATCACCTCAAAATCTATATATGGCAGCAAACGAATACTGTCATCCCCTCCAATATTCGCAAAAATGGCTTTAATCTGCGGATCTTTAAAGGCTGTCATTAAATCCTCTGCACGCGCTTGAGGATTGTTGTAGGCAAATTTCGCTCCTTTTAAACTGTTCGGCATGGCTAGAACTTCTAATCCAAATACTTCCACAAGCCGTTTTATCCCCAGGTCATAGCGCCATCTCAGTTCAGAATTCCCCGCTCCTCCCCATGAAGGACTAACCGTAGCAACTAGATCACCAGCCTGTAACTTTTTCGGTTTAATTAACATCATTTCCCCTCCCTCCAAAACACTTATATTCTCCTTCTCTCTCTTCTCCCATGTAAATCGTGTGGAATATTTTAAATTTTATTATATAATTTCCATAAATAGGAGGTTTATATGAAAATTAAAATGAGCAAAAACGCACTTAACAGTCGAGGTGACATTTGGAATGCTGTCATTCATGTATTAGTGTCCACTGACTATCAAAATGATAGCCCATTATTTCGTGAAGCGTCGCTCGTGTTTCACTATTATTCTGAAGTCGAAAGCGGCGGCCACGAATGTCTATTAAACTGGCAATCTCAAAATATGGGGGAAATAGGGATAAATACATATGTAAACCACTTATCCTCTATCCTTTTAAAAATTGGTGCACAAGACTATGCAGCTATTGTAACCAAGTATGGTGTGGAAATGTTTGAAATGTACATCCAACTGGAAAATGAAGAAATAACAGATGTTGAATTTTATAAGTTAATCGAAATAGCAAATAGTGAATACGAAAAGCTTGAAAGCAAACTCGATTCATTATTAGAGACGTACTTCATCCAAATTCACACCGAAATGATTGAGGTTATTGAATAATAATACAAAGGGAACTTCTTACACTGAAGCTCCCTCTTCACTCATTCTAGAATGAGCCCAATTTCGTTACAGTCCTTGCACCTGCCTCGTTAGCAAAAGTTAAATAGCTTTTTAAATGATCATCGGTTGCAGGTGTACCATATTCATGAAAGCAGCCTATTAGTGCAGCCATAAAAGCATCTCCTGCTCCCGTCGTATCTACTGGACGCACCTGTACTTTAGCAACATCTATCACTTTTCCCTCATTGACCACACAGGCTCCATTTTCTCCTCTGGTTATGAAAAGATAAGGTATTTCCCATTTAAAAGTAGCCTCAATACTCTCTTTGAGCGAACTTGCTCCTGTTAAAAAAAGCAGTTCATCCTCCGCCATTTTAACTAAATCGGCCTGTTGTAAAAATCCAGTAATCGTTTGCTTGCATTCCACTTCACTTTGCCAACGCTTCATACGAATATTCGTATCAAAGGCAATAAACAATTCATTGTTCTTGGCATATTCCATCGCTGCTTCAGTTGTCCTTCGTGATATCGGATGAAACAATGTCCCCGAACCGAAATAAAAGACTTTAGATTGATTAAATATTTGAGCATCTATTTGCGATTCCAACAGCCATTCTTCCGGAGTAGGATTTTTATATGAATGAAAGTACCTATCCCCTGCCTCATCTTGGTGAACATAGACCTCACATAATTGTTTCGTCTCTGACCGAACACAACCGTTCAATTTCACCTTTTCTTTATAAAATTCTGCTTCAACAAACAGACTCTCCTCATCCATTCCAAGTTTGGTTAAATAATAGGATGGAAAATTATATCTTGCTATATGAACAGCTACATTGACAGTCGCTCCGCCAAGAAAACGATGATAATCCGTATTACTTTTGTCTGTTGCAATGTAATCAATTATTACTTCTCCAAGTGAGATGACCCCGTTTTTAATCACAATCAGCACTCCCTGCATGTATCGGTCTAAATGTATTTTGCAGTTGTATTCAAACTACTAAACATTTAAAAAGCACCAAACCCTTAAGGCTTGATGCTTTTTCTTATTATACTATAAAAGGAGCAGATTACTCAGTTCCATCCCCTGATATTTCTTCGTTTTCTTTAGCTGCATCGCCCTTTGCCCGCTTTTCCTTCAAATCAAAATAGGCCTTAAACACTTCATCCGCTATATCCAAGTTGATATGAGTTTTATCTGTAGATGCCCATGGTACGACCACAGATAATGCAATTTCAGGATCATCATATGGTGCATAACCGGCGAAGGTCAAATTCCAAAGCATTGGATGGCCGCCAAGCGGACCATCATAAAGTGCTTGCGCTGTTCCAGTTTTACCGGCGATTTTGTATTGTTTGTTTTTAATGGAGCTGTAGGCTGTACCCTGATTGTGATTAACTACTTGTCTAAAACCTTCCTTGACATTGTTAATCCATTGATCCTTCATGTCCACCTTATTTAAGACAGTAGGTTTAATCTCTTGGTACACAGGACCCAGCTCATCATTTTCATAGTTTGGTTCTCGAATTTCCTTGACGATATGAGGCTGTATCCGATATCCGCCATTAGCAATGGTTGAAATGTATTGAACAAGCTGTAAAGGTGTGTAGGTGTCATATTGGCCAATTGCAAAGTCCAATACCTTTCCTGGTTCTGGAGGGATTTGATCACCGCCATATCCTGCGTGTTCGCCTGGAAGATCAATTCCTGTTTTCACACCTAAGCCAAATTGATTAAAGTTTCTTCTTAGTTCATTAATCCCTTCAATTTTATTAATGGACAAAGGAGCCTTCGCCACATATTGCGGTTGCCCCCCAATTTTCATTGCAATCAAAAACATATAAACATTGGAAGACCTTCGTAACGCATAAAGTTCATTAATACTTCCAAAACCCGAAGTATTCCACGATCTTTTTACTTGCGTACCTTTAAAATGTAAAGGACTGTCATATAAATACGTATTTTGTTGGATTACTCCCGTCTGATACCCAGCCAACACCGTCGCACCCTTCACGGTAGACCCCATCGAATACGAGGTATTCATATTCCCTAAAGCATAATCATTAATTTCAGTTTTATTCGTTTCTTTATCTTTCACATATTGCTTGCCGGCCATTGCTAATATTTCTCCTGTTTTAGGATTCATGACAGAAACGAATGCCCGATCCATATAATATTGGCTCGCTCTCATATTACCGAGCCTTTTTTGAATGATTTTTTCCACTTCTTGCTGGAATTCAATATCTGTTGTTAGTACAAGATCCTTGCCGGCTTTTCCATCGCGAACGATTTCAGTTTTGATTAAATTCCCAGTTTTGTCTGTATGATTTTTGATGATTTGCTTTTGCCCTTGAAGTACATCCTCATATTGCATCTCAAGATAGCTTTTTCCGACGCGGTCATTTCTGCTATAGCCACGCGCCTCGTAATACTCAAGCATATCACTTGGCAGACCCTCTTTTGAGGTAGTAATTTTGCCTAATACAGAGCCAAGTGTGACATTGCCATCTTCATCCTTAAAGGCATTAAACCGATCCCAATCTACCGTCGTATCAACACCCGGCAAAACATGAAGGTTTTCGCTCACAATAGCAAATTCTTTTTCCTCAACATTTTTATTTTTGATAGGGTGAGGCGTTAAAGCAATGCTGCTTGACATTTCTCTAAATATCGCAAGAACCTCAAGCTCTTCTTTAGAGAAAGAATTCAGCTCTTCCTCAGTAATTCTTTCTCTCGTCATATCATATATTTGCTTATCGTATTCCGCCTTGCTCAATTCTTGAGCTGTTAGGCGATCTTTATCTTCTTCTTTAATTTTTTTCAGTGCCAGTTCTGGGTTTTCAATGATCCAAAAATCTTGACGATCACGTTGGGTAATGGCTTTAAGGTCTTCCTCTGAGTCCTTTTTAATCAGCTTCGCTAACAGTTTAGCTGTTTCAATCATCTCTTTTTGAGTAACAGCATGTGAGCGTGTATAGGTAATCGCCTTTTGCGGGTTGTTGCCAACAATTAATTTCCCATTTGCATCATATATTTTCCCGCGTGGAACTGGAGTTGTTACAGGAACTTCCACCGTTCTCTCGATTTCTCGTTTATAGTCCTCGCCAAAGACGATCTGCACCATGCCCAGTCGAAAAATCAAAACGGAAAACAACAAAAAAATAACAAAAAACATAATATTAATGCGCAATGAAAGGTAATTCCCTTTCTTCTTCTTACGTTCCTTCATCCAAGTTCCCCCCTCAAAACAATATCCAATTCATATTCAATTCATCCAGTATCTATAAAAATAAAGAAAATATTAGTAATTTAATATAATTATTTTACTAGAAATAAATGATCTATACAATTAATTCTTGATATTATAGTAATAAAGATTTAATGAAAATGTAATAATTAGATAAAAAGACCCATTTTCTTTGTAAAAAAAGTAAAGAGAAACAAAAGAGCCTAGCCCAATCAGGACTAAACTCTTATCATATACGATATATTACGTCTCTTTTGCTTTGAAATCTTCAAAAAATCATATATGTTGTTCGTTTAACGCCTCTATAAATCCTTGTTTTTCTTTTACCACTATTACTAAACTAATAATCACATCCAAATGATTAAAAAAGGTGTAAAGGAAGAAACTACTTCATAGTGGCTTCTTCTTCTATCAAACGGCTTGTTCCTTTGCCTCCTTAACCTCTAAAGGGCTTTCCCTTAACAGACATACGCCAAATAGGCCAACTAAGGAAAACAGCACCGGTATGATGAAGCCGTAATGATATCCAACTAAAGAATCTGCAACATTGAAATGATCCAGGATTTTCCCAAAAATACTTGGCAGCAGCACAGCACTTAAAAACCCACCTGTGTTGGCGAACCCTGATACTAGTCCAACCTCTCTTAGATCGAAGGATTGGCGAACAGCAGCGAAAGTCAGGGTACTCGCTCCATTTCCATATCCTATTATGAAAAATAACACAACAAGCAGCGGATAGGGAGGTTTACCATTTAAAAGTAAAAAGACACTCCAGCTAAAAAGGACCAGCACGTGCACAAGTACATACGGCCGTTTGATGGATTGGATGCGGCCAGTAATCCAACTCGTTAATGGCGCACCGATGATCGCGCCAAATAAACCATACATAATTAACTGGCTTGCATCAGAACGTGATAATCCATACATATCCATGCCATATGGTACGGCCCATGAGCCTATGAAACCTATGTAGCTGCCAACTACACCAAAGTGACAAAGAAAAGTCGCCCATGCCTGTCTGCTCCTTATTAATCTATTTAAAACTACTATTGTTTTCTCGCGCGGCAACTTCCGCTTTTCTTTCACTGCTTCTTCGTTAAATATTCTTGCAGGCTGTTTGATCAATACAAAATATAAAAGGAATGCCAATATTACCAGCACGATGCCCACAACAAAGAACGGCGCTCTCCATCCAAATGAAGCAATCCAAGTGGAAAAAGGAACCGTAGCAAGCAAAAAGCCAAAGCTCCCAGTCATTCCAGCAATTCCCACCAGCATGGAAAATTCCTTCAATTTAAACCATTGACTTAAAATCAATACAAGATTCACCCAAATCGTTGCATCACCAATGCCGCATAATAACCGTGCCAATACGAGCAGCCATTCATTGCCCGCAACACTATACATCAATGTTCCAAATCCATTGAGCAATGTTCCAATGATTAAAAAGACATTTGGACCATATCGATCTGACAGCAGCCCGATTGGAATTTGCAGTCCCGCATAGGCAAAAAATTGAATGCTCGTCATCAAACCGATAACCACTGCGGTCAGTTGAAAATCAACCATTAATTGATCCGTAATTAATCCTGGTGCTGTTCTTTGGCTAACAATAAATAAGTATGATATAAAGACCGTTCCTAATACGACCCATCTGTATTTGCTTGTTTGCTTGTTCATTGGTTTGTAACTCCTAAGTATATAATATATGCAATTATACTCCTTCTTCCTGTATATTTATAGATTAGAATTACCAATTGGAAATTCTAATCTATTTTAATTTCCTTTTGTTAAATAGGCGTCATATTCTCCGCTGATTTGCACCTCTTTGCTGGTTTCTGATTGGAAAGGTTCTGTTTCTAAGCTTATCTTCATCTCTTTACCGGTTTCCGCTTCGAAAGACCTTTTTTCTCCGCTGATTTATGCCTCTTTACCGATTTCTGCGTAGAAAGGTTCTGTTTCTAAGCTTATCTTCATCTCTTTACCGGTTTCCGCTTGGAAAGACGTTTTTTCTCCGCTAATTTATGCCTCTTTACCGGTTTCTGCGTAGAAAGGTTCTGTCTCTAAGCTTATCTTCATCTCTTTACCGGTTTCTGATTGGAAAGGGACTGTTTCTAAGCTTATTTTCATCTCTTTACTGGTTTCCGCTTGGAAAGACGTTTTTTCTCCGCTGATTTACACCTCTTTACCGGTTTCTGATTGGAAAGGTTCTGTTTCTAAGCTTATCTTCATCTCTTTACCGGTTTCCGCTTCGAAAGACCTTTTTTCTCCGCTGATTTACACCTCTTTACCGGTTTCTGCGTAGAAAGGTTCTGTTTCTAAGCTTATCTTCATCTCTTTACCAGTTTCCGCTTCGAAAGACCTTTTTTCTCCGCTGATTTATCCTCTTTACCGGTTTCTGCGTAGAAAGGTTCTGTTTCTAAGCTTATCTTCATCTCTTTACCGGTTTCCGCTTCGAAAGACCTTTTTTCTCCGCTGATTTATGCCTCTTTACCGGTTTCTGCGTAGAAAGGTTCTGTTTCTAAGCTTATTTTCATCTCTTACCGGTTTCCGCTTCGAAAGACCTTTTTTCTCCGCTGATTTATGCCTCTTTACCGGTTTCCGCTTGGAAAGACCTTTTTTCTCCGCTGATTTACACCTCTTTACCGGTTTCTGATTGGAAGGACGTTTTTTCTTCTTATAGTTTATATGGGTTTTTCTATTAAATCCGTAATGAACATTTTCTATTTTTATTACAAATCCTTTTAAATCATTCCTAGCTGGTCGAGTTTATTTCACCTGGTTTCCCTCAAAAAAATCGTTTATATATGGTTTTTCATCATTAATATAAAAAACCGATAATCTATAAAATAGATACCGGATTTTTTGAGGATATACTGCCTTATACTTTTTTCACAAACTCAGATTTTAATTTCATTGCTCCAAAACCATCAATTTTACAGTCAATATTATGGTCGCCATCTACCAGTCTGATGTTCTTGACTTTTGTTCCAATCTTTAAAATTGAGGAACTGCCTTTTACTTTTAAATCCTTAATGATGCTAACACTGTCACCATCCATTAATACATTTCCATTTGCGTCTTTTATTGAATTATCTTCTTCATTCTCATTATTTTTCAAAGTCCATTCATATGAACACTCCGGACAAATGATAAGAATTCCATCCTCATATGTATATTCTGAATTACACTTAGGACAACTCGGTATTTTCGCCATTTCAGTTCTCTCCTGACTGTTATCTATAAAATGCGGCCTCATTTATGATACGGTTATATAGTGGCATAATTATCGCTTATTGACAAGTAAGAATGAAAACACGGGTTTCCGGCCGAGCCCTGAGCCTCCAGGGTAATCATCATAAAATTTGCCGCCGAGATTAGGGGTGCATTTCCCGTCTGTCACCCTCATTAAATCATCATAATATTCAGCTTCATTGTATGCACATCGAATTTTTTACATTTCATAAGCTAACCTCCTAAGAATTTCTTGCCTCCATTGAAATACTAAGTTGACTTCCTCATACGGTGAAATACAAATTTTTATCAGCTTAATAGAAATGAAATAATTCAAAGTTTATACTTCAAAGAAAAAAGCACCCAAACCAGGGTGCTTTCATCTCATTATTCATCTTCTTGCAAATCATCAGGATACACAATTTCGTCAAATATTTCTTGTGTAGCTTCATCCTTCACGAAAATTTTAACCTTAAAGTTGTCAGGCTGTGCTCCATCAAATATTTGATAGTACATTCCTGCAAAACCTAATCCAAATGTCGCAAGACTGTCGAAACCATTTTCATATGTTTCTTTTTCTACTTCCATTGTGAATTCTGAAAAATCTTTATTATGTGCAACATCTTTAATGGATGTATAATCATCACTTGTCTTCAATTCATGAATAGCCTCAGTTAGATTTGTTTCCATTTCCTTCATTGTTTCTTTATGTTGG
Source organism: Cytobacillus purgationiresistens (assembly GCF_030813235.1). Lineage (GTDB taxonomy): Bacteria > Bacillota > Bacilli > Bacillales > Cytobacillaceae > Cytobacillus > Cytobacillus purgationiresistens. The sequence continues at coordinate 96,268 of NZ_JAUSUB010000001.1, read as the reverse complement.
GCTTTAGTCATTTTATATGTAATTGATCCATCTTCGTTTTTAATTACATCACTAATGCCGTCTTCTTTCGCCTCAGATATTGCTGAATCGATTTCTTCGTCTTCAATCATGGAAGCAGGAAGTGTCACTTCAACATCCAGGAGGCCCTTATCAACCTCAACACCCTTTTCCTCTTCTTCAGCTTTCGCCTCCGCTACTTTTGGCTCTTCCTTCTTTTCACCATTTGTTGCTTCATCAGATGAACACGCAGTGAGAAAGACTGCTAAAAGTAGTAAAAACCATATTTTCCTCATAGAATATCCCCCAAGTTCGTATTTTGCTTATGACTGTTTAAGTCTACCATAAATTGAAATTATGGGAATAAGTAAATATAATTAAGAATACTCTGGTGAGATCTAGAAAACGCGCATGCCAAGTTGATGACGAAATAACTGTGTTTTTGATGTGATGTGATCATATTTATAAAAGTTTTGTCTAATCTTCAACCTCAATCAGATAGATTTTATCATTAAAACCGCCCCGTTTTTTTGCTTTCTGCAAACGTATATCCTCCAGTTGGTCGTTGGATGCACCATGATACCTCGCGAGGGCGTGAATAATTTCAAGCACATCCGCTAACTCCTCAATTGCATATGCATGATTTTCTGTATTAAAGTATTCTTGCAGCTCTTCTAAACTTTTGTTCTTCAATGCATTTATATATTCTCCATCATCAAGTGTTTTTGCAGTATATTTTTTTCCTGTTTTTTCTATGATATGTGGGATATGATCGCGAACCAATTTATTATATATTGGCATAGTGTCCTCCTTGTTAAAACAGTTTGTCAGCTCACTCTTCACCAATCCAAAGGTTGCTAAAGTCAACATACCCAAATGAATAATATTTTGGAAAGCTGTCTCTTCTTTGAAAAAGATTGGTTATCGTACCTCGCCAATTTTTGATAGGATTCTTACCACATTTTTATGTGTAGAGACATATGAAGATTCCATTCCTGTTAGTTAGAATTCACATTGTAATGTCTATGAACATCTTAGTTTGTTGCTATAGCAAATATCTGTTTAATAGGCTCTTAATCAGATAGTGATTTGTATTAGAATTTTACTTTTTTTCTCCTCTTTAGAAAAGACATTTATCAATTTAATACAAAAAAACAGAGGTCAATGCATCCAAGTTATCCTAGGTAACGGTGATAGAGCGATTTAGCTTTAACAACATCTGTCACTCCATGAACAAGCGCTCTGCCATCCTTAAAAATAACTAACCGTACATCTTCAACTGCAAATGAAAGTAAAAATGGATTTTGCTCAACTTTTATTCCTTGATCACCTATCAAATCAGCTAAATGATTTAGGTTGATTGGTAGAGAATGGGATGGCCGTATTTGCACTGTATCTCTGCCGCAAAGCACAGCTGTTTTCAATTGATTCTTATAAGAAAGGTTTGGATATGACCTGTTCTTCCCACAGGATAAGCATTCTTGTTTTTTCAGTGAAGACACATCGATAGATCTGTGATGGTTTTTCCAAAGATCAAAAGAGACAAGCGTGCGCCTTAAGGACTGATCATCCTCCACAAGAATCTTAAAGGCTTCCGAGGTTTGATATGAGACAACCATTTGAATGGCAGGCTGTATTACACCGGCTGTATCACAAGTCACTCTCTCTATTGGGATTGTCTCCATCAAACACATCAAACATGGAGACAATCCTGGGAGGATGGAGAAACTCAAACCATAACTGCCGACACAGCCTCCGTAAATCCAAGGTATTTCACGTTTCTGCGCGAGATCATTGATCATTAGGCGTATATCAAAATTGTCTGCAGCGTCTATGATTAAATCAACATGGGTTATTAATGCTTCTAATTCCTGAACACCCACATCGAGAATATGAGGGCTAATTTCCACATCGGAATTAATCTTTCTTAACCGTTTGGCAGCTGCCGTCGCTTTGGGCATTCTTTGCTTGGCGTCCTCTTCGGTATATAGCTGTTGCCGCTGAAGGTTGCTCCATTCTACATAATCTCTGTCAGCTATCGTAATCCTTCCGACACCTGCACGGGCAAGCACTTCAGCATTGGCAGCTCCCAAAGCTCCGGCACCGACTATAAGTACATGTTTGTTTTTTAACTTTGCTTGACCTTCTTTTCCAATAGGAGAAAAAAGGATCTGCCGGGAGTAGCGATCACTCACTTTGAGACATTCCTTCCCCAGGACTGCTTGCCATTGCATATTGTTTCTTGGATATTCTCCCAGCTTCATATCCTAGTCGTCCTGCTTCAACTGCTTGTTTCATTGCTTTCGCCATTTTTACAGGGTTTTTTGCTGAAGATACAGCAGTATTTAATAATACGCCATCAGCTCCCAGTTCCATCGCCAAAGCCGCATCCGCTGGTCCCCCTACTCCTGCATCAACGATGATCGGTACAGAAGCATGTTCGATTATAAACTGGAGGTTTAGCGGATTAATAATGCCTTGCCCAGAACCGATTGGAGAGGCACACGGCATCACAGCATGACAGCCCAATTCCTCCAGTTTTCTTGCTAATACTACATCATCTGAAGTGTATGGAAGAACGATAAAACCTTCTTCTAATAGTATTTCCGATGCTTTGAGTGTTTCGATTGGGTCTGGGAGAAGCGTTTTATCACAGCCAATGACTTCAACCTTGATCATATCGCAAAGTCCAGATGCCCTAGCAAGCCTGGCGATTCTGACAGCTTCTGCAGCAGTTTTTGCTCCAGCAGTATTCGGTAACAGTTTATATTTTTTTAAATCCAGCTTTTCGAGAAAATTGGGCTGGTTTGCATGAAAAATGTTCATGCGGCGGACTGCAAATGTTAGCACTTCTGTTGCTGAAGTCTCTACCGCTTTTTTTTGAATTTCCATGTTTGGATATTTTCCGGTTCCGAGCAACAACCTTGACTGAAATTTATGTGGACCGATATTCAACATCTTATCCTCCTCCTACAAAGTGAACGATTTCAATATGGTCACCATCAGAAATATTAGTTTCTTCATATAAAGATTTATTAATAATAGAATGATTGATTTCAACGATGACAATCTTATTCTCTAATTGGAAATGGTTCAATAACGCTAATACGGTTTGGACTGAATCTGGGATATTTACATCATTTCCGTTAACGACTAAATTCATCTGCTCCCTCCTTAATACTCGTGAATTTGGAGTTTATGCGAGACAGGTCGAAAGATTTTATATCCAGCCTATTCCCATCTATATAGTCCGCGATTAACTTTCCAGTAACAGGAGCAAGGAGAATCCCGTTTCTGAAATGTCCTGTGGCAATATACAATTGCTTATAATTAGGATGTTCACCTAAGAAAGGCAGTCCGTCTCCTGAAATTGGCCGAATTCCTGCCCATGCATTCACCCATTCTGCATTAGCGATATCCGGCAAAAGCCTTATAGCTTTTTCCATTAATGCAGAGATTCCACCGAAGGATACTTTTTCATCGAAAGTATTTGGTTTAACTGTGGCTCCAACTATCAATCTCCCAGACTTCTTCGGAACAATATAACAATCATCTGAAAAGATTGTAGCCTTTACTAGCTGCTTTTGAGAGATAACTGAAAAACATTCACCCTTTACTGGAAAAACCGGCAAAGTTAAACCGGTTTTTTCGAGCAGCAAACTGCTCCACGCTCCTGCAGCCACAATAACTGAATCTGATAATAAATCACCTTGACTTGTTTGAACTCCCTGCACTTTCTCATCCTTAATAAGGAAATCATGCACGCTTGTATATTCATAAAACTCAGCACCGAGAGTCATGGCTGCTCTCGCAAACGCAAGAGAGAATTCATATGCTTGAACCTGGCCATCCTCTGGAATGTACATTGCCCCTAATAAAGTGTTTGATATAGCAGACTCCCGCCTCTTTAATTCTTCTATATTCAGCCATTCAGCCTTTTCACCAGCATTTGTTTGTAAATGGACTAATGTTTTAAGCTTTTGAGCATGGTTTTCTGTAGAAGCGACTTTATAAACTCCTCTTGATTGATAGCCAATTTGAACACCTGATAGCTCTTCTAATTCATTGATAATATCAGGAAACATCGCTCTGCTTTGGCGAGCTAATTGAAATAACGGTCCGTCCTCCGTTAATTCAGTTTGTGCACCCAGGATACCTGCAGCAGCACCGGAAGCCTTACCGGCTATTTTCCCCTGCTCAATAACAGTGACTTTATATCCTCTTTTGGCTAAATGGAAGGCAATGGAGCTTCCATTAATTCCTCCCCCAACAACAATGACATCATAGACTTTACTCATACGCCTTCCCACCTTGAATTAGTTTTTTCGCATAACACTCTGCAGCCTGAAAAGGATTTTCTGCATGGAGAATTCCTGACATTACTGCTATTCCATCGGCACCCATATTTAATACTTCCGAAACATTATCAGGAGTAATTCCTCCGATCGCAATTAATGGAATGTCTGTTTTTTTCTTGATGATTGCTATATTTGTTATTCCTTTGGGTGGGAGGTCCTTCTTCGAGCTTGTCATATATACATGACCATAAATCACAAGATCCGCTCCTTGTTTTTCCGCTTCAATTGCCTCTTCAACTGAATGAATGGAGCGGCCAACAAGAATGTCAGGATAATACTTCTTTACGATAAATGTAGGCAAGCTATGAAAGGCAAGCTGTATACCTGTTCCAAAAACTGAGGCAACATCGACTCGATCATTGATGATTATTTTCTGTGAGGGAACTCCTTTATTTAGCAGTAACTGTACGCCATGGTATAATTCCAAAGAAGACACCTCTTTTTCCCGCAAATGAATAAAATCCACAAATGATACGACCCTACCAGCTATGTCCGCAAAGGCTGCTAGTGACAGCTTTCCGTCAGAAATAAGATGCAATTGCTTTGCCATTTTTATAGCAAAATTGTTTTATTCAATTTCACTGACCAATCCTCTAATTTGTAAGCCATTTCCCAAAACTGAAGCTCATACTGGCAACTAATAATAAAATGCTTTTTCATCCTTGCCCTCTCATCCTCAGACATCTTCTCTGCTAATGCATCTAGTCGTTCAATTTGTTCCTTAACCAAATCACCAAACCATTCTCCACCATACGCATCAATCCACTCTTGGTAAATTGGTTCATCGGGTTCCGCTCCTTGAAAGTTTTGACCAATATCATAATAAATCCAATAGCACGGCAATAAGGCAGCAATAATTTCACCTATACTTCCAGAGTCAGCTACTCTGTATAAGTGTGAAGTATAAGCATAGGCAGTTGGTGCTGGATCAAACTTCGCTATTTCTTCATTAGAAATATTTAATAAGCTCATAAACTTTTCATGTAAGCCTAATTCCGCTTCATATGTCCCTTGCGCATGTGCAGCCATTCTTGATGTCGTGTATATATCATTTGCTCTTGCGGCGCCAATTGCTTGTACACGGGCAAAATGTGAAAGATAATATGAATCTTGCAAAACATAATAACGGAAGTTCTCCAATGGTAAATCTCCGTTAGCAATCCCTTTAACAAACGGGTGATTAAAATTGGCAATCCATATTTCATTCGCTTCTTTTCTGATTTGCTGGGTAAAAGATGTAGTCATTTTTCGATCTCCCTTTTATAAATTTTTTAATCAATAGACAGATGTTAAACAATAAAAAAACCACTTTCTATAATCAGAAAGTGGTTGTATTGGCAACATCATTAAACGTGAATGATCCAGATACACCACTTCCCTACGCTGGTATAAACCAGATCAGGTTCTAAGAGTCTTAAAGTTTCACTTTAATCTCAGCCTTAGTAAAAGGCACCCCTAGTGGATAAATTTCCCTATTAAATTCATAAACATTATAACAATACTTGGTTTAGGAAGCAAATATTTTCCTATATTGGGCTGCCTAAAGCTTTTACAGGAAATTTTTAAAGTCTTCCCTTTTGTATTATTCTTCACTCGCAGGCAGTATTTGACAAGCAGTTAATCGGGATACAAAGAAACGATAAATCAGATAGGTTTATAAAAAAGATCAATTGACTGCTTTATTTGTCTCCCTATTTTTATAAACTTCATGTCTATTATATAACACATCGCCATTAATCATTGTAAATTCTACATTCATCTCCTTTATTGCCGATTTATCTGCTTGTAAGATGCTATCATTTAGTATTACAAGATCAGCTAATTTACCGACTTCAATACTCCCCTTTTGACTTTCCTCAAAGCTTGCAAATGCCCCATTCCATGTATAAGCTTTTATCGCTTCCATCACATCAATCCTTTGGTTTACCCCAATTGAATCTCCTTTTACAGATATTCTATTTACTGCAGCATGTATACCCAATAAAGGATTTAAGAAAGTAACTGGTGCATCAGATCCGAATGCTGCTACAATTCCCCTATCGATATAATCCCTTGCAGGGTACATATTATTTACACGTTCACCATAATACTTCTTATAACTATCACCATTGACATAAATAAATGCGGATTAGGAATCGGTACAACGCCAAGTTTCTTAATTCGATCCTGTAAATCGGGTGAAGCAATCCCGGCATGTTCAATCCGATGACGGTGATTTTTACGTGGCTGCTCCTCCAAAGCATGTTCAATACAATCTAAGATCATTTCTACCGCCTTATCTCCTTGCGCATGAGCAGTAATCTGAAAGCCTTTTTTATGCGCTTCACCAAGGATTGCATTTAATTCTCCCTGACTATAATAAAGGATACCGCAATCATTTTTATTATGAGAATAAGGTTCTCGTGTAGCAATGGTAGGTCCAGTACTGCTTCCATCTGTGAATAATTTTGCAGGACCAATTTTAAAACGATTATCACCAAGTCCTGTAATAGGACCTGCCTTCACTACTCGATTAACAAATTCATGTGAGTTTGTTAGAGAGCCGATGATTGCATAAACCCTTACTTTTATTTCGCTCGCATGGACTGCTTGCTGCATGATACGAAGTGATTCAGCACCGTCTCCATATGCGCCAGCATCATGAATACTCGTTACACCTGCCTGAATAAATTCATCGGAAGCTAGCTTCATCCCTTTTCTTATTTCATTATTATTGTATCCTGCATACTCAAACAACTGCATATGAGCATTTTCAATCTTATTTATTTTGGTAGAATTAGTAATGTTTTTCTCTTTTATAATAATTGGATGAAAGATGGATATAAGTCATTTATCAACAAAAAACCACTTCCTTAGAATAAAAGTGGTAGCATTGGGAGATGCACTTTTCTGGTACCCTCTGTAGATTAATTTCAAAAAACAACGAAGTTTCAATCTTACTATGATTATTAAATGCGTTTTCGTTTTCGAAAAATAATCAAACTTATCACCAATTATTCTTCATTTATAAATATTATCACCTTTTAATGAAGCTACCTTTTTTATCGCAGCATTGATATCTTGTTCGTCTACTGCATGGTGGGCAAGTGCATCGTGTAGGTGTTTAGCAATCGTATCAAATTGTTCTGGCTGAATGTTCATCTCCTCATGTACCTTTGCCATTGAACGGCCATTATATTGATTTGGACCTCCATGAGCAAAGCTAATAAACTTTGTTTGATGCCGTCTTTGTTTTTCCATATCAGTTTGTGCCAAAAAATGATTAACTGTCTCATCTTTTATTACGAGCTCATTGTAAAGTAATCAACAACCTTATTAATTGCCGCTTCTCTGCCTATTTTTTCATATAGAGATTGATCAGACATACTACACCCTCCATTAAAAATCAGAAGAAATTCTATTATTTGGAAAATAACAGAATAATTATCCCTCAAAATTTTTTCTTCTTTGCCCGAGAGTGTTTTTTGTATATTTACATAAACTAATTTCATTCAACAATAGAGGTGAACGAAGATGAAAAAATGCTTTTTCTTATTTCTGTTACTTTTTTGTGTCTTTCCACTAATTACAAATGCAGCCCCCCTAGTAAGAGATCGAGAATTTTATGAACAAACTGGCAATGTGATCTGGGATTTTAAAAATATGAATAAAAAGGTCATTTCTATTACCTTTGATGATGGACCTGATCCGATTTACACACCTGAAATTTTGGATCTATTAGCCCAATATAATGCAAAAGCGACCTTTTTTGTTTCTGGTAACAAAGCTGAAGAACATCCCGATATTTTAAAACGGATCGCAAAGGAAGGCCACGAAATAGGAAATCATACTTATAATCACATTTATAATGCCTCTATTTCAGAAAAAACGCTTTCAGCTGAACTGGACTCAACCAACAATTTAATAGAAAAAGTAACAGGTTATCGCCCTGTTCTTTATCGTCCAGTAGGAGGATTGTACAATGATTCCATTATCAATACCGCTGTAAAAAAGGATTATCTTGTTATTATGTGGTCATGGCATCAAGATCCAATGGATTGGAGTAATCCAGGCAGTAAAAAAATTGTGAACCATGTGATTTCAAACGTGAGACCTGGTGATATCGTCTTGTTACATGATTCTGGCGGCGATCGCACCCAAACAATCTCGGCATTAAAATCGATTCTAGAACACTTAAAAAAACATCAATATACAGTTGTAACCGTCTCTGATTTAATCGTCCATTCAGAAGATATTCCATCTATTCTATTCGATTTTTGATTTTTGATTTTTGATTTTTTAAAATCTCAAGGCAAATTAGTTCGGTCTCTTATCTCTTACATTGGGAAGGGGCTAGATTTTCTTTTTTCCCCTTCCTTTTTGCTGAAAAAATGAAGCACTCTTTGATTTTTTCGGGTTTTCTACCTTCTCTCATCGTTTTGACCTTAGCTTGGGATTATTATGATGGGTTTTCTACCTTCTCTCATCGTTTTGACTTTAGCTTGGGATTATTATGGTGGGTTTTCTACCTTCTCTCATCGTTTTGGCCTTAGCTTGGGATTATTATGGCGGTTTTTCTACCTTCTCTCATCGTTTTGACCTTAGCTTGGGATTATTATGGTGGTTTTTCTACCTTCTCTCATCGTTTTGACCTTACTTTGGGATTATTATGGCGGTTTTTCTACCTTCTCTCATCGTTTTGACCTTAGCTTGGGATTATTATGGTGGGTTTTCTACCTTCTCTCATCGTTTTGACCTTAGCTTGGGATTATTATGGTGATTTTTCTACCTTCTCTCATCGTTTTGACCTTACTTTGGGATTATTATGGCGGGTTTTCTACCTTCTCTTGCCGTTTTGACCTTAGTTTGGGATGATTATAGCGGTTTTTCCCGACGTTATAGAATTTAGCCAACGTCATTTAGCTCTTATTTAAATGGTACAAACATTTTTTTGTTTTTAGCTAAAAACAGACATAATTGGCAATTATATTTAAATACGAATAAGAACACCCTCGATTCAGTCAAACCCAAAAAAAGACCTAAACATTTGTTTAGGTCTTTTTCATCATTATCATTGCCGTGTTAATTCGATTTTTAAATCATAGGTTGGGTCATTGAAAGACTTTTCGACTATCGTCCAGTTATTAGATATCGTGTGTTGAAGCTCTTCGTATTGCGGAATTGATAATTGGAGTTCATCCAAATAATGGCCACAATCTTGGAAGTTAACACTCTCATGTAAGCCATATTTAATTCTTAATAAAGATTTAAGCGCCCCTTTTGTTAAAAAGGTGATTTTGAATCCTTTCATAATGGCATTCTCAACTTTATTAGTATGGTTATGATAGTATTCAATAAAGGTTTGCCAATCGGGGATACCGTCTCCAAAAACTCGGAATCCCTCTGTGTCGCCTTTTTTCAATAATGCCATCATTTCAGTATTTGAAACACCCTTTGACCTAATCATTTCAATCATTAATGCGTGATTCAATGCTAATTGCTCTCTATTCAATGATTTTGCCCTCCTCATCATATAAATGGCAAGCAACCTGACGGCCATTCCCTATTGCTAGCATTGGCGGTACGACTTCTCTGCAAATATCCATTGCATGCGGACAGCGCGTTCTAAATTTACAGCCTGATGGGGCATTTAACGGACTTGGCACTTCTCCTGATAAGACGATCCGTTCTCGCTTAGCAATGGTGGTATCCGGTTCTGGAATAGCAGATAATAATGCTTGTGTATAAGGATGAAGCGGCTCGGTATATAGCTCATCACTTTCAGCAATTTCAACAATGTCGCCAAGGTACATGACACCGATGCGGTTGGAAATATGGCGAACCATGGACAGATCATGGGCAATGAATAGATAAGTAACACCTGTTTTCTCTTGAATATCTTCAAGCATGTTTACAACTTGAGCTTGTACAGATACATCTAAGGCAGATATTGGCTCATCACATAGGATGAAATCAGGATTCACAGAAAGTGCTCTTGCGATGCTCACTCTTTGCCGCTGTCCTCCGCTAAATTCATGAGGATATCGGTATAAGTGATCTTTCTTTAACCCAACCTGGTCAAGCAATGACAGTATTGTGTCTTTTTGTTCAGCAGGAGTGGGATTGCCATGGATTTTCATCGGTTCACTGATCAATTCAAATACGTTCATTGTCGGATTAAGGGATGCATAAGGGTCTTGGAATACAGCCTGCATTCTGCGTCTGTACTTTTTTAATCCTTTTTCATTTAAAGAGGCAATATCATCTCCATCAAAGAAGATATTTCCAGATGTGATGTCATGCAGACGAATAATACTTCTGCCTATTGTTGATTTTCCGCAACCGGATTCGCCAACAAGACCAAAAGTCTCTCCTTTTTTAATAGAAAAATTAACCCCATCAACCGCTTTTAATACTCTTTCTTTTCCGAAAAGTGAACTGCTTTTAACCGGATAGTACTTTTTTAAATCCTTTACTTCCAACAAGTTTTCACTCATGATTGTCACCTTCCTCACTTTCATGAAGCCAGCACATTGTTTTTCGTTCGCTGTCAACTTTAAAATAGGGTGGCAGTTCAGCACATTTATCCATCACGTATGGACATCGGTCTGCAAAAGGACAGCCCTGTGGCGGGTTTAGTAAATCTGGGGGTGATCCTTGGATTGGAACGAGTCTTTCTTTTACTCCATTCGACCTTTTGGGCAGAGATCTTAATAATCCTTCTGTATAAGGATGTTTCGGGTTTTGGAAAAGCTCCTTTACCGGACCCTCCTCCATAATCAGTCCCCCATACATGACGAGTACTCGTTCACAGTTTTCTGCCACGACTCCCAAATCGTGTGTAATAAGAATTAATGCCATCTGTTCCTTATCTTTTAAGGCTGACATAAGGTTTAATATCTGGGATTGAATTGTTACATCCAGAGCTGTCGTCGGTTCGTCTGCAATGAGCAACTCAGGCTGACAACTGATTGACATTCCAATCATGATGCGCTGCTTCATTCCTCCGCTAAGTTCATGAGGATATTGTTTTAGTCTCTCTTCAGGAGAAGATATCCCCACTTTTCCAAGCAGATCGACGGCGCGTTTTTCCGCTTCCTTTTTCCCTACACGTTGATGGCGGATAATGACCTCTGTCATTTGCTTGCCAATTTTAACAACCGGATTTAATGCTGACATCGGGTCTTGTGATATCAAAGATATTTCATTTCCACGAATGGCTCGGAGCTGTTTCTCACTTTTTCCAAGAAGATTTTCTCCACGCCAAGTGATATCTCCTTGTTTGATTTTCCCGGGAGACTGGATAAGTGACATGATGGATTTAGCCATTACACTTTTACCGCTGCCGGATTCGCCGACAATCCCTAATACTTCGCCTTTTTCTAATTGAAAGCTCACGCCGCGAACTGCCTGAACTTCTCCTGCACCTGTGTAGAAGCTAGTTTTCAAATCAACTACTTCTAATAATTTTTCCGCCATACGATTCAACTCCTTTCATAAGCGAGATCTAGCATTTATTTCTTCTCACCATTAGCTCCTTTAGGCTCGAATGCGACGCGCAATACATCACCGAGTACATTGAAGCAAAGAACTGTAAATAATATTAAAAATCCAGGGAATAGGGTCAAATGCCACGCTTCCCCGATATATCCTTGAGCACTATTTAGCATGCTTCCCCATGAAGAGTTCGGCTGCTGTACACCTAGTCCAAGAAAGCTTAGGGATGACTCCATTAAGATAGCTGTTGCGATATTTAATGTACCAGCAATAATAATGGTCGGTGCGATATTAGGAATAATATGTTTTGTTATCGTCAAGAACGACGACTGTCCAGACGCCTTAGCATACATGACATATTCCCGTTCTTTAATTGATAAAGTTTCCGACCTTACAATTCTGGCGATTTCCATCCACGTAAAGAAGCCGATAATTAATACGAGTGTTGTAATTCCTGGCTTCATATATGCATTCAAAAGCAGCATTAAGAAGAATGATGGAATCGACATTAATACTTCAACAAAGCGCATTAGGATATTATCAATCCAACCTCCAAAATAACCTGAAACCGTACCAACCGTTGTGCCAATGACAACAGCTACAATCATTGATAAAAAGCCTACTGCAAGTGAAACCCTTGCTCCATATAAAACACGAGTAAAATAATCTCGTCCATATTCATCTGTGCCAAATAAATGCTTGCCATTTGGCGATTGCAGCTTATCGATGATCGACATCTTGTTTGGATCAAAAGGTGATAAGAATGCAAACAAAGCAGCTATTAAAAAGACAATTAGGAGAACGAAAGCCATCAGTGCATATTTATTTTTAAATAGCTCTCTTTTAACTCCATTCCATTTCCGTTTGTTCATTCCCTTACCCCCTTAACCTTATCCGCGGATCAACGACGCTATATAAAATGTCTGCAATCAGATTGCCCAATATAAGCATGACTGACGAGAATAATGTAATGGCCATAATAACGGGATAATCAAAACTGAAGATAGAAGTTACTCCAAGTAATCCGAGACCTGGCCAAGAAAAGACCGTTTCAGTTATGAATGCACCGCCGACTAGGTTTGGGATGGATAGGCCGATAATCGTAATAACAGGCAGCAAGACATTTCGTAATACATGATTAAATAAAACATGTCTTTTACTTGCTCCATACGCATATTGAATTTGCACATAGTCTTCATCCAACTGCCTAATTGTACTTGAACGAATATAACGCATATAAACGGATATATTTTGGAAAGCAAGAACGGTTGCCGGCAAGATGCCATGCTTCATTACATCCCAAATGGAGTCGGTCCCAACTGTTCTCATACCCATACTTGGGAGCAGTCCAAGCTGAAGAGAAAATACGTAAATTAACATAAGACCAAACCAAAAACCAGGAATGGAAATGCCTATGTACGCAAAGAAATTAGCAATCCGGTCAAAAATTGTATTTTTCTTCACAGCAGTAATCATTCCAAGAGGTATTGCAATAATTAATGATAATAGAAGAGAAGCGCCCATTAACCCTAAAGTAGCTGGAATTCGCTCAATAATCATATCTAAAACTGGTCGCTTAGTAATGATGGAATACCCAAAGTTCCCAGTGAGTATATTTTGAAGCCACAGAATATATTGCATATAAATTGGCTGATCCAACCCAAGGCTTTTTCGCATGCGCTCCACATCATCTGGATTCATATCTGGTGTGACAAAGCTTTGAATTGGATCCCCTGGTGCGAGCTTAATGAGTAAAAAGGCAATAATAGAAATAATGAAAAGAAGAGGGATTGCATTTAAAAACCTTTTCAAAATAACCTTCTTCACAAGTGAACCCCCTTTTTAAGAATCCATGAAATACTGTTTCATGATTCGTCCTATTGTTTAAAAAGTGTAGTAATTATCATCAAAACGTGCAAAAAAGCTGATTGGTATATCAGCTTTTTTGCCGTTTACTTATTCTACTTCGTAAATTTTTGAAAGATCCTCAACCATCGTTACTGGAATTGGTTTTGCTTCATCAATTCCACCGAATCTTTTATCTACTGCTAAAATAGCTTGTGGATAGGCAAGCGGCAAGTATGGAACATCCTCAGCTACTGTTTCTTGAATGTCTTTATAAAGTGCTTCACGCGCATCCTTATCTACTTCAACAGCTGCATCTTCCCATAATTGGTCGAACTCAGCGTTTTTGTAACGCCCATAGTTATACGCAGCATCAGATTGGAATAATGTTTTATAAACATCGGGTTCAGAGCCCATGATATAGCCACCATAGCTAATATCATAATCGGTTGCAGCCATATCCAATGTTTTTTGTCCATATGCACTTGGGTCCATTGGCGTTAAATCAACTTTCAAGCCAATTTCTTGGAGTTTTTGCTGTGTATACAGCGCAAGGCTTTCCATTATTTTATTGTTATTAGCATAAATCACTTTTAAAGTATGACCTTCTTCAATGCCGCCCTCTTCAAGTAATTTCTTTGCTGTGTCTTGATTATAATTATAAGTAGTGATGTCTTCTGTGTGATACATTGTATCCGGTGTAAAGATAGAAGCTGCAGGATCAGCAAATTCATCTGATACGAAAGCAGCTTGTATCATTTCTTCTTTATCAATTGCATGTGCAACTGCTTGTCTAAGCTCTTTATTCTGAACTGCTTTACTCTCTAAATTGAAAGCAAGATAGAATAATCTTCCTTCAGGGAAAGTATGCAAATTCAGTTTACCAGTACCTTCAAGCTTTTGTGCATCTTGAGGTTCAACTAATCGCATGTTAACTTCGCCGTTTTGCAAAGAAATATTAGCTGTATTTGGATCTTTTACGATACGGTAAACAATCTGGTCTAATTTGGGTTTACCGGCAAAATATTCATCAAAGCGTTCTAAAACGATATACTCATCTGATTTATATTCCTTAAATTTAAAAGGGCCGGATCCAATTGGATTTTGATTCAACTCACTTTGCATAAGATCTGTTTCATTTTCAAACACATGCTTTGGAATCGGGAAGAAGTCTACTAAAACACCTTCAAATGCAGCACTTACTTGCGGTAAGATTAAATCTACAGTTAAATCATCGACTTTCTCCACTTTTAAAGGCTCACCATTGAAAATTAAGCTTCCACGGATCGAGCTGTTTTGATTTTCGTCTAATATAGATTCAAAAGTATATACAAGGTCATCAGCAGTAATGGGTTCTCCATCATGCCATTTTAAGTTTTCCTTTAATTTTAAAGTCCATGTCTTTTGGTCTTCAGAGGGTTCGAAACTCTCAGCAAGAATAAAGTTTTTCTCCCCGCCTTCTTCCATAAAGTATAAAGGAGCGTAGAGTGCTTGTTGTACGGTTAATGTAATGCGGTCGTTTGCATATAAAGGATTCATAACCTGCGGATTGTCACTTACTGCAACCGTTAAAGTTCCCCCATCCTTTTCTTGCCCTGCACTTTCATTTTTACCTTCATCTGTCGTATCCTTGTCATTTGAGCAGGCAGCTAAAACAAGGAACAATGTTAATAATAACATTGTAAAACCTGTTAGTTTTTTCTTCATCTTTTTACAATTCCCTCCTAATAAAGCTGAGAAATCCCCTAATCCCGAGTTCTCACATGAGAATAATCTATCACTTAAAAAATCTTTCGTCAATGCAAAAACCTTAGATATCTATATGGGTATTTTTTACAAACTTATGGATTTTAATCATATCATCCCCAAAAGAAATAGACTGAAAAATCAGCCTTCTATTACATTTAATCCTTCGCTCTAATGATTCAATTGTAAAGCTTCTGCCAATAACTCAAATGAACGATGGCGCGTTGTTTTTTCAGTTAACATATTTAAAACCATGATTTCATCCACCATCGCTTCCTCAGCGATAGCTCTCAGTTTGTTCTCTACATTAGCGATACTGCCAATGATAAACTTTCCGCTATTTTCTTGTCTCGCCCTTTCCTCTTGAGGTGTAAATTTATGATTGATCGCCTCTTCCAAAGTTGGCGGAGCATATTGAAATTGACCAGTTGCCCATCTGACCCATTGTAGCTCAGCTGGTCCTGCAAGATGCTTTGCTTCTTCTTCTGTTTCAGCAGTTATCACAATGATGCCCATTATACTTTTAGGCTCTGATAAGTGGGCGGAAGGCTTGAAATTCTTACGGTAAGCCCTAAGCATCGGAATTGCTAATTGTGGATTGATATGAGCTGCAAAAACAAACCCTAAACCACGCTCGGAAGCAAATTGCATTCCCCCATCACTTGATCCTAGCATAAAAATATCAGGAATTAACTGTTCTGGTGCAGGTGAAATGGCTTGAAAGGGATGGTCGCTTGAAAAGTTCCCTGAGAAAAAAGAAAGCAGTTCATCAAGCTGTTCAGGAAAGTCATATCTCGTAACCGCTTCTCTGGAACGTCTTAAAGCAAGAGCGGTTAATCCATCCGTTCCCGGCGCGCGGCCAATTCCCAAATCCACTCTCCCAGGGTACAATGCTTCCAAAAGTGAAAAATTCTCAGCAACTTTCAAAGGACTATGATTAGGCAGCATAATTCCGCCTGAACCAATACGAATCCTCTTCGTTACTGCTCCTGCATGGGCACTTAATAAATCTGGAGAAGTACTCATCTGGTGCTTCGTATTATGATGTTCAGCAAACCAATAACGAGTATAGCCTAAACGGTCAGCCAATTGCACAAGCTCACTAGAATCATTCAAACCCTCACTCGCACTGGCTCCATTGTATATAGTTCCTAAATCTAGGATTGATAATTTTAGATTCCCATTTTCCACATGATTCATTCCTTTCATTAACTTAAAATTAGTTAGTATACTAACTATATACTCAAAAAAAGAGCTATTTTGTTCTTAAATCGCAAAAATAAGAACATAAGCTTACATAAGGATGAATCCGATTATATTATGTATCTAATTACCTTTCATCCTGCTCGGTCGTTAGTTTACACTTTTAAGCATATTCGTTTTATCAATAATGGTCAAACAATTGGCTTGACAATCTTTTTGGGCATTTAAATTATCTTTTACTGCTAAATTGTTTTAATATATAAGTACATATTATGTAAATATAATCTTTATACACTTGGAAGGATTGATAACAATGGAAACACATATATTTTCCAAGGGAGAAGAAGTCGCAAATGCCATTATTCATGGGATAGGATTTCTATTGAGTATCGCCGCTTTAGTTATTTTATCCGTTTTTTCATCATTATATGGAACGGCTTGGCATGTTGTTAGTTTTGTCTTATTCGGTACTTCGATGGTGCTCTTATATACTTCCTCAACTATGCTGCATAGTTTACCTGCAGGGAAAGCTAAGGATGTTTTTGAGATTTTGGATCATTCATCGATCTACTTTTTCATTGCCGGTACGTATACGCCTTTTTTATTTATTGCAGTAAAAGGACCTCTGGGTTGGACTCTGTTTGGAATTGTATGGGGATTAGCTATTGCAGGAACTGTTTTTAAATCCTTTTTCGCAAAAAAATACCTTATTTATTCTACCTTGCTGTATGTGCTTATGGGCTGGCTTATCGTGTTCGCTTGGAAAGATCTAGTAGCCAATATCTCAACACAGGGCATGATCTTTTTAGTAATTGGCGGCTTATTATATACGGTTGGAGCCGTTTTTTATGTATGGAGAGGTTTTTATTATCATCATGCAGTATGGCATGTGTTTGTACTTGCAGGTTCAATCATGCATTTCTTCGCCGTACTTACTTTATTACATATTTAGTTTTCAATAGTAAAAAGACATAACGGAGCCCTTCCATTATGTCTTTTTACTACTTCTTTTTTAATATCGGAAGCTGATTGTTTGTATTTCACTAAAATGGTCAAGAGTAGTATTGTAGGATTCTCGGCGGAGACCAGATTTTTTATAACCTCCAAAAGCACTTCCGACCATATGACTTGCCCATCCCATTAACAGTAACTGCTCCAGTACACGGAATGAACTACACGCAAGCTGAGCAAGATCACCTGACCAGACACCACCAGCAACATCTCCGTCAACTTTAAATTTAATCACGCAAACAACCGGTCCAAAAATCTTTTCCTTTACAGTTAACTTTGGGGAAGATCTCAAGTATTCTATTCCCCTTCCTAACTTGCAGAAGATCGACTTTCCTCTAGCAAGGTTTAATACAATACCTAATTTTTATCATATAATTCCTATTTCCATACATTTACTGAGATCAACGCCTCCTCTTACCTATTTAACTAACTTCATTGCCTCATAACGAAAGCCCCCATATTGATATCCTTGTTTTATATACATTTCTCTCGGCGTGTCCTCACCATCTGCAACAAGGATGAACGTTTTATCATGGTAATGTTTCATCACTGCTTGCTGGAGCCTGCTGCCGATTTTTTTATTTCGATACGTTTCCAGAACAGTTAAACTATCGATTTCTGCTGTTGTTTGTGAAAGAAAAACATTCACTGACCCAGCTGGCTCCCCCTTATAGAAGGCAAGTGCTTGAACAACTTCAGTGTTATGATAATTCTTCAAATGAACTGTTTGATTACGAGTGGCAAACTCCTCTCCATGCTCGAGATCCCACTTTTTTTGCAGTTGTAAAAACAGCGCTAGATTTTCTTTCTCAACGAACTGAACCTGAATATCAGGATCATTAATAATAGTAGGAAATCTTTCAGGTTCAATTGTATATAACTCAAGAAACCCCACTACATAGAAATTCTGCTTTAGATAAAATAGCAGTTCTGCCGGCAAGTGTTCCTGTGCTGGAAAATAGAATTTTACATGTTCCTGATGATTGCTAAGGTGGAAATCCATCAAATGTTTTTCTGAAATCCTAAATTCATCTAAAGATGGTATTCTCTTAAATTGTAGAAAATTCGCGTCATACATGACGAGCATTTCCGGATAATGGATATGTTTATATAAATGATTCTCAAAGATCGTTTCACCGAAATGATGTATCTGCTCAAATTTAGTGTTTTGCATCATAAATTGCTCCCTTTAGCACTTCGTCTAATACTGCTCCTACCCCACTGTCGTTATTGGTTAGCGTCACCCTTTTAGCAATTGTTTTTAATTCTTCAATCGCATTTCCCATCGCAACAGGATAACCGCAGTACTGAAATAAGCATAAATCATTGTAGTCATCTCCAAACACCATCGTTTCCTTTGGTGCAACTCTTAATATAGAAAGGATTTCCGTCAACGCGCTTAGTTTTGATACTCCCTTGACCATTAGGATTAAATCCCCATGATCCGTATGAACAGTATTCGCCATACCTTCAAATTCAGCTATAAGGTTTGTATAAATATTATCAATATTAGGCACCAGCATTTTTAAAAATCTATCATTGATAAAGTCACTTTCAAGTAAAACTGGAGGTATTAATTCCCCTTTAGACGCTCCGAAAACTTGGAACTGTAAAGGGGTTAATAGACGATCCGTATAAACTGAATCTTCTATTTCAAATGAGGTATAGATCTTATTATTAAAGGATTGAATATATGGATAGATAGTAGAGATAATCTCATTATCCATTCCTTTATGTATCACTTCTTTAGTTATTTCATTAATAGTGAGAGCCCCGTTATAGAAAATGGTATAACCAAATTGCAGTAATTCAATAGGCAGCATTCTTTTGATAGACCTAGGTGACCGTGCAGTTGCAATTACTATTTTCATTCCATTATTACATTGCAGCAGTGCATTCATAGCCCTCTGCGATACCTGCTTCGCATCATTCAATAGTGTCCCGTCAAGATCTACAACTATCGCTTTAGTTTCGGATATCTTAACCATTAAATCTTCACCTCCCATATTAATAATTGACTGGAAATAGTTCAAGATGAAGAACTCATTTTCTCGATGATTGACCTTATTGGTTTCTTCAGCTGAAAAAATAAAAATATGTTGCGAACCAAAAAAGTTGTCAATGTGAGTTAAGCGGAAGCGTTCTTTAGCAATAAAAAGGTTCCGTCTCCACACATTCCCCAAGATCAGAATTGAAACCATAATTGTATGGATAAACAAATATATAAGGAAATATTCCAATAATCGTCAAATACATTCTTCATACATACCTCTAACTTATCAATCTATTTTACCGCGTTTTCTGAAAATTTAAACTTCCGATATTACGATTATATGTCTATTAATTTATCTAAGATACACCCAATTGAGGAAAACACCACTTTCCTAGTTTTTCTATTACTCTATATTACTATAGGTATTTTTATTCTGTATTCAAACTCTTATTCTAATCGACCTTGAGATATAATATAATCAATCTATCATATTAAGTTGTTCAATTGAGGGAGACATATTGAAGGTTAGAAAAAAGAAAAAATCAAATTTCATTAAAGAAACAATGATCGAAATCAGGGATTTTGTACTCATTGAAATGATTTGGAACTTAGTAGTTAGGAGTATTGGATTGATTTGGAGAATGATTATCTTTATCCTAAGAATGATAGGTCGTTTATTTCTAAATTCTCCTTGATAAACAAACCCAGGAATTAACTCAAAACAAGCAGATGTTTTTCCTCTGTCTTAGATTCATTGTCTCCGCCAATAAGAGTTATCTTGAGGCAAATGAATATATTAGTAAAAAAATGCTTGGGAGATTCCCCAAGCATTTTCTTTACGCTATTTACCAGCTATGTCAGAACTCATTTTTGCAAATACATTTCAATTCCTGGTCCAATTGGGATTCCCAATAGCCCAAATACAAATAGAAGAATAACCCAGAATACAAGGAAAATAATTGAATATGGAATCATCATAGAGATGAGTGTGCCCAGCCCCGCTTTTTTGTCATATTCTCTCATGAAGGCCAATATCACTAGGATATAGGGATTAAGCGGTGTAATGATATTCGTTGTTGAGTCAGCTATTCTGTATGCCGCTTGGATAAATGCTGGATTGTAATCCAATAGCATGAATAGGGGGATAAATATTGGCGCCAATAATGCCCATTGTGCTGAACCGCTAAATATCAGCAGGTTTAATACGGATACAAAGAGGATAAAACCAATGACAACAGGAAGTCCTGTCATATTAATAGACGCGAGAAATTCTGCTCCATTAACGGCAATCCAAGTGCCTAGGTTAGACCAGTTAAAATAAGCAATAAACTGTGAAGCTGCAAAAATCAGGACGATATAGCCTGCCATATCCTTCATTGACTCTCCCATATATTTAGGAACATCTGCTGATTTCACTATTTTTTTAACGGTTACACCATAAGCTGTCGCCATGGTAATGAAGAATATTAGCACTATTGGGATAATTCCGCCTAAAAATGGTGAAGGAATCATGCCGCCATCTTCATTGCGGAGTGGTGAATTTGGCCAAAAGATAATTAATAATAAGAGTGCGATATAAATGGATCCCGCTATGACACTGTTGCGTAGACCCTTTTTCTCAAGGCTTGTGACTGGTTGAAAATCCTTTTTTAAATCGCCATCATAAGTCCCTAAGCGAGGTTCTATTAGCTTTTCGGTAATGAAGCCCCCAATCAATGTTAGGAACACGGTTGAAACAGACATGAAATACCAATTGTCGACAGGCGTAACAATGTAACTGGCATCGATTGCTTTTGCAGCTTCCGTCGTAATACCCGCAAGCAGTGCATCGGTACCTGCGATCAGAATATTAGCTGAAAAACCTGCCCCTACCCCTGCGAATCCAGCTGCTAGACCCGCTAAAGGATGCCTTCCAACTGTGTAAAAAACCATTGCAGCTAATGGAGGTACTAAAACAAAGGCTGCATCTGAAGCAATATTTCCTAAAATCCCAACAAAGAACACTGCATATGTAACGAGTGATTTAGGTGTACTCAAAATCGTCGTTTTAATGGCGGTTTCAAATAAGCCCACTTTATCAGCCAGACCAACACCAAGCATCATCGCTAAGACTAAGCCTAAAGGTGCAAACCCTGTAAAGTTCGAGAGCATGTCCCCTAAAATAAATTGCAGCCCTTCACCTGAGATTAGACTCTTAATCGGAAGTTCTTCCCCAGTTCCAGGATGTACAACCGTTACATCAAACATGCTGACAATCCACGTTAACAGCATGACGAATACTGCTAAGTAGACAAAGATAAAGAATGGATCAGGTAACTTGTTCCCAACCCTTTCAATACCATTTAAAAAATTGGACATTAACTTTGATTCATTTTTCTCCACTTTTTGTGGTTGCAAGACGCTCACTCTCCTTTTTTAGTATTATCGGAATATATCCATAACATTTCCGTTATTATATCATTGGTTTTTAATTCAGAATAGACTTTTATTTAATTATTTTTTAATTTTTTATCAAATTTCCAATAATTCTCAATATAAAGTATATATTATTCTATCTTTTAACATTTTAGTAAGTTAAAGTATTTCTCTTCTCTCTATTTGATGAACGAACAAAAAAGAACCCGAGCACGTTTACTCGGATTCTTTAAGCCTTCAAGCCTATTTGATTGATTTGCAATTCATAAATTTTACGCGGGCGGCCTCGATGCCCAGATTCTTCGCCGGACACTTTCGCCAAGCCTAGCCTTTCCATTTCCACTAGAATCCTCCGCGCGTTTCTATCTGTGCTTTTTAGCCAATGGGCTAAATCTTGTGATGTAATGGCTGTTTTTTGATAATGAACTGATAATGATTCAATTTTCGAAACGATTTTAGGACTTATGCCTGCATCTTTAAAGATTTTTTCCCATTCTCTTCCGTATTTTCTCGTATAAAAAGATATCTCTTCACCATCATCCAGATATATCGTTACCTCTTTTTCTTCATTAACAGTGACGACAACTGGCACTTTCTTTTCTCTAGCATGATCGAAGGCAATTCCTACGTTTTCCTCTGCGTCCAACACCGTCAAACCGTATCCAACACCCACTCTTGCAAACAGCTTACTATGGATGTATATTTCATCACAGATGGATATCATCGATTGATTCCGCATATATAATTCAAGCTCGCCTCTCGTTGTATAAATATAGTGAATCCCATCACCAATTTGTACAATCGACCCATTTACCTCTTCTGTTACTTGCAATAATACTCTTTTTAACTCAAGTACTTGATGCTTTACTTTAAATGAGAAAAGCTGTTCATCATGGGAAAGCGAAGATGATTGTATCATTTCTACTCCAATGATTACGAGCTGAGATTTTTTATACCAGCTAACATGACCTTTTTCTCTAATATGCTCAAGTGACCGATGAAGAGAAAGCTCAGATTGGATAATCCGGTACACAGGAATATTAGCGGCCGATAATTCCTGGTAAACTGTGTTAAGACAGGTAATTGCGGCGTCCACTTTCCCTGATTCATATAGCTTTTTATGGAATTTTATCATTTCCTCTGCTGGCATATAGCCTTCATAGGCATTGAGATGAAATAGGATATTATGGTCTACTAAAGGATTAAGACCTTTTTCGATTTCTTCGGCTTGAATTGTATCTAAACTGAATCTTTTCAACACTTTTTCTTCTTTTATATAAGCCTGTAAAAGGACAGCTAATAAGCTTGCACCATTTAAAGGGGTGAAAGTTGCTTCATGCTCGGTTATTACCCCTTTGGATAAAGCAAAATAATAGGGAGCCTGGCCAGAAAAAAGCCATTGATCGACCCATGCTTTATTCTTTATAATGATTTGTTCTGTTTCCTCAGTATTATCATATACGAAAGGAATGAGACTCAGATCTTTATACTGCTCTCCAACCTCCATCATCTGCTTGACAGAGTCTGACGGTCCTACTACCCCAACCCTTATTTTCAATTTTGAACACCTGCTTCCAATGTTAAAATCATTCTTCAAGTTATGTAAAATGAATGAATCTTCAACAACTATGCTATCTGTTTATTTTAACATGGAAACACTTATTCTCTATACACTTTAACGAATGTTTTTCTGTATGAAGCACATGGGATGAAAAGAAAACAAAAAAAGATTATTTATTTCTGCAGCTGCAGAATAACACGGCCAATCGCTTCAACAGCTACAGAGAGCACTTCCTCATCAAAATCAAATTGCGGATGGTGATGGCCTGCCGCTAGCGGGGTCCCAAAAATCATATAGGTGGCAGATCCGCCAACTTTCTTTACTCTCTGAAGCATAAATGTCGCATCCTCAGAGGCACCCATAGGTAAAACCGGGATAACCTTTTTGATCGAGAAGCTTTCTCTTGCTGCTTTTTCAACAATATTCGTCCACTCCGGACTGCATTCTTCACTCGGGGCGAAGCCCATCACTTCAATTTCCGGGTCAACATCATAGAGTGCTGCACTTGCTTTTAATATCCTTATGGCCTCCGGTACCATATAGTCTTCATTTAACTCCGTTGTTTCTCCGCGTGTTTCAATTTCCATTTTTGCATAATCAGCGACGATATTTCTGCCGCTGCCAGCTTCGAGCTTGCCAATATTAATTCTTGTTTGCCCATCTGCGTGACGGGTGATGCCATTCAAATGCAGTGTTGCAGCCGCCGCAGCTAAAAGAGCATTCTTCCCTTCATTCGGCTCAAGGCCGGCATGAGCTGATTTACCATGGTAGACTGCATTAATCTTTGTGCTTGCAAGGAATTTATTCGTTGTCGCAGCAATGTCGCCGATTTTTAAAGAATGGATGCCAATATGACCGCTAATAAAATAATCTGCTTTATCTAACAAACCTTTATCGACCATTGGTTTGGCGCCTCTCCCTCCTTCTTCTCCCGGTTGGAAAAGAAGGGTATACCTTCCTGTTAGCTCTGCTTGGAATGCATGAATAAAGTGAGCAACACCTATGCCGATTGCAGCATGGCCATCATGGCCGCATGCATGCATATAGCCCGGTCTTGCTGAGGAAAAACCATGGTCCGCTGGAATATGACCACTTTCCACTGACTCATCAATTGGCAAGGCATCTATATCAAACCTCAATACAATATGCTTCCCTGGCTTTCGTGTATTAAATTTTGCAACTAGACCAGTGTGAGCATCCTTCATCTTATCAAGATAATGCGAGGAGATGCCTCTTTCCTTCGCTCGACGTTCATTATTCGCGATTTCCTCATAAGTTGGTAGCCCCATTCTTTTGCTGCTCTCCAGCACCTCTTTCCCCATAGATAAAGAAAATGATAGGCTTTTGAGCTCTTCAGCAATTGTTGCCGTGGTAATATATTCAGTCCAAGCCACTTCCGGATATTGATGTATTCGTCTGCGAGTTTTGATTAAATACGGGGTAATGGTCTTGATGAAGTCTTCCATCTGCATCTTGTCGATTGCCTCCAGTCATTCATTACTTCATTCTTATTTTCTAATCTGAGCTAATGTATCAATTGCTAGCTGGGACATTAACTCTATGCCTTTGGGAAAGATCTCTTCATCCACCATAAAGGATGGGTTATGTAGCGGTTTTTGACCCTCGCCTAATGAAGACCCTAGCCAATAATAAACACCTGGATACTTCTGAAGGAATCGCCCGAAATCCTCACCTGCCATGGAAGGTGCCACTGCTGGAACATTCTCCTCGCCAAACATATTTACCGCAGTCTGTTTCACTCTATCTGCCCATTCCGGAGTGTTAATTGTCGCAGGATATCCATCCAAGTATTCGATTTCCGCTCTCGCACCCATGGCACTTATAGAGCCATTTACTACCTCCAAAAAACGTTTCTTCACTTGTTGTTTCACCTTATTAGAAAGCGTTCTTATCGTTCCTTCCAAAACAACTTCATCAGCGATTACATTGTGTGCAACCCCACCGGATATTTTTCCAATTGTAATAACTGCAGACTGAATAGGATCAACATTACGACTAACAATTGTTTGAATCATTGTGATTACCTGATTGGCAACAGCAATCGCGTCAATAGCTGTATGAGGCATGCTTGCATGACCTCCAGAACCATGGACAGTGATACTAAAACGGTCAGAATTACCCATGATTGGTCCTGAACGCACACCTATTTGACCGGAAGGCAAATCTGGCCATACGTGCTGGCCGATGATTACATCAGGAGGATACTCTGCAAATACACCGTCTTTCATCATTTCGCGAGCTCCTCCCAACGGAGATTTTTCCTCTGAAGGTTGAAAAACTAGCAGAATCGTTCCTCTAATCTCGTCTTTTAATTCATTTAATAGAATTCCAGCTCCAAGAAGCATAGCAGTATGGCTATCATGACCGCATGCATGCATCTTTCCTTCCACTTTAGAAGCAAACGCTAATCCAGTTCTTTCTGTGATTGGCAATGCATCAATATCTGCACGCAAAGCCACTATTCCGCCTTGTTTTCCACCTTTAATCATTCCTAATACACCTGTTTTCGCAAAACCGGTGTGGAATGGTATATCGTGCTTCCGTAAATTTTCTTGTATCTTTAAGGAGGTTTCTACCTCTTCCCCACTTAACTCTGGATACTCATGAAGCTCCCTGCGAAATGCCACGATTTCATCTAGAACTTTATTTGCTTTACCTTTAAATGTGAATGTCATAGACTGTCTCTCCTTTTTAAATGATTAATTAAGGAAATATTCCTTATTAATTCCGATAATATACTATATACGATTATTAGTGAGAAAATTCCTTCATTTTTTTAATATAATTCTCTAAAAAATCAAATTAGTGAGTAATGATCTTTAAAAAGGTGTAAAGAGAGCAATCTTGATTTCATTACAGACTTAGACTCTGACTCAGTAAAGAGCTCAGAAGTCCGTTAATCTGCCTTTAAATGTGAGACTTGGTTGAAATTATGGACTAGCCACTTTTCATCCTTGAAGTGAATGTTGCTGAAGCATGCATTCATAAGTCTGGTCTTTCCCGAACCAATTTCCCCTGCAGACAAATGAGATAAAATCGCATTGATCACAGCCCCATGGGCCACAAGTAAAAGCTTTTCACCTGGATAGTTGTTGTTTATTTTCTTTATCCCATCCATCACACGTGAGGTTAACGTTTCTATTGATTCTAGGTCAGGGATGTTTCCATCAGGAAAATGACTCCGGCGATCATCGAATGTCATCCCTTCTGCTTCCCCAAAGCATCTTTCAATAAAATCATCCATAAACACAAGAGGAAGATTCACTTCCTTCTGTATAATTTCTGCTGTTTGTTTCGCTCTTGTTAATGGACTGGCAATAATCATGTCTGCTGCATTAGCAGATAGATGCTTTCCACATTGCTTAGCTTGTTCCACCCCTTTAAGGTTTAAAGGAATATCAGTTCTACCTTGTATTCTCCCTGCAGCATTCCAATCGGTTTCCCCATGTCTAATTAAACAAATGATACTCATACGCTTCACTCAACCCTTCATTATCATTTCATATCGTTAATCGAAAATCCCCATGCGATTGTTTCACGTCAATTGGCTAGACAATAATGATGGGCAAATCGAATAGCGAAGACGACGTGCTCAGATCTGACCTGCTTTAGGCGCGGAATCTGTTACAAAATCTCAATTTTATTTAACCATTTGGTCATCTTGTGTTCATATCTTCTTAATATATTTTGTCTATACTATAATTACAGCTAGGACAAACAATATCCCCCCCTTTTTTAATAGGGACTGTGCTAAGACGATTAATAACCGTCGAAGGTACAGTCCCTTTGTAATTATATCAACTTTTCTTACAATTCACTTAGTGTTCCTTTTCGAATTCGACTTTATGGCATCTCATCTGAGTTTTATTCAATTAACCAATCACCGACTTGTCCATATGGCATATGATAATCATGTAATTAATAAAATCACTTTTTGCTAACTTACCAGTTTGCTTCTTGAGCCTTAAAGGCTCTTTTTTTTGCTTTGTTTTTTACATTTCTCTGAATAGACTGTAACACAGCTCATTGTCAAAGGGGAAAAATATAAATTGACAATGCACCAAACATAATGATAAATTCAATATACAAAAAAAAACCGTCCAGACGGTTTTAAAAAAAGGCGTGATGACATGGATTCAAAAGCAAATATGAAACGACTGCTCATTTTAAAATCTGCAACAGAATTTATACTCTCGAATGACATTTACTCACTGACATTAGATGCAGTTGCAAAATCTGCAGGAATTAGTAAAGGAGGATTATTATATCATTTTCCAAATAAAGAGGCTTTGTTGAAAGCCTTGGCTTTATATATCTTTGAAGATTTTAATGAACGATTCCTTTTACAGGCAGAGAAAGACCCTGTTGAAAAAGGAAGATATTCACGGGCATTAATCGAGCTTTCAAAATGGGATCTTGATCATCATGCCAAGTTGAATGTCGGGATCGTTGCCAATTCTTTTCTTGATCAAGATTTGCAAGGAAGCATCGATGAACTTTATCAATCGATTCAAACACAGATCATGAATGACGGACTCGATCCAGTCGACTCAACCATTATTAGATTAGCGATCGACGGTTTGTATTTTTCCGAAATGTATCAAATCGCCCCAATAAAAGGCGATTTACGGGAACAAGTTATACAGAGATTACTGGATATGACCAAATAGGAGGATATACATGAATCCATTTTTATTATTAGGCATCGCAATTATTTTCGAAGTATTTGGGAGCTCTATGTTAAAAGCAACACAAGGATTTAAGAAATTACTGCCTTCGATAGGTGTCATCGTTGGATACGGAATTGCTTTTTACGCATTATCATTAACGCTGCAAACTCTCCCTTTAGGGACGGCCTACGCCATTTGGGCTGGATTAGGGACAGCCCTTACTGCTCTCGTTGGCATTTTTATTTATAAAGAAGGAATCAATTCTAAAAAAGTATGTGGATTAATTTTAATTATCGGCGGAGTCATTATGCTTAATCTTGCAAATGGCGGAGTGCACTAAATAATGGGAGGCATTCTTGTGAAAGGCTATCTATTCTTATCATTTTCAATTGTTTTTGAAGTATTCGCGACAACTATGCTTAAACTATCGGAAGGCTTTACTGTCCTTCTCCCTTCCGTTGGGGTACTGCTTGGATATGGATTATCCTTCTACTCATTATCTCTTTGTTTAAAAACGTTACCGTTGAGCTTAGCATACGCTATTTGGTCAGGAGTTGGTACAGCCCTGACTGCCTTGATCGGTGTGATGATTTGGAATGATCCATTTAATATTCTCACTTTTGCTGGGCTATCTCTTATAATTGGCGGTGTCGTTTTATTAAACGCATCTAATAAGGATGCTTCTATGGAATCGCCAGTTGAGTCTGAAAGGAGCCAGCAAGTTTAGGATGAAGTTAACACATACAGAAGATTGCCAATCTCCTATCCCTGGATAAGTGAAGGCAATTTTCTGTATATATTTCCTCTTATTCAGAGACTTGACCATCACAGTGATTTTAATGAATATTCCATATAGTGATTTTTCTTACCCCGATAAAAATCGATTGTTTCCTCATTGGTTAATTGCATCATTTTACTAAGCTCTATGCCGAATTCAATAAATGCATGTCCTTGAGCGGTTAAAATATGCTGGCTTCTAACGATCGGCTTATCAGGGTCGATGGAGCCTACGTTCATGACTGGATCAGTTATTGCTATTGAGACTAAGAAGGACCCGAAAACTTATCAGGCTGGAGATAAGATAATCAGCTTGTCACTCACCGAATTGAGGAAGTATCTATTAAAAATGGAGGGACTACCTATAAAACAAAAGGCGATAACAATAATGGAGCTGACTTATGGACTGTTCCCGCCTTCGATGTTGTCGGTCAATATTCCGGCATCACGATTCCATATATCGGGTATTTACTTAGCGTTGCCCAATCTAAAGAAGGCACAGCAGCCCTGCTGATTATTCCGGGTATCATACTATTGCTCTCAAGCTTTCCCAGAGAGGAAGAAACAATGGTTCAAGAAGCCGTTTAATAAAGCTATTTCTCTCTATTATTCTGTTGTATAGCCATAAAGTCACCTACATTTGAGTTCCATGATTACCGTGCTTGAAACCAGGCTCTGCCTCATTTCAAATAGAGAGTGAATACATATTAACTTTTTAAAAAACAGGAGGAAGACAAATGAAATTTAAATTCACGAGAAAAACTTAATGACTGCTGCACTTGGACTTTCACTTAATAGCGGTGGGACATACGCCTATTTCAGTGATACCTTCGCAACGCAAAACACATTTGCTGCTGGAACACTCGATTTAGCAGTCAATCCAGATTTTGTTGTAAATATTGATAATATTAAGCCAGGCGATGAAGTTTATCGCGAATTTACTTTAGAGAATAATGGATCACTCGATATTCACAAGGTGCTGCTCGACACGCAATATATTGTAGAGGATGCAAAGACTGATAATGTTGATGACTTCGGCAATCATATTGAAGTAACAATTATGTATAATACCAGCAGTGCGACAGTACCTATCGTAGAAACTACACTATATGATTTACAAACCCAGCAGCCTGATATCGCTGCAATTGATACCTTTGTGGGCAACGAACAAATTCCTGATGGCATATCTGCTGGTGAAAAAGAAAAGATGTTTGTTCTTTTCGAATTTGTTGATAATGGCGAAAATCAAAACCAATTCCAAGGGGCAAGCTCCGGGTCAACTGGACATTTAATGCAGAGCAAACAACTGGAGAATATTACGAAAACGAATAATATTATTTATGGACCTGCTCGTTTACTGTTGGAGCAGGTTTTTCTCTATAATAGAGTAAACAGCTGAAAGTGAGTGATTATTTTTGTTAAAAGAATGGCTCTTAAACTCAAATTACACGGTCGTCTTCACAGGCGCCGGCATGTCAACTGAGAGCGGCCTCCCTGATTTCCGCTCATCAACTGGACTCTGGAAGCAAAAAGACCCTAGCCAGCTAGCGAGTAACCGAGGCTTTAAATCATAATATCGAGGAATTTATTGATTTTTATAAAGAAAGAGTGGTGGGGATTAAGAGGTATAGACCCCATCAAGGTCATACTATATTAGCTAAATGGGAACAGGAGGAGCTGATTCATTCCATCATTACGCAAAACGTTGATGGATTTCATGGTGAAGCTGGATCTGTTCGGGTCGCGGAGCTTCATGGTACCTTACAAAAACTGCATTGTCAGTCCTGCAGCAAAGAATATAGCAGTGAAAAGTATATGCACCAAGACTATCAATGCGAATGTGGTGGAATATTACGGCCTTCCGTCGTCCTCTTTGGTGAATCATTACCCACCGATGCTTTTCAAATGGCTTATGATGAAGCTGAGAAAGCCGAGTTAATCATCGTCCTCGGATCCTCATTAACTGTCACTCCAGCTAATCAATTTCCATTAATAGCAAAGGAAAATGGGGCAAGGCTTGTCATTGTGAATCAAGAACCAACTGATTTTGATTTGTACGCAGACCTCGTGATTCATAAACGGAAAATCGGTGAAGTTCTAATGGAGATTGAAGCAGCTATCGAAGAATAAGGTGAACCCTTTTGGTTGCTCCTGGATTGATACACGCCTCCTCCCATCCGTCTCAAAAAAAAAAGCCCGGGAAGAATATTTATTCTTCTCCGGATCTTCCTCCCAAGTGGGGCTTAGGATCTTATATTAAATATACAGGTGATTTTTTCAACTTGCATGAAATTTGTAAGAACTTCTCACATGGTTTTTAATGATTGTTGATTTTGTTTGTTAATATATTGCTTATCCTAACCAGGAACTCCACTTTGATTGCTGAAGATGTAGTTTCTTGGTTTAGTCGGTGATAATGGCTTCAGCTTCTATTTCAACAAGAAGTAGCGGATCAATGAGTGCTTTTACTTCAACCATCGTAGCTGCTGGTTGAATGTCTTTAAAGAATTCGCCATGCGCATCTCCTATTTCGTCCCATTGGGATATATCTGTTACAAACATTCGAGTTCTCACTACATCTGTTAGGTCAGCACCTAATTCCTCTATTGCTGCTTTAATTGTATTTAATATATATTTGGTTTGCTCATATGGATCGCCTACCTACTATATTTCCGTCAATCATTGCTGTCGTTCCAGCAACTTCTATCCTGTCGCCAATTTTTATGGCTCGGCAATACCCAACCGCCGATTCCCATGTTAATCCCGTAAAAATGCGTTTTCTCTCCAAACCTTATATACCCCCAATCAAATCGCTAAGCTAGTTTCTGGCCAATAGGTTGAATGGTCTGCCAAACTTCATTTTTCACATTTTCATTAGTTAATTTCTCTATAATCCAAAATGATAGGTCTTGTGCAGCTAAACAACCCGCCGCAGTGGCTATATTGTTCTCGACGACAAGTGATTCTTCGACAATATTGACATTAAACTGTGCCAGCTCTTCCTTAACTGTTGGATAAGTGGTAGCTCTTTTACCATCTAAAAGACCAAGTGCGCCCAAGAGAAGAGCACCTGAACACATGGAGGTAACGAGCTGTTCAGACGGATTTACATTGATTCTTTTCAAATATTGCTCATCCTGATACAGCTTTCTCGTCCCAGGACCACTAGCAAACAAAACTGCATCTGCATGGCTTAGCTCATCAATAGGCATATGAACAGGGACAGTCAGACCAGTTACAGAAATATGACTTTCACTTGTCCCGTATATTTGGACAATCCAGCCAGGAAGCTTTACACGGTTTAAAATATCCCATGGCAAAAAAACATCTATATCTGTAAACTCATCAAAAGCAACAATTGCAACCTCCATCGTCTTCTCTCCTTTTATCATATGAATTTTTCTAAGTATATGTAGTCATATTGAAATGATTATGATCAAATTCTGTGTCAGATGGCGTCTCATTTTTTCACCCAAAATCTCCATATCACGGAAGGCTTGTTCAGGACGTCATTTCACCTTATAAATTTGTTCTTATTTTTTCCATATTTCACGCAAAACCCACCATATTATAATGAAAATTCCGACATAAACAGCTTAACATATGAAAGAAGAAAAGGATACTTCTCCTAGATTAAGCCATATATAACGTCTATATGCCTTTCGTCACCCTATAAATCTCCATTAGCAAAAAAAAAATTTCTTGAGCAAAAGAATTACCAAACCCATTCGAAAGTAAGATTGTAAATTCTTGTTCATCCTCCGTTCAAATTTCATTTTTATTATTAGTACAAGAGGAGATGAGCCCTATGCAAAACCAAATTCAAAAGTTAGTAAAATTCTCAAGCAGCTCAAAAGGTGCGAAAATAGTTATTTTTACTTGGATAGCAGCTGCTATATTTTTAAGTATTTTAGCACCAGGGTCTAAAGAATTTTCCGGAACGAGTCAAGAACAAAGCGTGAGCCAGGATCTACCTTCAGAGGTTGCTGCTCAATTACAAAAGGAGGAGTTCCCAAGCGATGAGGGGCTGACTGCATTATTAGTTTTTCACAATGAAGAGGAGATTACTTCTTCCGATCGTGAACAAATAACAGCATTTAGCAATTGGCTTGCATCAGACGAGAGACCAGATCATATTGCAAGTGCTTTGCCATACCACAAATTCCCATCCTCAGTCCAGGATGAAATGTATTCTGAGGACGGGAGTACACTTATATTTAATTTAGCATTAACAGCGGAACTCGAATCAGATGAAGCAAATGAAACATTGGAACAATTACGTGAACAGGTTGAAATACTGGGACTTGATCATTTGCAATTTGAAATCACCGGTCCGGCTGGTATATCAGCTGATACAATCTCCATTTTCAGAAATGCGGATTTTGTGCTTATGATAGGCACCATTGCCTTAATTTTTATTATCTTAATCATTATCTATCGTTCACCATTGCTTGCCATCACCCCATTAATTATTGCAGGTGTAGTGTATGCAATCGTTGATAGATTGCTGGGACTGGCAGGGAAAACTGAATGGTTCGCCGTTGATGGATCTGCGGTTTCAATCATGCTTGTCTTATTGTTTGCCGTATTAACAGACTACAGCTTGTTTGTCTTTTCAAGATATCGAGAGGCATTACGGAGGAATGTCTCTAAATATGGGTCAATGCAGGAGGCCATGCATCATGTATCAGAACCGATATTCTTTAGCGGTGGAACAGTCCTGCTTGCAATGCTGACATTATTTTTTACTGTGTTTGAGCCATATAATCATTTTGCGCCAGTTTTCTCAATCGCTGTCGTCATCATTCTATTAGCA
Organism: Cytobacillus purgationiresistens; assembly: GCF_030813235.1. Taxonomy (GTDB): domain Bacteria; phylum Bacillota; class Bacilli; order Bacillales; family Cytobacillaceae; genus Cytobacillus; species Cytobacillus purgationiresistens. Next base: position 62,379 of record NZ_JAUSUB010000001.1, on the reverse strand, counting down.
GGTTTGACACTCATACCAAGTATCTTTGCTTTAATGGGCAGAAAGGCATTCTGGCCATTTGTTCCAAAAATGGAGGAAACGAAAGTAGAGAAAAATCATTTCTGGAATAGGGTAAGTAAACAAGTCGTAAAACGTCCAAGTTGGTTTGCGGGAATACTTCTTATTGTATTTCTTATTGGAGCTTTCAATTTTTCAACGATTAATTATTCATTTAATCTGTTAAAGTCTTTCCCTGAGGATATTTCTTCACGACAAGGGTTTGAGCTTTTAGAAGAAAATTACCCAGCTGGTCAACTTGCACCAGTCACGATTCTCTTAGCTAGCACGGATAGTGTAACGCCAGGTGAAGAAGTCTTACAAAAGGTTAAACGAATGGTTGATCAGCTGCAAAGTCAATCTGGTGTCTCCTCTGTTTCACCAGAGCTGACCGACGAGATGGTTAGCGGAGAAGAGAATCTGCCGCGGAATTTCGCAGCAAAATCGAACAAGGCATACCGTCTTCAACTGATATTAGACAATAATCCTTATGATGAAGAAGCATTGGACACTGTTGAAAACTTGCGGGAGCTAGAAGGTGATATCTTAAAAGATGCAGGATTCACAAGCGGCGATTATGAATTGCATATTGCTGGCCAAACCGCACAGCAGCTTGATGTCAGGACGATGAATAGTAGAGATATGATTGTTCTGTTATCAGTGGTCACTGTCCTGTTAACATTGGTACTTGGGATTCAAACAAAATCATTCCTTCTGCCAGTGTTGATGATGTCAACCATTCTTCTATCCTATTTCGCTTCCTTAGGATTTAGCTGGTGGATATTCGAGAATATCCTGGGCTATGATGCGATTAGTTACCGATTACCTGTCTATACCTTCGTTTTCATGGTGGCACTGGGAATCGATTACAATATCATGCTCGTGTCAAGAATTCGCGAACAAGCGAAGCATCTTCCATGGACAGAAGCGGTTGGCCGAGGCGTATCATTAACCGGCGGCGTCATCTCATCTGCTGGATTAATCCTAGCAGCCACATTCGCCGTACTAATGACACAGCCCTTACAAGAACTATTCCTATTCGGCTTCACCATGGCACTCGGAATCCTCCTCGACACCTTCATTATCCGAGGATTGTTCCTGCCAGCCATCTTGATAATAACTAAAAGGAAATAGGTGCCTGTCACCTCCATGTTTCTACATTATTCGACATTCACATTAGTAAAAAGCCGGTTTTCCTCTGCTGAGGATTACCGACTTTTTTTTATAAATCACAACCGATCTATTAAGTTCAACTCAACGATAGGATCTTAAACTATAAAGGGATTTACACTTGTCGAATTTTGGAGGTGACAGGCACCTCATTCTCCTTCCATTATTATGAAAGATTTTCGACTAATTAAAATATTTACAATTTTATAAAAATGACTTTTTTGCTTTTAAAAACTCAGTTATAATAAATTTACTCCGCAGGATTTACTAGATTACTAAGAAAAAAGTAGGTGGTGCTGATTATATACGTGTGTCAAAGTAGGAAATTGGTTTCTTGATTTACTTTTTTTGTTTTGTATGAAAAACAAAGATTTATTTTACTCTCATCAAAACGACCTAACTCATCTCTTAGAAAGAAACCAATTGTGGTGTATCCCCATTCGAACCGGGAAGGAAGAACCTTTTCCCAGTAATCATCAGGCTAATCCTTTCTACAATTATCGCAGTAATCATTTGGTAAATGCTCTTCAAGTAATCTTTTCAAGGGTTTTTGAAATAAGCGTATGAGGTGCTATCTAAAAAATAACACCTTCTCATCAACTTTAAAATCTCCAAGATACTACTTTTTAATAATTTTAGCTTGTACTACTTTGACTCACCTCACTCACTTTGATGTATAAAATACTTGCCACTAAACCAAACTATATATAAAAGAAGAGGAGGAAATATGATGGGTTTATTTCAAGCATTTAACGAGTGGAAAGCATCAATGAACGAAAAACATGTGTCAAAAATGAAGGAACTAGATAAATGTCCGGATTGCCGAGGAAGAGGATTCCCTTACTATCCAGGAAATGAGTATATGTTTCTAGATGACGAAGCCATTTATTGTGCTAGCTGTGAGGGTAGCGGACTTTACAGCGCATGGGAAAATCAACAAATAGAGTAAAATAGCAAGCTTTCACAAAAAAACCCAACAAGTCTGTTGAGTTTAATTGAATGTTACATTAATAACCATTACTTCAGATTGACTGCCGATACGCAAAGCAGGACCCCAGAGGCCAAACCCAGATGAAGTGAAGGAATGCAGTTGTTCTTTCTTCAAATAACCCCAATCATTCTCGTACATTCTTTGAGTAATTAAATGGGCTGGAGCTAATTGACCTCTATGTGTGTGTCCTGAAAAAATCATGTCTACTCCCAATTTTTGCGTTTTGGTTATTTCTCGAGGCTGATGATCTAGCACTATAACTGGCTGTGTCATGTCAACATCTTTCAATAATAATTCGAGTGATTTTCTATCTCTGTTAGAATAATCTTCTCTTCCTATAATCGTCAATTGCCCTTCTATATCTGTAACTTCATCCATTAAAAAAGGGATGCCAATATCCTCTAGTTCCGCTTTAATATCCTCGTTATCCCCACCATAATAGTCATGGTTACCAGGAGTTGCATATACGCCAAGAGGTGCAGCTAATTTTTCCATAGTCGTTCTCATTTCTTCTTCAACATATGAAGTAATATCATCATTTATTATGTCCCCTGGTAAAAAAATGATATCAGGCCTTTCATCATTAACGATTTTCACAAGCTTTTCAAGATGATTATTACCTACAATTGTTCCGAGATGCAGATCTGAAGCCATAAGAATCTTTAACTCTTTGTTTTTCCCTTTGACTTCTTTGTCAACTGCTATATCGTATTCCCTTACAACAGGGGTCCACGCGTTAAATGAACCATAAATAAATACAAACATAAAGAATATAACAATTGTCCACCCTAAACCCATTTTCCATTTTCTTTTCTTCTTCGTTACAAAATAAATCAGATTTGCTATTGGCAGTAAAAGTAAACTATATCCAACGACTACTAACCAATAGCCGCCAACCATCTCCAAAAGCGGAGAAGAAAGGGCAAAGGAGGCGAAAAACGAAATGGATAGGAAGGATATAACCGCGATATAGGACTTTTTATATTTAAATGAAAATGTAGCTTTTAGCCAACCCCAACCATTCACTCCTATGTAAAAGCAAATGCTGCCGTAAAGACAAATGAAGGCTAAAAAAACAAGAATAGTGGTCATGAAACAACTCCTTATCATTACTATTTCCCTAAAATAATATACTATACTAATGACACTCATAGTCAAATATCTTGCTTCACAAAAAAGAAACGTGTGGAATTCACACGTTTCTTCGCTTTGCCAAGATTGGTCAAGTTGACTAATCTCTGTACCTTTATACACCCTCTGTGTTTCCCCACTATAATGTATGCAAGTATCTAAACATTGTTAACAAAAAGAGAGAAGTCCAAGAGGACATCCTCTCATAACCAATTCTAGATTAGATCGTTATTCCGAAAACAATTGGCATCCAGTAGTACACAGCAAGTGTGATGACAATAACACTCACTATATTTAGCCAAACTCCGGCTTTAGCCATATCAGAAATCTCCAATTCACCCGCGCTAAATACGGCCGTATTTGGCGGTGTCGCAACAGGTAGCATATAACAAGAACCTGCAGCAAGCGCAACTGCTGCCATCATAATAAGTGGATCAATTCCGATGGCAATTCCTAGTCCTGCTGATATTGGCAAAACAAGATTAGCCACAGCAGTATTCGATAAGATTTCGGTCATGCCCAAAACAATAACGACAAGCAATAATATGATGATAAACGGTGTGTAAGCTTGAAGTCCCTGTAAAGCAACAGCGATAAATTCATTCACACCTGAATGTTCTAGACTAGCTGCTAAAGCAAGTCCTCCACCAAATAGAACGAGCACACCCCAAGGAAGCTTTTCTAAATCTTTCCATTCGAGAATTCTTTCCCCTTTATGCGTACTTGGTAGGAAGAATAATAAAACAGCACCCAACATGGAAATACTCGCATCCGGTAATGACCCTAGATTTCCTAAGAATGATAGGAAGCTCACATTATCTGCAACCCATGTAATCGCCGGTTTCCCTACCCATAATGACACAGTCATTAAGAATACCGCAATAACAATCCACTCTTCAGTCTTCACTTTGCCAAGATTTTTCTTCTCTTCTTTAATAAAAGATACTGATTTTTGATTGGTTACTTTCACTTTGAATTTCATTTTGGTTAAGTAGAAATAAAGGAATACAAACATAATGACAGCAACTGGTCCAGCAAAAATTAACCACTGTACAAATGTAACCTCAACATCAAACTGGATTTTAGCAATCCCGGCAAGCGCAGCATTTGGAACAGCTGCCACAAGTGTAGCTAAACCGCCAATTGTTGCACTATATGCAACCGCTAACAAAATCGATTTAGCAAAGAATTGCAGGTTCTTATCTTCAAGAATCTTTTTCTCTCTTACCTCAGAAATTAAAGCAAGAGCAACTGGAAGCATCATTAATGCTGTGGCCGCGTTGGAAATAAACATCGTCAATAACCCTGTTGCCAACATGATACCAAGAATAATCTTATGACTTTCCGTACCAATCATGTCAATAATGGTTAAAGCAATTCTCCTATGTAAGTTCCATTTCTCAATTGCAATGGCAAGAATGAAACCGCCCATATACATGAAAATAACTGATTCACCATATGAACGGGATACAACATCTACTGGGGCTCCACCAAATAATGGAATAATTATTAATGGAAGCAATGATGCTACTGCCATAGGCACCGCTTCAGTAACCCAATATGTACCAATCATAGCAATACTCGCTACTACAACTCTTCCCTCATATGCAATCATGTCATTTGGTATTAAAAAGAATACCAATAACGCTAGCACTGGTCCTAATATAAGACCAATTAAGTTTGTCCGCGTATAAGCTTTCTGCTCTTTCGACATTTTCCTCACCTTCTTTTCATTTTTCTAAGATAACTCTTATTACTTTACTGGAATTTGTCGAATTTGAAAATAGATTAGGTATAATTATTTCATATTTTCTTATTTTTAGATATGTAACCGCCTTCAAAACCCATGATTCACAAGCTTTTTTTCAATAAACTTACAATTCAAACATAATTAATCAATTGAACTTAGTTTGTTCATTTCATTATGGAGATATAACAGGAAAACTAGAAATTTATTATCTAATTTTCATTACTAACATACTTTCGATATTTTTTGATGAGTATATCAGTTCTTTACTTGCCCCTGCAAATATCTTGCATATACCTAAAAAGCTCAAAAAAAAAACCCAATTATCCCACTCTAAAAAGGGATAATTGGATATGAAAAAACACTCATTTGATCTTATTTTCTATTAAGCCATTCTTCTTTCAATATACTATACGTTACAATATCCTCAAAATGATCATACAGCCATTGCCCCTGTCTGACCATTCCTTCCTTCATAAAACCTAGCCGTTCTGGAACAGCCATACTTTTATGGTTACTGGCTGCACATTGAATTTCAACTCGATTTAAATCCATTTGATCAAACAAATAATCGTTCAAACTTGATAAAGCTCTAGTAATTACACCTTTACCTTGCGCTTCCTCTCCGAGTAAATAGCCTACACTAGTTGTCCTGTTTTTCCAATCAATTTGATGGAGGCCGATCATGCCAACCAACTGTCCATTAACCCTGACACCTGCATCAAAACCGTTATTGTCTGCATATTTCTGAAGCCAAACCCGAATCACCGGATCAAGATCATCTGCCTTTTCCCGTTTATCTACCCATGATAACCATTTTCGCAAATGAATTCGATTTTCATCTATAAAAGAAAACAATTCTTCTTTATGATGCTGCTGAAATAATTCGATTGATAATTCCTCATCTACTTTAAATGAAAACATTTTCTCTCCCCCTTAATAAATAGAACAACGACTCTTTTAGACTTCCCGCCATTCTTTAAGTACCCTATTTTGAGGAGGATTACCTTTTATATAAGTTTACGAATAATAATCAGTCATTAAACCTTCCCATTATAATCGTGTTATAATATTTTCCATCTGAAAGAATTTTGTCATTTTTTAATATACCTTCGATTTCGAAACCGAGTTTTTTATACAGTTGAATGGCACGAATGTTTGTTTCCAAAACATTTAAAGTGATTTTTTTAATGGCATTCAAATCAGCCCAGGTGATAGATTCTTTTAAGAGGTTCGTCCCAACACCATAACCCCAAAATTCTTTTAATACACATACTCCGAATTCTGTTTTATGAGAGAATCTATTTAAATAAATGCCTTCACATCTTGAAAATCCAACAATCCGATTATCAACCTCCGCAACTAAAAATAGGTTTCTTTCCATCTCGGTGTCCGTTTGTATAATCTGTTCAAACCCTGGTATATCAATAAGCCCCTCCCCCTTTTCTCTATCAAGATTTTCGGTTTCTCCATCAATCTGCAATCTTACTTCCGTTAAATCCTTAGCATCCTTTTCGATTGCAGATCTAACGGTATAGTTCTGCCCATTAACTTCAAATTCTTGTTTGGCAATAACCATGATCTACTCCATTCGTATCAATTTTTTGGATTTGGTATCAGCCTTTCTAATTCATCTTGGTAAATTTGCTCAAGAACCAGCTTTTCTGCTTTATATCTCTTTTCCCATACTTCTGTCCAGGGATGAATACAAGTTTTGCGCAAGTGATCCAGCCCCCCTTTTATTCTTTAGAATAAATTCTGCCTTGCACATCGTTTTCCTTCTTTTATACAAAAAAAGTATTCTTACATAAGAATACTCAGGTTGTAGAATTTAAGATTGGAAGTAGGAATATCATGATTTTTTCCCAAACCCATGGGATTGAGAGTTGCCTTTTTTATTTCAACAAAACCCTATAAAACTCAAGGCTTTTCTGGCCTTTTTCTGAACTATTTATTTCGTTCCTTAATTGTTTCCCGGATACTTTCTAACTCTTTTAAAGATAATCCCCCTAGTGATTGCTTTATTTCTTCTTCTATCTGCTTCTTATTGGTTTCTCGATATTGGTCCCACCACTCGCGCAAACCCTCAGTATGAGTGAGAAGATATTCGATATCAATTTCTTCTACTTCTTCATCAGAAAGATAAGTGAGAACTGCTGCTAACATATGATTAAGTTCTGCGATTTCTTTGTCCTTTTCAGCTGCCTGATTGTTAGCGGCATCTTTTGGCTCTATTGATTCTGCTGCCTTTTTCGGCATTTTTTTACGCCCCCATTCATTTCATCTAGTTAAAGGTTAGTATGACCAAAATACCTTTTTCTTTAACCTGAAGGGAGACTGTTTAGCTCTTAATTAGCAAATAGATAAAATATGGAGCACCTAAAGCGGAAACGACCAGCCCGACTGGAATTTCAGCCGGAGCTATGAGCGCTCTCGACACCATATCCGAAAGCAGAAGGAGTAATGCGCCTACTAATGCAGATGTTGGAATGAGTATCTCGTTTCGCGGTCCGACCAGTTTTTTTGCTAATTGCGGAGCAACAAGCCCTAAGAAGGCTATTCCTCCACCTGCTGCTACACATGAACCAGCCAATGCCACAGAAATAAACAGCAGGAACTTCCTTTCTCTATTTACATTCACTCCCAACCCAATGGATGCTGCATCTCCAAGTCCTAAAATATTTAAATACCGTGATTTAAATATTGCAAGTGGAATAAACACACTTACCCAAGGGAGTAAGGATAAAACATAGATCCAGTCTACGCCTGAGATATTCCCAGACAACCATACAGTAGCCTGTGTAAAGGTTCGAGGATCCATTTTCAATTGAAAAATAATGATTAATGCAGAAAAGGCAGCATTAATCCCTATCCCAACCAGAATGAGCCGGATTGGAGTTACGCCTGATTTCTTCCATGCAAAAAGATAGATCAAACTAGCTGCGGTTAAGGCCCCCGCTAAAGCGAATAAGGGCATGATAAATACGGAAAGAATCGGTGAGCTAACGCTAATGCCTTGCGTGAAGAAGATATATAATATAACGGCAAAGCCTGCACCAGAATTAATCCCTAATATTCCTGGATCAGCAAGGCCATTTTGCGTTGCACTTTGCAAAATTGCACCTGAGACAGCCATTCCAGCACCAATTAATAAAGCGATGACAATTCTCGGCAATCGAAAATCGAAGATAATTAAATCAAATTCTCCCGTCCCCGTTAAAGTCTTGAAGACATCTACTGGTGAAATAAAGCTGGAACCGATGCTTAAACTGGCGAAAAACGTTATAAGTATAGCGATGATTAAAAAAGATCCTACCCATTTTACACGGATTATTTTCTTCTGCATTACAGTCCTCTCCCTTCACGGCGAGCTAAGTAAAGGAAAAAAGGAACACCGATGAGAGCAGTGATAGCGCCTACTGGTGTTTCAAATGGCGGATTAACCATTCTTCCCGCAATATCAGCTAAAACAAGCAGCAACCCACCTAATACTGCGGAACATGGCAAGATCCAGCGATAATCTGTCCCTACCAGAAATCTAGTGATGTGAGGAATCACCAATCCAACGAAGCCGATTGTTCCAGATATAGAAACCGCTGCTCCTGTTAGTAGTAAAACAGCAAGAATGCCAAGAATTTTAACTAATCCTGTCCTTTGACCAAGCCCTGTTGCCACATCGTCACCGAGACTCATGACAGTAATGGAACTGCTGATCATGAACGCAATGATTAACCCAATAAGGACAACCGGAATAATAGGTGTAACATTTGCCCACTGAATGCCCGCTACACCCCCTGCATACCAAAAACTTAAATCCTTAGCCACATCAAACTGAATGGCAATTGCAGAAGAAATGGAACTAAGCAAAGCAGTTATTGCTGACCCTGCAAGTGCCAGCTTAACAGGTGTAAGGCCATTTCTTGACAAACTGCCAATTCCAAACACCAAGCCAGCCCCTACTCCTGCCCCAATAAAAGCAGCCAGCATTAAACCAAGAGATGAAAGAGACGTTACGAAGGCTAACGCCAACGCTATCATGAATGTTGCGCCAGCCGTCACACCCATAATAGATGGAGAAGCGAGCGGATTCCTCGTCATCCCTTGCATTATTGCTCCTGAAACAGCCAATCCAGCACCAACGAGGGCGGCTGCAACTGCTCTGGGCATCCTTAATCTATGTATGATTTGATGCTCAGTCCGGCCAGCATCAAATGAAGTCACACTTTGCCACACAGTAGCCAAATCAATATTCGCTGCACCAAATGCAATTGAGAATGCCATTGATAAGATTAAAAAAGATGAACCTAATATTAAAATAATCAGTGCAATTATAGTTTTTTTAGAAAAACTTTTTTCTTTCAATACCATTATGTAGCCTGCTTTCTCTAAAATAAAAAATAATCATTGTAATTGATAATGAGAATTGTTATCATTTATTTAGAAATTATATCATATTTGCACTAGGAGGGTAACCATTGTTTGCATTAAATAAAAAAAATCTGCTGTTAACTGCAGCATTAAGTAGTTCACTCGCTTTATTTGCTTGTAGCGGTGATACAGACCAGTCTAACAATCAAGACAAAGGTCCACAGCAGGAAACGCAAGATCGGGTTTTAACAGATGCACTGGGTAATGAAGTAACAATTCCAGCGAATCCCGAAAGAGTCATTGCTACATATTTAGAAGACCATTTAGTTGCACTAGATATTAAACCAGTCGCCCAATGGTCGGTGGCAAATGGTAAACAAGAATATTTAAGTGAATATTTAGAGGATGTACCTGAGATTGCCCATGACCTTCCCCTCGAAGCTGTAACTAGCTTTAAACCAGATGTATTAATTATGGACTCAGCAGGAATGGTCGAAGGTAGTAAATATAATCAATATTCAAAAATTGCCCCAACTTATGTAATTGGAACAGAAGAGAATAATGACTGGCGTGAAGAATTAAGTCAGGTAGGTAAAATTTTTGGTAAAGAAGCTGAGGCAGACAAAGTCTTAAGTGATTATGATGCAAAAGCCGGGAAAGCGAAGAAACAGCTTCAAGAATCCCATAAAGGCGAATCGGTTGCAGCGATTTGGCTAGTGAATAATAGCTTGTTTATGGTTAGTGAAAATCTTTCAGCTGGTGCTGTATTATATGGCGATCTTGGTATGCCAGTACCAAAGGTAGTTAAAGAGGTTTCTGCATCTGCGACAGGCAACTGGTCTGCAGTATCTTTGGAAAAATTAGCAGAATTGGATGCCGATCACCTTTTCCTTATCAATAGCGATAAAGAAACTGGGTCAGAAATGTTAAAAGATCCTTTATGGGCAAACATCCCTGCCGTAAAAAACGGAAATCTGCACGAATATACTCGTGATACAGGCTGGCTTTATACTGGAACGATTGCAAACAGCCAAATTATTGATGATGTTTTAGAAAGTATTGTGAAATAAACAGAAATTCGAAAACGCCTTGATAATCGATTACCCCCTATTATTGATTCATTGGCGATGTTATATTAATATAAAAAACAGCAGCTCATTTTTAGTGACTGCTGTTTTTATTTTGATGATATCTGTTAGGATACTCTTATGATTTATAGTTATGCTACGTGATCATGTCCACCCTGTTTATTGTTAAAATAATGGACTATAAATGTAATAACAAAAGCAAGAATAATGATGCTAAAGAATAATACATGCCCAATTTCTATTCCAAAAACACTTAAAAACATTTTAATAGCGATGATACCAATTAAGATAAATGCGGTATTTTCTAATTCTGGAACCTTTTCAATTAATGCTAAAAATAATTTAGCAACTGTTCTCATCATTAGGATACCCAGCATACCACCGAGAAGTAAAATCCAAACTTTATCCGATACGGCGAACGCCGCTAGAATGCTATCTACAGAAAATGCAAGATCCATTAACTCCACAGAAATGACGGTTCCCCAAAAGATACCAAATGTACGAATCAGCCAACCCTCTTTTTTTACACCACTTAAATCTTCCTCATCTGATTTAAGCCAAAACTGTTTAATCACCAGCCAAGCTAAGTAGGCCGCTCCGAGTACCTTAATCCACCAAAAGTTTATTAACCACATGCCAAGTCCGATGAATAAGAAACGAAAGAAGTATGCTCCAAACAATCCGTAGGTTAACGCTTTTTTCTGTTGTTCTTTAGGCAAATGTTTGACCATAACAGCCAATACAAGTGCATTATCAGCAGATAACAAACCTTCCAGAACAACGAGCGTGCCAATAAAACCCCATGAAACCGGATCAGTTAGCACCTCATTCCACATAGCCCAGTCGAAAAAAGAAGCATATGTAGAAATCAGCTGGTTAACGATGTCCATTTAGAAGACCCCTTTAATTAATAATATGAAACTGAATGATTTAAGCTTTTTTCATTATTATACCAAGAAATTAATTCGTTTACCTAAATTTTAGATTCACAAAATAAAACCACCTCATATCTTTATATAAAAAGTATAAGCAAAAAAATAGCTTTCTAATATAATAAACTAAGTATAAAAATTCATTTTAGTAAACATATTGGAAAAGAAAGAGGTGGAAATGATATGGGATTATTGAATAAGTTTACAGAATGGCGTGAAAAACGTTATAAGGAACATTTTTCAAAAATGAAGGAGGAAAATAAATGTCCTGATTGTTTTGGAAAAGGATTTATCATTTATCCTGCTAACGTCTACGCATTTCATGCCGATCACTTTCATTGTCCTGGTTGCAAAGGTTCTGGACTTTTCAATGACTGGTCCCCACTCGAATAAAAGCAACTTCGCCAATTTAGGGCAAATATAATCGTACCCGTTGCTCTAATTACCTCTACCCTTAAATCTTCTTTTTCTGCCATACCGCTTTCAATTATTTTAAAAAAGGTATAAACGATTTTTGTTTATACCTTTTTTATCAATTTCAGTAAAGTAAACAATTCATGGTGAGGATATCGCTCAGTTTGAATAGTCTTTTCTCCATTTGTAATTTTATCGGCGTTTTTCTTGATATATCGGTGATCATTTTAATATATCAGCGTTTTTTACGATTTATCGACTAAAATACTATTTTTATCGGCGTTTTTTCATTTCAAGCTTAAAAAAGCGATCCCCATCATGAGAGGTTCGCTCATTTTGAAGGTTACAACCAATTTTCGTTTCACATTTTTAATTTTATCAGCGTTTTTCTTGATATATCGGCGATCATTTCAATATATCAGCGTTTTTTACAATTTATCGACTAAAATACTATTTTTATCGGCGTTTATTCATTTCAAACTAAAAAAAAGCGATCCCCATCATGAGAGGTTCGCTCATTTTGAAGGTTACAACCAATTTCCGTTTCACATTTTTAATTTTATCAGCGTTTTTCTTGATATATCGGCGATCATTTCAATATATCAGCGTTTTTTACGATTTATCGACTAAAATACTATTTTTATCGGCGATTTTTCATTTCAAGCTAAAAAAAGCGATACCCATCATGAGAGGTTCGCTCATTTTGAAGGTTATAACCAATTTTCGTTTCACATTTTTAATTTTATCAGCGTTTTTCTTGATATATCGGCGATCATTTTAATATATCAGCGTTTTTTACGATTTATCGACTAAAATACTATTTTTATCGGCGATTTTTCATTTCAAGCTAAAAAAAGCGATCCCCATCATGAGAGGTTCGCTCATTTTGAAGGTTACAACCAATTTTCGTTTCACATTTTTAATTTTATCAGCGTTTTTCTTGATATATCGGTGATCATTTTAATATATCAGCGTTTTTTACGATTTATCGACTAAAATACTATTTTTATCGGCGATTTTTCATTTCAAGCTAAAATCGCAGTTACTGACCAAAACGAGATTCGCAATAACTCAAATCAAAAAAAAGAAAGGTATAAACGATTTCGTTTATACCTTTCCGATTTATACTGTTTTCCAATCAGCTGCGAATTTTTCAATACCTTGATCTGTAAGCGGATGTTTTGTTAATTGTTCGATTACTTTATACGGAATCGTTGCGATATGAGCTCCTGCCATTGCTACTCGAGTCACATGATCCGGATGTCTGACTGATGCAGCGATGATTTGGGCATCAAGATTGTGAATGCGGAAAAGCTCGGCAATTTTTGAAACAAGGAGTACACCGTCTTCAGAAATATCGTCCAGTCTGCCAAGGAAAGGAGATACATAGGTTGCTCCAGCTCTTGCTGCTAATAATGCCTGATTCACAGAGAAAATAAGCGTTACATTTGTTTTTACACCTTTTTTTGCTAAGTAACGAGTCGCCTCTAATCCATCAATAGTCATTGGTAATTTGATCGTGATATTTTTATCTCCGCCATTGATTTTGATTAATTCATCTGCTTGTGCAATCATTTCTTCTGCAGTAAGCGCATCAGGTGTCACTTCAGCAGAAACAGATTCTACATCTGGAACCGCTTGTAAAATTTCTTCGATTCGATCCTCGAATTTAATACCTTCTTTAGCCACTAGCGATGGGTTGGTTGTCACACCGGAAAGGACCCCGATTTTATGCGCTTTTTTAATATCATCCAGATTTGCTGTATCAATAAAGAATTTCATAATGATTTATCCTCTCTTTAAATAGAATTTCATATTTATTTGAAAACTATTATAACATAGTATTGCTTATATTTTGTTAGATTTTCTCATCATGAATTTTACCGGCATCTTTATATAATACTATTCGTGTATAGAAAGGAGCCTATACTTGTATAAAAAACTTGCTGGCATAATCACCTTAATTCTTACCTTATTGTTGAATAGTACAGTTATTTCTGCAGAAAAACAAACATTAAGTGCTGCGTTTATTCGCAATCAACAGTTATGGCTGAAGATTGATGATATAGAACAAGTATTAACAAAGGATGAACAAATTAGATCACCGAAATGGTCCTTTGACGGGGAGTGGATTGCCTATTTAAAAAGCATTCCCCATTCAAACGATTATCCTATGTATGAGGGTCAACTATGGGCATACCATATAAAATCTCATAAACATATTAAAATCACTGAAAAATCCAATAGCAACTTCCAATGGTCACCAGCTGAAAATACTATAGCGTATCAAAATAACAATGTTTTAAGTATTATATCCGTGACAAGGCTTATACCACAGCTGATTCATAAAAATGCAATTAATTACTCATGGCTTTTGGATGGTTCTGGACTTCTCACATCGTCCAAAAAGAATGAGAATAAAGTTTTTTCCGATATCGTACTAAATAAGATACTTTTTGATTATTACGGGAACATGCAAAAAAAACTATTCTACACGATTCATGTGGGTAAGGATGAATATTTATATGGGACAAGCCAATTCAAATGGTCTTTTGATGAACAATGGATTGCTTTCCAATTGACACCTACAGCTTCATTATCTGCAGACAGCAATATACTCTGTGTGATTGATAACGAGGGAAAGTCCTTAAGAAAGATTGGAGAAATGCTTAATTATCAAGAATGGTTTCAATGGGCACCACATTCTTTATATCTGGCCTTCATTCAAGGTTCAAATCGTATAGCAACGATAAATAAACGCTTGGCGATTCATCATGTATACGCGAATGAAACACATCACTATACACAGGAAGATATGGCGATAAGAGATTTATTTTGGCTAAATAATACTCAATTATTTATCTCCCAATCCTTTTCCAGCAAATGGGTTTCTGTTCCAAAAAGACCCCTACCCAGTATTTTTCTTACCAACATTTATCGTGATGAGCTGCTGACGGTCACTTCTCCCCCTTTACATAAAGGTGATTTTTTTCCTTATTTCGAAGATCGTTCCGGCTTAATATGGATACGAACGAATCGTCTTAAAGGTGACGTGTATAGAATGGAAAAGGATCCTATCGAACAAAAGTGGATTGAAGGGTTGGATGTGGATGGGATTGACTATTATGAGCATTGGAATTGGAATGAGGTATTTAGTTTATACGTAAGTTAGGTAAACAGTTTATATTAAGGATTCCTATTATTAATCATTTAACCTGACAGCATTTATTTTCAACTCCCTTCTCCGGCGTTGTCCCGATTCAAGGGAGTCTTTTTAATCAAGGATGCTCCTCTATCTATTTTCTGCTTTTTCACCTCTCAAAACCATACATGATGAACTTGATTTAGCTACTAATGATCCTTTTACATCGTAGATTGAACAATCGATTAAACCAATTGTGTTCCCCTTTTTCACCACTTTTGCATGGGCTTTTAATGTGGTTTCCCATACAGGTTTTAAGTAGTTTATTTTTAGCTCCAGTGTTGTGAAGGATTCTTTTTCTTTTAATAATGTAGCAAAGGCTACACCCATCGCAGCATCAGCTAAATCGCAAAGAATGCCGCCATGTACTGTGCCCATTGGGTTATAATGACCCTTTCTCGTATCTAGCTTAAAGATGGTTTCTCCTTCTTTGATCTCGATTGGTACAAAGCCTATTAGCTTTGCTACGTTTGGAACTGGAACTTTTTTCCCATCTGGCAGTTCTAATATCTCCATAATTCTTCCCCCTAATTTAATAAAACGTTCTTAATGATCATTCCTATCATAATTAAATAACTTATTTATAATTCAGTCAATTAATAGTACTACTACTTTTCCTCATAATAAAAAAGCTGAGGAATACTTTTGGATAGTAAAACCCAGCTTTTCGATGCTCAAACAGATGTTTTCACTGAATGCCTGTTCTCCGGCTTTTTTAAGCCTAGATGATCCCTTAAAGTTTCCCCTTCATAATCCAGACGGAATAGCCCTTTCTCTTGCAAGATAGGGATGACGAGGTTGACAAATTCCTCTAAGTCTCTTGGTAAGAGGGGAAATTGGATCATAAAGCCGTCTGCAGCTTTTTCCGTAAACCACTTTTCCATTTCATTTGCTACTTTATGGGGCGTACCTATAAAGCCATCACGTCTTGCTGCGCCAAAAAATCTGGCATATAGATCACCAACTGTTAGATCCTCCTTATCAATGATTGTCTTCATTTCATTGAATTGACTTTGAATGCTGTTCACTGCTGGAAAGACGACATCTTTAGCTGGTGTGTCCAAGCTATATTTGGAAAAGTCAACATTCCCCATATAGCCAGAAACAAACTTCAAGCTTTCAAATGGATCAATCAGAGCTTGTAATTCCTGATACTTTTCCAATGCTTCTTCCTCAGTAGCTCCTATAATCGGAGAAATACCATGAAGAATATGAAGTTCATCTTCTTCTCTATTAAAGTCCTTTAGCTGTGATTTTAATGTATGATAAAACTTCTTTGATTCCTCCAGCGAATCCCAATGTGTAAATACGACCTCTGCTGTTCGGGCTGCCAAGCGCTGCCCTGGGACAGAAGCCCCAGCTTGAATAATGACCGGCTGCCCCTGTGTGGATCTGGCAATATTCAAAGGACCTTTTACATTAAAATAATCTCCTTTAAAATTGATTTCATGTAATTTTGATCGATCGAAAAATTGACCGGATCCCTTGTTGTAGACAAACGCATCATCCTCCCATGAATCCCATAATCCTTGGACTACATCGACGAACTCCTCTGCCTTTTCATAGCGTTGATCGTGATCCCAATGCTTTTCTCTGCTGAAGTTTAAGGCCGTCTGACCAGTGGCGTCCGCAGTCGTTACCACATTCCATCCAGCACGACCATTACTAATATGATCTACAGATGCAAATTGCCGTGCAAGAACATAAGGTTCACTGTAAGTTGTTGATGCCGTTGCTCCAATACCAATCTTTTCAGTTGCCGCAGCTAGAGCTGTCATCAAAACAATAGGATCAAACCGATTGAGAATCTGAGGATGTGACTCATGATTAATCGCCAAACTATCTGCTATAAAAGCTAAATCAAATTTACCCTTTTCTGCAAGCTGGGCATGTAATAGTAACGATTTAACATCAATACTTGCATTGGGGTTAACGGACGGGTGCCGCCAGGAAGATACGTGCATACCTGTTCCAATTAAATAGGCTGCCAATTTAATCTGTCTCTTATTGCTCATGTTCTTCTCTCCCTATTGATTCGAGTATGTCTCTTTATACGTACTTAATTCTTCCAAAGTAATAAACGTTGGCAGGTAATTACCTTTATAGGTTTCTTCGATAAATTCTGCCGTTGCTTCTGATTGATAAATTCCAACAATTTGCTGGAATATCTTATTATCCTTATCTGACCCCCGAGCCGCAATGACATTTATATAAGGTTTTGCAGTCTTACTTTCATGAACAAGCGCGTCTTTTAGTGTCAATCCTGCTTCAAGTGCTACACCATTATTAATAACTGAACCTGCAGTATCCTCCATAACACGAGGTGCGTTCGCACTATCTACAGGAACAATTTCGATATCCTTTATGTTTTCTTTGATTTTATCTTCGCCGCCATTACCGTCAAAATCATCCACAACCGTTATAAATCCAGCATCTTGTAACAGTAACAGTGATCTCCCCCAATTGGATGCATCATTTGGTACAGCAATTTGGGCGCCAGTCGGTATATCCTCAACTGATTTGTATTTACTGGAATATAAACCTAATGGGGCGATAATCGTGCTGCCAATAGGCACAATATCTGAATCCGCATTTGCATTAAAGGAATCTAAATAAGCGACATGTTGGAAAGCGTTGATATCAATATCACCTTCTATGAGGGCCTGATTAGGATCATAGGCTGAGGAGAAATTGACAATCTCGATTTCTATTCCCTCTTTATCCGCGACACCCTTCAAGTATTCCCATGTTCTTAGTTCAGAATTTCTTATTCCTACCTTTACATTAGCATCTTCACCTATAGCATTTGTAGAATCATTGGAACAGCCGGAAATAAGGAATACAAATGTAAGGATAGACGATAAAACCATTGTAATTTTCTTCATTTTTTTATACCTCTCTCTAGTTAGTTAACTGCGCTTATACTCTTCTAATTCGCCGCTCGAATATATTTCCAAGACTCTGGATAACTTGAACGAGCGCGACAAGTATAACAACCGTAATAAAGATGGTTATCGTACTGAAGCGTTGATAGCCATAGGTAATTGCTACATCCCCAAGTCCCCCGCCTCCAATTGCTCCTGCCATTGCTGTGGCTCCAATTAATCCAATCGTCGCTGTGGTTACACTCAATATTAACGAAGCAAGCGCTTCTGGAAATAAGAAGCGAAAAATGATTTGGAATGGGCCTGCACCCATTGCTTGTGCTGCTTCAATAATGCCATCATCCACCTCTAATAATGAATTCTCTACTAGTCTCGAAAAATAGGGACCGACATGCAATACTAATGGTACGATTGCTGCCGTCGTTCCAATCGATGTTCCGACTATGAGTCTTGTTAAAGGAATGATGGCCACTAATAAAATAATAAAAGGAATCGATCGGAAAATATTGACGATCGGATTAACAATTGAGAATATAACCTTATTTTCCAGAATATGCCCCTTTCTTGTGACCACAAGAAGAATCCCAAGGAAAATACCTAATACCCCTCCGAAAAACAAAGATATACTAACCATGTACAATGTTTCCCACAAAGCTCTGATCATTAACTCGATGCTGACTTCCATCTGCTTCTACCTCCTTTACCTCTACATTTTGTTCAATAATATATTGAATCGCATCTTCTACTTCCCTGTGAGCTCCAATCACCTGGATAATTAAATTCCCAAATGGAATCCCTTGTAACTCTGTTATATTGCCAAATAAAACGTTGATTTCTACATTAAATCGTTTGGCGGTCTTGGATACGACAGGCTGGCCAGAATCCGTACCAAAGAACTCAACTTTATAAATACGACTGGATTCCCGATCCAAGTTAATCAAATTTATTACACTCTCAGGCACTTCATCCCGTACAACCGATCTAACGAAATTACGGGTCGTCACGGTCCGAGGATGAGCAAATATATCAAAAACGCTCCCCGATTCAATCAACTGCCCATCCTCCATTACCGCAACCCTATTACATACCTGTTTAATCACTTCCATCTCATGAGTGATAATAAGAATGGTAATCTTGTATTCTTGGTTAACTCGTTTCAAGAGTTCTAGAATTGATTTTGTTGTTTGTGGATCCAATGCTGAAGTCGCTTCATCACACAATAGAATAGATGGATTAGGGGCAAGTGCACGAGCGATACCCACTCTCTGTTTCTGACCGCCTGAAAGTTCATTAGGATAGTTGTCTGCTTTATCTGATAATCCTACAAATTGCAGAATTTCTTTCACCCTTGTGTGAATGTCGGATTTTTTCATTTTTGCTAAAATCAAGGGCATTGCGACATTATCATAAACTGTTTTAGAATTTAACAGATTGAAATGCTGGAATATCATACCTATATTTCTTTTGGCTTCTCTTAACTTCTTTTCTGGTATGGTTGTATAATTCTTTCCCTCAATTAGAACCTCACCAGATGATGGCTTTTCTAATAAATTCACCGTTCGAATCAAGGTGCTTTTACCGGCTCCGCTGAAACCTATAACGCCAAAAATATCTCCCTTTTCCACTGTTATATCAATATCCTTCAGAGCATCTATCTGTTTGTCTCCTGTTTTAAACACCTTTGACACATTGCGAAATTCAATCAATTCTGCTCCTCCTCAACTTGGAACTAAAGATGGCTAGAAAGCTGGTACAACAGCACCTTTGTAAGTATCTTCAATAAAATTCCTGACTTTATCTGAAGTCAAAATTTCGGCCAATTTCTGAATGGCTTCACTGTCTTGATTATCCTTACGTGATACTAAAACATTGACATATGGAGAATCTGTATCCTCAATAATTAAGGAATCCTCCAATGGGCTAAGATCTGCTTCTAATGCATAGTTCGTATTGATTGCTGAAGCTTCCACATCTTTAAGAGAATGCACTAATAATGGTGGATCGACAGGGACAAACTTTAAGTTTTTCTCATTTTTTGTAATGTCCTCTAGCGTATAGTCCCCATCCTTTGATGGATTCAGTTCAATGATTCCGTTTTCTTCAAATAAGGTAAGCGCCCTGGAAAAGTTAGACGGATTATTTGGTACAGCTATTTGTGCACCATCTGATAATTCCCCTATCGCATTTATCTCCTTGGAATAAACACCAAACGGTTCGATATGTATTCCTTTGACCACAACTAAATCCAAGCCGCTATCTTTATTCACCTGTTCTAAATAAGGCGTATGCTGAAAAAAGTTTGCATCCAGATCCTTGTCTGCCGTTTGTTGATTAGTTTGAATACCATCAGTGGAATGTACGATATCTAATTGAATTCCTTCCTTTTCCAGATCTGGAGCAATAAACTCCAATATTTCTGCATGTGGTACAGAAGATGCCCCAACTTTTAAAGTGACTTCTCCTTCCCCATTTGCTTCGTTTGCACAGCCTGCACCGATGATTAATAACAATAAGGAAACGATGAATAATCCCAGTTTTTTCGCATTCATTTCTCCAGCTCCTTACATTCATTTTTCAAATCATATCTAAAACATTTAATCAGATCATTTTCTTTATAGTATTCTTTCGTTCTATCACGAACGAAACCAAATCGGTGATATAGCTGGATGGCATCAGTCATTACATCTGATGTGTGCAAAAACATATGAGATCCTTTTTGATTTTCTACGATTGATTGAACAGCTTTTAAAAGTTTAAAGGCAATCCCCTGGCTCCTTGCACTTGGTACAACAGCTAAGAATCTAATAATTGCCTCGTTTATTTCCAATTCCGGCATACCGTACGCAGAGTCAGATGATGAATACAATTGCACTGTTCCTAATAAGACATCTCCGCGTTTGGCTACTAAAATCGTGTCGACAGTTGGATGATCGATAGAATGATAAATATCCTCAATATATTTTTGCCAGCGCTTTTGATGAAATTTACATTTGTACTGCGAGTAGCTTTCATCCAGAATCTGCCGCACAACTTCTTTTTCTGACTCTTGCAGTTTGCTGATTTTTATAGATTCACTAATTAATTGAGGCATAACAATCCTCCTAATTATAAGTAAACACATCTATTTAGTAAGAATTAGAAATGAATAAATCCAACTTAGCTGCCTTCTCTTTATGCCAATTGGTTTAATGCTTTCTCTATATGATTGGTGCCCAGTTCAGTTATTCCCTGATAATGATTTCCACTCCCTACTTCTATTACAGGCACATGTCTCACCCCATATTTCAACTCGAGAATATCGCGCCTATCTTCATGATGCGTTACATCTATGGTTTGATAATCTATTTCCTTTTCATCCAAATACTGTTTTACTTCTTCACAAAAATGACAACCATCTTTTGACCACACAATAATAGATAATGAATTAGACATTGTTTAACTTCCTCCATTTTTTATAGTTTGTTGTTTGTATCGGTTTTCTTTGTAAGGTAAACCTAAATTTCCTCTTAACGTTCCCTTCTCATAAGACTGTTGGTAATAGCCTCTTTCCTCCAAAATTGGGATGACATGTTGTAAGAAATCAGTATAAAGACTGCCAAGTACAGGGGTGCTTAGAATAAACCCATCAGCTGCCCCTGTTTCCACCCATTCAATGATTTGATCCGCCACTTGTGCGTATGTCCCAAAGAAACTGCCCTTGGGTGTAGTTACTTGCCGAGCGACTTGGCGCAATGTTGAATTTTCGATAGCTGCTCTTTTTCTAATCTGATCAGTAGTGGACTGGAAGCTGTTTTGTCCGATAGTTCCAATATCCGGAAATGGTTCATCTAACGGATGGATACTGAAATCGTAATGGTCAAAGAATCTGCCTAGATAATTCAATGCTTCGTCAATGGTCACTAAACTTTGCAGCTGCTCATACCGCTTTGCAGCTTCCTCCAGGGTCGCCCCGACAATTGGAGACAGACTAGGAAAAATCAATACGTCTGTCTTTTTCCTGCCATTTTGTTCAACACGATTTCTAATTTCATTTGCAAAGGATTTAGCCTTTGCTAGTGTATCTGCATTGGTAAAAATAGCATCTGCTTCTCTAGCAGCAAATTCTTTTCCCGCTTCCGAAGCTCCCGCCTGAAAGATGACAGGCTGCCCCTGCTTGGAACGGCCTATATTTAGTGGCCCCTCAACAGAGAAATATCTCCCTTTATGATATAAACGGTGCAGTCCATCCTTTTTGAAAAATTCTCCTGTTTCCCGATTTCTTATAAAAGCAGCATCCTCCCATGAGTTCCATAGCCCTGTCACTACTTGAAGATGCTCTTCCGCGATTTCATACCGCTGAAAATGATTAGGGTGGCTCCCTTTATTAAAATTTCTGGCACTACCCTCTAAGGGTGAAGTAACTACATTCCAACCAGCTCTTCCTCCACTGATCATGTCCAATGAAGCAAATTGCCTGGCTACTGTGTAGGGCTCGCTATACGATGTCGATAAGGTTCCAACTAAACCAATCTGTGAAGTAGTCGTCGCCAGCGCAGATAAAATCGTCATCGG
Source organism: Cytobacillus purgationiresistens (assembly GCF_030813235.1). Classification (GTDB taxonomy): domain Bacteria; phylum Bacillota; class Bacilli; order Bacillales; family Cytobacillaceae; genus Cytobacillus; species Cytobacillus purgationiresistens. The sequence goes on along the minus strand of NZ_JAUSUB010000001.1, from coordinate 39,864 downwards.
TTCAAATCTGTTTAAAAAATGGGGAATTGATTTTTCGTTAATATACAGCCCATCAGCTATAAATAGGAATGAAAAACCAGCCTGTTCTGCCTGTAATGCCTTTTCCTGATAGAACTTAATGTTTACACTAGCATCCTGCGGGACCGTTTCATCTCTCCATGCATTCATATGTGTACCTGGACCGTTGAGCATGAGTCCAAATCGTATTTTTTTCTTCGACATATTCACCACTGCTTTCTCTAGTATTTACTTGAAGCGGGCTCAGTAGCTGATAAGATTGATAACGCACCTCTTCATTTAATATTGGCGTATGAATGATAAATTCATTAATTTGATAAGACTGATGGAGTCTCGATAATTCTTCTCTAACCTTTTCAGGTGTTCCAGTAAGCATATTTGCTTCCTTTTCTGTTACTTGAAAGGTTTCGCTTGTTTGTTTTTCAAAGGCTGACACTTGTTCCCTTGAAGTGACTCTTAAAGTACGTCCATCTTGAAAATGAATTGTAAAAATTCGATGGTTTTTGGCAATATGGTCTGCCTCCCCTTGATGTAGAGCTGCCAGTGCAGAAATGGCGACGATAAAATAGCCAGTTGGGAAGGTATTCCGATACTGATGCGCGGCTTCTTCCAATGCTTTCTCATCGTTGTTTAAGAAATGGGCAAATACAAACCCAATTCTAAGCTCTGCTGCTAATTTTGCGCTTTCACTGCTACCTCCAAGCAAATAAATTTTTGGCCTTTCTGGCGGATCAGGTACTACGCGTAAACCGAATAAAGGATGAGTTGTTTCTAAGGATTCATCACTTAATTTTTTTAATAATGATAAGCGTTGGTCAAAATCTGCCCCATTATCCGACTTACCATCTTGTAATGCTTTTGTTGACAATGGAAAGCCGCCTGGAGCTTTGCCAATACCTAAATCGACCCGTCCAGGAGCAAGTGTGGAAAGCACATGAAAATTCTCCAACACTTTATATGGACTATAATGTCTGAGCATGACTCCTCCAGAACCAACCTGTATTGATTGGGTTTTTGCCAGTAAATAACCGATTAGTGCTTCAGGTGATGAGCCAGCGACTCCCTCCATGTGATGGTGCTCAGATACCCAGAAGCGGCTATACCCCCACTTCTCAGCATCTTTTGCCAATTTGACAGTATGCTGTAATGCATCTGCTGCTGTTTTTTCGGTAAAAATCGGACTTTGATCTAAAATTCCAAGCTTATATCCCATTCACTCATCCCTCTACTTTCACGTTTTTACTCACAATTTAATCTATAAATAATGAATGTTTTATCATATAAAAAAGACATCTTTCTACCTTTAGTAGAAAGATGCCTTTAGTCGTCTAATCGGCATACTTTTTTAATTGATTATCTCATGATCACTGATTTAATACGGAATACATTCATACAAACAAAAAACCTCTTCTTATAAATAAGAAGAGGTCAGGAGTAAAACCCTGGTTTCTTCTCATCTTTCAAACTCGAAAGTTTGCTGGAATTGGCACAGTACCATTTGGTCTGTTGCCGAGGTTTCAATGGGCCAGCCCCTCCACCTCTCTGGATAAGAAATATTTATATTTAATTGTTTGATTAAAAGAGATTTATATTGTAAAAATCTTTCTTAAATATATTTTGAATTGATTAAATCCTATACTATGCCTATTGTAACTGTCAAGGATTATTTTAATTATTTATAATTTTGGATATACTCAACTTAAATTACAATTCACTGACTCATTTTTTTGCTTTACACATAAAAAAAACAATAAGGAACGATTGGACTGACCAACCGTCTCTTATTGTTTTTAACTATATATTAGCGAGTGCTATTCCATCCAGTTTGTATGGAATACACCTTCTTTATCCACACGCTGATACGTGTGAGCACCAAAGTAATCACGTTGTGCTTGAAGAAGATTGGCTGGTAAAGTTTCTGTTCTATAACTATCATAATAGGCAATAGCACTTGCGAATGATGGCACTGGAATACCGCGCTCGATCGCGATCGAAAGGACTTTACGTAATGCTAGTTGGTAATTTTCAACGATATCCTTGAAATAAGGATCTAGTAATAGATTCTTTAACTCTGGTTCATGATCGTATGCATCCTTAATTTTTTGCAGGAACTGCGCACGGATAATGCAGCCTCCACGGAATATCATCGCGATATCGCCGTAACGAAGATCCCAATTTTTCTCTTCGGACATTGCACGCATTTGTGCAAAGCCTTGCGCGTAGGAAACTATTTTGCTCATATATAGCGCTTTACGAACAGCTTCGATTAATTCAGCTTTGTCGCCTTCAAATGCAGACACTTCAGGTCCATTTAACACTTTGCTTGCTTTAACACGTTCTTCTTTCATAGCAGAAATAAAACGAGCGAAAACGGATTCTGTAATGATAGGAAGAGGAACACCAAGATCAAGAGCATTCTGGCTTGTCCATTTTCCTGTACCCTTTTGGCCTGCCGTATCGAGAATGACATCGACTAACGGTTTGCCTGTATCTTCGTCTTTTTTAGTGAAAATATCAGCTGTGATTTCGATTAGATAGCTATCTAATTCACCTTTGTTCCACTCGGCAAAAATTTCATGAAGCTCCTCTGCCTCAAGACCAAGAACATGCTTTAGGATAAAGTAAGCTTCGGAAATCAATTGCATGTCGCCGTACTCGATGCCATTATGGACCATTTTTACATAGTGTCCAGCTCCATCTGGTCCGATATATGTAGAGCATGGCTCGCCATCTACTTTTGCAGAAATGGCTTCAAAAATCGGTTTTACAAGCTCATATGCTTCTTCTTTTCCACCTGGCATGATTGAAGGGCCTTTTAAGGCACCCTCTTCTCCACCAGAAACGCCCGTACCAATAAAATGAAAACCTGCAGATGCCAGTTCTTTATTACGTCTAATCGTATCTTCGAAGTAAGTATTTCCCCCATCAATTAAGATGTCACCTTCTTCAAGATATGGCTTTAATGACTCAATCGTTGCATCTGTGGCAGCGCCCGCTTTAACCATTAAAAGAATCTTTCTTGGTGTTTCAAGTGAATGCACAAATTCCTCCACTGTTTTTGCACCAACAAAGTTTTTACCTTCTGCTTCATTTTTCAAGAATTCTTCTGTTTTATCGTAAGAACGGTTAAATACAGCAACAGAATAACCTCTGCTTTCAATATTCATTGCAAGGTTTTTTCCCATTACCGCTAATCCGATTACACCGATTTGCTGTTTTGACATGATTCGCTTTCCTTTCTCTTATGTATTAAGTACATTCTCTTGTACTTCATAAATCCTGCATGAGTCCATCATTGTAGAATGTCCTTCGAATAATCTTACCTATTCAATTCATTGCATTCTTAAAAAACACTCACTGTGAATTATACAAAACAGTTGCTGTGATTACAATAAAAGCGAGTATTAAGGGAACTATAAGAATTTTCTTGCAATATCATTTATATTTCCCCAACCATACACACCCTCTACAATCACTTTATTCTCTATCTTAATTTTCACTTCTTCAATTTTTTTTGCACCAAGCGCCTCATAAAAATGACGTGAAGGGTTTGCTTCTAGGACTAAAACTAGTAATGAATCGAAGGACAAATTTAGAAGTTCACTAACCACTGGCTTCAGAAGTAATTTTCCTAATCCCTTTTGCTGGTATTCCTTTAAAATATATATCGCATAGATTTCTCCTTTATAGGCTGGATAATTCCCCGTCCTTTCCTTACCTCCTCCAGAAAATCCTACAATTTCTCCTTGATCATTTTCAGCAACATATACAGATTGTGTTGATAGATTTCCCTTCCAAAGCTCTTCTCTACTTTTATAACTCAAGCGATTTAAATACGCTGCTGGTATCATTTGATTATATGTTGTACGCCAGCTATCTACATGTACTTTTGCTATTCCTGCTGCATCTGTGAGTTTTGCTTGTCTTATTTTCACTGAGCTCAACCTCCTTTGTGTATCTCACACCATTAGTTACGATTCTAGGAAAATTGAAGTATTCACGGTAATGATCGTTCATTTTATTGCTTGCAGTTCTTGAGGAAATGTTCCATTTCCCAGCCAAGTTTCCACTATAGTGTTAAATAGTATAGGGTTTGCTAAAGATAATCCGTGACCCATTTTTGAGATAATGAACCCTTTACAATTAGGATTACTTTGAATGATTTCACGTGCTGATTCTTTCATTATTTTTCTCTCTTTTTCACCGACAGTAACTAAAATCTGCCCACTCGCATGCTCGAATCTTCTCGGTATTCTAAAAGCCATATTTTCTTTCATTACTCTCAAAAAAGCATCCTTGCCGAATTGACAGTTTCCTAGATAATAGGTTTCGTAGTAGTGCTGATCTATGTACATTGATTTGGCTTGGATATTAGAGAATGTCTTGTTTTTTGTTAGAGGATAGAACCAGGCCATCGATTTAGTCAGCGTGTCGGCAAAAGGCATATGTTTCACTAATGCACTATTGATCATGGCATAGTGGATGAGATCCGGTTTTATACTTAGCATAGCTATTAAGACTTGCGCACCTAACGAAAAACCTATTACTATGACGGTTTTCCCCTTTCCTTTTTCTTCAACCAGTTCAATTATTTCTTCTGCAGTTGATTTTATTTTAAAAGGTTTAGACGAGATACTTTCTCCATGCTCAGGCAAATCAGGAACTAAGCAATGAAAGCGCGAAAAGTACTCTACTTGTTCATCCCACATCCAACCACCCACTCCGCCTCCATGAATAAAAACTATTAGCCTCGAATTGCTATCCCCTGACTCTTTATATTGTAAACTCATAGATTACACATCCGTTCTTTCTCCCCTTTTATGTACATCATACTACAAAAAAAGGAAATATTTCCTTTTAACTGCTAGTATTCGTAATAAAGTGAAAAATCAGGGTGGCTCCCTTCTGCAATATAATCCTTTAATATCTTAGATAAAATCATACTGTATACTGTGCCATTCCCTCCATAAGTTAACAAAAAACAACCATTCTGATAGACTGGGTGCTGTTTAATCATTGGCAAACCATTATGAGTTTCTCCGAAAAAGCCGGACCAGTAAAAATCTGCCTTTACTTTGTTTGCTAATTCAGGGAAAAACTCTATTAAGCTTTCTAACAGCAAATCTCGTTTATGTAAAAGTTTTGAATCTCGTTTATTTTCTTCTGTAGTTAATTCATCTAATCCCCCAATAATAATGCGCTGATCAACCGTAGAGCGAATATATAAGTATGGTCGGGCTGTTTCCCAAATCATCATTTTTTCCGGCCATTTTAATTGTACGTTAATCGGATTTGTTGTGATGGCGTAAGAGCTAATGATCCGTGCATTAGGATCAGTTACACTCTCCTGCGCCTCGTAACCCGTTGAGTAGATAACATATTTTGCTCTTATTCGATTCTTTTGGTTTGTATATAAGTTAACGTGACTTTCAAACCATTCATTTCCAACAATCTCTGTATCTTCATAAATAGCTACTCCCTGTTTACTTGCAAAATGAAACAATTGCTGGATATTTTTCAACGGATTGATTTCCGCATCTCCTTTAGAAACGAGTGCTGCTGATTTTTCAAAAGAAAATTGGTTTTTCATATCGTCATCTGTCCAAAATTCAACAGGAAAATCGTATTTTAATAGGTTAGCGTATTCTTCTTCAAGCATGGACTTATCTTCTAGATTAGAAGCATAGTACAAGCTTTTTCTTTCAATAAAATCTGGGTCTTCTTCTAGGACAGGCAAGATTTGCTTCTTGTAATCTTCCAGTACATCAAAGCAATGCTTTAAATGCTTATATCCTTTCTCCTCCCCAAAAGAGTTCAAATAAGAAGTAAATAATTTATCATTACTATATTGCAGTAACCCTGTATTAGCTGATGTACTTCCAAAACCGATGTTTCTCTTGTCCACCACAACAGTTTTCAAATCCGTTTGGGCAAAGTGATAGGCGAGAAAAGCACCAGATGAACCCGTCCCGACAATGCATACATCACATTCGATATCTTCTTCAAGCATTGAATATTTCTTTTTATTTTGAATGGTTTGCGGCCAATAAATTCGCCATGCCTTTAAATCCATCATCATCCTCCATCACAGTTAATAAATACTATTTACCCATTAATATCAAGTTTCACTCCTTATTAATGCACTTAAAAAATTTTTAAAAAGGAAAGTCACCTATTGCTTAATCAAACGCAAACTGACATAATAATACTATTATTTTTAAAAGCAATGATGGGAAGAGTAAATTGATTTTGTTCTTACACAGAGAGCTTCGGTTGGTGAAAAGAAGCAAAGAATGGTCGATTGAAGATGGTCCTTGAGCTGCATTGCTGAACGGATTTCGTTAGGCAATGACGAGAATTGGCACTCGTTATCAATGTCAGGGTATAAGAACGTTCTAATCGTTCCGTACTTATGGAGGCTAATCATGTGAGTGATTAGTAAATAAAGGTGGTAACACGAGGATAACCTCGTCCTTTGACAAATTTTATTTGTCATTGGGCGAGGTTTTTTTATTTTTCATATTGCCTATGTCTTCCAAACAACGGTGCGGTTAAGAAACAAGGAGGAAGAAGAAAATGAATATTTTTATTGGCGGTGCTTGGCCGTACGCAAATGGCTCTTTACATTTAGGACATATTTCCAGCCTGTTATCAGGTGATATTTTGGCTCGTTATTATCGCGCTAAAGGCGATGAGGTTCTTTATGTCTCGGGGAGTGACTGTAATGGAACACCAATCTCTATCAGGGCAAGACAAGAAGGTGTCACACCAAGGGAAATTGCTAATAAATTTCATCGTGAGTTCTGTCATTGCTTTGAAAAACTAGGATTTACTTATGATCTATATACTCGGACAGATGATCTTCATCATCATGAAATCGTCCAAAAAATCTTCCAAAAATTATTAGCAAACAACAAAATCTATAAAAAGACTGTAGAGCAGGCCTACTGTTCCACCTGCACGCAATTTTTACCTGACCGTTATGTTGAAGGGACTTGCCCTCATTGCGGCAAAGATGCGAGAGGCGATCAATGTGATGAATGCGCAACCATACTGGATCCTTTAGACTTGCTAACTAAACGGTGTAAAATATGTGGAGATGAGCCTGCAGGAAAAGACACAGAGCACTTTTATTGGAGTGAACATACCTGTTAAAGGTTTCGAAGACAAAAAGATTTATGTATGGATTGAAGCAGTTACTGGCTATTTTTCAGCAAGTAAAAAATGGGCACTAGAAACGGGTAAAGACGATTCTTCATTCTGGAATGCGCAGACTAAGTCTTATTATTTACATGGAAAGGATAATATTCCCTTTCACACCGTCATCTGGCCTGCCATTCTGTTAGGAGCAGGGATTGAAGGGGCGCCAACCCATATAGTATCTAATGAATATATAACCGTCGAAAAAAAGAAGCTGTCAACAAGTAAAAACTGGGCTGTGTGGGTTCCTGATATCATCGAAAGATATCACCCAGATTCTATCCGCTATTTTCTAACCATTAATGCACCCGAAGAGCGTGATTGTGATTTCTCCTGGCGAGAGTTTATTTATAGTCATAATAGCGAGCTGCTCGGGGCATATGGGAACTTCGTGAATAGATCGCTTAAATTCATCGAGAAATACTATGATGGCTCCATTCCAAATGGAGTGATTGATGATTCATGGAAGAACGAAATCGAACAGCTGTATAGGAAGGTCGGAACGCTGATTGAAGAGGCCCATTTTAAGCGGGCGATTGAAACGATATTTTCTTTTGTTCGTACAGCAAATAAATATTTTGATCAGCGCAAGCCATGGATACAGATAAAGGAATCTCAAGTAGATTGCAATAATACACTTACCACATGCATTTACTTCATTGCGAATTTAGCTCAGGTTCTTCAGCCCTTTTTACCTTTTTCGAGTGAGAAAGTTGCACAAGTGCTTTGTTTGCCTCAACTTGTTTGGGCACCCATTCACGCCCCTGAAGGTACATTGAATCAGATAGTCCGCTATTTGAGAGAATTGATACTGACAGAATACAAGAGGAACTTGAGCTTCTCACTTCTCAGTCCAAATAGATATTCCATTCAAGTGGAGAATCTCTTTCATCAGACGTTCTTCACTTGAATAAAATAATAAAGCTTGAAATATCTTGCTTTTTTGGAATAATAGTAACTAATCAGTATGATTAATAATATCAAATCCTTTTTGTAAATGGTGGTGTAAGCAGTGATCTCAAAAGAAGCGTATATGGAGGAAGTAAACAATAAATATATAACCAGAAAACCGCATCCATCCAATCCTGCTTTAGTCATTTTAAACTACACGGAGAACGCTACGTTTGATCAGCGCTGGAATGAACTGACTTTGGCATGCAGAGGATTAATTGTGGATGAATTAAGTGGAGAAATCTTAGCGCGGCCATTTCCTAAATTCTTTAACTACGGAGAAATACCAGATTTGGAGATTGATATTCCTTTTGAAGAATCGCCCGAGATTACGGTTAAATATGATGGCTCTTTAGGTATCAGCTATAAATATAATGGGAAAACCTGTTGGGCAACGAGAGGTTCATTTGAATCTGTGCAAGCTAAAGCCGCTTCAACTATTTGGGAATTAAAATACAAGCATGTAAGGATCCCTGATGAAATCACCTTGCTCGTCGAAATCATCCACCCGATTACTAAGGTTGTAGTCGATTATAACGATACATCTGATTTAATCATCATCGGGGCTATCAATCGATTTACCGGATATGATTATCCTTACCACGAATTGCTGGAACTGGGAACTCTGTTAGGTATGAACGTAACTCAAAAAGTACAATTAACCTTAAACGAAGTAATAAGAAATAAAGAAACCATAGATCATAATAATGAGGGCTGGGTTCTCAGATGGTCCAATGGAAAACGGTTAAAAATCAAAGGAGTAAAATATTTGGAAATTCATAAAATTGCCTATGGTTTATCTACTAAACTGAAAACGGAATATTGGAAGGATGGAAAAATTTCTGAGCTGATTTTTAAAATCCCAGAGGAGTTTAGAAAAGAAATTGAGTCTTTAGTTGCCCATCTGGATGAAAAGGCTGATGAACTTTTAGCCATAGTTAATGAGAATAAGATGAACGCATTAAACCGGACTACTGACCGCAAATCTTTTGCAATTTTTGTTAGTCAAAACATTTCTCCAAGCATTCGTTATTTGGTGTTTAAAAGCTATGACAACCGATTAACACACACCGAGCTAAAAGAACATATATTTAAAAATTATCTTGAATATACATAGGAGGAAGATATGACTACTTTTATACAATTAGTTGGTCTCCCTGGCAGCGGCAAATCTACTCTTGCTATGGATCTATGCATTGAATACAATGCAATCCACCTTTCATCAGACGATATCCGCTCCGAGCAATTCGGTGACGAACAATCACAGGCACATAACCAAGCTGTATTTTCCGAAATGGAAAAAAGGACAAAAGCAGCCCTTAGTTCAGGCATCAATGTAGTTTTTGATGCAACAAATTTAAACAGAAAACGCAGGAGACACTTTATCAACCATATTGTTAAATCAAATCATAAAATAGTTTACTATATGAACACATCTATTGAAGAAATTCGGAAAAGAAATCAAACGAGATCAAGAAAAGTCGATGATCAAGTAATCGATAAAATGTATACAGCCCTCCATATTCCTATATTGGGCGAAGGGTGGGATAGGATCATTTATGTCGGACCCGATTCAAGAATACAAAAGAAAGACAGAGATATTATTGAAGATAAGCTTCGGATAGACCTTGGGCATGATCAGCTATTCGATTCCTTATCGACCGAAATGATTGAGTTTAAAAACATTTTAAACCTCCCGCATGATTCAACCTACCACTCTTTTTCGGTCAGCAGGCATACCTATTATGTCTATCAATATATCTTAAATCATTATCATAAAGATGATAAACCTGAAATGATTTGGGCTGCCTTGTTCCATGATACAGGAAAATCTTTTTGTAAATCATTTACTAGTTTTAAAGGGGAAGAAACCAAATATGCGCATTATTATGGGCATGAGTTTGTTTCGTCTCAAATTGCCTCAAGCCGCTTGAATTCATTGGGTTATAATGAAGAATTAATTAGAAACGTATCTACACTCGTACAATTTCATATGATTCCAATGAACGCAACAGAAAAAAAATTAGCGGAAACGAAAGAACTGCTTGGCGATCATTTATTTAGGAAACTTTTATTTCTTCATGAAGCCGATATGCAGGCAAAATAAAGGAATCCATTGTTAGCAATGGATCCTTTTTTACAAGGATTGATGTCAGGGCGTTTAAAGGGGCAAATCCGATGTTTCTTATACTCAATTTCAATTATTATCTAGCAATTAATTTGATTTAAAATCCTCTCTATTGCTTTGATTATTAAATCTGGTCTATCCATATGTATAGAATGACCTGACTCGTTCGCAAATAGCAATTCACTGTTTTGAGTAAGATTTGCTTGCTTCATTATTAATTCTTGCCACTTTCCTTCAAATATTCTCAATTCCCATTCAGGCAAACCCTCTAAGATCCCCATCTGTATGCTATGCTCCCTGTCTCGACCGATAACAATTAACGGGACCTCAGGAAAATCCCCTTTGTTTTTTATTATTTCCGCATCAACCTTCCAGTTATCAATTTCAGAAAGCATCGCTTTATAGAGATTGGGTTTTATCTGAAAATCTAGTAGTTGTTGTTGTATATCTATTGGTAGTTGTTCTTGATTATTGGTAAGTACAGGGTTGATTATATCGCTTAACTCCTCTTCTTTCTTTTGGGAATAAGATTGGCATTTCTCTAGCCAAATTTCATCAGTATCATTTTTGTCTAGCACTGGCAAGTCTAATAAGTCCAATTCTTTTAGATCGACAGAGGTTGAATCTACTAATATTAATCCTGCAACCTTTTCAGGATGTCTTTTAGTAAAATATTGCGCACATAATCCTCCATAAGAATGTCCAATTAACACGACAGGTTCAGTGACACGGAGCAATCGGATCATTTCACTTAATTCACTCACAACTGAATCAGCGTTGCGGACAGCAGTGCCTCTCTCACTTTTTCCAAGTCCAGGTCTATGAAATGTGATTACTTGATTTAATTTGCTTAATGAATCTATTACATCGTACCATTCGTAGAATGAGCACCCCATTCCTGTAAGAATGAAAATTGGTTTACCTGAATTCCCTCTTTTTAGCATCTCTACTTTAGTTTGGTTTATTTCTATCAATTGGCTCATTGCAGTCACCTAATTACCCTATTTATTTAACTTTTTTGTTTTTCTTAGTTAACCAACCATACAGTAAAACAAGATAGCTAATATTCAATTGTTTCTCCATTTAAAAAAGAAAATATATAGTATGCCTATGAGAAAATATGTATTATTAAAAGAATTAACCAGTTGCTTTACAAGCTGTATCTCAATTCCCCCTTTTCGGAAATCAACTATTTAATAATTTTACCACAAAAAAACCAATTATCTAATTATTCGATTATCTTTGCTATTCCCATATGGAAATAGCAAAGACCTTATAGCATGAATTCTGACGACAGGAGGACAATTATTGAACAAGCAATCGTATCACCCTCTCTGTGCCGATCGCGCTAAATAATAATGGTAAACGAGGTCCACTTTCCTCATTAATAAGCAATTGATAAACATTTTTAAATAAATTCCTTTGATTTTGTTTCATTTTCTTCTTGTCTTCCTCATGACAGATGGCGTAAATGCGCTTCATCAATTGTTCGCCCATCAAGCCACTCTCATTTTTAAGAATGATGACGACTTGTTCAATTCTGTTTTTATCCTCGGAAGAAAGCGTTCTATAATAGGAAATATTTTGATCTTCATTTACTTTTATCAATGTGTCTGTTTTCCAATACCTTAGCCAATACTCCGCTCTATTACAGATTGTGGCAAGCTCCTCTGTCGTATACCATTCACCCGATTTGCTTAAAGCGGTTTGCAGCGCTTGTTCATTGAAGTTAACTAGTGGATAAATGCCAGCCACCTGTTGGAAACTTGGTTGCTTCTGACATTGATTCACTCCAGCCAGTTCTAAAGACTGAATAAGCAGTTCATGATTTAACTTACCAGCGCAATATGACTGATAATATCGTTCAAACTCCGAGTAAGCCCGCTGCACATCCTCATCCAACCCGATATGAAAGGAAGCATTCGGCTTGTATTTGGCAAACATGAATAGAATGACCTCAGGTGTATATATCTTAAGCAAATCCTTCGGTGTCATCACGTTACCAGATGAACTCGACATTTTTTCGTTTGTGCCCTTCAAGGTAATAAAGTCATAGGCCACATAGTCAGGTGCTTCATAATCAAAGATTTCTCTTGCGATTACCTTAGATACATTATAGCTTCCAGTTGCAGCAGAATGATCACGGCCACCTGGCTCGAATACTACATCCTCAAACGACCAGCGCATTGCCCAGTCCACTTTCCAATTGAGTTTTATTCTATTATCACTAAACAATGATTGCTTCCCTTCATACCCACAAGAACAATTGTATTCAAGTAATTCCTCCTCATTGTAAGAATGAATGCGCGTGGAATCTCTATTACATGCTTCGCAATAAAGTGTAATGGGATAAAATGCTTCCCTGTCACGTTCGGATGGCTCGCTCGTTTTAAAACGCTGGAGAATGTCGTAAATGTCTTTTCTCCTGATTAATGCCCTTTTAATCTTACTGGCATAGCGCCCTGACCGATATTCATCTGCTTGGTAACTAAACTCTGGGCAGATCTGAAAAGATCGTAACGACTCTTCAAACTCTTTTTCAAAATAACGGGCATATGACCCTTCTCCATTCGGACTAGGGATGTCCGCATAAGGCATGCCCACAAAATCTTCATAAGAAGCATCGACATTCGCTGGTACCTTCCTTAATCGATCGTAATCATCCCATGAAAAGATGAACCTTGTTTCCTTCCCTAATGCTTGGAGTGCTTTTGTGACAAAATAGGTTGTAATCACTTCGCGAAAATTCCCGATATGAACAGAACCTGACGGACTTATTCCAGATGCACATGTAAAAACCTTATTATTCGGATATTTCTTAATTAACTCTTCGGCTATTTCGAAAGCCCAATGCATATAATCACCTCGTAAAATTTAATCCGGATTGTTTATAAAAACAAAAAAACTCTCACCTCCAAGACTATTGTCTTGAGGGCGAGAGTTTGAATTCGCGGTACCACCTCAGTTTACTTACGGATTGCTCTCGTAAGCCTTATCAGGTACGGCTAACTATATAGCTGATCGCGATACCCTATCCCAATAACGAGGGAAACCGTCGCAAAATCCCTAAACAAAGTTGCTTAGTTCCGTGCGAAGCTCAGAGGTTTTTTTCAATAAGAATTCTTATCCCTCTTTCCACCATCCGAGGGTCTCTGTCATATTCATTCTTATTTACTCGTCTCTTCATTGCTTTTTTAATAATTGTTTATGATATTAACAAAAATCTTTTTATTTAGCAATAATTTTCTGAAAAAGAGTAATCTTATGAAGGAGTTCGATCCATTTAATCATTCTATATCTTCCATCTGCTACGATAATGAATATAAATTTTCAATGTCTCCCTCATAAACATGTTAACGATGGGATTCCTCAAGAGCATTTGGATTGACTTTTAATCTGCCTAAAAGCATGTCGAAATTTGATGAATAATTTCTATTGTTTTATGAAAGCGTTTACATTTATAATTAAAGCAGGCGGATAGCACGTGTGGCTATCATGGTATTTGGCGAAGGTGGGGCTGATACTAATCTTCATAACTCAACTTAAACGAAGCAGGAAGTGAGAAAATGAGTTCTAATATTAGACTAATTGATTTTATAAACGAAAAAGGCTTTGAGTTAGACGCATATCTTTCTGTTTTGTTTAGAAGCAGCGGAGACAAAAAAGAAATCATCTTAATGTAAAAAATATTTTTCAATACTGACTCATTGGGTCAGTATTTTTTTATTTTCATCTAAGTATTAAGTTAACAGATTCATTTCAGCACAGGATATATATGAATATGACAACCTATCTTTCTCATACCTATAAAAAAAAGATAAAGGTGCGTGGAAATAATAATTAAGCAAAATCAAATCGTATTTTATACAATTAAAGCATCGGCAATTAAAAAATTTTTAATCATCGATCTTATTACCGGAACAGGTATTTATTATGCGGTTAAAATTATTTCTGCAAGTGTACTAATTGGAATTGGAGGAAGTATTATTGGAACGGAAGGAGTTAAAAGAATGTCAGGTATTTTCTCAAAATAGCTGAGGACTAAACTTTGATTGAAAACGAGTTTTGGATTGGTCAATTTCACGATAAATTAACTCGAAAGAAATCACAAGGCAGGTAAAAGCAAACTGATTCTCCTATGCGAATCGGAGATATTACTAAGATAAATTTTTAACAGACCCCATGTATATTAATTACCTAACGTATCTGAAGGAGGATAAAAAGGTGGACGTTAATCCCCCCTCCTACGCATATTTGTTTTAAGTTTCATTCCAAAATTGTTTTTCAGTATGAAAGCTTAACGCATTACTCCAATATCATTCCGGATGGATTGAGAAAGATTACTTGAACACATTACGCCATTAACCCCTTGTACTTTGAATAAACAAAAAAGAACGGCATAAAGCCGTTCACTCTAATTAAAAATCAAACTCGTCTGGATGTGGTCCGCTTCTTTCATTTTTATTTAAGGCATCCATTCGTTCCATCTCTTCAGTTGTTAGATGAAAATCAAACAAGTTTATGTTTTCTTCCATTCTTGATTGGGTCATCGATTTAGGAATTGTAATAATACCGTGCTGAATATCCCAACGCAAAATGACCTGTGCAACAGATTTATTATGTCGCTTCGCTATCTCTAGAATCTGTTCGTTATTTAGTATTTCTCCAGCCATAAGTGGTGACCATGCTTCTATTTGAATGTTCTTTTCATAGCAGTAGCTCCTGATCTCTTCTTGAATAAGACGTGGATGGACTTCTATTTGGTTAATTACTGGCTTTATTTCAAAATCTTCAAGAATGCTTTCTAAATGTGGGATTTGGAAGTTGCTTACACCTATCGCTCTAACCTTCCTTTCCTTATAGATCGTTTCAAGCGCTTTCCAGCTATCTCTATATTTATTGTTTCCTGGCCAGTGAATTAGATATAAATCTAAATAATCCAAACCCATTTTTGTGAGACTTGTTTCATAGGCATGCAGTGTTTCAGCATAAGTAAGACCATCATTCCATACTTTTGAAGTGATAAATAGCTCTTCTCTCGTAACTATCCCTTCTTTAATTGCCTCCCTTATACCACGGCCAACACTTTCTTCATTCCCATAGATTTGAGCGGTATCGATACTGCGATAACCTAATTTGATTGCTGTTTTCACTGCATTTGATAGTTCCGGACCATCCTCCACTCGAAAAACTCCATACCCAACTACAGGCATTTTTACACCATTATTTAAAGTTATATTGTTTTGATTCAACTTATAATCGCTCCTTTTTGTTTTTGTATTCTTGTTTTATAGAAACAACAGTGAGTCCAGCTGCTATTAGAACCATAATTCCACCTACCCAGGATGTATGGATAAGTCCTATTGAGTTGGTGACAATTCCCCCTAAGTAGGAGCCAATTGCAATTCCTAAATTAAAGGCAGCAATATTTAATGCTGAAGCTACATCTACAGCACTTGGTACATAGCGTTCTGCTAGTATAACAACTGATGTTTGCAAACCAGGTACATTCATGAATGCAAACAATCCCATTAACAACACTGTAAAGAGACCTGCTATCTTAAATGGGATGGTAAAGTAAAGTATGATTAACACGATCGCCTGCACGAAGAACATAAAAAATAGGGAACGAATAGGATTTTGATTAGATAATTTCCCGCCAATGATGTTCCCTATCGCTACCATTATTCCATATAGAACCAAGAGCACTGTAACTAAATTGGACGAATATCCCGTTACGTCTTGGAGTAGTGGCGATAAATACGTAAATACAACAAAAGTGCCGCCATACCCTAGTGCAGTAATCACTAAAATAAGGAGGATGCGTTTGTTTTTAACCAGCTTGATTTGCTCTGAAAGAAGAGGTTTTGGTCCTCTTTCAATCTTATTAGGCAGTAAAAACCAGTTTGCTATAACAGCAATGACTCCGATAAAGACAATAAATCCAAAAGCAAAACGCCATCCAACTTGTTGCCCAATAAAAGTGCCAAAAGGAACGCCCGTTATCGTTGCAACAGTTAAACCTGTAAACATAATAGAAATGGCACTCGCCCGTTTTTCTTTCGGAACAAGGCTAGCTGCTATCGTTGATCCTATGGACATAAACACGCCATGTGCTAATGCTGATACAAGACGAGAGACTAGTAATAAAACCATTGATGTAGACACCATCGCAATACTATTACCGACAATGAAAACCATCATCACCATAAGTAATAATCGCTTACGTGGTATGGAAGAAAATAAAAGCGTTAATACGGGTGCACCGATGACAACCCCTATTGCATATATAGAAACAGTCAATCCTGCAGTTTGCACAGTCGTTTGTAAATCACTGGCAATCATCGGTAATAACCCAACACTAATGAACTCGGTTGTACCGATTGCAAAGGCTGTTACAGCTAAAGCAATTAGTGCGAGCTGCTGCTGTTTTTTTGATAAAGAATCCAAATTGATTGAGTACCTCCTTAGATTGATAAAAATCATTATGATTTGTTCCGGAACAAATGTTATTATGTAATAAATAAATTCATATGGGAAGTACGTACTTTTTTGTTCTATAGGTACCTTTTAGTTACCACAAACGTTTGTTCCTATTTTGAGAGGTGTGAAATTTTGGAGAAGAAAAAATATAATATATCGGTAGAAGCTACACTGGAAGTAATCGGGGGGAAATGGAAATGCGTAATTCTGTGTCACTTGATCAATGGAAAAAAACGAACAAGTGAATTAAAACGTCTGATGCCAAATATTTCACAAAAAATGCTCACACAACAATTGCGTGAGCTTGAAGAAAGTGGAGTTGTCGATCGGACATTTTATCATGAACTACCACCTAAGGTTGAATATGAACTAAGCGAATATGGGCACAGTCTGGAAGCTATTCTCCACGCCTTGTGCAACTGGGGTGAGACCCATATTATTAAAACATATGGAAATAAAGAAGAATACTTGGAGAAAAGCATTTTGAATGAATAAATAGGGGGAGTACCTTCATTAACTATTCAAGTCATAATGAAAACAAACGTCAATGATGATTGATGACCTATACAGCCCTGGATCCGAGCAAGCTTCCAGGGCTAATTCAGCAGAAATAAATAATGTAAACCTTTTCATTTATTAGAGTCAACGTCATAGTTTTCCTTCGTTTCAAGCCAATCAAGAATAGAAAGAATCACTTCTTTTAAACCTTCTCCACTAGGTGTCAATTCATATTCCACCTTCTTAAGAGAGGACTCCAGATAACGCTTCGTTACTAGCCCCTCGCTTACTAACTCATTTAGCCTCTCCGTCAGTAATCTATCAGAAATTCCATCAATATTTTCAACAATTTCATGATATCTCTTTGGGCCCTCAAGCAAAGAATAAATAACCATACCCATCCATCTTCGTCCGATAAATTCAATTGTCCTATGAAAGTTCTTGCATACATGTTTGGTTCCGATATGAGATTGAGGTGTGTGCATATGCAATTCTCCTTTCATTTTTTTCTATTTAAAATAATAATAACATGGAATTTATTTATTGACACCAACAACTTACTAATGGTAAGTTAATTGATGAAAACTTACTTTTAATAAGTTATGGAGGAAAGCCTAATGTCACAACTACAAAATTTAATGAATGACCGTAAATCGGTTCGTGTTTACGATCCTGCATATAAAATTGAACAACGTGAACTGCAAGATATCTTATCTTTAGCAACCAGTGCGCCATCATCAAGTAACTTGCAATCTTGGAGATTTATAATCATTCAAGATCAAGAAATGAAAAAAGAGTTAAGAAAAATTGCCAACAATCAAGCACAGATTGAGGATTCATCTGCTGTTATAGCTGTTCTGGGAGATAAGACTGCTTATAAAAATGTAGAAGAGATTTACACAAAAAATGTAGAAGCTGGTTATATGGATCAATCAATCGCTGACCGCACCATTGAAAACACGTTTAAAATGTATCCGAACGCTCCAAAAGAAGCGCTAATGAACATTGCTAGTTATGATGCAGGACTAATCTCTATGCAGATTCTATTATTAGCAAAAGAACGTGGCTACGATACAGTGGTAATGGGTGGATTTGAAAAATCAGCATTTGCACAACGTTTTGAACTGCCAGATAATGAATTTCCAATTACTTTAATTGCTATTGGAAAAGCAGCGGCGCCGGCATTCAATACTATTCGTTTGCCAATTGAAAAAATCGCAAAATTTTATTGAGTGTAAATTTAACATAATTGGATAGATAATTAGTAATTATTCTTTACAATTCATTGAGTCGCGATTGCTGCTTTGTGAACTATACAACGATAATATTGACGCATGCATTAAAGATAAAAACAAAATAAGAATGAGATCACCGAATTACTTTCAGTGATCTCATTTTCTTATATGATGTTCTGTTAACACTCTATGTTGCCCGGCTTTTAGAAAGAACGACTTCTATTAATAGTACAAATATAGCCCGCATGCATACAGCCAATTCACGCTTCCACCTAGTTGAACAAACAAGACTACTTGTGACAAGCAGCCATTAAGAGCGACCTATGATAGAACCTCAACTGTAAATCCTCCTGGAGACTGAACATAAAATGTATAACCATGTGCTTCAATAGGCAGATCTACGTTAAAACCATCATTTCTAAGACGTTCGTTGATTTGATCAACTTTTTCCTTATTCTCCTGCGGGAAGCCAATATGAAACGTCTTTGGATATTTAACATTCTTTCCTTTCATCAAAGTCAATACAAATCCATCATCATCAAACAGTGCAGCAAACGCGTCTCCACGACTTCCAATACACTTCATTCCAAAATATGTTTCTAAGAAATCCCTTGACTCCTGAACATCATTAACAGTTAAATTCAAATGATTAAGCTTCATATTCTCACCTCTTTCTTAATGATTATTTCCATTATATTACTTTCATGCAAGTGCTAAAGTTTTCTTTAAAAGAAATTGATTAATCTATATTATTTATATTGAACCTTAGCCATTATCTTTAAGGTTTCTCATTAATTTTTGAAATTGCTTAAATAACATTAGATTTAAATCTGCGCTACAACCAAAAGAGACAAAAAGAAATAATATTAGCTACTGTTATACAATCTATTACTTTCTATATATGATGGAATTAGAATTACAGGAATTGTAAAGAATGTTTGAGGTTGAGGAACACTTAAAATAAATTATTAATTCAATAGAGATATTATTAAAGAAGGCATTAATACGAAGCTCTATCCGGAAAAATCTAAACAAAGAATTTTGGGCTAATATTTTTTTCGGTATAGATAGGCAACTTTACTTTATAGTGCGTTTTTTACTTAAATACTCCAAAGCCAATTAATGATATCCCTGATATGATTGAGATGACTATTAGGCTGCTTATATTTAAAAAATTGCGAAATCCAGTTGTGAGAGCAACAAGAATATCCCATAATGTTAAACCCAAAAATATCATACTGCTATAAACTAGTAATGAACCAGTCCCATTAATTTGAGCGGTTTTAGCCAATACAGAACCGTAAATCCCCAGCCAAAAAAGGACCGGTAATGGACTAGTTATTGACATAATGAATCCAGTAAGAAAACACTTTGCTAGGGAATCTTTACCTCTGCTGTTAGCAAAAATTATTGAATTAACATTGTAAATACTTTCTACTCGAGAGTATTTGAGAATAAATCCGCCAAATAACCTTTTGAAAATTTATACGATGGAAACCTCCAAAAAATGAACCATCCCTTAATTAATCATTAACATAAAGATACCATCCGCGATCATTGATCCTACTTCAATTATCCAAGCATGCCAAAAACCATTCTTGATTCCTTTATCTAACCTCGCACAATTTACTGGTCCAATAGAAGCTGCTAAAGTTAACCCCAAAAAAATGCAACTAATCAATATGCTCACGCTAATATTTATCACTCCCCTCGACGACTAAATAACTTGTACATTCTAAGAAAAAACCAATGGTATTGCTTAGTCCTACAACTTTTAACTTAAAGGAAAAAATGCCATCAAGACAATTTTGATTTTTAAATAGGTAATTCTCTTTATGGCTGCTGTCTTAAACAACCTTTAGAAATTCCTTTAAAAATATTCATAGTGACCATCCAAGCTTAAGTTCATTTTTAATTTAAGGAATAGGTCTAAAAATAAAAAGACTTGTACATAAAAAACTCTCTTTATCGAATAATATCTACATTGAGGTGTTTTTGCATGGATTTTTTTATACCTAGTGGTCAAAATAAGGATAGTGAAACTGGGAATTTAAGCTGGTGGCAATTGTCGTTAATCGGTGTTGGTTGTACGATAGGAACTGGTTTTTTTCTCGGATCGGCTATCGGAATAAAAATAACTGGCCCTTCAATTGTCATTTCCTTTCTTTTAGCGGCAATTGGGACGTATATTGTATACAATCTATTAGCTAGAATGACAGTGGAGGATCCTCAAGAAGGATCTTTCTGCTACTATGCAAATAAAGCCTATGGACGATGGGCCGGTTTCAGCTGCGGCTGGAATTATTGGAGTTCTAATATCCTGATTATGGGCAGCCAATTAACTGCTCTTTCTATTTTATCTAGATTTTGGTTTCCAACTGTACCACTTTGGATGTTTGCGACTGGATATGCCATTCTTTCTATCATTGTTGTTATTTCTGGCAATAAGGGTTTTGATAAGGTTGAAAATATACTTGCTGTTATCAAAACAGCAGCTATTTTTATGTTTATTATTATTGCAGCTGCTGCCCTGCTTGGATGGATTCATGGTAACGGGGACGTAAACCATGCCGGTATACCTGCCTCAAGCAATGAATTATTTCCCACAGGTATAAAGGGGTTTTGGACATCACTGATCTATGCCTATTATGCATATGGAGGTATAGAAGTAATTGGGCTCATGGCAATGAGACTTAAAAAGAAAGAAGATGCTCCAAAAGCAGGAATCATCATGCTGATCGTATTGGTGGTGATTTATGTCATATCACTTGGTCTTGCCGTATATATGACAGCACATGGAGCGTTCAATGAAAAGGAAAGTCCTTTTGTAACCGCATTAAATAAATACAACCTTGCCTTTTTCCCGCATGTATTCAATGGGGCTATTATCATAGCAGGATTTTCTACAATGACAGCGTCTTTATTTGGGGTAACGGCACTTCTCGTGACACTGGCAAAAGACGGCGATGCTCCGTCATTGTTCTCTAAAAAACTAAAAAGTTGGAAAGGCCTTCCTCTCCCTTCTTTAGGACTTGCAACCGTAGGCTTAATCACTTCCATTATCACAGCCTTACTCCTGCCAGGTAAAATTTATGAGTACATTACTACTGCAGCTGGAATATTAATTTTGTTTAACTGGGCTTTTATTATCATTTCTGCACTTCGAAATTTAAAAATGAAGATATGGGAAAAGCTTTTAGCCTTCTTAGGCCTAATGCTAATTCTTGCTGCTATAAGCGGAACATTGATGGAAAAAAGCATTCGACCAGGTTTCTTTGTAAGTTTATTGGTCGTTTTAATCATTGGAACTGTAGCCTTTATTATGCAAAAAAAGGTCTGGAAGAAAGTGAATCATGCAGGGTGAAATTTTTCATTATACAATTTCTAAATTAATTTAATACATAATTAAAAAAGTCGCACTTATTTTCAAATGCGACTTTTTAAGCAATTTTTTATGTAGGCTTAACGCCGGACTTGGTAGCATCCTTATCTTGCTTTTAATAACTCTTTAAACTACTCTCAACCTTCTTTATCTTAATAATTTATTTTATGTAAAAACTTAAAATGAATTTGGTTCTCTGTATTGAATCATTTAAAGGGATCATCGTTACTTCTAGTATCTTGACAAAATTTGCGAAACATTAGGATAATTCCTAAATTATTTTGCTTCTACATTTCATTGTTTACTGTTAGTAAGGCAAGATTATGTGCCAATTCTTGTGAATTGCCTTCATAAAGATGGAAAGTTAAGGAACCTATTAAGTGATTAACTCTTTGATCGAATTCATCAAGCTCATTTACTTGTCCTGACCAATGGATATCTGGAATTGACACAATATACCTATGATCAGCTGTTTTAATAACAAATACATCGGAATTTTTTGTACCTAGCAAATATATCTTCTCCTGTAAGTACTTCAAATTAACCACCACCTTTGCCGAATACTTTAAGAATAACATTAACGGAGGATAACCACTAAAAAATGGCCTTCTATTTTCAATTTTAAGTGATTAGTGTTCAAATTGTAAAGACCTGGAGCATGCTCATTAATCATATCAGTGATCTCAGGGATGAGATAGATTCCGTGACTGTTAATTCTCCTTCATTTCACCTATACTAGTATCCTTTAATCAGCCACTATTTTTCGCCTTCCCCTTAAGATGCAAACTGTAATATAAAAAATCTAATAGAATGTTTATCCTCTAGTAAAGCGGGAAAAGAATCAAAGTAACAAAATTTTATCTAGGAGGGATGTAACATGGCAACAAATAAAACAGACAAAATGACACGTGAAGAAGCTGGAAAAAAAGGTGGCGAAGCTACATCCAAAAACCATGATAAGGACTATTATCAAGAGATTGGCGAAAAAGGCGGAAAATCTAGCAATAACTAAAATAGCTAGTAATTTCTTGTAGACATATAAATTCAAAATTAAAAACATAGAACCTTCATACCATTAATGTGTATGAAGGCTCTTTTATGATGAATTATACTATTTAATAGGGAATCACATTTAAAGTAAATATCTATATATTAATAATGACCTCTGTATGAATAGAAGTTATTTGAAAGGAAATAAAAGTCAACATGAGAGTTAAACAGGTAAACAAAACACTTATTATCAAAAATTGTTTTAAGCACATAAAAACTAATTAACGATTCTGAGTCACTACTTTCAATCCTAGAATGATATAAATTGATCCTACGATTTTACCAGTCCAACGACCAATCCAAGATATTCGTTTGACCATTTTCATAAGTATTCGTACACTGATTGCAAATGAGGTGGTATAGATTGCACTTAATATAACAAAGATTAATCCAAGTGTTATAAACTGAAGAAAAGAAGATCCATGAACAGGATTCACAAACTGTGGCAAAAACGACAAAAAGAAAAAGGCTGTTTTCGGATTGAGAACTTCAATAAAGATCGCCTGACGATATGAGCTTAAAGCAGAAACAGGAGCAACTTTTGGCATTTGAGGGTCAGATGGCTTTTCCAATATTGCGCGAAATCCCAAGTAAATCAAGTAAGCTGCACCAGCAAACTTTACAACATTGAAAGCAAAAGCTGAAGTAATTAGAATAGCAGAAAGACCTACTGCTGCAAATAATGTATGTATTATATCACCAGTCGCAATGCCTAATCCGGACACAATACCAGCCTTTCGTCCGCTTTGCGCTGTCCTGGTTGCAACGAGTAAAACTGCTGGACCCGGTATCAGAAAGAGACCAAGAACAATCGCCACGAAAGCAGTTAATGTGGATATGGTAAACATTTTACCTCCTCCTAATCTTTACAATTAATTCTAACGATAATTATGGCAATAAGTAAACTAAAATTCTCCAATTGAGTCACATCTTTTGCATTATATGCTTTCTTTTGAAAAAGAAATTAGAAAAACTCTATAAATATATTTCACATTATTTATAGAGCTCGTGTTAAATACCTATTTAATTTTGAAGATTATTGCTGCTCTAATGTCCAGAGAAAAGGATCAGCCAATTTGCTCCATTCTTGGTTAAACTCAATGGGTGTCAGCAAGCACTCATCTAATTCTTTTGTTACTAAGTCTTTATTTATATCTATGCCGATAAAAATGAGTTTTGTGTGCCGATCACCATATTCCACATCCCAGTCATCCAACATATCAGGATATTCATTCAAGATCAGTTTTTGCTGTTCTTCTGGCAATGAAGCAACCCAGTAAGAAAGAGGCTCGAGCACAACAGACGGTCCTGCTTGAGAAAGCAGGATCGCTAAATCGTTTCTGCTGGCAAACCAGGCTATCCCTTTTGCTCTTACAATCTGAACTGGCATGGTTTGACACCAGGCATCAAATCGTTCGGCATGAAAAGGGAGCCTTCTTGAATAAACAAAGGATGCAATGCCATATTCCTCGGTTTCGGGAGTATGATCAGCTGGTCCAATCGTTAACTCTTTTAACCATCCAGCAGATTCACTTGCTTCATCAAAATTAAATAATCCTGTATTTATTACTTCATTAAGATTTACCTTACTATTTACTGTACGGATTATTTTAGCTTCTGGTTGCAGAAGTCTGATTACATTTTCAAGTTTATCAAGATCATGAGACTTTACTAAGTCACATTTATTAAGTAAAAGAACATCACAGAATTCAATTTGGTCGATGAGAAGATCGGCAATATTGCGAATATCGTTTTCTCCTACAGCTTCTTTGCGATCCAACAAAGAATCACCCGACTCAAAATCATGCCAAAAACGATTCGTATCGACTACTGTCACCATCGTGTCTAGCTGGCAAAACTTAGTTAAGTCAATCCCCATTTCTTCGTCTACGTAGGTAAATGTCTGTGCAACTGGTACAGGCTCACTGATTCCCGATGATTCAATTAATATATAGTCGACGTCGCCTTTCTTTGCCAACCGTTCAACTTCAATCAATAAATCCTCCCTTAATGTACAGCAAATGCAGCCATTGGACATCTCTACGAGTTTTTCTTCAATGCGAGAGAATCCTCCCTGCTTCTGCACTAGCTCACTATCAATATTTACTTCACTCAAATCATTAACAATAACAGCCACTTTAAGTCCTTCTCTGTTATTTAAAACATGATTTAATAAGGTTGTTTTACCTGAACCTAGATAACCGCTTAAAACAGTCACAGGAATTTTTTTCATTTGTATCAATCCTTTGGTTTTTAGTTTTTTGCTCATAAATAATAACCATTACGATTTAAAACCTATTTTTGTTCTTAAGAAAATTGTTGTTTTCTATAATTAAATAAAAAATGCAGTAAGCTACCTTACCAGCTTGACTTCTTTACTCCAGGAATTCGCCCTTTATAAGCATATTCTCTAAAAGCAATACGGGACATTTTGAATTTTCTAAGGTATCCTCTCGGTCTGCCCGACACTTCACATCTACTCTTTAACCTTATTGCTGAAGAATCTCTAGGCAATTTCCTTAGCTCCTTAAGATCTCCTTTTTCTTTTAATTCCTTGCGAATTTCCGCATACTTGGAAACCAGTTGTTGTCGTTTGTATTCTTTAGCCATTTTAGATTTTTTAGCCATTTTTATACTCCTTACTTATATTATTTGGTCTCTTTGTGTAAAGTTTTCCTTCTCAAACGCGGGCTATATTTCATCCGCTCCAATCTCTCAGGGTTATTCCTTTTATTCTTAGATGTTATGTAATTCTTATCACCTGTCTCTGTGCAGGCTAGTGTGATCTTGACTCTCATAGATTATCTCTCCTTTTATTTTGCGGGTATGATTATCAAACATAGTCAAATAATTTTAGAATTACCCTATTGCTGATTCCTTTTTATTATAAATCGTAACGATTACGATTATCAAGTGATATTTTTGATTAATAATACACTTGCTACCTCGATAATGAATCTATTGGCTATAAAACAAAATAAAAGAGCATTGCAATCCGATAGTTAGGATAATAATTCAGCGAAAACTGTAAACCATTCGGCGAAATAGAATAAATAAATTTCTTTTATTCTGTAAAACGACTGAGATAACCAGCGACATCCTCAAGTAAGCTCATATTTAATAATGAATGAAATACTCTGAGCAATTATTAATAAACTGTATGTGATTTCCATCATGTCTTTTTCAAATCATACCTTTGAAAAAAATCACCTGAACAAATCTTTGTCTTCATTCCTTAGAATATCAAACTACTACGAGAAATCTATCACTCAGTGAAGCTTTATTCTGCATTCTTATCTAGTTAATATTTTTCGACTCATCCCTTATGGCATTTATCATTGATTGTGAATCAATCCTCATCCACTTCACTAAAAAGAACCATGTAAACTACATGGTTCTTAGCACTGACCTGATGCTCACTTTTCCATACTCTTAAGGGCGTCAGCAAACCTTTTAATTCCCTCATGTATAGCACTCTCTGTTTCCTTCGCATAAGTGAAACGGACATACTCTTTTTTTGACCCCATTGTTGTACCTGGGAGATAAATGACATCTCTTTTGATTGATTCTTCAAGTAAACGCATATCATTGATGCCCGTATTTAGTTTACACCAAATATGAATTCCTCCCTGAGGGATAGTGAAGTCTATTTGATCCTTTAAATAATAGCTTAAATCATCCACAATCTGATCTCTTCTCTTTTCTAGCTTTGCTCTTAAATTCACAATGTGGTATTGAAAATCTTTTGAATCCAAGAAATCATTCGCTATCCACTGCGTATAGCTTGCATGCCCAAAGTCTATTTGCTGTTTTGCATCTGAGAGTCGTTCTATTACTGAAGTTGGTCCTATTATCCACCCTATACGAAGGCCGGATGCTACAATTTTCGATAAAGAACTAATATATAACACGTTCCCATTACTATCCATTGATTTAAGTGTTTCTACTTCATCATCATTAAACGAAGTTAGGCTATAAGGATCATCTTCTATTACAGGTATGCCAAGTTCAGAAGATATCTCCAAGAGTTTTTTCTTGCGGCTTTTGAGTAGTGTGACCCCTGTTGGATTCTGAAAATCAGGGTTAATAAATAACATTTTTATTCGATGCTTTTTATGTAAATCTATTAATTCACCTGGGTCCATTCCGTCTTTATCGAAAGGTAAATAGAAGGTTTTCACACCAGCAGATTTGAAAATTGGCAATTGATAATGGTATGACGGATCCTCTATAGCCACTGCATCGCCAGGCTTCAAGAGACACTGGACGACAAGGTGCAAGGCTTGTTGTGCGCCCGATGTTATAAGTATGGAAGAAGGGCTTGTGTTAATTCGGCGATATTTTTTGACATGATTTGTTATAGTCTCCCTCAAGATCTCATTTCCTTGTGGATGATCATGCCCTAAACTCCCAATAAAACTTCGATTCGATGTGATTTTTCTTAATATGTCTGTAGGGAAAAGATCCTGCGAGAGTTCTCCACTGGCTAAGTTTATCAGGTTGCGTTCTGTCATTTCTCTGCGAATTTTTTGTGTAATAGGTAAATTAGGCAGAAAAGTTCCTGCATTAATATACCGGTTCCAGCTGGGAATCCGTTTTTTTGTTATACCCCAAATATCTTTACTGATCGTTGTTCCGCTTCCTCTTTTTCTCTGAATGAGACCGTTAGATTCCAATTCGTCGTAGGCAGCAACTACAGTACTCCTATTAAGGTTAAGCCCTTTTGCCAAATATCTCTCTGATGGCAGTGGTTTATCAGGAGGAAAACTACCGTCTGCTATTCCGGTTTCTATAAACTCAGCCAATTGCTTATAAATGGCTTTTTTATCACTTCGATTTGGAGTCCAATTCATCTTAGAAACACTTACTTTCATTTTCAAATTTCGTTAAAAAACAATAAGCCATATGTATACACCTAGCGCAACAAAGGATAGCGGGATAATGACTGCATATATAAGGGTTAAATTCACAGTATTCCTTTTGGCTGATCCACTGTAATTGTCATCGCTTTTCCCCGCCACTAAAAGGGTAGCAACAATTGAGAGCACAATAATAATAATTACAAAAGCAAACAACATCTCCATTATTCACCACCTAACTGAATAATTATTTTGGACTTATCCAAAGATAGAAAACAAAATCGCATTATGACAACTAAATACTTAAAATTATAATCTAAAAACCATTGCTTTATACCATCCATTTCAAGAGAAAAATAACCATCCACTTGAAATAACATACTTAAAACTCAATTCCCTAAAATTTATTAGGTTTATTTCAGGTTCGAAATAACTCTAATATCAGGGTATCAATTGTAAAAAAAGAAAGCTGAACATTGTTATGAATAACTTAAATATTTATCAATATAACGTAAACTTGTCTTAGCAGCAAACATGTTACTCTTTTATTGGTAATGATTAAAGCAAGTAGTATATGAAACCTTTTGTTTTTTTCAAACCAAAAAGCAGCCTACACAAAGCTGCTTCACAAGTTAACTTTTTGATATGTCGTGGAAACCTTCGCCAAATACATCTCTCACATCATGTATCGCTACAAAGGCATTTTTATCCGTTGCTTCTACAATTCTTTTCAACTTTACCACTTCTTGTTTGCTGATCACAATATAAAGGACTTCCTTGGCCTCTTTAGAATAATAGCCTTGCCCATTCATCACTGTGACCCCTCTATCCAAGTATTGATTGATTTGTTTGGCAATACTGTCTGATTCCTTGGAAATAATGGTTACAGCCTTTTTAGGATTGACTCCTTCAATGATTAACTCCATCACCTTTGTCCCAACGTAAAGCATGATGATGGTAATCATTACTTTTTCTGCCCCAATAATTAAAAAAGAGCCAAAAACAACAAGCAAGTCAAAGAATAAAAGACCGTAGCTGATGCTCCATCCGAAAAGCTTATTTGTTATTTTTGCCAGGATGGTTGTCCCAGCAGTGGTTCCGCCAACACGTATAATCAAACCGATACCTACACCTGAAAAAATCCCGCCAAATATAGCATTAACAAGTATTTCGTCTGATGCAACATTCCAGCTCTCTGTCAAATAAAGAGAGAGTGAAATTGCAGTTATAGCGATGATTGTATAAATGATTGTGAGTTTATTTAAAAACTTGTAACCCGCAATAAGTAATATAGCATTTAAAATGAAACTGACTAAACCCGGCGACCATTCAAATAAATAAAAGAAAATAATGGTTATTCCTGTGACGCCGCCCTCTCCTAATTCACTCGGGATAACAAATAAATTTATAGCAAGTGCGAAAACAAAAGCGCCAATGATAATAATACTGATATCCGCAATATATTTCTTGATGTTCATGTTCATATTCCTGATCCTTCCAAATTAATATATTATTGCAAAATGAAGCACCATAGCATTCTATCACGTCTCTACAGCAATAAACAATATGAATTTAAAACAAAAGAGGCGTATTCCAATCCTGCTCATTCCTTCATTAGAATAAACATGCACAGTTTATGCAAACCTCCAACCAAAAATAGTACATACGTTCCGTTATAATGGTATAATTAAGTAGAAAATATCAATTAGCAAGGATGGGGATTGCATGGAGAATACAACAGCAGTTAAGTTGGAGCATTTCAAAAATAAATTCTTAGATGAACTCAATCATTTTGAACTATCCGAAGAACAGCTCCAATTTTCTTCACTACCAAAGGATAGTTTAAACAACGCTTCAGGTCGTCATCCTATTGTCATTACTAACTATGGAAGAGCAGTTGGATTCTTTCTCCTTCATTTGTCAGACAGAGTTAAAAACTACTCAAGCAATCCAAAGGCATTGCTTTTGACCGCTCTTGCCATCAATCAAAAATACCAAGGCAAAGGATTTGCCAAGCAGGGAATGCTCGCATTGCCATATCTCGTAAAAGAAAATTTTAGTACTTATAATGAAGTTATTTTAGTGGTTGACGAGAAAAACCTTTCTGCTAAGTGGCTATATGAAAAGGCTGGATTTAAAGACACAGGAGAAAGAAGAAACGGAAGAATTGGGCAGGAATGGTTAATGAGTCTATCAATCGAATAATCTAGTTATTATTACGGGAGCTATTGAATGAAAGAGCATATTTTGAAAGGAACCTTTGATCAAAACACGCTCTTTCTTTATTCTAAATGAAACAAATATTGATACAAGATGTGAGCATTTGCTTGCTTGAAATAAACTGCTGATGCAACCTGTTAAATCCGCTATTCAATAGATTTTGCCATCGTTATATTCGTAATCTCATAGCCCATCTTCTCATATAACCCTCGAGCAATCTTATTATGGCCAAAAACATGCAGGCCGATTTTCTTAATGCCCATTTCTTTAACAATCACTTCAATTTCTCTCATAGCACTCTTGCCGTGTCCCTGGCCTTGATATTGGTCAAAGATAATAAAATCATAAATAAACGCTTCATCATTATGATCAGGTGATTTTTGCGCAACCCAAATCATGCCAATCAATTGCTGTTCATGAAAGATTGAGAATAAATAATTAAATTCTGATGTTTCATCTTTTGGCAATAGTTGATTAAAAGTGTTTGTGGACAAGGTTATTGCCTCTTCTTCACTCCAATTACCAGAAATCACTTTCTCTTTAGCATAGTCTTCAATTGCAGTAATCATATATTGCTGGAATTCTTCATGATTCATAGGTTTTAATCTAACCATTTCTTTTTCCTCCTGCTATATCGAAAATTCAATTAATCATAACATAACTTTTGGATATTATAGCATTTACCTATCGAAAGAAAACAATTTTCATTTTATCTGTCTTAAAGGTGCATTTTTTTAATTTCATATCATAATAAACTATGGTTGTTTCATCCTTTACTAATTTGACTATGTAGCTGAATTGAAAAAAGCGATCCCTCATAAAGAAGAATCGCCTGATTATTAAAGGGTTTGAGCAAAGATATATTATCTACCTAAAAGAGTTTTTTCAAGGTCAGTAATTATGTCATAAGCCCCATCAGATTCGTTGGAACAAACAACTATAGTAAGATCTTCACTAGGGTAATAAACTGAACGGAAGTTAACACCTGGGTCATAACCCATTAAAATATGTTTAATTATCTGATTCTTGTTGGCTTTCATATATCCTGAATATCCATAAAAGATATCATCCTCTACTAGAACTCGTGGTTGTAAGAGGAATTTAGTTGCCGCTTCAGACATAAGTGAATGATTATTTAATGCTTCCCATAAGGAAACCATATCCTTTGCAGTGACAAAAACTCCGCCATCTGCACCACCTTTTGCCGGGATTGAATAAATATTTGTTTTATAGCTTCCATCTGGATTTTCAATGTACCCAAGAGCCGTTCTTTCGGGTAATGCATCTAATTCATAGTACCCAGAACCGTACATAGCTGCTTTTTTGAAAATGAATTGCTCAATATAATCGCTGAACATGAGTCCACTTACTTTTTCAATAACAAGTCCTAAGATGACATAACCGGCATTATTATACTGGAAACGATCCCCTACTGCTGACACCATTTTCCCATTCTGAAAAAGGGGAAGAAAATCATTTAATTCTCTTATTTTATACATAGGTGTTTCCAGCCACAAATCTTCATAATTATCCATTACAGATTCATCGAAGTAATCCGGAATACCAGAAGTATGTGTGAGCAAATGATGAATAGTGATGGTCTCATCGAAATAGGGTAGTTCTGAATCAAGACACTCGGATAACTTCGTATCGAATGAAATCATTCTTTGGTCCACAAGTTGGCCAATTGCTATGGAAGTTAAAAATTTACTCCCAGAAGCAATACCATAACGCGTATTATTTTGATTGAGAACCTTCTCATTACGATTTGAAAATCCATAACTTCTCGCTAGCGTTTCACCCGCCAGCTTTACGCATACAGTTCCCGAAAATTGAATCTCTTTTTGTTTTCTATCAATGTTCTCCAATGCTTGGCTCATATTCATATAAATCCTCCTAAATTATCTTTTCTTATCGGGTGAATTATAAATATCTATATATTCCGAAAAATAAATTTAGGTTATTTCCTTCAAAGTGCTAAAAAGATAACCACTAGTTTCACCACCTTTGTATCAAGAGTATCACACACTATATCTCCTTTTAAATTATTCTCCCATTTTTTTCATATTTATTTCTTAGCTATGGCTAGCAATCTTCTTCCTATCAGCAATATCGCCAGCCCCGTTCCCCACAAGATCAAAGCAGAACCTAGGCCAACGACTGACATAAACGCATTGATCTGATACTCCCCAATCGTGACCTCTTCAGGCATAAACATCAATGTAATAATAGCGAGTATACAAAGGAGCGCGCCTGTAAAGTAATAGAGTTTGACTTGGAAAAGGGGGGCCAATGGAAAAAAATGAACGCCGACTATAATAGCGATTATTGGCGGTATAAGTTCTGTGTGACTAGTTGTGTTACAGACAGCAATTGTGATTGCAATAGCCAAGCCTTCAGCGGCGAAAATAATGTTAAACCAAAATTTAGTACGCCTTCCACCTGTTAATTCTGTTTTAGAAGCCTGGTTGGTTAATTCCCGCGATGCTCGTATTAACAAAATACCTCCGATGAAAAGAACTATACCTATGGTAACAGCAGCGACTAACAAAAATGGAACTCCCCATCCACTCAATCCCATAATCCCAGTGTAGGCCCACAGAGTCCCGAACAGCGCCATGAAAAAGACTCCAGATGCAGTTCCACGCACTGCGGATCGGGGAATCGTTCTTGATGTAAGTGTCACACCTAAACAACTCCTTTCATGTATTTGTTCACTTTATCCACAAACCAATCGCGAAAAAAGCAATTCCCTATATATATATTCAGGTAGGCAAATTACTGAACTATGCAAATAATTTGCCTACCTCTAACCCTCAAATGAATTTATATTTTAATAGTTTTATAGCTACTAAACAGAAAGATTACATACATCCTTCTACACTTCTCTCTGATATGGTTATTACTTAATTAAGAAATCTTAAAAGGGGTCCAAATTGAAATCAATCTGAACCCCTATCATTACGGTTTTATTCTCCTAATTTTTCTATTTGTTCATATATACCTTCTATACCTTGGATAGATTTCAATATTTCGCTATCCTCTATGAACTCTATATTCAACGTTCCTTTCTCAAGCTCAATTTCTAATGATTCTAATCCTTGCTGCATATTCTCGTTTTGCTTTAATAATTCATCATGTAGTTCTTCCATAATTACAGGAGAATCTAACTGATTAAAGGTTTCGATATCCTCTTGAACTTGCTGAACACGCGTTTCTAATTCTTGAGCAGCCTGTGATTCACTTAATGCTTCTTCCGCCATAGATGGAAACTCCTCTGTAAAACGAGACAATTCATTCATATAATCTTCGACTCCATTAATATAGATCAAAGTATCTTTTGTATCTTCAATAGGTGAACATGCTGCTGTTGTTAATAATATGAAAAATGGAATAAGCAATAATAATCTATTCAATTTTTTGAACCCCCTTATTTCTTTCCTTTCCTTTTTTCTAGTTCCTTTTTGATCATTGGCAACCCTTTTTCTTTAAATATCTTTACCCCTTCCTTTTGAACAAATCTTTTAATATATTTTTTGATTGACATAATTACCACCCTCATTTCCTTTTTTATTTTTCTATTTAAAGACGACAAAAAGACCTCACCAAATAAATTGGTAAAGGTCTCGCAAACAGCATAGGCTGCCAATAAAGCCGAGGGCATATTGCACCTGTATTGACGACTTTATTGTATCTGCTACTCCCCTTTATACAAAGGTAGTAATATTTAGAATGTTTGTGTCATTATATCATTCGCATTACTAGAGGTCAATCTAGGGTTTGAATATTGCATAAAACCGCTTTTTAAACGATACCATTTTTTGTTCAACAGTCAAAGACTCGTTCGTTTGCATATGATCTTGGCTTGCAATACACGAACAATGATTTTATTATTCTTCTTTTGCAATTTCTTTTCTATTAGGCGCAAGAGGTGGTTGTTCTAACCATTTATTTTGCATCATAAGATTAAACCATTCTTTTGTTACCATTAGATTTTTTAGAATTACACTTTCATATATCGCAACGAGGTCTGTTCTCATGGCTGATGCTAAACCTGTCCCGTTATATGCTTGGGCAGCTTGATACAAGAAACCAATATGATATAACATTAACTTATCGGAAAAAGGAGAGTCCGTTGAAGTAGTCACCTCTGTCTCCCAAGACATAGGAACTGGTAAATTATCCTTGTGCATGATTTTTGATAAGGATTGTATTTGTCCATCCGCCGTTTTTTCGGAATTCTCTAAGAACTTTCTAACTTCTTTTGTTTGAGTAACTTGACTGAATGCGATAGAAAGAGTTTTAGCCATAATACTTTTTTTAAGGTTAAAAGAAATACTTATGATTTCTGTAGCAGATAATCGCCTGCCTTTACCGAAAATTCCATCTGTGAAATCTTGGCTTGAAATAAATTCAGGGTTCTTGGCGGGATAAAATAAAGGATCTCTCTGGAAATTCCCTTTCTCAAGCAGTAAATCAATGGTTTGATGGAACATTCTTTTTCCATCATTATCACATGAATCGTAAAAAAACCGTAGGTCCTCTCTGACAGAGACACCTAATGCAGTGGTATGCCCGAGCATCCCATGCAAAGTCATGATATGTAAATAATTCAGGCAAAATATATCAGAAAACAATCTCTCCGTACCTTTATTAAGGTCAGATTCAGTAAATCCAATAGGTACTGGAAATCCCTCATTCTCCATAAAAGCTGCAATTTTTTTCTTTTGTTTTCCGAAAGTCTTGATAGCATCCTCAAAAATGGTTTTTATTGATTCATCTTCTATTATAGAGAACATATACCTATTTACTACATCTGTCATTGTTCCGTTTACATATTCTCCCCACAGTGTTCCTATTTCAGAAGATGTGAGTTTTAAGTTATTTTTATCCAAATTATCACCTCTCCGGTTATTATTCGCTATTAAAGGAATAGGTATGTAATTAATTATTATTACAGTAAAGCGGGCTTCCTTAAAAAACTGCTGAGACAATTTTGCAGCTATTTCGCATTTTTCAGTATTCGACAATCCGGTGCTTTTTTATTTTGGTTTCCATAACGTTATAAATTCGTTTATCCTGGTTCAGTTCAATATGCTGTTTGGTTTCTATATTTTTTTCCAAGGTAAGTAATTCATTATGGATAAGAGGTAAATCATCCCTCATACCCTATGTAGCTGGCTCATTACTACTAATTCCCTAAAGAATCCTTTATATGAAAAAATGATTTTTGAAGCAGCTTTACTGATACGAATGCTCTAGACTCGCTTTCATATGAACAGCAATTGCCCATGTTTGAATATAAGCAAAACATGGAATAGTAGAGATATACAACTTAATATATAAAGGAGACAATTCATGAAAAAATGGACGATATTCATGAGCATTCCATTTCTTATGCTCGTTCTGGTGAGCTGTAATACTGGAGATAATCAAACTGCAGAGAATGAAAATGGAAATAAAACCGAGCAGAATTCGAAAAAGCCAGATTTAAATAATGAGAATCTGTCTATTGATTTTAATGAAGCAATTGATGAATTCTCAAATGCATATCCTGATGCTTCTATCACTAAAGTCGAATTAGATAGTGATTTAAATGTATGGAAATATGAGATATCAGGTGTAGATGATACAACCGAGTACGAAATAGAAATCAATACCGATTCCAAAGTAGTAAAAAAACAAAAGGAAGAAGCACTAGATAAGGATGAAACAAATGGAATTGAACGTGAAAATAAGCAATTAGATTTAGATGCAGTGATTTTACCTGAAAAAGCAATAGAAGCTGTATCGAAGGAAACTGAGGATGAAATTGATGGATGGACATTGGAACGGGAGAATAGCGGTACATATTATGAAGTAACCGTAAGAAATGGCAATTCTGATACAGATTATATTGTTGATGCCATGACTGGAGAGATAGTTAAGAAAGATAATTGATTGAAGTCACTCATATCCATAAAATCCCCCTCTGAAAATTTTAATCAAAGGGGGATTTTTCATTTATGATTGAATAGATAGATGCAGTTCATAACCCTCTACATCAAATACTCTCATGTTATCAATTTCTTTAAAGAAAGTTTGCTTTACAATGAGATTATTCTGCAGTAAGTCGTTATATTTTTTTAATACTTCCTCGAACCATGCGTCCGCTTTAATATATAAATTTACCCTTAACTCTACAGGGAGGTTCATTTCTTTTCGATAAGTTTGAACAACACGTACGAATTCCCTCACTAAGCCTTCTTCTTTCAGCTCATCTGTTATTCTTGTATCTAGAGCTATAACGAATTGAGTTCCTTCAACTACCTCAAAGCCTGCCTTCCCCTTTTTCTCAAGAAGCACGTCGTCTAAAGTTAAGTGGACTGTCTCACCTGAAGAAAGAAGCAACTCGAATCCTTGCTCATTTAAAAACGTTTGCTTCTCTTCATCAGTTAGTTTCTCCAACCCATTCTTTATTTCATTAACCTGCTTACCAAATTTCCGGCCTGCTATTGCAAAATTTAGTTTCATATCTACTTGTAATAATTGATGTGGCCCGTTAACCACTTGCAATTCCTTCACATTCGTTTCTTCCTCAACAATGCTGGCGTATTGATGCAATCTCGATGCATCAACTCCACTATTTGGCATTGCAGCCAAGCTTGCTAACGGCTGCTTTGTTTTGATAGCTGTAGTGGTTCTGACTGATCTTGTTAACTCAACGATTTGCAATACTGCTTCCATGTCTTCTTCCAGTTGTTTGTCGATTAAAGTTCCATCTGCGATTGGAAAATCGGTGAGATGAACACTGTCACTCATTAATTTAGAATAAATATCGTCAGTGACAAATGGGGCATACGGTGCCATTAGCTGAGTCAGCTTCGTGATCACTTCAAATAAAGTCGTAAATGCGGCCCGCTTATCCTCATCCATACCGCTCTTCCAGAAGCGCTGTCTCGAACGTCTAACATACCAATTGCTCACTCCATCAAGGAATGTCGCGATTAGTCTGGCCCCTCTTGTCATATCATATTGATCTAAGCTAACGGTTACTTCGCTGATAATAGTGTTTAACCGTGATAAAACCCACCGATCAAGTGTTGAGCGAGTTCCTCCTAGATCTTTCTGTGGATCAAACTGATCAATGTCAGCATACATCTCATAAAAGGCATATACATTTTGAAGCGTATCAACTACCTTAGACTTGGCGTGTCCTACTGTCTTTTTGGAGAAACGTTTATTATTCCATGGGGCACTATCGGCAAGCAAAGCCCATCTCAGCGAATCTGCACCAAACTCATTGATTAGTTCGACTGGATTTAATGCATTTCCTTTGCTTTTAGACATCTTTTGACCATTCTCATCTAAAATATGACCTAATGACAAAACTCTTTTATATGGTGCTTGGCCAGTAAATAGAGTGGAGACCGCAAGTAAGCTATAAAACCATCCTCTTGTTTGATCTACACCTTCAATGACTACATCAGCAGGATACTGATTTTTGAATGATGCTTCGTTTTCAAATGGATAATGATATTGCGCGAATGGCATGGAGCCGCTGTCAAACCAGACATCAATGACCTCACTTGTCCGGCGCATCTCTCCTCCACAATCACATTTGAGATGGATCTCATCTACATATGGCTTATGAAGTTCGATGTCTTCAGAGACACCCTCAACTGCCATTTCCTGTAATTCATTGATAGAGCCAGGCGCCTTTTCAGTGCCACAGTCATTACACACCCACACATTTAATGGCGTTCCCCAATACCTGTTTCTGCCGATATTCCAATCAACCATATTATCGAGGAAGTTCCCAAATCTGCCGTCTTTCATATGTGATGGATACCATTCTACTTGTTGATTATTGGCTTGCATCTTCTCTTTCACTGCTGTCGTTTTGATAAACCAGCCTTCCATCGCATAATAAAGAAGGGGACTATCACAACGCCAGCAATGAGGATAACTGTGCTCGTATTTTTGTTTGTCAAACAGTAAGTCTTTTCCTGCAAGCATTTTGATGATCTTAACATCACAGTCTTTTACAAATTGACCAGCTAGTGGTGTGATTTCCTCTTTATAACGGCCTTTTTCATCAACCGCATTGATAAAATCCAAGCCTTGATCTTTAATCAGCTTGTAATCATCTTCACCATGTGCCGGTGCGATATGGACAAGACCTGTTCCACTTGTTTCAGTGACAAAATCAGCCGCAAGTACCTTATGGCCATTACTTAAAGAGATGAAGTCGAAAGGAGGATCGTAACTTAAACCTACAAGGGCTTCCCCTTTGAAAACTTCCATTACTTCATATTCTGATTTTAATACAGACCCAGCCAGGGCTTCGGCTACCACGTATACTTCTTCTCCCTGTTTAACACGCACATAGTTCATTTCGGGATTAACGGCAATAGCTACATTACTCGGAAGGGTCCATGGTGTTGTTGTCCACCCTAACAGGAATTCATTGTTTTTCAATCGAAATTTGGCAGTGGCTGATAAATCAGTTACATCTTTATAGCCTTGCGCTACTTCATGAGAACTGAGGGACGTTTCACAATGCGGACAATATGGTACGACTCGATGCCCTTTATACAGCAGGTCTTTCTTATGAATCTCAGACAGAATATGCCAAACAGACTCAATATACTCATTTTCTAATGTGATATAGGGGTCATCCATATCGACCCAATAACCAAGTGCATGAGTAAATTGTCTCCATTCCTTTTCATAAGTAAAAACACTTTCCTTACATTTTTCAATAAAATTCTCTACACCATACTCTTCGATTTCATCTTTTCCGCGAATCTTTAATCGTTTCTCAACTTCCAGCTCTACCGGGAGACCATGTGTATCCCAACCTGCTTTCCTAAACACTTGATAACCAGACATCGTTTTATATCTGGCAACAAAATCCTTGATTGTTCGGCCCAAAGCGTGCCCAGCATGGGGAAGACCATTGGCAGTCGGCGGTCCCTCATAAAATACATAGGATTCCTTTCCGTCACGGTTTGTGATTGAGCGTTTAAATACATCGTTCTCTTCCCATTGTTTTTGTACCCTCAATTCTCTTTCTGCTGCCGTTTCCTTCATTACTTCCACCTCTTTTATGAAATAAAAAAACTCGACCCTTAACGCAGAGTCGAGTTTATATTTGAAATATAAGCTTCATTTAAGCAAAATAAAAAACCATGAGTAGTGGTTTTTTGCTTGCTTTCACTACGTACTATCATACGCGTTCCGGATATCGGTAGAATGCCGTCAAAGCT
Organism: Cytobacillus purgationiresistens; assembly: GCF_030813235.1. Classification (GTDB taxonomy): domain Bacteria; phylum Bacillota; class Bacilli; order Bacillales; family Cytobacillaceae; genus Cytobacillus; species Cytobacillus purgationiresistens. Next base: position 589 of record NZ_JAUSUB010000001.1, on the reverse strand, counting down.
TAAACATCTCTTCAGCTTCGCTTCTCGGAGAGGATTTTCATCATGGTCTTAACGTCGGCCTTTCAGCAAATAGCCGACTCTCTATAGATAAGATAGTCACGATTACTCTTTCTCGTCAATGAATTAAATATTCATCATTTAATTATTGTTCATAATATGCCATAAAAACGGAAATGTCAAATCCTTTTTCTATAATCATTAAAATATATCCAATGGCAAAACCAATACCGGATAAACATTATCATGTACCTTTTACTAAAAAATGGTTCTAATAGCCGGATTAGAACATGAAAATCATCTTTTTCACTGAAAAATGGTTCTAATATCAAGATTAGAATATGAAAATCATCTTTTTCACTGAAAAATGGTTCTAATAGCCGGATTAGAACATGAAAATCATCTTTTTCACTGAAAAATGGTTCTAATAGCCGGATTAGAACATCAAAATCATTTTTTTCACTGAAAAATGGTTCTAATAGTCGGATTAGAACATCAAAATCATCTTTTTCACTGAAAAATGGTTCTAATAGCCGGATTAGAACATGAAAATCATCTTTTTCACTGAAAAATGGTTCTAATAGCCGGATTA